>NZ_CP118974.1:0-660790 GCF_029024305.1 Mammaliicoccus vitulinus
ATGAATTCAAAAGAAGAAATTTGGGAGCAAGTGTTATCTATTGCTGAAGATCAAATCGCTTCTGCTGGTTATAATACTTGGTTCAAAGGCACTTACTTACATCAAATAGATAGTAATCGTGCAATCGTTGTTGCACAAAGTCCTTTTGTTGCTGAGTGGTTAACCAATAAATATCATGAACATGTCATTAATTTCATCTATGATGTCATTGGAGACAAGGTTCAAGTTAAATTTATTTCAGAAGAAGATTTGCAAAGTGAAGATTTCGCTGAAAAGCCGAAAAGATCAAAAGTAACCGAAGAACATGAAGAAGTAATAAACAGCCAACTTAATAGTAACAACACGTTTGATACATTTGTTATCGGTCCGGGTAATCAGTTCCCGCATGCTGCTTCATTAGCTGTCGCTGAAGAACCAGCCAATGCTTATAATCCACTATTTATATATGGTGGTGTTGGTTTAGGCAAAACGCACTTAATGCATGCAATTGGCCATTATGTACTTGAACAGAATCCAAATGCGAACGTACTATATACATCTAGTGAGAAATTTACAAATGAATTTATTAAGTCTATCCGAAAAAATGATACTGAAAGCTTTAGAGACAAGTATCGTAATATCGATGTTTTATTAATAGATGATATTCAATTCATTCAAAAGAAAGAACAAACTCAAGAAGAATTTTTCCATACATTCAACGATTTACACCAAAATAAAAAGCAAATTGTTATTTCTAGTGATCGTCCACCTAAAGAAATTCCAACTTTAGAAGATCGTTTAAGAACGCGCTTTGAATGGGGTTTGATTGTAGATATTACGCCACCTGATTTTGAAACAAGAATGGCTATTTTACAAAAGAAAATTGAAGAAGAAAATCTTGATTTACCAGTAGAAGCACTAACTTACATCGCAAATTCTATTCAATCTAACATTCGTGAACTAGAAGGCGCTTTAACAAGAGTTTTAGCTTATTCTAAACTTAGAAATAAACCTATTAATACTGATTTAGTTGCTGAAGCGCTTAAAGATATTATTTCAACACCAAGATCTACTAAAATAACAATTCAAGATATTCAGCAAGTCGTTGGTAAAATGTATAACATACGAATAGAAGACTTTGCTGCTAAAAAGCGTACAAAATCTATTGCGTATCCAAGACAAATTGCAATGTATCTATCTCGAGAGCTAACGGATTTCTCTTTACCTAAAATTGGTGAAGAATTTGGTGGTCGAGATCATACAACAGTGATTCATGCACACGAAAAAATCAGAAAAGATTTAGAAAATAATCCAGAACTCAAAACTGATTTACAACAACTAGAAAAACAAATCCGTGGATAATGTGGATAAGTTGTGCACATTCGTACACAGTTTATTAACATGTGAATAACTTTCGTATCACGTTTTTAAGGCGCTTATCCACCAATCCACAGCCCCTATGACTATTACTATGATTTTAAAAGATATATAATTAAATATATAACGACTGGAAGGAGTTTTATAAGTTATGAAATTTACAATTCAACGAGATTACTTTCTTAATCAATTGAATGATACATTAAAAGCAATTTCACCAAGAACTACATTACCGATACTTACAGGAATCAAAATCGATGCAACAGATAAAGGCATCATATTAACAGGATCAGACTCAGAGATATCGATTGAAATAACAATCAACCAAAATATTGATGGTGAAAAGATTGTAGATATAGAAGAAAAAGGTTCTGTTGTACTTCCAGGACGTTTCTTTGTAGATATTGTTAAGAAATTACCAGGTAAAACAGTAAATCTATCAACTAACGAGCAATTCAAGACACTTATCACTTCAGGACATTCTGAATTTAATGTCAGTGGTTTAGATCCAGATCAATATCCACTATTACCACAAGTTTCTGAAGATGATGCAATCAAATTACCAATCAAAGTATTAAAGAACATTATCGCACAAACGAACTTTGCAGTGTCCACCTCAGAAACACGCCCAGTATTAACAGGTGTTAACTGGTTAATCCAAAATAATGAATTGACCTGTACTGCAACAGATTCACACAGACTTGCATTAAGAAAATTAAAACTTGAAGATGAAGAGATCGAAGATAAGAATGTCATTATTCCAGGTAAAGCTTTATCGGAATTAAATAAAATCGTTTCTGATTCTGAAGAAGATATCAATATTTTCTTTGCTAGTAACCAAGTGTTATTTAAAGTTGGTCATATTAACTTTATTTCTCGTTTACTTGAAGGAAACTATCCTGATACTACGAGATTATTCCCAGAAAACTATGAAACTAAATTAACTATAAACAATAGTGAGTTTTATCATGCTATTGATCGTGCATCATTATTAGCACGTGAAGGTGGAAATAACGTCATTAAATTATCAACGGATGCAGATAAGTTAGAATTATCTTCAACTTCGCCAGAAATTGGTACGGTTAAAGAAGATGTAGCTACTGATAATGTTGAAGGGGAATCACTAAAAATATCATTCAATTCTAAATATATGATGGATGCATTAAAAGCAATTGATAATGATGAAGTGCAAGTGGAATTCTTTGGCACGATGAGACCATTTATTCTCAAGCCAAAAGGTGATGAAACAGTTATTCAACTGATTTTACCAATTAGAACATATTAGTAAAAATTTAAAGAAACTCTCTGGAATTTTGAGAGTTTCTTATTTTTTTGTTTATATATGTCAAGCCAACTTGACATATAATCCATATTCTTTTACTGTAAAGTTAACTTGACAGGAAGTGATCGATTGAAAAATAAAGTTTACGAATATCGGACGGATAGAAAGATGACGCAAAGCGAGTTATCTCGTTTAGTCAACGTGTCGAGACAGACGATTAATTCTATTGAGCGTTACAAATTTAATCCGACATTAGTATTGGCACATAAGCTTTCACAAGTATTTGAAGTATCTATAGACGAATTATTTATATTTGAAGATGATGAAAATATAGATGTTTCAGAAATACGACCCAATAAAAAGGAGTAAAAGTTATGACATTAATTATTAAAAATGTTTCAAAAAAGTTTAACGACTTTACTGCAGTACATGATGTTAACTTGGAAGTTCCAAAAAGCACAATGTATGGATTTTTAGGTGGAAACGGTGCAGGTAAAACAACAACATTTCGCATGATTTTAGGTTTATTACCTAAAACAACAGGCGTTGTTACTTTTAATGACGAGCCAATTGACTATTCTATGACGAATAAAATTGGCTATTTACCTGAAGAAAGAGGATTGCATCCAAAACTTAAAGTCTGGGAGCAAGTGCAATATTTAGCAGAATTAAAAGGGATGAAGAAAAAAGACATTGCAACTGAATTAGACTATTGGTTGAAAAGATTTGATGCGTTTGAAAATAAAGAAAAAAAGATTGAAGCATTATCAAAAGGGAACCAGCAAAAAGTTCAATTAATTGCAGCAATCATTCATAAGCCTGAACTATTGATTCTAGATGAACCGTTTAGTGGACTAGATCCAGTAAACGTTGAATTACTAAAATTAGCCGTTAAAGACCTTAAAGAACAAGGTACGACGATTATATTTAGTTCGCATAGGATGGAACATGTTGAAGAATTATGTGATTATATTTGCATAATGAGTAAAGGAAAAGCGATTGTGTCAGGTTCTTTAGACAATGTTAAAGATGATTTCGGTAAGAAAGATATTTTCATCGAAGGTGAACATGATTTTGAATTCTTAAAAGACTTTGAAGGCGTTGAAGATTTCAAAATGACTAAAAAAGGCGTTAAATTCACAATTTCTGATGAATCATATGCTGAAAATATTTATCAAAACGTTACGAAATTAGGATATCTTAAACGATTCCAAGTAGCCGAACCATCACTTAACGATATCTTTATTGCTAAGGTGGGTGAAAAACATGAATAAATTTTGGCCAACTTTTAATTTAACGTATATGCAAAAAGTAAAGAGTAAGTCGTTTATTATTATGACAGCTATTTTTATGATTTTTATTTTTGCATTAAGCAATGTTGATAAAATTATTGATTTATTTGATAACAGTAGTAAAACAGTCGCGATACAAACAGATAACGACATGATTTACAACGTGTTAGAGAAACAATATAAACAAAGTGATGATATTAAAAAAGTCGAAAAAGTCTCACTGGAAAAAGGTAAAAAGGGCGTTAAAGATAAAAAATATAAACGCCTCATTCAAGTTAATGTGAAAGGTGAAAAAGTAGACGGTACAATCTACGAAAAGGGTAGTGTTAGTGAAAGCGAGAAGATGAGGTTACAATCAACGCTTAGCCAAATGCAATCATCATTAACAGCACAAAAATTAAACTTATCAGAAGACGATTTAAAAACATTAAATACGCCGAGTGACGTAAAAACAGAAGAAATTAAATCTAGTGATGAAAAGCAAACGAGTGATATTAACCCGAAAGTTCAAGCTTTAAATACTGCGGTCGTTTATATCATTATCTTCTTATCATTCTTCATAGCGATCAATTATGCTAACCAAATTGGTTCCGAGATTGCGACTGAAAAGACGACTCGTGTGATTGAAATGATCATAACAAGTGTGAAGCCGTCAATACATGTTTCAGCTAAAATATTAGCGATTATAGCTGTCGCATTTACTCAAATCTTCTTTATCATTCTCGCGATTGTGATTAGTATCTTTGCATTTGATTTAAAAGGTCTATTCGAATCAGCTGGTGTAGAGTATGGCCCTGAGACGACGAGAATCATCATTTACGGTGCAGTATACTTAATTTTAGGGGTTATATCCTATATTTCATTAGCGGCTATTCTAGGGGCCTTAACGAGCCGTATAGAAGATCTTGCTCAATCTATGATGCCCGTAACATTTGTATCATTAGGTGCATTTTATATTGCGATATTTAGTATTTCTAATCCTGATACAATGCTTGTTAAAGTGACGAGCTTTATTCCATTGTTGTCGCCAATGGTTATGTTATTGAGAACAACTTCAGAAACAACGCCTGAGTGGCATTTAATTTTAGGGATCGTTATATCAGTTATTACGAGCATCGTGTTACTTGTATTTGCTGCTAAAACTTATCGCGGTAGTGTGCTTACGTATGAAAAAGGTATCATTAAAAATTTAAAAAACGCATTAAATATTACTAAATAATTTTAAAAACTTTATAAATAGCTAATTTGTCACAAAACCTTAATGATTTTTTGTGGAATAATATAGAAATTCTCTGAATGATAGTATAAAATTTATAGTATCAACTATAGAGATTGAGGGGTTAATATGGCGAATAAAAATAGTAATAGTAATATAATGTTTCTGATGATAGCAATAGTTGTTGTTGTCGTAGGTATCGTATTACTAGTTGTGTTTGGTGGAAGCGGAAGTGACAACAAAGAAGAAAGTCTATTTGATAGAACTGTTAAAGCAACAGATTTATCCAAAGATACAAAAGATAATCCAACACATAAAAAAGATAAAGCTAAAGTTCAAATCATAGAATTTGGGGATTTTAAATGTCCAGCATGTAAAGCATTCGAAACAAATTACATGGATCAAATTGAAAAAGATTATATCGACAAAGATAAAGTTGAATATAGATTCGTTAATGCACCATTCCACGGTGAAGGTTCTGAATTAGGGGGCGCTTCTGCGCACGCTGTGTATAAAATAGCACCAGATGCGTATTGGGATTATCATAGAGCATTATTTGAAGCACAACCAGATGATCATAATGCTGAAACGGATGACGAATGGTTAGATTTAAAAGTAGTGAAAAAAGCAATAGACGGTTTAGATATCAATCAATCTAAAAAAGATCAAATTATGAAATTAGTGAAAGATAGAAATTCAGAATCATATAAACAAATGAAAAACGATTCTGATTTAACGAATAAATATGACATAGACATAACACCAACAGTAATTGTAGATGGTAAAGTGTTAGCAGATCCAATGGATTACGACAAAGTATCCAAAGCAATCGATCAAGCAATCGAAAAGAAAAATAAATAAAAATAGGTGATATATTTGAAGCAACAATATGCACTATTTATTTCCTGGGTAATAGCTTTAGTTGCTATGTTAGGTAGCTTATATTTTAGTGAAATACAAGGATTTGTACCATGCACATTATGTTGGTATCAAAGAATATGTATGTATCCTTTAGTAATCATATTAGGTATTGGCTCATTCCAAAATGATGGTAACGTTAAAAAAATAGCACTACCATTTTCAATAATCGGGCTGTTAATATCAACGTGGCACTATTTAGAACAAAAAGTACCATGGTTTGCTGAAATCAAACCATGTACACAAGGCGTGCCATGTTCATCAGAATATATCAATGGACTTGGATTTATAACGATACCATTTTTAGCGGGAATAGCATTCCTGTCAATTAGCTTAATATTAATATTCTCAAAAAAAGATAAAGAAATTTTAAAATAAGAGCTTGAGATTCAGTATCTTGCTCACAATATGAAACATAGCTTGCTATCAAATGTGAGCTATGTTTTTTTAGTTTAAATATAAATTTTTTGGAGATTTATTTATCTTAAAATGAATTGCGCTTAAAAACATGATTTTTTAGTAAAAAAAAGGTATAATATAGAGATGACTAATTAAGATTGGAGTGAAGATAGTGGTACAAGATATCTCAGTTAAAGACGATATAACTTTAGGTCAATTCCTAAAAAACGAAGGCGTCATTGGAACGGGTGGTCAAGCTAAATGGTTCCTCCAAGATGAAGAAGTATTGATAAATGGTGAACGTGAGACTCGTCGAGGTAAAAAATTACATGATGGTGACGTAATCGAAATTCCTTCAGAGGGTCAATTTCGTATTAACCATCTTAGCGAATAAATTATGATACTACAAAAGCTTACTTTAACCAATTACAGAAATTATGATGAATGTACACTTCAATTTAATTCAAATGTTAATATATTAATTGGCGAGAATGCCCAAGGTAAGACGAATTTATTAGAATCTATTTATACTTTAGCATTAGCTAAAAGTCATAGAACTTCAAATGACAAAGAACTCATACAGTTTGGTGAAGAGTATGGTAAAATAGAAGGTGAACTAAGTTATCGTCATGGAACTATGCCTATTTCTTTAATCATTACTAAAAAGGGCAAAAAGGCGAGAGTTAATCATCTAGAACAGAGTCGTTTAACACAATATATTGGCCATTTAAATGTGGTATTGTTTGCACCAGAAGATTTGAATATTGTAAAAGGTAGCCCGCAAATCAGACGACGTTTTATTGATATGGAACTCGGTCAGATGTCTGCGGTCTATTTAAATCATTTATCTAATTATCAGAGATTACTTAAACAAAAAAATCATTACCTCAAGCAATTACAAATTGGGAGAATGAAAGATCGAACAATGTTAGAAGTATTCAATGAACAATTTTCAGAAGCGGCAGCAAATGTAACTTTGAAGCGTGCACATTTTATTAGTGAATTACAAAAAATTGCAGAAGTTATTCATCAAGGTATAACGAGTGAAAAAGAAAGTTTACAGGTTCAGTACGAACCTAATATAAAACTGGCTGAAACACATCAAAATGTATCTGAATTGAAAAATGCTTTTTGCGAGTTGCTTAATGAATCTATGGATAAAGAGATTGAGCGTGGAAGTGCAAGATTTGGGCCGCATAGAGACGACATTAGCTTTCATGTTAATGACATGAATGTACAAATTTATGGTTCGCAAGGACAACAGCGTACAACAGCATTATCTATAAAGCTTGCAGAGATTGAGTTGATTAATCAAGTTGTTGGGGAATATCCAATATTATTATTAGATGACGTGTTGAGTGAACTTGATGATAAACGACAAACCCATTTATTAAGTACTATTCAAGAAAAGGTACAAACATTTGTTACGACTACATCTGTTGATGGAATTGAACATGAGATTATGAAAGATGCCAAGGTATTTAATGTATCTAAAGGCAATATTATTGAGTAGATGAAAGTGAAGGTGGAAATACGTGTCAGAACAAAATAACGGTACAAGTTATGGTGCAGATCAGATACAAGTATTAGAAGGTTTAGAGGCAGTCCGTAAACGCCCTGGTATGTATATCGGTTCTACAGCTGCAAGAGGTTTACATCATCTAGTTTGGGAAATTGTTGATAACAGTATTGACGAAGCATTAGCTGGATATGCAGATCATGTAGAGCTTGTGATTGAAAAAGATAACTGGATTAAAGTAACGGATAATGGTAGAGGTATACCTGTAGATATTCAAGAGAAAATGGGTCGTCCTGCTGTAGAAGTTATATTAACCGTTCTTCATGCTGGTGGTAAATTTGGCGGTGGCGGATACAAAGTATCTGGTGGTCTGCATGGTGTTGGATCATCTGTCGTAAACGCACTATCTTCTGAACTAGAAGTTTACGTTCACCTTAATAATAAAATATATCATCAAGCATACGAAAGAGGTGTACCAGCTTTTGATTTGAAAGTCATTGGCGACACAGATCATACAGGTACAGCTATTCGCTTTAAAGCAGATAAAGAAATTTTTACTGAAACAACTGAATACGACTATGAAACATTACAAAAGCGTATTCGTGAACTTGCATTTTTAAACAAAGGTATTCAAATCTCATTAAGAGATGAAAGAGACGAAGAAAACATTAAAGAAGATTCTTACCACTATGAAGGCGGTATTAAATCTTACGTTGAAATGTTAAATAAATCTAAAGAAGTATTATATGATGAACCAATTTACATTCATGATAGTAAAGAGGATGTAGAAGTTGAAATTTCAATTCAACATAACAGTGGCTTTGCTACAACTTTACTTACGTATGCCAATAACATTCATACTTATGAAGGTGGTACTCATGAGGATGGTTTTAAACGTGCTTTAACACGTGTTATTAATAGTTATGGACTGAAGAATAAACTTCTTAAAGAGAGCGAAGAGAAGCTATCTGGTGAAGACGTACGTGAAGGTATGACAGCTATTGTATCAATCAAACATAGTGATCCTCAGTTCGAAGGACAAACTAAGACTAAATTTGGTAATTCAGAAGTACGTCAAATTGTTGATAAACTTTTCTCTGAACTATTTGAAAGATTCTTATTAGAAAACCCAAATGTTGCGAGAATTATTGTTGATAAAGGTGTTATGGCGTCTAGAGCTCGTCTTGCTGCTAAAAAAGCAAGAGAAGTTACGAGACGTAAATCAGCTTTAGAAGTTTCGAGTTTACCGGGTAAACTAGCTGACTGTTCAAGTAAGAAACCTGAAGAATGTGAACTATATATCGTTGAGGGTGACTCTGCCGGGGGGTCTGCGAAATTAGGTCGTGACTCTAGAACACAAGCAATATTACCTTTACGAGGTAAAATTTTAAACGTTGAAAAAGCACGTTTAGATAGAATCTTAGGTAACAATGAAATACGTGCAATGATTACGGGTCTTGGTACAGGTATTGGTGGAGAATTTGATATTAGTAAAGCAAGATATCATAAATTAGTTATTATGACGGATGCCGATGTCGATGGTGCTCATATTAGAACGTTATTATTAACATTCTTCTACAGATTTATGAGACCACTTCTTGAAGCGGGATATGTGTATATTGCACAACCACCTTTATACAAAGTAGAACAAGGTAAGAAAAAATATTACGTATTTAACGATAGAGAACTAGATAAATTAAAAGAAGAACTTAGCTCAACACCAAAATTATCTATAGCACGTTATAAAGGTCTTGGAGAGATGAATGCTGATCAATTGTGGGATACAACAATGAATCCTGAACATCGTTCAATGCTTCAAGTAACACTAACTGATGCGATAGAAGCTGACGAAACTTTTGAAATGCTTATGGGAGATGTTGTTGAGTTTCGTCGTCAATTTATTGAAGAAAATGCCGAATACGCAACGTTAGATATATAAAGCATTATTTACGATTTAAGGAGGATATGATTAATGGCTGAAATACCACAATCAAGAGTTATTGAACGTAACATCAGTAAAGAAATGAAAGAGTCATTTTTAGATTATGCAATGAGCGTAATTGTATCTCGTGCTTTACCAGATGTTAGAGATGGTTTGAAACCAGTTCATAGACGTATATTATATGGTATGAATGATCAAGGTATGACTTCAGATAAACCTTATAAAAAATCTGCACGTATCGTTGGTGACGTAATGGGTAAGTATCACCCTCATGGTGACTCATCTATTTATGAAGCAATGGTGCGTATGGCACAAGACTTTAGTTATAGATATCCATTAGTAGATGGCCAAGGTAACTTTGGTTCTATGGATGGCGATGGTGCTGCTGCAATGCGTTATACAGAAGCACGTATGTCTAAAATTACAGGTGAATTATTAAGAGATATAAACAAAGATACAATTGATTTCCAAGATAACTATGATGGTAATGAAAGAGAGCCGGTAGTCTTACCTGCAAGATTCCCTAACTTATTAGTAAATGGTACTTCAGGTATAGCTGTTGGTATGGCTACGAATATACCACCTCATAACTTGAACGAAGTTATTGACGGCGTATTGGCATTAAGCCATAACCCAGAAATTACAACGAATGACTTAATGGACATTGTTCAAGGACCTGATTTTCCAACATCTGGTTTAATTATGGGTAGAAGTGGTATTAGACGTGCTTACGAAACTGGTCGTGGTTCAGTCATCATGAGAGCCCGTTCAGAAATAGAACTTATGAAGAACGGTAAAGAGCGTATCGTAGTAAGTGAAATTCCTTACCAAGTTAACAAAGCAAGATTAATTGAAAAAATTGCTGAGTTAGCACGCGATAAGAAAATTGAAGGTATTACAGACTTAAGAGATGAAACAAGCTTAAAAGTCGGCGTTCGTATCGTTATTGAAGTTAGAAAAGATGCTAATGCGAATGTTATCTTAAATAATTTATATAAACAAACGCCATTACAAACTTCATTTGGTGTAAATATGATTGCTTTAGTAGACGGTAAACCTAAATTATTAGGCTTACGCCCAATACTATTCCATTACTTAGAACACCAAAAAGAAGTCGTAACAAGACGTACGAAATATAACTTGAAAAAAGCACAAGATAGAGCACATATTCTTGAAGGTTTAAGAATAGCGTTAGACCATATCGATGAAATCATTGCATTAATTCGTGAAGCACAAAGTGATTCAGAAGCGATGGAAGGTTTGCAAAATCGCTTTAACTTATCAGAAAGACAAGCTCAAGCGATATTAGATATGCGTTTACGTCGTTTAACTGGATTAGAACGTGGCAAAATCGAAAATGAATATCAAGACTTACTTAAACTTATTGAAGAATTAAAAGCGATTTTAAATGATGAAGAAAAGTTACTTGAAATCATTAGAGAAGAAATCACTGAAATTAGAGATAAATATGGTGATAAACGTCGTACTGAAATAACGGCAGCTGGTCTTGATCAAATTGAAGATGAAGACTTAATCCCAGAAGAACAAATCGTGATTTCATTAAGTCATAATAACTATATTAAACGATTACCAGTTTCTACATACCGTTCTCAAAACAGAGGCGGTCGAGGTGTACAAGGTATGAATACTATAGAAGATGACTTTGTTAGCCAATTAGTGACGTTAAGTACACATGATAACGTCTTATTCTTTACGAATAAAGGCCGTGTATACAAACTTAAAGGTTATGAAATTCCAGAAATGTCTAGACAGTCTAAAGGTTTACCAATTGTGAATGCTTTAGAAATTGATAAAGACGAAATGATTAGTACAATGATAGCAGTTAAGGATCTTTCAAGCGAAGAAAACTTCTTAGTATTTGCTACTAAACATGGTACTGTTAAACGTTCGAAACTATCTAATTTCTCACGTATAAACAAAAATGGTAAGATTGCCATCAACTTTAAAGAAGGCGATGAACTAATAGCGGTTAGACTGACGGATGGTACGAAAGAAGTTATCATCGGTACGAAACATGCTTCATTAATTCGATTTGATGAAACTAAATTACGCCCATTAGGTAGAACAGCAGCAGGTGTAAGAGGTATTTCATTAAGAGAAGGTGACGAAGTAATAGGGTTAGACATCACTGATGAAGAGCATCAAGATGAAATCCTAATTGTAACTGAAAAAGGTTACGGTAAACGTACATCAGCAGATCAATACCGTATTTCTAATAGAGGCGGTAAAGGTATTAAGACTGCTACGCTAACTGAGAAAAATGGCGAGCTTGTATGCATTACTACTGTTACAGGTGATGAAGATTTAATGATTGTTACCAACTCAGGCGTAATAATTAGACTTCATGTGTCAGATATTTCTCAAAACGGACGAAGCGCACAAGGTGTTAGATTAATCCGTTTAGGCGAAAATCAACACGTTGCAACAGTTGCAAAAGTTGAGCCGGATGAAGATGAAATAGCAGAATCTCCAGTAGAAGGCGTATTAGAAGAAACTGTAAGTACAGAAGATACTGAAGAGCATGATGGAAAAGAAGACTTAAGAGAAGACTTCATTGAACGTGTAAATGAAGATATCGAAGAACAAGATAACGAAGAAGAATAATATATTAAAAAGAGCGCAAATTCTTAATTTTAAAGAATTTGCGCTTTTTTTTATTTGATTTTTGAGTCTTCGTGCGATTTGCCTGTGAATTTATCAAGTCAGGCTCCATATGATAAATCGTAATAATTTAAAACATAAAAATATCTCTTCACTAGGCGATTACCTAATGAAGAGATATTTTATTATGATTCAAATGACTTCATTGCGTATGGAATTTCATCGATCAGTTTTGATGGTGGGACAATATACATATCTTTAGATAGCTTTTCACCGATATAACTGTGGATATAAGTTGCATTTATAACCGCTTCTTCTAAATCAAATTGTCCAACAAAACTTGTGATCATACCTGCTAACGTATCTCCCATTCCACCTGTAGCCATAGCGGGTGTACCGATTGATAATTTATATTCATGGTCTCTAAAGAATAATTCTGTACCATGTTTTTTTAATACGACAGTCGCATTCAATGCTTTAACTGCCTCTTTATTTTTTTCATATGTTTGTTCTTCTATTGGGATATTGCTCAATCGTTCCCATTCTTTTTGATGAGGTGTAAAGATAATTTCACATTCTGGTAAAGTATGCTTTAATTTACTCAAAATTGTTATAGCATCTCCATCAATAATTAAAGTTTGGTGTGGCTGAATATTTTGGAATAGAAACGTTAACGTATTATTCCCTTTAAAGTCTAAACCAAGTCCCGGCCCGATTAAAATACAATCCGATTGTTCGATTAATTTAGAGAGCTTTTTCAAATCTGTTATATCTGAAACCATTGCTTCAGGACAACGTGAATGTAATGCGGCGAAGTTTGATGAATGTGTGGAGACTGTTATAAGACCACTACCACTAAATACACACGCCCTTGCAGCTAACATGATTGCGCCACCTAAATTAGCGTTACCACCGATTAATAATATTCTACCATAATCCCCTTTATGAGATTCTTGTTCCCTCTTTGGAATTGTGACAGATGAAATTGTCTTCATATTAACCCACCTTCAAGTAATTGTACGATTCATTATGCCACTTAAAGATGAAATTGAACAGTATATTTTTTAAAACATTACAAAGAAATTACTTTAACAAGGTAATATATTAATCAATCACTGAATTACGGATGTTCTAAAAAGTATTGTCATAAATTTTATGAAAGCGTATACTAAAAGTGAATATAGACATTAGTTATTAGACGAGATAGGAGCTTTCACATGACTGAACAAATATCGATTGGAAAGTACGCTACATTATTAACCCTTACAGATGAGGATACTGCTAAAAAGTTAATGCCTCAATGTCGTGAAATGCAATTTTTAACAGGCAGAATTGGAACAATGTCATTGAATAAAATTATTGCATCGGTTGAAACGGCGGCTAGAAGAGAAGGTATTATTTCTGAAAGTCATTATAGAGAAACGCACGCATTATACCATGCCATATTAGAAGCGGTTAATGGTATTACGAGAGGCGAATTATCTATAGGTGAAATCATGCGAACAGTTGGCTTAAGATTTGCTATTGTACGAGGTTATCCATATAAAGACGTTGGAGAAGGTGAATGGATAGCAGTTAGTTTATACGGTACGATTGGCGCGCCTATCAAAGGTAAAGAACATGAAACAATTGGATTAGGTATAAATCATATATAAGACATAGAAACGCCTATTAGACATTAGATATGAGAAAGGTGCAACAAATGATGATTTGTTGTATTTTTTTGTGTCCTGAAAAGGAGTGTTTTGAATGGCTTTAGTATTAAATGGTAAAGATTTAACAATTCATGATATTAAAAAGTTTTTAAAAGAAAATGGACAAATCACAATATCAGAAGAAGCATTAGTTAATGTTAGAAAAAGTCGTGAAACAGTTGAGAGAATTATTAAAAATAAAGAAACTATTTATGGTATTACGACTGGTTTTGGATTGTTTAGTGATGTATTAATAGAAAAAGAAAAATATAACGATTTACAAGTGAATTTAATACGTTCACATTCGTGTGGTATTGGTAAACCATTTCCTAACGATGTGTCATTAGTCATGATGATTCTGAGACTAAATACGATGTTAAAGGGACATTCTGGTGTTACGGAATCACTAGTAGCATTACTTGTAGAATTTATTAATCGAAGAATTATACCTGTCATACCAGAGCAAGGGTCATTAGGCGCTTCTGGAGATTTAGCGCCATTATCTCATTTGGCATTAGCACTTATTGGTGAAGGAGATGTTCAATACGAAGGTGAAACACGTAATGCAAAAGAAGTATTACATGAAGTCGGATTAGAACCTCATTCGTTACAAGCGAAAGAAGGATTAGCACTCATTAATGGAACACAAGCAATGACATCACAAGGGGTAATTGCTTATATAGAAGCAGAAAATATTGCTTACCATTCTGAATGGATCGCTTCATTAACACATCAAGCGCTTAACGGTATAGTAGATGCTTATGATGAACATGTTCATATTGCAAGAAATTTTAAGGAACAAGTTGAAGTCGCAGAAAGAATGAGAAATTGGTTGGAAGGATCTCAATTAACAACGCGTCAAGGAGAAGTGCGCGTGCAAGATGCTTATACATTGAGGTGTATTCCACAAATTCATGGCGCAAGCTTCCAAGTACTGAATTATGTAAAAGAAAAATTAGAATTAGAAATGAATGCAGCTAATGACAATCCTCTAATTTTTGATAAAGGTGACGAAACACTTGTGATTTCAGGTGGCAATTTTCACGGACAACCGATTGCATTTGCAGTTGATTTCTTGAAGATCGGTGTAGCAGAATTAGCCAATGTTTCAGAGAGAAGACTTGAGAGATTAGTTAACCCACAGTTGAATGGAGGTCTACCAGCTTTTCTAAGTCCTGAACCTGGTTTACAAAGTGGTGCGATGATTATGCAATATGCAGCCGCTTCATTAGTCTCAGAAAATAAAACGTTAGCTCACCCAGCAAGCGTAGATTCAATTCCTTCATCAGCAAACCAAGAAGATCATGTATCGATGGGCACAATTGGGGCGAGACATGCGTATCAAATCATTCAAAATGTAAGAAGAGTCATTTCTATTGAGTGCATCATTGCATTGCAAGCTGTAGAAATTAAAGGGGTAGAGAAATTATCGCCTAAGACTAAAGCGAAATATGAAGAATTAAGAGCAATAGTGCCATCAATCACACAAGATAGAGTATTTCATCATGATATAGAAAAAGTTTATGAGTATTTAAGATAATTAAAGACCAAACATAGGGGTGATGTGATGCATAATCAGCAATTAGATAATACCGGTAAAAAGATGTGGAGATTTTATGTGTTTAGTTTATTAGGAATTGCATTATTCTTTGTGCCAATGCAAATCGGTGAAAATAGTACGATTTTAGTTGATCACATTCATTTAGCTATACGTGCTTTATTCGGTCACTTTATGGCTTATTACGCACTTATTATTATATTAATAGGCGCAATCTTACCGCTTGTACGGATGGACTTTAAGAAATCTATCACCGACTTTATATTGGTATTGTTTAAAGTGATGGGTGCTGTAATTGGTTGTATGTATGTTTTTAAAGTAGGACCTCAATTACTTTTTAACCCTGACTATGGGCCATTTCTATTCGATAAATTAATGTTACCACTCAGTGTTCTCATACCAGTTGGTGCCATTGCTTTATCATTCTTAGTAGGTTATGGACTTTTAGAATTTATCGGGGTGCTCATGCAACCTGTTATGAGGCCTGTATTTAAGACGCCAGGTAAGTCTGCCGTAGATGCAGTTGCTTCATTTGTAGGAAGTTACTCTTTAGGATTGCTTATTACAAACAGAGTTTATAAAGATGGTATGTACAACAAGAAAGAAGCGGTTATTATCGCAACTGGATTTTCAACTGTATCAGCAACATTCATGGTTATTGTAGCAGGTACTTTAGATTTAATGGATATGTGGAACTTGTTCTTTTGGAGTACGTTAGTTATTACATTTATCGTAACCGCAATTTCTGCACATTTACCACCTATTTCAGGTGAATCAGAAGCTTATTATCATAACCAAGAAGGTCAGAAAGAAATGAAGGTTCAAGGTAATTATCTTAAAGCAGCATATAGAGAAGCAAAGCGCCAATCACATCAATCTTTAACATTATTTAAAAACATTATGACAAATTTAAAAGATGGAATAGAGATGACGATGGCAATATTACCTTCAATTTTATCGATAGGATTTTTAGGATTATTATTAGCTAATTTTACGCCTATTATCGATTGGTTGAGCTATATATTCTATCCATTCATTTATCTGTTTCCTATCGATGATAAACCGTTGTTAGCAAAAGCTTCCACAATATCAATCATCGAAATGTTCTTACCATCACTTCTAGTTGTTAAGGCATCGATTGAAGTGAAGTTTGTTACAGCAATTACAAGTATCTCAGCAATTATATTCTTCTCTGCTTTGGTACCTTGTATTTTGGCAACAGAAATTAAAATTCCGATATGGAAATTGGTTTTAATATGGTTTATTCGTGTCGCACTTACTTTATTAATCGCGATACCGTTCAGTTTATTAATTTTTTAGAAAAGGGGAAATGACATATGTCTAGAGAAATTAAAGCTAAAAAAGGTTTAGAAATTGAATGTAAAGGTTGGGAACAAGAGGCTGTACTAAGAATGTTATACAACAATCTTGATCCTGAAGTGGCAGAGCATCCTGATAAATTAGTGGTATACGGCGGTATTGGTAAAGCTGCTCGTAACTGGGAAAGCTTTGATGCGATTGTTGAAACGTTAAGAAGATTGGAAAGCGATGAAACGATGCTCGTACAATCTGGTAAGCCAGTAGCTGTATTCAAAACACATGAAGAAGCACCTAGAGTATTACTATCAAACTCTGTTCTCGTGCCTAAATGGGCAAATTGGGAACATTTCCATGAATTAGATAAGAAAGGTCTTATGATGTATGGCCAAATGACTGCAGGTAGCTGGATTTATATCGGTTCACAAGGTATCGTTCAAGGTACATATGAAACTTTTGCTGAACTGGCAAATCAACATTTTGATGGATCTTTAAAAGGTACAATCACATTAACGGCTGGATTAGGTGGCATGGGTGGTGCTCAACCGTTAGCAGTTACGATGAATGACGGTGTCGTCATCGGTGTAGATGTGGATCCTTCACGAATTGAAAAGAGAATTGAAACAAAATATTGTGATATTATGACTGATTCATTAGACGAAGCTTTAGAAAAGGCAGAAGAAGCTAAAAAAGCCGGTAAACCACTCGCAATCGGTTTAGTAGGTAATGCAGCTGAAGTCCATCATGAAATTCTGAACAGAGGATTTAAAATTGATATCATAACGGACCAAACTTCAGCGCATGATCCGTTAAATGGATATGTTCCAGAAGGCTATTCGTTAGAAGAAGCGGACAAATTACGAGAAAGTGATCCTAAAAAATATGTTAAATTATCTTCAGCGTCTATGAAAAAACATGTAGAAGCGATGTTATTATTCCAAGAAAAAGGCGCAGTAGCTTTCGACTATGGAAATAATATTCGACAAGTAGCATTTGACGAAGGTTTAGAAAAAGCCTTTAATTTTCCTGGTTTTGTACCTGCTTATATTCGTCCATTATTCTGTGAAGGTAAAGGACCATTTAGATTTGCAGCATTAAGTGGAGATCCTAAAGATATTGAAAGAGCAGATCAACTCATGAGAGAATTATTCCCAGAAGATGAGAAGCTCATGCGTTGGTTAGATATGGCTACTGAAAAAATCGCATTTCAAGGATTACCTTCTAGAATTGCATGGTTAGGATATGGAGAACGTGCAAAAATGGGATTAGCATTAAACGAACTTGTGAGAAACGGTGAAATCACAGCACCAATCGTTATCGGTCGTGACCACTTAGATTCTGGTTCTGTAGCATCTCCAAATAGAGAAACAGAATCAATGAAAGACGGTTCAGATGCTGTCGGCGACTGGGCAATATTAAATGCGCTTGTTAACACTGCTGCAGGTGGTTCATGGATTTCAGTTCACCATGGTGGTGGCGTTGGTATGGGCTACTCTTTACATGCTGGTATGGTAGTTGTAGCAGATGGTAGTGAACGCGCTGATAGACGACTTGGAAGAGTACTCACAACAGATCCTGGCATGGGTGTTGCGAGACATGCAGATGCGGGTTACAACATTGCAATCGATACTGCGAAAGAAAAAAATGTAGATATTCCAATGTTAAAGGAGAAAGATAACAATGAATAATATCATCATACAAAATATAGGCGAATTAATTTTACCGAAAAAGACTGCTAGACCTCTTAAAGGTAAAGAATTAAACGAATTAAATATTATTAAAAATGGTACGGTTGTTATTAATGATGGCAAAGTGGTTTATGCAGGTGAACATACTGATGAATATGAAGCGGACGAAGTGATAGATGGCTCAAATAAAGTTGTCTCTCCAGGTTTAATAGATGCACATACACATTTAGTATTCGGTGGGTCTAGAGAACATGAAATGGCACTTAAACAACAAGGCGTAAGCTACTTAGACATCTTGAAACAAGGTGGCGGTATTTTAAGTACGGTTGAATCGACACGTCAATCTACTGAGGATGAGCTTTATCAAAAGTCTAAAAAAGAGATTGTTAGAATGATTCAATTTGGCACGACGACTGTTGAAGCTAAAAGCGGTTATGGGCTAGATAAAGAAACAGAATTAAAACAATTAAATGTGGCACATCAGTTAGATCAAGACACACCAATCAGAATGAAACATACTTTCCTTGGACCACACGCGGTACCTAAAGATGCTAAAGATAATGCAACATTTTTACAAGAAATGATAGATTTATTAGATGATGTGAAAGATAAAGCTGATTTTGCAGACATTTTCTGTGAAACAGGTGTATTCACAATTGAAGAATCAAGACGTTATATGAAAGCAGCAAAAGATAAAGGATTAAAAGTTAAAATCCATGCTGATGAAATTGATCCTCTCGGTGGATTAGGTTTAGCGATTGAAGAAGGTGCAATTTCAGCAGATCATTTAGTCGCTTCCAGTGAAGAAGATAAAGCAGCTTTAACAGATAGTGATACTGTAGCGGTCTTATTACCAGGTACAACATTCTATTTAGGTAAAGATCAATACGCGGATGCTAGAGGTATGCTTAATCATAACGGTGCGATTGCGATTGCGACGGACTTTAATCCAGGTAGCTGTGTAACGGATAACCTTCAACTTGTGATGAGTATAGCAGCATTAAAATTAAAGCTTACACCTAATGAAATCTGGAATGCTGTTACAGTGAATGCCGCTAAAGCAATTGATGTAGATGCAGGTACACTTGAAAAAGGCGATCAAGCAGATGTGGTCGTTTGGGACATTCCAAACCATGAATATTTACCTTATCATTATGGCGTCAATCATGCTCATACAGTTATTATCAATGGTAAAAAAGTTTATGAAAATCCAGGCTTATTGTCTGAATCATAATATAGCTTGAAAATATGATGTCAATTTGATATATTTAGGTTAAATTAATATCCATATTGTTTAGGAATAAGTAATTTAAGACGGTCATGTAAAGAGAGCTTGTGGTTGGTGCAAACAAGACATGAAACTTAAATGAATCTATCCTATTAAGCAGAACAATCGGTTTAAACCGTTATATGACTTAGAGTGCAGTCTATACGACTGTTAAATAGGGTGGCAACGCGTAAGCACCACGTCCCTTGTGTAACAACAAGGAACGTGGTGCTTTTTTTCTTAAACAATTATGGAATAAGAGGGAGGAAATATTATGTTAGACATTAGGTTAATTAGATCTGAACCAGAATTCGTTAAAGACAAAGTATCAAAAAGAGGTGATGACCCAAAAGTCATCGATGAAATTTTAGAATTAGATAAAAAGCGTCGTGAGTTAATTGCTCAAACGGAAGAACTTAAATCTCGTCGTAATAAAGTGAGTGGAGAAATCGCTCAGAAAAAACGTAATAAAGAGAACGCGGACGACGTTATATTAGAAATGCGTCAAGTCGGCGATCAAATTAAAGAAATAGATCAAGAATTAAATCAAATAAATGATGACGTTACTTATAAATTAGTAAGAATTCCTAATTTAATTAGTGACGAAACACCAGTTGGTAAAGATGAAGATGATAATGTTGAAGTTCGTAAATGGGGTACACCTCGTGCATTTGATTTTGAATCTAAAGCACATTGGGATTTAGTTGAAAGCTTGAAAATGGTGGACTTTGATAGAGCTGCTAAAGTATCAGGTGCACGTTTCGTATTTTTAACAGGTAAAGGTGCTCAACTTGAAAGAGCGCTTATGAATTTCATGGTGACAATGCATACAACTCAACATGGTTATACTGAAATGATGGTACCACAACTTGTAAATGCAGATTCAATGTTTGGTACTGGCCAATTGCCTAAGTTTGAAGAAGACTTATTCAAAGTGGAAAAAGAAGGATTATATACAATTCCTACAGCAGAAGTACCATTAACGAATTTCTATCGTAATGAAGTGTTACAAAATGAACAATTCCCTATTAAATTTACTGGCCAATCAGCATGTTTCAGAAGTGAAGCAGGTTCTGCGGGAAGAGACACTAGAGGTCTAATTAGATTGCACCAATTCAACAAAGTAGAAATGGTAAGATATGAAAAACCTGAAGATTCTTTCAATGCGTTAGAAGAACTTACAGGGCACGCTGAAAACATTCTTCAAGCGCTAGAATTACCTTACAGAACAATTAATCTATGTACAGGCGATATAGGCTTTGGAAGCTCTAAAACTTATGATATAGAAGTATGGTTACCGAGCTACAATGATTATAAAGAAATCAGTTCTTGTTCAAATATGACCGATTTCCAAGCTAGAAGATCAAACATTAGATTTAAACGTGATAAAGATGCTAAACCTGAATACGTACACACATTAAATGGTAGTGGTTTAGCAGTTGGTCGTACTTTTGCAGCAATTGTCGAAAACTATCAAAATGAAGATGGAACAATCACAGTGCCTGAAGCATTAGTACCATTTATGGGTGGACTTGAAACAATTGAACTATAAGTGAGTTAAATCTTACAAAAAGGGTAATCATATATTGGTTGCTCTTTTTTTAGACTTAAATCTTGAATATACTTTTTATATCTGATATAATAAGTATATAAAATAAATAAAGGGAGTTTTGACACATGACTAATTTCAATTTTGACAAAACACACAGTAGTTTAGAATTTACAGTAAAACATTTAATGGTATCTCGCGTTAAAGGAACTTTTGAAGACTATGATGTAGAAGTTTCAGGAGACATTAATGATTTATCATCATTAAAAGCAAAAGTAACAATTAAAGCAGATTCAATTAATACTAAAAATGCAGACCGTGATGGACACTTAAAATCAGCAGATTTCTTTAGTGCAGATGAAAATCCAAACATTACGTTTGAAACAAAATCAATCAGTGAAGATTCAATTACTGGAGATTTAACAATGGCTGGTACAACACACAAAGAAACTTTCGACGTTGATTTCAACGGCGTAAGTAAAAATCCATTAAACGGTGAAACAGTTACAGGTTTCGTAGTAAATGGTAAAATTGATCGTGAAAAATACGGCGTATCATTTAACCAAGCATTAGAAACAGGTGGCGTAATGATCGGTAGAGATGTTAAATTCGAAGCAAGTGCTGAATTCAGTTTAGGCGAATAATTTATAATAGATTATATAAGAACTACGTACAAAGTTAAAAAAGCTTTGTACGTAGTTTTTTTGTTTTGTTTATTATTTTCCGAATATTTAATCAAGCATTATTGCTAATGTACTTTAGGTATGATAAAACTAAGACATATTAAAATTATTAAAGAGGTAAGTCAGACTGAGGTTAGACAAACGTTAGACTTCCTCTTGTAGTGATATTTTGTTTGGAGGTAGGGCGTTGAACAGTTATAGCGTGACTCATAAAGATTCGTTTCTTCAAGGCGTTAAAGATTGTATACCTACTATGCTTGGTTATTTTAGTGTCGCATTAGCATTTGGTATTGTTGGTGTTTCATCAGGTTTATCTATTTTAGAAATCACATTATTATCTATCTTTGTATATGCGGGTGCTGCTCAATTTATTATTTGTGCTTTAGTTGCCATTCAATCTCCTATATCAGCGATTTTTTTAACCGTATTCTTTGTTAATTCTAGAATGTTTCTACAAAGTTTAGCGCTCGTTCCAGCATTTAAAAGCAATTCATTTTGGTCTAACATCGGTATCGGAACACTCGTTACAGATGAATCATTTGGTGTTGCAATTACGAAATATGCGAAAGAAAAATCATTAAATTCAACTTGGATGCACGGTTTAAATATTTCGGCTTATTTATTATGGATTTTGACATCTATATTAGGCGGTTTAGTAGGGAATTTAATTCCTAAGCCAGAAACATTTGGGCTGGATTATGCACTAACAGCGATGTTCATATTTTTACTTGTGGCCCAATTTGAAACGATACATAAAAGTAAAATCACCGTATATATATATTTAATTGTACTAACGATTGTAAGCATGATGCTCCTTACATTATTTATGCCGACTTACTTATCTATTATTATAGCGACCATCATTGCTTCAGTAGTAGGGGTGGTGTTCGATAAATGAGTATTTCGACTTATTTGTTGTTGATTACGGCAGGTTGTTTTGTTTTAACGTGGATGATTAGAGTATCGCCTTTTGTACTTTTAGCGAAGGTTGAATTACCGAAAAATGTGATTAAGTGGTTACAGTATGTACCTGTTTGTCTGTTTACTGCATTAATCGTCGAAGGCATGTTAAACCAAGAAGGTACGTCTGGATTTACATTGAATTATGAAAGTATGATTGTTGCCGTTCCAACCATCATGATCGCTTTAATATCTAGAAGTTTAACAATCACAGTTATAGCAGGGATGTTTATCATGGCGATGGTCCGATTCGTCTTTTAATTTCATTCGTTACCTTATTGAAAGAAATGCTCTTTTCTAGTATTCTTAATATAAATTATATAGCAAAGCTTATTCAGAGAAGTTAAGGGATTTGGCCCGATGACACTTCAGCAACCGGTCATATTGGATACGGTGCTACTACCAACGAGTTTACTCGCATAATAAGGATGATGAGGACTTCTTACTTCTTTAACGAGTAAGAAGTTTTTCTATTTAATAACAGAGGGGGTTCTAATATGATTATTTCTCGAGAAACAGGTTTAGTCGAATTAGGATATTTTGAAACAGAATCTGGCGAAGTGATTGATAACTTGAAACTTCAATATGAATATGTTGGATATAAAGGTCAACCTTTAGTCGTTATTTGTCACGCGTTAACAGGTAATCATTTAACGTATGGCGACGATGAAAATCCAGGCTGGTGGAGAGAAATTATAGATGGTGGTTACCTTTCAATTAATGATTATCAATTTATTACATTCAACGTAATTGGTAGCCCTTATGGTTCGAGTTCTAAATTGAATACATCAAATTTCCCAGAAAAATTAACGATGAGAGATATTTCGAAAGCGAATATTTTAGCTTTAAAACATTTTGGCTATGAAAAAATAGATGTACTCATCGGCGGTTCTTTAGGCGGTATGCAAACTCTAGAAATGCTTTACGATGGATCAATTGAAGTTAAAAAGGCCGTTATATTAGCAGCGACTGAGAAGACATCATCATATAGCAGAGCATTTAATGAAATCGCTAGACAAGTTATAAATATGAATGGACAAGATGGCTTGAGTATAGCAAGACAGCTCGGCTTCTTAACTTATCGTTCAAGTAAAGATTATGAGGCGAGATTTTCAGCAGATGATGTCGTGAGTTATCAAAAATATCAAGGTAATAAATTTAAAGAAACTTTCGATAAAGATTGTTATTTAACCTTGTTAGACGTATTAGATAGCCATGACATATTTAAAGGCCGTAATGATGTTGAAGAAAGATTACAACAACTAGAAACGAAAGTCTTAACTTTAGGCTTTGCGGATGATTTATTGTATCCAGATGATCAAGTGAGAGCTTTAGGTAGATTCTTTAAATATCATAGACATTTCTTCGTGCAAGACAATGTTGGTCACGATGGATTCTTATTAAACTTCGGAGATTGGGCACCTAACGTCTATCACTTCTTAAAATTACATAAATTCAAAGCACGCTAATATCATTTAAAAAGTCACCTACATTGTTTTAAGAGATAAAAATCTGTAAAATAAAGAAAGATGTTTAAATTAGATTGGGAAGTGAAAAATTTGTCTTTTAAAGTCGATATAAAAGCGACAATTATAGCAACATTAGCACTAGTGCTAAGTGTGGTAGTTATGAATTTCGCACCATATTTAGTAATTATTATATTACCGTTCATTACGATACCTGGAACAATACTTTGGTATCGATCTAAACCGTCGTTTTTTGTGACTGTTGTCGTGACATTATGTGCGACCGTACTATTCAATAATATGTTTTTATTAACAGCGATGACGCTTATGGTATTTATGAGTGTATTCATTGGGCAATTGTTACTTGAACGTACATCAAAAGAACGTATTTTATACTTAGTTACATCATTTATGAGTATATTAACAATCGGTAGTGTGTTAATTTTACAAATTACAGGGAACATACCTTTAACAAGCAAGTTATTTAGTCAGTATCAAGATGTATTAATGTCTTATTTTCAAATGAGTGGAAATTTAACGACAGAAATTGAAGAAGCATTACGAGTTTCAATGGAGATATTACAAGTAAGCATTCCTGGGTATATAATATTATGGGTATTTGTACTTGTTCTCGTTAATTTACTCGTGACTTTCCCTATATTAAGAAAATTCAAAGTAGCGACACCAGTATTCAGACCATTATTTATGTGGCAAATTAATAGAAGTGTTGCGTTTGTATTTGTGATAACTGTACTTGTAAGTTTGTTTGTTTCAAAAGAAAACGTAGTGATGTATGGCATAGTCACTAACTTACAATTTGTGTTAGAATGGGTTATATTTATTCAAGCATTATCCTTGTTCCATTTATACGTAAAAGTAAAAAAATTACCTATTATTGTAGGTGTTTTGATATTTGTAATGGCCTTCATATTTAAGCCGTTTGCATACTTATTTGGATTAATGGATATTTGGTTTAATTTAAAACAACGCATAAAAAAGTAAATTGAGGTGAGTTTATGAACCGTCAATCAGTTAAGAAAGCCCTAATATTTCCGTATATCATTATGATGATATTAGCTTTAGTGCTACTCGTTTTCAGTTTTTTTAATTCGATATTTTGGGCGATTATTTCGACGGTTGTTACGATAATTCTAATTGCAATAAGCATATTTTTTATTAGAAAAAGCTTTGCGAAATTAGACTTATATATTGGAAGTTTAGCCGGAAGAATTACTAAAAGTAAGACAAGTGCTGTTAGTGACTTGCCAATAGGTGTAATACTATTAGATAAAAAAGATCATATCGAATGGATTAATAATTTTGTTAATAAGCGCTTAGAGCGAGATGTTTTAGACGAACCGATTAATGAAATCTTTCCAAACATTTTAAAAAGATTAGAAAATACGCCAGAAGTAGAGATTGAAGAAGGTTCATATAAATATAAAGTTACGTATACCGAAGATGAAAAAGCGATTTATCTTTTCGATATTACAGAGTCTGCACATGTGTATGAATTATATGAAAATGAAAAACCAATCATAGCGACGATTTTCTTAGATAACTATGACGAAATTACTCAGAATATGAACGATTCTC
The DNA here is from genome assembly GCF_029024305.1 of Mammaliicoccus vitulinus. Classification (NCBI taxonomy): domain Bacteria; kingdom Bacillati; phylum Bacillota; class Bacilli; order Caryophanales; family Staphylococcaceae; genus Mammaliicoccus; species Mammaliicoccus vitulinus. The sequence continues at coordinate 26,325 of NZ_CP118974.1, forward strand.
AACGTTCCGAAATTAACAGTATTATCACGAGTGTAATTGATGATTGGTCATCACGTTATCAACTCTATATTAAACGTTATAGTTCGGATCAATTTGTAGCTTTATTAAATAATAGTATTTTACAAGATATAGAAACATTGAAGTTCAATTTGTTAGATGACTTAAGAGATAGAACGCGAGAAATCGGACATCAATTAACACTGAGTATCGGTATCGGTGAAGGTAGTGAGAACTTAATTGAATTAGGTGAGCTATCTCAATCCAGTTTAGATTTAGCGCTCGGTAGAGGTGGAGACCAAGTAGCGATTAAAAATAGTAACGGTAATGTAAGATTTTACGGTGGTAAAACGGATCCAATGGAAAAAAGAACAAGAGTCCGTGCTCGTGTAATTTCTCATGCATTAAGAGATATCTTAATTGAAGGTGATAAAGTTATTATTATGGGTCATAAATCACCAGATATGGACGCAATCGGTGCTGCAATCGGTGTTTCTCGTATCGCTAAAATGAATAATTTAGAGTCTTATATCGTGTTAAATGACTCTGATATTGATAGCACTTTAGAGCGTGTTATGACTGAAATAGATGAGAAACCTGACCTTAAAGAACGGTTTATTACATCAGAAGAAGCATGGCATGAAATGACACCACGTACGACGCTCGTTGTTGTGGATACGCATAAACCTGAACTTGTAATAGACGAGAATTTGCTGAACAAGGCAAATAGAAAAGTGGTTATCGACCATCACCGTCGAGGAGAAAGTATTATTTCTAGCCCGCTACTTGTTTATATGGAGCCTTATGCAAGTTCAACTGCAGAGCTCGTTACAGAATTATTAGAGTATCAACCAACAGAACATCGTTTAACGAGAATCGAATCGACAATTATGTTAGCAGGTATCATAGTTGATACGCGTAACTTTACTTTAAGAACTGGATCACGAACATTTGATGCAGCGAGCTTTTTAAGAAGTCACGGTGCAGATACCATTCTATGTCAGCATTTCTTAAAAGATGACATAGACACATATATTAAACGTTCGGATTTAATTAAGACTGTTAAACTATTCCGTAGTGGCGTCGCGATTGCACACGGTGAGGATCATCAAACGTATCATCCTGTTACAGTGGCACAAGCAGCAGATGAGTTGCTTGGTTTAGAAGGTGTAGAAGCATCTTACGTAGTTGCAAGACGTTCCGAAGATACAATTGGTATTTCCGCCCGCTCATTAGGTGAAGTGAATGTACAATTAACAATGGAAGCATTAGGTGGCGGCGGTCATTTATCAAATGCCGCAACACAAATTAAAAATACATCAGTAGAGAAAGCAATCGAAGAATTAATTAAGGTTGTTGAATCAGAAGAAAAAGGAGTGGAAGAATAATGAAAGTTATTTTCACACAAGATGTTAAAGGTAAAGGCAAAAAAGGAGAAGTAAAAGACGTACCAGTAGGTTATGGTCAAAATTACTTAATAAAAAATAATTATGCTGTAGAAGCGACTCCTGGAAACATGAAACAATTAGAACAACAAAATAAACGCCAACAAGAGTTAAAACAACAAGAAATAGATGATGCAAAAGCACTTGCACAAAAACTAGAAGAATTAGAAGTTGAAATTCCTGCTAAAACAGGTGAAGGTGGTAAATTGTTCGGATCGGTAAGTACGAAACAAATTACTCAAGCATTAGAAAAACAACATCAAATTAAAGTGGACAAACGTAAAATGGATTTACCTAACGGCATTCATAGCCTAGGTTATACAAAAGTTTCTATTAAACTTCATAATAAAGTTTCTGGAACATTAAAAGTACATGTTGTAGAAGCGTAAGTGATTCATTAAAATGGTCGGTATTTGATTTACCGACCTATTTTAATGCGTTATAATAAAAAATATTAAAAACGGAAAGGAGTAATCAGTATGGATGGTATGGATAATATGATGAATGCGAAACAAATGCCCCATAGTATAGAGGCAGAACAATCTGTTATCGGTGCAATCTTGATTGATCCTGAACTGATTAACTCAACAGGTGAAACGTTAATACCTGAAGCTTTCTATCGTGCAAATCACCAACATATATTTAGAGCGATGTTGATGTTAAATGAGCAGAATAAAGAAATTGATTCGGTAACACTGATGGATGAGTTAGCAGCTGAATCTTTGTTAGAAGAATCGGGTGGTCCTGCATATTTAGCTGAATTAGCAAACAATGTTCCGACAACTAGAAATATTCATTTCTACACAGATATCGTGTTTAAGCATGCAGTGAAACGTCAATTGATTCGTGTAGCAGATAGTATTGCTGAAGATGGGTATAATCCAGAACTGGATTTAGAATCATTGTTAGGTGACGCAGAGAAAAGAATATTAGAAATTTCTGCTTCAAGAGGTACAGAAGGATTCAAAGATATTAAAGATGTCTTAAGTATTGTATTTGATAACGCTGAGCAACTTGATCAAAACAGTGGTCAAACGCCAGGAATACCAACAGGATATAGAGATTTAGACCAAATGACAGCAGGCTTTAACCGCAATGATTTGATTATTATTGCGGCACGTCCTTCTGTCGGTAAGACTGCCTTCGCATTAAATATTGCCCAACAAGTCGCTACGCATCAAGATTTGTACTCTGTCGGCATATTCTCACTCGAAATGGGTGCAGATCAGCTGGCAACGCGTATGATTTGTAGTACAGGTAACGTTGATTCGAACAGATTGCGTACAGGGTCGATGACAGAAGAAGACTGGAGTAGGTTTACAGTAGCTGTCGGTAAACTATCTCGCACAAAAATATTTATCGATGATACGCCAGGTATCCGTATCACGGATATACGCGCAAAATGTCGTAGATTGAAACAAGAACACGGATTGGACATGATTGTGATTGACTACTTACAGCTCATTCAAGGTAGTGGTTCACGTAGCTCAGACAACAGACAACAAGAAGTATCTGAAATCTCACGTATGCTTAAAGCGATAGCTAGGGAACTAGAATGCCCTGTTATCGCACTAAGTCAGTTATCCCGTGGTGTTGAACAGCGACAAGATAAGAGACCGATGATGAGTGATATTCGTGAATCGGGTTCTATTGAGCAAGATGCGGATATCGTTGCCTTCTTGTATAGAGAAGATTACTATTCAAGAGGTGGAGAAGACGAAGATGGAGAAGCAATGGATGCCGGTGCACAAGATGAGAATGGTGAAATAGAAATTATTATCGCCAAACAACGTAATGGTCCAACTGGTACGGTTAAACTTCACTTCATGAAACAATACAACAAATTCACAGATATTGATTATCAACATGCTGGAATGGAATTTGGATAAAAAAGTTTTTTAGTCAAAAGACGTACATTTATATAGTTTTCTATTATAATGTACGCCTTTTGTTTTATGTAAAGTGACAATTATTTCTTTATGTTTGTGTTTGTACAATGAAATATTTAAGGTTAAATCCTTTTAAACACTATGGTTATGGTCTTTGATAGAGTTTATCATACATTTATAGGTTGTAAAAAAACACTCCTTACTAATGTTCGTTTTTAGTTTGCAATTTAGTTATAGGACTGATAGAATACTTTATGGTTAATGAGAAAAAGCGGAGGTGCTCACATGTCATCAATCGTAGTAGTTGGGACGCAATGGGGAGACGAAGGTAAAGGTAAAATTACAGATTTCTTAGCAGAGGATGCAAACGTTATTGCACGTTTTTCAGGTGGTAACAATGCAGGTCATACAATAAAATTTGATGGAGAAACTTTTAAATTACACTTAGTACCATCAGGTATATTTTATAAAGATAAATTAAGTGTTATCGGTAATGGCGTCGTAGTAGATCCAGTTGCTTTATTAAAAGAATTAGATGCTTTAAACGAACGCGGTGTTATAACAAATAACTTGAGAATTTCTAACCGTGCACAAGTAATCTTGCCATATCATTTAAAACAAGATGAACTAGAAGAAGAAAAACGCGGAGACAACAAAATTGGTACAACTAAAAAAGGTATCGGTCCAGCTTATGTAGATAAAGCGCAACGTATCGGTATTCGTATGGCTGATTTATTAGATAAAGAAACATTTGAAAAACGCTTAAAAGAAAATCTAGAATATAAAAATGAATTGTTTGAAAAAATGTTCAATGCTGAAGGTTTCACGTTTGAAGAAATCTTTGAAACATATTTTGCTGCTGGACAACGCTTAAAAGAATTTGTTACAGACACACCTAAATTATTAGACGATGCTTTCGTAAATGATGAAAAAGTTTTATTCGAAGGTGCACAAGGTGTCATGTTAGATATCGATCATGGTACTTATCCATTCGTTACATCAAGTAACCCAATTGCTGGTAACGTTACAGTAGGTGGCGGTGTTGGTCCAACATACGTATCTAAAGTTATCGGTGTATGTAAAGCTTATACATCACGTGTAGGAGACGGTCCATTCCCTACAGAACTATTCGATGAAGATGGTCACCATATCCGTGAAGTTGGTCGTGAATACGGTACAACAACAGGACGTCCACGCCGTGTAGGTTGGTTTGACTCAGTTGTATTACGTCACTCACGTCGCGTAAGTGGTATTACAGACTTATCAATCAACTCAATCGACGTACTTACAGGTCTTAAAACAGTTAAAATCTGTACAGCTTATGAAATTGACGGTGTTGAAATTACAGAATACCCAGCAAACTTAAAAGAATTAGAACGTTGTAAACCAATCTTTGAAGAATTACCAGGTTGGGAAGAAGACATTACAGGATGCCGTTCATTAGAAGAATTACCAGATAACGCACGTCGTTATTTAGAGCGCGTTTCTGAATTATGTGACGTAAAAATTTCTATCTTCTCAGTAGGACCAGATAGAAACCAAACAAACTTATTAGAAAACTTATGGGATTAAGTTTTAAATAAAAAAGCATATCACGCTACTGAATTTTTCAGTCATAAGCGTGATATGCTTTTTTTATATAGTGTTACGATTTTGCTCTTGTAAGCTTCTCTTGAAATATCATAACCAACTTAAAATAAAAAAGCACAAAAACTTATCATGCCAAGCTTTATTAAGACTTCCCTATCATACGGATGTCTAACTCACATACTAAATTTATAAGTTTTCATGCGTTTTTATTCAATATTAATGAATTTCTCTCTTTTTAAAGCGTCCACCTTTAACTTCGCTGACATCTCCTATTGATAGAAATGCGGTATTGTCGATTTCAGTAACGATATCTTTTAGTTTAGATTCTTCTAGTCGAGTGATTACACAGAATACGACTTTTTTATCTTCTCCTGTATAAGCGCCTTCTCCGTTAAGATAAGTTACACCTCTACCTAGACGGTCGTTAATTGCTTCACCGATGTCTCGATATGTATCGCTAATAATCCATACTGCTTTTGATTCATCAAATCCTTGAACGGTCACATCAATCATTTTAGCTGCGATAAAGTATGCGATTACGGAAAACATGGCCGACTCCCAATTGAAGACAAATCCGGCTGCTGCGAATATGAAACAGTTAATGAGCATCACGATTTCTCCAACTGAAAAAGGTGCTTTACTACTCACTAAAATTGCACTGATTTCAGAACCGTCTAAAGATCCGCCATATCTAATGACGAGACCGACACCGAAACCTATAATTGCGCCACCAAAAATTGTAACCAAAAATGTTTCTCTAATAAAAGGTTCAAAATGATGTAAATAGGCAGTTGTAATTGATAAGACGGTTATCGCATAAATAGTAGAAATCGTAAATGTCTTACCAATTTGTTTATAACCTAAAAAGAAAAAGGGAATATTCAATATGAATATAAATAGTCCGAGTTTCATATTAGTTAAATGACTTAAAATAATCGCGATGCCTACTATTCCGCCATCAAGTAATTTGTTAGGGACTAAAAATAGTTCTAATCCAACGCCCATTAACACGCTACCTATCGTGATAAAAATGAATCGTTTCAGGATTTCTCCTTTACTTAATTTGCGATGTCCTTTTTTTATAACTTGTTCTTGCTCCATATCATCATCCCTTTTTATTACTTCTATTTATATTATATAAAAAATTTAAAATAAAATCTTGTCTTCTGTATAACAGTCATGCTATAATCAATCTTGTGTTAAACAGAGGCCCCTTGGTCAAGCGGTTAAGACACCGCCCTTTCACGGCGGTAACACGGGTTCGAATCCCGTAGGGGTCACCATCTAAATTATATACATATAAGGTCCCGTGGTGTAGCGGTTAACATGCCTGCCTGTCACGCAGGAGATCGCGGGTTCGATTCCCGTCGGGACCGCTTTTAATGCTTATCGTAATAACGATAAGCATTTTTTTGTTGTACAATTATAGAATAACGCCAAACAATAGAATTAATGGACAAATAGTGTTAAATTATAGTATAGGATATCATGCACGAGTGTGTGCTTGAAGATACTTATTTTCAAAAAGAAATGAGGTAAACATATGGCTAGAAAAATAGTAGTCGTTGATGATGAAAAACCAATAGCAGATATACTTGAATTTAATTTAAAAAAAGAAGGTTATGATGTTTATTGCGCATATGACGGTAATGACGCAGTAGACTTGATATATGCAGAGGAACCAGACATAGTGTTATTAGATATTATGTTACCTGGTAGAGATGGAATGGAAGTTTGTCGAGAAGTTCGAAAGAAATTTGAAATGCCTATCATTATGTTAACAGCTAAAGACTCAGAAATTGATAAAGTGTTAGGTTTAGAACTCGGTGCAGATGATTATGTTACGAAACCATTTTCAACACGTGAATTGATTGCGCGTGTTAAAGCGAACTTACGTAGACATTATTCACAACCTACTCAAGCAGAAAATGAAGAAACGAATGAAATTGTTATTAAAGATATTACAGTATATCCAGATGCTTATTCAATTAAAAAGCGTGGTGGAGATATCGAATTAACACATCGTGAGTTTGAGTTATTCCATTATTTAGCGAAACATATTGGACAAGTTATGACGCGTGAACATTTACTACAAACTGTATGGGGTTATGATTACTTCGGTGACGTGCGTACTGTAGACGTAACGATACGCCGACTACGTGAAAAGATCGAAGACGATGCATCTCATCCAGAATATATCGTAACGCGTAGAGGTGTGGGTTATTTCCTACAAACGCAAGAGTAGGCTGATAGTATGAATTGGCTAAAGAAATTTCAGTCCTTACACATTAAACTTGTCGTCATTTATGTTTTATTAATCATTATTGGTATGCAAATTATCGGTTTGTATTTTACAAACAGTCTTGAGAAAGAACTGACGCGTAACTTCAAGACAAACATTGAGCAACACGTGAAACAGATTAATTACAACATAAAGAAAACGTACAACTCAGAAGATCCAAATCGGAACTTCCAAAAAGAAATACAAGGTATACTAGATGACTATGCAAACCGAACTGAAATTGATGAAATTAGATTTATTGATCAAGATCAAATTATCGTTGCGACATCTAAAGCTACAAATCAGAATACCGTCAATCAAAAAGTAAATGATAGCTCTGTACAAAAGGCATTATCGTTAGGTAAATCCAATGATAAAATCGTTTTGAAAAATGATTCTTCAGATAGGAACAGAGTGTGGATTAAAAATAAATCCGTTAAATATGAAGGTGAAGTTGTAGGAGATATATACGTTGAATCAGATATTGATTCTGTATATGAGCAGTTAAACAACATTAACCAGATTTTCATTATAGGTACGGCAATCTCATTATTGATCACAATTGTGCTCGGTTTCTTTATTGCGAGAACAATTACGAAACCAATATCAGATATGCGTAACCAAACATTAGAAATGTCTAAAGGTAACTATACACAGCGCGTGAAGATATATGGAAATGATGAAATTGGTGAACTGGCCTTATCATTTAATAACTTATCGAAACGTGTACAAGAAGCACAAGCGAATACTGAAAGTGAAAAACGACGTCTCGACTCTGTCATCACACATATGAGTGATGGTGTATTAGCGACGGATAGACGTGGTCGCGTACGAATCATCAATGAAATGGCGCTTAAGATGTTGGGGCTAGAACGTTCTGATGTAGAAGCTAAACATATGTTAGACATTCTTAATATTGATGATGATTACTCATTAGATGATTTACAAGAGAACAATGATAGCTTCATTATCGATGTAAACGAAGAAGAGGGTATCATTGCACGCGTTAACTTCAGTACAATCATTCAAGATACCGGCTTTATTAATGGTTATATTGCGGTATTACACGATGTTACAGAACAACATATTTTAGAGAATGAACGACGCGAATTTGTTGCGAATGTTTCACATGAATTGCGTACACCGTTAACATCCATGAGAAGTTATATAGAAGCACTAGAAGAAGGTGCTTGGCGTGATCCAGAAGTTGCGCCTACATTCTTAAATGTTACACGAGAAGAAACCGATCGTATGATACGTCTCGTGAATGATTTATTACAGCTATCTAAAATGGACAATTCAAGTGATCAAATGAATTCAGAGTTGATTGACTTCAATATGTTCATCAATAAAATTATTAACAGACATGAAATGTCACAAGGTAAGAATGTAACATTTATACGTGATATACCAGTTAAAGGACTATTTGTAGAAATTGATCCTGACAAGATGACACAAGTGTTTGATAATGTTATAACAAACGCGATTAAATATTCTCAAGAATCTCAAAAACGTGTAGAGTTTCATGTGAAACAAAATACGTTATATAACAGAATGACGATCCAGATTAAAGATAATGGTATCGGTATACCTGTTAATAAAGTAGATAAAATATTTGATCGTTTCTATAGAGTAGATAAAGCAAGAGCGCGTAAGATGGGCGGTACTGGATTAGGTTTAGCGATTACTAAAGAAATCGTTGAAGCACATAAAGGTAGAATTTGGGCTAATAGTAAAGAAGGTCAAGGCACATCTATTTATATTACCTTGCCATGTGAAGTCATGGAAGATGAGTTTGGTGATTGGGATGCGTAATAGAGAAGTTATTAAATCTGCTATCCTTATCATCCTTGTGTTGGTCAGTGTATTTATGACATACCGTGTATGGACATTCACACCTGAACTGACAGACTTGGAAACGGATGTTAATACCGATACCCCTTCTATTGGACCTAAGATTAGTAAGCCTATTGATAGCGTGATTATGCCTTTTAGAATGATTAATCGCAATGGTACAGACGTGAAAGGGACGTCTAATGTGAAAGATATTAAAAGAATAACGGATCAAATGTTGAGCAAAGAAGTTAAGAAAGTTGATATTTTAAGCAGTGAATCAGTTGTTGAACTTGAAGATTTGTCTGAACGTTATACGATTTTAGACTTCCCTGACAGTGTCCCTAGTGAAATGTACTTGAATCAGGTATTAGGCATGAATATGAGTTATTATCCTAAAGTTAATTTTGATAGAATTTTAGTAGATACTAAGTCTACAAACGAAGCGGTTGTTTATTTATTAAGTGAAGATAAACGTAAAGCTGTAAAGCTACAAACGTCGATGAAAAGTCATAAATTCGATCAAATTAATAAAGCAGCTGCATCAGATTTGAAACCTTATACGGGTATCATTACGAATGAAACGACTACAAATGAAATCAACCAAATTTATGCACCTGAGACTGCTGATAATATGAACATTTACCGTTATGTATCTAATAAAATATCAGTAGCGGACTTAAATGATGTTATTCTTGGAGAATCTGTTATTGCACGCAGTAACGAAGATAACATTTCGTCATATAATAATAATACAGGGATTTCCACTGTAAACGAAGAAAAGCAAACGTATCGTTATACGAATTTATCGGAAGATGAAAATCGTCAAAAAGATATTTCTAAATCGATTACGAATACATTTAAATTTATTAATGAACATGCAGGATATACAGATGAGTTCCGTTTATTTGATACCGATCAGAAGACGGGCAAAATCGATTACCAAATGTTCTTAAACAACTATCCAGTATTTAATGATGATAAGCTATCTTCAATCGAAGCTGTGTGGGGTAGAGATACGATTAATGAATATAATAGAGGATTGATTACAACAGGTGTAGCAGTACCGTCTAAAAAAGAAGCAGATGAATTGCCTTCATCAGAAGAAGTGAGATACGGTTTAGCTTCTAATGCACAAATAGACTTTAATAAAGTTACAAATATAGCGATTGGATATGATTTATCAATACCAAATAATGAAATTGATAATTTACAAGATACAATTGAATTCACGCCAAAATGGTATATTAAATATGATGGTGAATGGAAAAGATATGAGAATGGAGGGCTTACTTAATGGATTGGAAACATGCCAAGTCACTCTTCATCATTGTGTTCGTTTTGATTAACATTGGATTGGTCGTCGTCTATTTTAATAAAATTAACAACTCGATCGTTCAAGAATCTAACGCACAATCAGATGTAAATTTCTCAAAAGAAGGAATAGAAATTCCACAGTTACCAGAGTATAAAGATAAAGAAATGCAAGCCATAACAGGCAGTAGTAAATCGTTTAGTTCTGATGAACTTGAAGGTGTGTATACATTAACTGAAAAAGACACAAAGATAAATAAAGACATCAATGTAGACTTAGATAAAGATAGCAAACAATCATCATTCAAAAACTTCATCAATAAAGAGTCCTTTAAAGGTAAAGAATACAAAGATAAAAGTAACAACACTGATAAAAATAAAGTGATTTACGAACAAAACTATGAAGGTTTACCTATACTGAATAATAGTAAAGGGCAAATCGTCTTTAATATAGAAGAAGGTAAAGTAAATAAATATACACAAACATATTTAGATAAACTGAAACCAGGTAACGGAGATAACAATCATAAGCAAAAAATTGCAGATGCTAAGACAGCCCTAGACATATTGTATTACAACACATACCTTAAAAAAGGTGATAAAGTAGAATCCGTGAGATTAGGCTATTATAGTGTCGTTAAAGAAATTGGAGGACAAGTACTTGTTCCTTCATGGGAAGTCAAAATTAAATCCAAAGAAAACGGTAAAAGTAAGACTAAAGTATTGTACATTGATGCAATCAAACCAGAATCAACCGTGTTAGAAGAATCATAAGAGAAGGTAATTAAAGGAGATGAACACTTGTGATCGCAATGAGCGTACTCGCAAGTGGCAGTACAGGAAATGCCACTTATATAGAATCAGATAAAGGAAGCCTACTCGTAGACGCAGGGTTGACAGGTAAAAAATTAGAAGGTCTGTTTCAACAAATAGACCGTAACATCAGCGACTTAGAAGGCATCTTAGTAACCCACGAACATGTCGATCACATAAAAGGGTTAGGCGTACTTGCACGTAAATATAAACTACCTATCTATGCCAACAAGAAGACGTGGCAAATGATAGAAGCTAAAGATAAGAATATACCACTTGATCAAAAGTTCAACTTTGAACCATATGAAACAAAAACATTAGCAGGTATTGATATCGAGTCATTCAGCGTGTCACACGATGCGATAGATCCACAGTTCTATATCTTCAATCATGACTATAAAAAATTTACAATGATAACAGATACAGGATACGTGTCAGACAGAATGAAAGGTATGATACATGGTAGTGATGCATTTGTATTTGAAAGCAATCACGACGTAGATATGTTAAGAATGGGTAGATATCCATGGAAGACAAAGCAACGTATATTAAGTGATATGGGTCACGTATCTAATGAAGACGCAGCACATGCAATGTGTGACGTGATAACAGGTAATACAAAACGCATTTATCTTTCTCACTTGAGCCAAGATAATAATATGAAAGATTTAGCAAGAATGAGCGTAGGACAAATATTAAACGAAAACGACATAGATACAAACAAAGAAGTCATCCTATGCGACACAGATAAAGAAAAAGCAACGTCAATATATTATATATAGGCAAAAGATATCCCCAATTTCAGATTTGGGGATATCTTTTTAGTTTGTACACAGTTATACCCAATTGTCCACAAACTGTGCATAACTACATGGGTTATCCACTATTCTATCCACAATGTATATAATTCAGTGGATAAATAGCACCAAAATGTATAAAAATAAACGACTAAATATTAAGAAAATATACAAAAATATTGAAATGTTGATATAATGATAAAGAAAACTGTGCATAAGTTGATAACCTGTGGATAACTTTTAAGACAATGAATAAAGGTGGATAATGATGAAAATAACAATCATAACAGTCGGTAAACTAAAAGAGAAGTACTGGAAACAAGCCGTAGATGAATATAATAAGAGATTAGGCGCTTATACGAAGACAGAATTAATCGAAGTAGCAGACGAAAAAGCACCAGATAATATGAGTGAAAAAGATATAGAGATCGTGAAAGAAAAAGAAGCGGACCGTATTATGTCGAAAGTAAAACAAGACAGTTACGTCATTACCCTGGAAATAGAAGGTAAGATGTTAACAAGCGAGCAGCTTAGTAAAGAAATCGATAACCTCATGACACGAGGAAATTCACACATCACATTTATTATTGGCGGATCAAACGGATTGCATAGTAAAGTACTCCAACGCAGCAACTACGCCCTATCATTCAGCAAAATGACCTTCCCACATCAAATGATGAAAGTCGTGTTGATGGAGCAAGTATATAGAGCATTTAAGATAATGCGTGGGGAAGCGTATCATAAGTGATGCGGTTTTTTAATTACTTATACACATTATTTGTTATATTCCAAATTTTAATATATTGAGGTATAATGCAATTATGGAGTTGAGATGATGCAAAATGTATATATTCTTTCAGAAGAACGACCTAAAAAAAGTGTGGTTTATCAGTTGTTATTATTAGTTCAATCACATTTGAATAACAAAAATATTAAAGAGAATGAAATACTTCGCTTAAATGAGGAAAAAACTAATTTTAAAATAATACCTGAAATAATCGACGGTAGATTTACGTTTAATTATTTAGTAAAAGGAATAGAGATTGAAGGTATTAATAGTATAATAATAAAATTGTCAAAAGGATATTCAAGTTTCGTAGATTTTTTAGTTTTTATACAAAATGAAATACCAAATCCGGAAAAAGAAAATAACTTAATATTTGGTGTTGAAGAAACTAAAACTAGAGATAGTGAAAGTAGAAATACAGGTGTTTATCAAAGAGGGTCGAAATTTGTCTTTTTTGAACATTTTTATCCTGATTCAAAGTTATACATGCTATATAATGATAGTAATAAAGATAGTAAAGTGAAACCTTCTGAAACTAGTGTGTTTGGTACTAGTCTTTATAAAAATCTCGATGTATCTTTAATAGGTAAAGATGACAAATGGTTTGAATCTTTTAGAAGCATAGAAGATTTGATTGAATTTAAATCTTCTATGAGAAAACCACCAAAAGGAAATGTACCGGTAGATATAAATCTTGATTTAAATAAAAATCTAATAACTATATCTGGAAGATTAGCAAAGCCAGCGAATGCAGGTAACATTGGTCATGATCCTAATATTGGAGCCTTAACATTAATTAGTTCTGTTTTGAGAAAGTTAGGTTGGAATGGAAAGATAGTCATCACTAGGCATGGAGTGTCACAAACTTACATAAATCGTAATAAAAAAAATAAATTTTTATTACTTTGTTCAATATTAAATATAGAGTTAGAAAATATAGAAATGGATTTAACAGAAATTAAAGCATATATACCTTCTCAATATTGGAAATATGAAAACACTAGTGAAAAAGTTACGGATATTTTCTTACATTTATTATGTGATTATTTTGATATTCCAGCAATTTATGAAAATCATGCAGGAAGTGAGAGAGGATACTTTATAACTGAAAATCAGAACATAGTAATACCTAAAAAAAATAAAATGAATCAATTATATTATATACCTGATGTAGTGATAGCTAATCACAAAGAAAAAGAGCTTTTATTAGTAGAGGGCAAAACATATGAAAATTGGAAAAAAGGTATAGAAGAGTTAGAAAATTATCCAACTTTTGAAGAGGATTTCTTGAAGAAATATTACCCTGATTATCAATTTTCAAAATGGGTTACTTTATATTCATCTAATAACCAGGACGAATTACCTCATAAAGATGTGTTATTAAATGTGAATAATCTCGGTCAAATAAATCTTAGCGATAATAGTCCAAAATGGTTAGAAAAAATAATGAAAAAAATGACTTAGATTTCATTCTAAGTCATTTTTTTTAAAACAATTTTTGTTGCTTAAACTTCGTTCTTTTATTGGCTATAGAAACATACTTCTCATCTATATCAAAACCTATAAAATTACGATCGGTATTCATCGAAGCCACTCCTGTAGTTCCGCTTCCCATAAAAGGATCTAATATAATATCTTCTTTATTGGAGTGTATATTTATTAAGTGTTCAATAAGTTTAACGGGTTTTTGAGTAGGATGGTATCTTTCAAAGCCGCCACCACTTTCGGAAGGAAATTTTAATACTGACCGTTCCATCGCACTATCTTGTCTATTAAAAGTCCAACTCTTACCAGGTTTTACATACCATTGAAGCATTTCTATATCAGGTGCATAACGTCTATCTCTATTACGTGGCATGGGGTTAGTTTTTTGCCATATGATTGTATCTTTATATATAAATCCAAGATTATGACATATTTCAGTTAGAATGCTGGATTTTTTAAAGTCATTAAAAATAATTAGACTGCCCCCAGGTTTGATTACTTCATAAGCAGCTTCTATCCATAACTGATTATCAAAGTTTTTGTCCCAATTGCCAAAATCAGTACCAACGCGACTATTTTTTCGGTCTTTCATTGTTGCAAAATTAGATTTTCTTGAAATCACATATGGTGGGTCTGCAATAACTAAATCGATTAAAGCATTTGAAGCAATTAATTTTTTAATTCCATATACACAATCAAATAAATAAGTACGGTTGAAATCCATATTAATCACCTTAATTTTAGTATTTTAAAATATTGCCATTAGAAACGTCGTAATTTGTAATAAGTACTTCTTTACTGCCGACACCTTTTGAATTGTATGACGAGTTATTATAATTATAATTTAATACATGTACAGCTACACTTTTATTTTTTATGAAATTCTCTAATAAAGTATGCTGCTTTTCTTTATTTTCTAAGACATTAGACATAGCCCATCTAACTTTATTACTAGTAAGTTGATTAAGTAAATTATACATTTTTAATTCTTGATTTTCATTCCAATTTGTAAAACCTCTATTTCCATCATTGTAACTGGCTCTAGTTATAAGATAAGGAGGATCTAAGTATACAAAGTCGTTAGGTTTTAAATCTGACAAATTTAGGTGTTCAAAAAGATAGTCTGTAAATAGAGGCTTTATTTCATTCAATCTCTTGACAAATTTATATAGATTACTTCTCATATTATTTGTGAATTGAGAACGATTTTTACCAAATGGATTATTAAATTTCATAGAATTATTAAATCTTATTTGATAATTATAACTATACGCTACTAATACATATAGATTAATAGGTGAGGGATTAGAGTTATAGTAATTTCTAAATGCGAGAAAGGCTTCTTGATTTGTTTTAGATAGATTCCAATTAGTAATTATTTCATCTATATTATAAATTAATTCATCAGGATCTTGAGTTGAAAAAAATCTGAACATTTCATTAATTTTGTAATTCATATCATTAAACCAATATTTTTTAGCCTCAACATTAATACCTACGTTGGCCCCCCCACTAAATAAATCAACAAAAAGATCTATTTCGTTTGGAAATAATGGTATAATTTGTGGTAGCAATTTATATTTACCACCAACATAATTCAATGGGCTTTTTAACATTATAAACTCCTTTTTATTAAAATTTTCTAATATAAATTAAAATTTCATACAGCCCTTCATTTATTGAAGGAATCTTCGATTTATATTTTCGATAAGGTATTCTTTTTATATCAACTTTTTTATTGAAGGAATGATTTTGCATTATATTTATTAGATCTTCTTCACTAATTATTCCCTCATTATTATAACTCAATATAATATGTTTTGAATTGATATTACTAATCAGCTCTTCAAGAGATTCTTTAGCTTTCTTCTGCATGGAGTATGTACTTTTTAAATTACTGTAATCCATTAATCCTGTTACACCAGATAACTCAGGCTTTTTATTTGAAGCTATATTTTCTAACACATGATAATTTGGGGCATATTGTCTTTTATTATATGGGGGATCCAAATATGCAATGTCTGATTTAATAGTTTTAACCAAATTATTGGCATTCTCATTAAAAGATAAATTAGATTTGTTGTTATTTACTATTTTTACTGCTTTTAAAGTTAGCGGTTTTAAAGCACGTGTATCCCATTTTTTTAAATAGGCTCCGTATGTCCCTGTTATATTACTTATAAATGGAATAGCTTGTATCAATGATGTAAGTAAATAGTAATACTCCAAATTATCAATCAAACTTTCCAACTTCCATTTGTCAATTAAAGTACGGATTCCATCAATCTTTTTAGCATTTTCAACAGTAAAATACATTCTTTTAGATTTCCCACTAGGGCTATAATTCTCCTCGTAGTAGCCAACTTCATTTAAACTAAAATCAATTTGATTTAAAAAATCTATAGGATTTTCAATACCAATATTTTTGAGGTTTTTGAAGGAAGGAGTTTCATTATTTTCAATACTGATTTTAGCCATTATATAACTAAAGTAAAGAATGTCATTACTGAAAATTTGATAATCTTTTTTAAAGTATTCACTTACAACATTACTACCAGCGAACACATCAAAAAAAGTTTTTTCATCACCATCAGAATGTTCATTTAATATCTCTTCGATGTTTGTTAATAAATTTGTTTTTGATCCAATAAATCTCATTTCTACAACTCCTCATAATATACTTTACCATACTATCAGATAATGCCTTAGGCAACAATAAAATTAAGGTCTAGAATGAAGATCGTCACTTTAATGATAAATTTATTCACAAAATCCCAATATCCATTTTTTTCTTGCTTTTGGATTAAGTGGATGCATGATTTCATTTGTTTCTGGATTAATAAGTTGCTTTACTTTCTTCTTATGAGGTTTCAACATTTCTAATACTTCATTGACCCTAGACTCAACAACTGTTTTTTTAGCGTATGCACCCCAAGCTAATATAACTTCATCTGCTTCTTTTACAGCTTTCATGATTTGAATGTCTGTATGTTTATCATGGCTATTTTCTATATGCTTTATATTTGTGGTTGTTATCATGTTTGAATATAGATTCACAAAATCAATTGATCCGAAGTCTTCCATTTCAGATACTTTATTTAGAATTAATTGAGTCGTTAAATCAATATTGAGAATACCATCATAATGCGGATACATTGTGATGATTGTGATCGTTTGTTTTTCACTATCCCATGTTTTCTTAAGTAGATAGCGATGTTGTTGGTCATCACTGAATATGGCTTCAGTTTCTAATGTATTTTTTATTGTTTCCATGTAATATTCACTCCTCTAGTATTCTTCTGGTAGTAACATGACGTAATAGGAAAGGCCTACATCATCTTCTCTGATAATGTAGACTTTATTGATATTGATAGGCTGTTTGACGTTTGCCTTATGAATTTTGATATACTCTGGACGCTCTTGTATATGCTTGATATATAATTGACTATTATGCATATTGAGTTGGAATATATGAAAATAATCCAATGATTCATTTGCTTTGGACTGTTCGTTTTCGCGTTGTGCTACAAGTTGCCATAATTGATGTTGTAAGGTGATAGGTAAGCTATTGGCAATACCACGAGTGATATATCTATTCATAAGTGTTTTCCTTTCGTTCTGATTCTTTCATCCAAATGATAATTTCACTAAGAATTGTAATGACGATTTGTGTAATTTTGATGTATTTATGCATATTATTGTCCTCCTGTTAGTAAGTATCGTTGATCCAAAAGGGGCATGATAGTGTTGTGTAGGTATAAGAAATCCATATCGTGATTTTCATCGATATAACCAATGGCTATGAGTTGTTTCTGATGGTAGAGAATGAAAGGATAGATATTACTTTCGTGAAGTGTGTCAGAGTAGTAGGTATTAGTCTGAAGTATTTTATTACTGAGTGGGCCAAGTCTTACATATTGATTGGGTAAGATATCATCAGCGATTTCCTCGATAGATTCGCAGTGCCACACTTCGTCCTTTGGCAGATTGAATAAGTTGGTTATATAGTGCTTGAGTTGTTGTTCTAGTGTCATTATTATGACCTCCTAATGTATTTGATTGATGTATGTACGTGATACATCATTTTGATAATATAAGTTTGAAATAACGTTTGTTTCGCTTAAAAATCCCACTGAAATACAGAAAAGATCCCAATCGAAAGTCGTCACAATTGTTGGTATGACAAGGAAATCCCGTTATCCCGATCATTTTTTGGGAAATATAGCTATATATTTATATATAGTTTGGATTTGTAGGTGTGGTTATGATTTACTTTTTCTTTTTATATTATTTATTTATAAATAATAATGGGATTTTGGGATTACGCTTGCGTAATCCTTCTCTTACATGAAGTTAGCCAATCCCGTTACTATCCCACTTATATTTTGTTTTGGGATGTTCTTTCGTCATATCAATATAAGCTTCACATTGAGCCATGATTTGTTAGCGTGTTGAATATATTTGTTAGATGAGTGTTATTGAATGACGAAAGGACAGTACATTTGTATTAGATTTGAAGAAAGAGCGTTTGAGGCAAAAATAAAGACGAAGTGCTGAGGAGCACTTCGTCGAGTGGGGTATCATTGAAAAGTTGTTTAATAATTTCATTATTGAGTTTGAGTGTAACGTAGAATTGTTTTTTATGATTACCGTCTTTACGAATATCGATACGATCAATGACCGTAAGGTATAATGCTTTGAGTTGTGCTTTATCCATTGATTCTACGTTTTGAAATATTTGTTGTAATAGGGCAGCGATTTGCTTCGTATCGTAAGATGGTTTTTCTTGGTTTTGTTGCTGCTTGAGTTGATTCATTTGGTTTGTGATATCATTCAGTTGTGTTTCATATTGATGAATGGTTGGTTTGAGCGTAGATGCTAAGTCTGGATTGTCTTCGATGGTTTGAATTAGATTTTTAAGTTTAGTGTTAATTTCATCAAATTGTTGTTGTTTATAAGCAATATCATGGTTAAGTGCAGCTACATCGACTTGATTCTCTTGATTGACACGTTCGACAACTTGTTTGAGAACTTTATCACTTTTGACAATTTCAAGTATTTGGTCCATAACATATTTTTCAATGACATCGGCTCTAACACTATTCGCAGAACATACCTTTGAGCCTTTATTTCGAAAATTACTACACGAATAGTAACGAATACGTTTTTTAGTACCGTCTTTGAGTGTATTGGTTGTATTTGAAGCTGCATATGCTGCACCACATTTTTCGCAGAAAATTATTCCAGTTAACAGATTTGTCCCTTTACCATGTACCTGTGGCTTTTTGCTTACTTGCTTCTTACGTGCTTGGACTTTATCCCATAAATCTTGACTAATAATAGGCGTGTGTTTACCTTCAGCGATTACTGGCTTATCGTTTAATCCTTTACGTCGTTTATCATTCCAATCTTTGTATTTTGCGAATTGAATTTTACCAATATAGAATGGATTTGAGAGAATATAAGTAACAGCTGAAATACTAAATGGATTGCCTTTTTTAGTCACATAGCCTTTGTGATTGAGTGCATTGGCTATTTTACGATAACCATGACCTTTGGCATAAGATTCAAAAATATATTTCACAATATTGGCTTCATGTTGGTTAATCATGAGTTCATGTTTACTGTCAGGTATTTTATCATAAGCTAACGGTAAATTGCCCTGATAATAGCCTTCTTGAGACCTTCTCAACTGCCCCATAAATGCTCCCTCGGCGATGTTATTCCTTTCAAATTCAGAGAAGGAAGCTAAAATTTGTAAGAGTAATTTTCCACTATTTGAGTCAAATTTCATGTTTTCGGACAAGCTAAAGAATTCAACATTTTGCTTGTGTAATCCTTCAACAATTGTTAACAGGTCAGATGTGTTACGCGCTAAACGACTTGTTTTATATATCATAACACAATCCAATTTACCTTCTTTAGCATCTTTTAACATGCGTTGTAACTCTGGGCGATTCATTGTTTTTCCTGAAACACCACGGTCAGCGTAAATATCAAAAACTTCATATCCGTGGAATTGGCAATATTCCTTTATTTGTGTAATTTGACCATTAATACTAAATTTATCAATGTCTTGAGAAATTGTTGAAACTCTAACATAACATCCTACAGATTTTCTTTTCATTTCTTTCATATTTTTCATCCTTTCATTAATTAAGCAATCGATGATTGCGTAGCTTGGTTTACAATGTTTAGCGGTTCATTTTTGAAATAGATTCCCACAAGGCTTTTGTTTTTAGAAATATGAATTTCATCAATATATCGGTATAACATGCTTAACGTGAAGTGTTGTTGAATTACATTTTCAAAAGACCTTTGAATTTGTTGCTCATTTATTGATAGTGTTGGTTTTGATTGTTGAAGTAACGATTGAGATTGTTTTCTGAACGTTTCTGCATCGATGGCTCCTTTAGCTAATTTATCTATCAATTGTTCTTGTGTAAGTGTGCTCCTAGTTTCTAGGGCCCTTTGTTTTTTGATCCGTTTTTGAATTACATCGTTGATTTTTAAGTAAAGTTGTTGATTTTGAAAGAAGTCCTGACATGTAGTTAAGACTTGAGTTTCTAGTTTTGGCGCATTAATCCCTTTGAATTCACAGACAAAATGAGATGCATTCATATTTCGAGAACAGACATAGTAACGTAATGCATGGTTCTTTTTTCTAATTGTCATATTGGTAAGGGTTGACCCGCAATAAGGGCATTTGATTTTTTGTTTGAGTTGATTGTCTGAAGGTGTTCGTTTGATTTGTTTTTGCGATCGTAGAGCTTGCGCTTGTTCGTACATATTTGTAGAAACAATAGACGGAAACATGTTGTCATATTGTCCATATTTATTGATAACACGACCACAGTAATTGGGATTCATAATAATATTACGTACTTGATAAGGTTTCCGGTTGAGTAGTTTGTTATCTTCTTCTAAGAACTGTGTAATTTTTTTATAGCCATTACCTTGAAGATAGTAATTGAATACGGCAATTACCGTTGGTGATTCATTCTTATTTATCGTGAATGTACCACGTTTGTAGTGGTAACCAAAGGGGGCGTGTGTAGTTATCAATTTACCCTGACGCGCTTTTTCTTTTATCCCGTTGCTTACTTGTTCGCCAATATTATCAGATTCTAATTCGGCCAAGCTGATGAAAATATTAAGTTTAAGCCGATCGAATGCTTTATCCATATCAAAATAGCCATCATGAACACTTAAGATATGAACATGATATTTTTGGCACAATTTCATGAGTTTTAATGCATTTTTTAGATTACGATGAAGTCGATTCAGACGATAGCAACATAGTACGTCACATCGTCCTTGTTGAATCAGTTCAGTAATTTGCTGGTAACCGTTTCGCTTATCAGTGCGTCCTGATTGCTTATCGCTATAAAATGTGATGTGTTGAATATTGTGTTTTTCAGCTAATGTCTTGATGGCTTGTTTCTGTGCCGGAAGTGATTGTTGTTTTGTTGTACTTTGACGTAAGTAACCCATTGCTTGTTTCATCCTGTTTCCTCCTTCCACAGTGATAATATATATTTATGAATGAATTTACACATAAGCCCAACACCAGTGAGGTGTTGGGCGTTATTATTAGTCATCAGTGTGATTGATTTCTTCAATCACTAAATCAGCAAGTAATGTGATTAATTCGTCCATATTATTCCTCCCAATTGACTTTGATAGTAGTAAAAGTGTTATACCAACATCGGAAATATTGTAATGAATTCGATATTTAGCTTTGAGCAGAGTCTGTCCAATTCAGAGTAATCTTCATAGGTGCCCCAAAAGACAATACGTTTAGGTTTGATGTTTTTAAGTTTAATGTCATTTATTAATTGGTTATCGTTGTCATAAGCTTTTGTAATTTTATAACCATTTGACTTACAGAAAGTTTTAATGTCATCAATAGGCGTGTTTTCTAAAAATTCAGATCTTTCATCTGTAATATTATGTGTTAATGCAATTACGTTCATAATTTTTTCCTCCGATTGATTTAATGAGCTACAACGCGTTTATAGCGTTGTAGCGGTATAACATTCAAATTTATAGTTCTAAATCGTCACTTGCTTCTTTTTCTCTGGCTTGATTAACAAAGTCATTAAGCAAATTTTTATTTGTATTATCAACGAATGGTGGTGGTATACTAGGTTCTGTTTTAGAACTCAAACCAAACATTGAAGCATAAGTCATATCTAGCTTAAGATGGTAAAAGACAATAGTCTTCTTTTTACCATTAGAATCTGGAACGCTACGTTTTGTTGTTTTACGGTTCCGATCAGAATGGATATAACCTTTGTCTCGTAAAGCATCAATTACAATATTTACATCTTGGAATTGATTTTCATTCAACATATTTTTAAATACATTTTTCAGGATTTTAACTTGTATGTGGTCTTCTTTGAGTTCAATAAGTCCATAATTCTCAATCATTCTTGATAGCTTGGCATCCTCAGAGAATTTCCCCCGGTTTTGCGCTACAAACTGAACAATGACCTCGATAGATTTCTCTGCTAGTGAGCGTTCTGAAACTGACTCCAAGTGATAACTAACCAAGTATTCTCTTACTGCATCTATATCAATAGGCACTGCAATAACACGTTCGAATATCCGAGCAGATGTCGCAATCACTGCATAGCGTTTGAACATACGAATACCAGTATTACTCGTTTCATTTTTTAGTTGGTTTTTGAACCAATCATGTTCCGCATGAAACCATTTAATTACTTCGTTTTCACGTTTTAAAAGATATTCAGCTACTAATGGCATGATATGGCCATAATTGACCGATGTAGCCCTTTTAATTGCATCTGCATTGTCAGCACTCGTCGTAAAAGCTTCTGATATTTCAATGGTACGAACATTTAATCCATCATTACGTGCACTATTATTTAAAACACTGTGTTCTGCCGTACTTATCACTGAGGTCCCCCAATTTTTGAGTGCTTTGACATTACCATCTATATTAGATCGTTGTCGGCCTTGTCCTTCTGCCAGACTGTACAACAACCCAGTAGTGTCTTTGAAGGTTGCAGCCGATAATTCGTCCAATACGATAGGCAAACCATAATTGCTACTTAAATATCCTTCAAGCGCGTTTCTAGTACCATTCCAAGACCTAAAAAGTGTATTGCTACCTTTAGTAGGATTGCCGGCTATTGAAACAGCTAAAGCGGCTGCAGTCGATTTACCTGTGCTTGAATTTCCCATAAATGAGAATATGGTTCCCGCAAACTCGACCTCATGTCTTGTTTTTAGGAACGCAGTAACTAATGAAGAAGCAGCAAATACTACTGCAAGTTCTAGTAGTAAGTTCCCTTTAACTTGTTTTAAGTACATCTCCCACCAGCCTTTGAAAGTACCTTTTGGTTGTAAATCATAGTGTGTTTCACAAATGATTTCATTAGCTTGAGATTGCTCTATTTCTTTTGAAAAGTATGGTTTATCCAATGAAATGACCATACCTTCATCATCAGACTGTAATACACCTACGCCGGTATATAATTTAGATAATGGAAGTGACTGGCGCATCGATTGTAACGCATAGCTTAATGATTTAATGTACCGTTCATTGATGTTGAAGCCGTACTTAATCAATCCAGGTAGCTTGAAAGATGTTAAGATATCTGATGCTTCAATACGTTCAATATTTTTTCCATCTGTAATAATCAGCTTCTCAACCCCTGTAGACGGGTCGAGAAATTTATTTTCAATAATGATGGGACTAGACAATTGAATGATTTTTTCTACATCATTGTTACTTTTAGGTGGAATCACTTCATAAAAGCCATTTGAATTTAAAAAATATGGATATTGCTTGAATATGTTGTTAGTCATTAGTTGTTACCACCTTTCCAGTTATGTTTGTGAAGCATTGGATTAGGTCCTGTCTTACGATAAACTAAGTTCCCGTTGCTATTCTTACCAATAATGACAAATGGGACATTTGGCATGTTCTTTACAAAGTATGCAAACCAGCGACCAACATCTTGTTGTACGTCAGTTGAACATGTAACGTTGGACGCCAAATTTAAATCGTTAAACGTAAAATCTTTACCAATTGCTAAATTAAAAGCAACACCACAAGCGCGTCTTTTTAACAAAAGAAAGCAATAACTTTTTTTGCTCATATAAAATTCCTCCTAATAATTAAAATCATCAAATTTGATGTAATTACATACTAATCCCTCACAAGTAGGCTTAGTTTCAAATTTTTTAGGGAAATTTTAGGACATTGATATAAAGGGGTTTAAAAGAAAAAATACCTATCGAATACATGTATTCGATAGGCAATTAATTTATTAAAAATAAATATTTCTATGCTTTTTACTGTTTTTAAAACGTGATTCATAAAATTTACTAATAAGTTGAGTCATTAATGTATCACGAAAATCGTTAGGATTAGAGGTCGAACCATATCTACTATAAAATGTGCTTATGTCATAGTCAGCAAGTGTTGAAAGTAGTTCACTTTCAATAGTTGAAGTTAGTTTGCGATTCATTTGAATGGTTTTAGCAACTACCGACTTTAAATCTGAATTTCTAGCATAGCCATTAATTAGGTTTTCTATATGCTGTGATTTTTGATCGTATTTTACAACCCAATTCTTTAAGTCCTGTTTAAGATTACTTATTATATGTAAAGATACTAGTATGTCTTGCTCTGTTGCTTTTTGTATTATGACACTTACAGTTTGAATGAGTTCATCTAATAAATCTGAAATAGCTGTAAATAGGGTGAAATGAAACGTATCTTCAATAGTTGTCTTATAATAGAGTTCATTATAACTGATTAGATTTTCCTCCTCCATGAATTCATCAATTTTTTCTTTTGACTGTATAATGTCATCAACAGTTATTGTTTTTTTGCGCAAGCTTTCATTTGCAATACTGCGAATAAATTTAAAGTAAGGGTCATTTTTATCGTATAGATAAAGTGAAACACCAATAGCAGCTTGTCTGAATTGATCGATATTGTCAGATTGTTCTAAAGAATCATTTTTATGAGTTGACGGTTTAATACTATTTGCAATGTCAAAATATTGGGAGTCGCTTTTTCGTTGTTTAATTAAATTTTTATTAATTAATTTTATAAAATAGTTTGACTTATTTTGACTTAATATGCCTTTTTCCAGATAGGAGTCCTGCTTTTCTTTATATACAAGATATTTAGTTAAGAAATCACTTATTAAAATGTCATTATATGATTCTGCAGTTAAGTCTTGATGGTTCTTTATAATTTCATTTTTAAGTTTGTTGAATTCTGAAGATGAATTTAATTTATCTTTGTTTTTATTCATTTTAATTTGAATATCCCATTTTTTAAGATTTATCTCACCCATTATTTGTCTTCTTACATTTTCAGCAGTTTGTTTAGCAAATTCTGTTTTGTCTGAAATGGCAAGTAAGAATTCATCAAAGTATGATTCTATTGTTTTTAAATCTAAGAATAGGAGAACGGAAGAACCTTCTTCAATGATTTCTTGTGATATATCATCAATATCAATTTTACTTTGACTATCTATAAAAAATGATAATTTATCATTTTTGAAAATTTCCGATTGATATATATTTGGGACATTGTCAGTAAAGATGCCGTTTGAATCTGATTTCACTGTATGTTGTTCAAATATTTGATCTGATTGATTTATAAAGTAGCTAATATAAACTGTTTCATTAGGTAATGATCTTCCTTTAATTAAGTTATTTTTATCAAATATGATGCTTTCTGGCACAAACTCATTGCTGATTTTATGTATAAAATAGTTAAATTTCTGAAACCATAATTCTATTTTCCATTTGTTTTTTATCATACTAATCATCCATTTCTATAAACTGTTAATAATTTTGGGTGAATTTTGAATGGTATAACTATTATAAGATAGCAAGTGCTGTTTTAATATACTTAGCCTTTTCAGCAGTTTTTTTAAAATCAGACTCTATGTCTTTTATAGCTTCCTCAATATCATTGATCATTGGTTTATTAGCTTTAAAAAAAGCAATTCCATGCTCATCTTTCTCGGATGGCTATTTAATCGGTATGGAGTTATGTTATGAGTATATTCATCTCTATACTTTACGGTACGGATAGGACTGTTTTTATTAAGTATATTCCCTAATTTGTTATAAGTTTCATTGTCAGAAGCCTTTAATTTGCCTACTAACTCTCTTTTAAAACCTAATTCTAATTTAACTTCATAAGAATGGGTTAATTCTCTTACTAAGATATACATTAAATCGTGTAAAGTATGTAAAAAATGAAGGGCTATGTTGTGATAATAAAATACCCAAGTCATTATATTTTTAATCTTATTAATAGTTTTCATGCTTATTAAGCCAGAAACAGCAAAGTATATATCAGGATTTTCTTTGATGATTTCCATACTTACATTTTTGACGAATATGTATTATAACGGTAAAGCTGAAGAGCATAAAAGAATTTCAAACACCCCACTATTTTTGTTTGATAGCGCTAAATATTTATATGAATTAAATGAGGACTTTGTAAAGAATAGCATACAGATAGATATCTTTAACTTTAGTAATGAATCATCTTTAGTAACAAATGATAAAGCTAAAGCACATTATATAGGAAAAAATAAAAATTTTATATATTTAAAAAATGTTTGTGAGATAGCTAAGAATGTAATTGTTGAATACTGTCAAAATGTTATTTGAAATGTTTATAGAGAAAAAATACTGGAAATATCATGATCACTGGTTAGGATATTGTACAAATGAATTGATACAAATTGACCCACAAGAGAAATATTATAAATTTGGCATTCAGACCGTATCCAGTTATTTAGATTATATGCAACAAAGGGAAACGTCATTCCCAACATTTTTAGAAATGTTAATGGCGACTTATTACTTAGTAGAAAAAGCAAAAAAGACAGGCTATGCTGAACTTATTGAAACTTATGTAGATGAAGAAAAATTCATTCCAGCTTTGCCTATCCACCTATCGCCTTTATCTACGCACTCCACCTTTAAAATCTACAATTTCTTTATGCTTATTCATTCACTATCCCTCCATACTCTTCTTATCGTTCTTTTAATTCACACCTCCTTTTCCCTCGTCACTCGGTCATGGCAGTTTGTAATTCTTGTTCAATTAAGTCGATATGTGTACTGATCAAATTCCGTTGTTCATTCAAGAATTTTAGGTGTGCGCGTAACACGCTTGGGACATCTATTTGGTTTTGATAAAGCATATCTGTGTTTTTTCGGATTTCTTTTAATGGCATATTCAAATTGCTTAGGCACTGGATAAATTTAATCATTTCGATATCGTCGTCTGTGTATAAACGCTTGTTATTGCTATCTCTGTCGATGTGTTTCAAGATATTCTTTTTCTCGTAATAACGCAGTTTGCTTTTAGGTATATTGCAATAATCTGAGACATATTCAATGTAATATTGTTTCATGTAAGCATATCCTTTCTCTTAAACCAAGGTTTAACTGATATTGTACTCTATATAAACATGAATGAGGAGGAAATACAATGAAAAAAGCTTTAATTGTTGTAACAAACATTGCGAAATACGATAATTTAGACAGACCTACGGGTGCGTGGTTCTCAGAGGTTACGCATTTTGCGAAAGATTTCTATGACGCAGGTTATGATGTTGATTTCGTAAGTCCGAACGGTGGATATGTGCCTCTTGATCCTATCAGTCTTAACCCTGAAATGATGGGAGCTGAGGACTGGGAATACTACACGGATCATGATTATATGAATAAATTTGGACAAACATTATCTCCAAAAGAGGTTAATCCTAGCGACTATCAAGCCATTTACTTTGCAGGTGGACATGGTGCGATTTGGGATTTTAGAAATAACAAAGAACTTAACGACATTGCGTTAAGTATTTACAATAACCAAGGCATTCTCTCTTCTGTATGTCATGGTGCGGCTGGTCTACTCGACATTAAAGAAAATGGCGATTACCTCGTTCGTCATAAAGACGTGACTGGTTTTACAAATAGTGAAGAACAAGCAAATGGTACAACTGAATACATGCCATATTTATTAGAAGACGAATTTATTAGTAACGGTGCACATTTTAAAAAAGAGGATGACTGGAGCAATTTCGCAGTCGTAGATGGTCGCATTGTGACTGGTCAAAATCCTCAATCAGGACATGCTGTTGCTGAACATGCTTTAAAAATCTTAGCTAATCAATAATTTTAAAAAGGAGCGATACACATGAAATCGTTAATAATTGGTGCTCATGGTGGCGTTGGTCAACATCTCGTACGCAAACTCAAAGCACGAAACGTTGACTTTACTGCCGGTGTTAGAAAAGAAGAACAAGTTGAAGTTTTAAAAGCAGATGGTATTGATGCAACTTACATTGATGTTGCAAAACAATCTATTGATGAATTAATAGAATTATTTAAACCGTATGATCAAATCCTTTTTTCCGTCGGTTCTGGTGGAAGCACAGGTGACGATCAAACAATCATAGTAGATTTAGACGGTGCAGTGAAAGCAATTAAAGCAAGTGAACACGTCGGTCGTCAACATTTTGTTATGGTATCAACGTACGACTCACGTCGAGAAGCGTTTGATGCGTCAGGCGACTTGAAACCATATACCATTGCTAAACATTATGCGGATGACTACTTAAGACATGCAAATTTAAAATATACCATTGTGCATCCAGGCGCTTTAACAAACGAACATGAAACGCAACAATTCAATATGAGTGCGCAATTTGAAAATGTACAAAATCCGTCTATTACAAGAGAAGATGTAGCAGAAGTGCTTGTTTCTGTATTAACTGATGAAGCATTACAAGGTCACGAATTCCAAATCATCAATGGTGATTTGTCATTATCAGACGCAACGACTAAATATCTGGAAGAATAATAAATGAATAATCAACAAGTTGTACTTGCAAAACTACCATAAGGTATCCCTCAAGACCGTTGTATTTAGATTTGAAACAATAGAAGCACGAGAACCTTAAGTAGGTGAAGTTCAAGTAGACTCCATTTATTTATCTATAGATCCTTACATGAGAGGTAGAATGAATGATACAAAAAGCAATATTCAACCTTTCTAAGTGGATGAGCAATTACAATTTGTCATGTTCGCACTCGCGAAACTATTATAAGACTTATCATAGCAACGCCTGGAACATTACGTTTTGTTCCAGGCGATTTTTTTATATTTACACTTAAAATCAATGTATATCAAATGATTCTCAACATGAGGCATGGCAATGTATATGCGCTCTTTGTTTAATTATGATTATATCAAACATTTACTTTGTAATTTGTCTATAGTGATAAGTCTCTAAACTAAGAAAATCAAAAGTTAAATTGCGTGTATGAATGTAAAAAGAAGTAAAAAATTTATATTTTTATATAATTATTTTGTGGCATTGTAATATTAATGTAATAATGTGGCCTGTAAGACAAATATGAGGAGGGTTTTTATGAAAAAAGTTTCTAAATTTATTTTAGATAGTAGTTTAGTTTTGAGCTTTTCTGTAACGCCCGAATTATTTAATGTCACTCAAGCACATGCACAAGAATCTGTGAAACCTTCTTTTAATTATAGAGGTTAGACAGCACATCAAAGTAACTTTATTCTAGATAAGAAATTTAAAACATCTCTAAAAGCTGTTAACTTCAAGATTAATAATTACAAGATTACTAAAAATAATAAAGACTTATACGATCCAACATATTACGGGGTTTCTAAACATAAAGCGAATGGTGTTTTCTTCTTATTAGACCGTAAGTCAGTGAGCAAAAAAGAATTTTTGAATCATTACGGTGAAGCAAAGTATACATCTACATCAGCCTGAGGTAAAGAATATATCTATAAAATTGAAGATAAAGATGTGAGATTTTTTGTTAACCAAAAGGATTATGTCATCAAAGGACAAATCATTAGTGAATAAAATGAGATACTAAGCATGTATGAGAAGTGGGATAAAATTCATTTTGAATCGTAGTCTCGCTCCCTAAATTAATTTATACTGCACTCATCCCACTATTCTTAAAAAGGCTTTGTTTATTTTACTCTAAAAAATCAAAACAAAATATATGAATTCATATTAAATATTATTTGATTCTTTATTCAGATTGTTATATCATATATATGAACATATATTAATATATGTAGATAAATAGTGATTATTATATATAAGGTTTTGAATTGAAACCTAAAGTGAGGGAAGGAGAATGGAAGAAAAAAAGGAATTAGAGGAAGTAAATAATAAGGACTTAGATGATGAAACATTATTTGTCGTATCGCAAACATTTAAAGCGTTAGGTGATCCTACGAGAATCCGGATTCTCCATTTGCTCTTTTATAAGGAGTATTCGGTAAACGGTATTGCTGAAACGCTACATCTTAGACAATCAACAGTTTCCCATCAATTGCGGTTCTTGAAAAATTTACGGTTAGTAAAATTCCGAAGGGAAGGCACAACATTGTTTTATTCCCATGATGATGAACATACTATGAATATGCTAAAACAGGCGATCGATCACGCCTGTCATCACTAGTATTCCGTAAACCAGTAATGAGTGTTAATAATAATTCACGTCATTAATATTGTTATATGAAAAGGGGATTTTGCAATGGATATGGAAAACAAAAAAACAGAATGGAAAGCGTTGTATGATATCTCGAAGGAAAGTGAGATGGGTGTAGCAGAGAGGGTTAGTGAATACGGTTGATAAATTCATAGGATGTATTATTGGATACAAAAAGTTTGGATGTGGTCAATTAACGTCCTGGTTTAGTAAAGCTTACTGCGAATATATTGGAACCCGATATATCATATTTATTTAGAAAGGTGATAGAAATGAAAAATATTCAAGAGCAACAAGCACACGAAAGTCATAGCCACGATCATAGTCATGATCATGATCACGGAAAAATGCCAATTATTTCATATTTTATTGGCTTAGTGTTGGCTATAATTGGGCTTTTTTTAAGTGATGCAAATTTATTAATACAAAACATCTTATTTTCAATTGCCACAATCACAGCCGGCTACCATGTAATTATTCTCGAAGGAATTGGAGAGACAGTTGAAAATACTAAATTAAAGGGAAAATTCACTCCTAATTCTCATATTCTAATGGGATTAGCTGCAATCGGGGCTTCTCTGATAGGGAGTTTTTGGGAAGGAACCCTTTTGATACTTATTTTTTCCGGCGCTCATTTTCTTGAAGATTACGCTGAAGGAAGAAGTAAAAGAGAAATTACTAAGCTACTCGAAATGAACCCAACGACAGCTAAATTAATCCTACCTGATGGAAACACAAAAATTGTTGATGTCAGTGAATTAAAAGTTGGAGATCAACTCCAAGTGCTGAACGGTGATCAAGTTCCAATTGATGGGATTATTTTATCCGGTACTACCTCAATTGATGAATCTTCTATTAATGGAGAAAGTATACCGAAAGAGAAGTCTAAGGGTGACGAAGTTTTTGGAAGTACGATTAATGGAACAGGTACTTTTACTATGGAAGTCACTAAGGAAAACAAGGATACTGTATTCTCTAAAATTTTACAATTAGTTAGTCAAAACCAAGATAATCAAACAAAAGCTGCCAGTATCATTCAAAAATTCGAGCCTAAATATGTTAATATAGTTTTAATCGCAATACCATTAGTAATGTTACTTGCTCCTTTTCTATTTGATTGGACATGGTCGCAAAGTGTTTACAGGGGATTAGTGCTTTTAGTCGCAGCTTCACCGTGTGCTTTGGCAGCAGCTACTGTATCTGTAACATTGTCTACAACATCTAACCTAGCTAAAAAAGGCGTGCTTTCAAAAGGAAGTACTTACCTATCACAATTAGCGGATATAGATGCAATTGCCTTCGATAAAACAGGAACCCTTACGAACGGAGAACCTAAAGTAACAAATTACTATTTCACTCATTCTGTGAACGAAGAAAATATTATTGATATTATAGTCGCCCTTGAAAAGGAATCCAATCACCCACTCGCTAATGCTATTTTAGAAAAATTTGAAGTTAAAAATAAAATAGACATCGAAGTTACTAATCAAATTGGAAAAGGTCTGACAGGAGATTATAATGGAAAAAATTATCGTATTGGTAAGCCTACTTCTTTTGAAAGTGCTTCTGAAGAGTATACCCAGTTCAATCATGATTGGGCATCAGAAGGAAAGACGGTTGTATACGTAGCAGAAAATGAAGAAGTTATTGGGATTATAGCTCTAATGGATATTCCGAATGAGCATGCTAAAGAAACAGTTAATTACTTTAAGAAACTTGGTATCCACACGACTTTAATTACTGGTGATTCGGAAATGACGGGAAAAGCTGTAGGCGAACAATTGGGAATAGACGAAGTTATCGCTAATGTAATGCCTGAAGATAAATCCAGAATTATAGAAGAACAAAAAGAAAAATTTGGAGTTACTGCCATGGTCGGAGATGGTGTGAACGATGCACCGGCCCTTGTTAATGCTGATGTTGGTATAGCTATGGGGGGCGGTACTGATGTGGCAGTAGAAGTATCTGATTTGGTTTTAATGCAGAACAATTTATCTAAATTAGTACAGTCTCATAAAATTTCCTCAAATATGGGTCGTGTTATTAGGCAAAATATTATTTTTTCAATGGCAGTTGTTGCCTTTTTAGTTGTCGTTAGTTTGTTAGGATTAACTGATATTACAATCAGTGTAATTGTTCATGAAGGAAGTACTTTAGTTGTTATACTAAATGGACTTCGATTATTAAGATCTAAATAATGAACGAATCGATTGACATGAATGAACTTTGAAGTGTGGATTCTACAATGCTCCCATAACATTGGACACTAAAAAACAGAGCAATCTAATAAAGATGTTATGAGTAAAAACAATGCCTTGCATACCGTTTTTATCATACGGGCGGTCAAATAAGCAATTAAAGAGCATGGGAAGCATAAAATCATAAACAGTGACTTAAGGCAGCCAGTTTACATTCAAAAGTTAAATTGACTGTATTAAAAGTTTCGAAACGATTAATATCCGTATGGGGGCAAGCGTCGAGCCAAAGATAATGCCAGGACAGAGCGTCTTTTTCCGTTCTTTTAAGTGGGAAAGGTTTTACCTTCTCTAGGCCAAGACAGTCCCAGAGCTAAAAGGGCCAGTTGCTCTTTTTGGGCGTTTGTGAACGGTAATCGCAGGAAGGGGATTTTCCCAACCGCACCTGGTTTTCCATCACAATAAAGTTGGCGGCATTTGTTCTGATATTCTTGGGAATACTTACACTATGAATGGCCGTATTAAGTGATACAGGAGCTGCTATTATTGTAATACTGAATGCTCTCCGCCTTTTGAGGGTAAAAGAATAAAAGTAAGGATAACTAGGTAAAGCTGTTCAATCAAAAATTGAACAGCTTATTTTTCATCAAAATCAAAAACGTTTATTATAATACCTACACTTGTTCTGTTAAACGTACCGATTTTTTAACCTTATTGTATCAGTAATATCTTGAAACGAAGTAAGCGACTAAAATTTCTCTTTTATCATACGTTTATAAAAATACACTTTTAAGAACGGTTTGAAAATTTTTGAAATAGATCAAAATAATCTTCTGGTTAAAAAACCTGTAGATATGATTTCTCTCTTAAATTTTTGTTTGATTAGATTAGACCCTAATAAGACGCATTCAACATGTCTACACGTGAATTTAGTCTTTGAAAATGTAAGGACCATTATTATTATAAAAACCCTAGTATAAAACGATACGCTGAAGCGTATCACAAATAAAACTAAAAAATAGGTTGTATATAACTCACTTTGAAATTGATTGAATATATAGTAACTTTAATAGAATGCAGCTATTGTGGCGTAGAATATGAGAATCAAAAAATGATTAATATAGTTTGAAGAGACTGAGCATAAATACTAGAAAAATGGCCAGTAAATGAGTTTACTATAAACTCATTTACTGGCTTCTCTAATAATTATCAAGACAATTTTCGTTTCTAGGCATACTTTGAAATGCGCTATTTTCTTTAAGAATATTAATATATGACTTGTGTTGGTAATGATAACCTTGGTTAGAGTGTATTTTCATGTGATAGTTAAGATTAGATCTTTTAATTAAAACATTGTTTTAAATATCGATGACAAGGTCTAATGTAGGACGTGTAGATATAAGGTTCGGAATTATATAAATCCATAAAAGGAGATAAATCGAAAACCTTTATACCCTGGGTGGGTATATGTTATAGTATAAGTAACTTTACTATAACATTTTCATTAGGAGGGGTTAATTTGAATAATAATGGTGAAGAGCATAATCATCAAAATCACATGAATCATTCCAATCAAATGCATCATGATAACCATGCCTCACATCATCATCATAGTGGCCATGCACATCATCATGGAAATTTTAAAGTTAAGTTTTTTGTTTCATTAATTTTTGCAATACCTATCATTCTTTTATCGCCACTGATGGGTGTTAACTTACCTTTTCAATTCACATTTCCAGGTTCTGAATGGGTAGTGTTAATATTAAGTACAATTTTATTCTTTTATGGTGGTAAACCGTTCTTGTCTGGTGGTAAAGATGAAATTGCTACAAAAAAACCAGGCATGATGACCTTAGTTACCCTAGGTATCTCAGTAGCTTATATTTATAGCTTGTATGCTTTTTATATGAATAACTTTAGTAGTGCAAGTGGTCATACAATGGACTTTTTTTGGGAATTAGCAACCTTAATTTTAATTATGCTATTAGGACATTGGATAGAAATGAATGCTGTCGGAAATGCTGGAGATGCTTTAAAGAAAATGGCAGAACTGTTACCTAATAGTGCTATTAAAGTTATGGATAATGGCCAACGCGAAGAAGTTAAAATATCAGACATCATGACTGATGATATCGTCGAAGTAAAAGCCGGAGAAAGCATTCCAACAGATGGTATTATCGTTCAAGGACAAACATCTATAGATGAATCCCTAGTCACTGGAGAATCTAAAAAAGTACAAAAAAATCAAAATGACAACGTCATCGGGGGTTCTATTAATGGGTCTGGAACAATACAACTCAAGGTTACAGCTGTGGGAGAAGATGGATATCTTTCTCAAGTTATGGGACTTGTTAATCAAGCACAAAGTGATAAATCTAGTGCTGAATTGTTATCTGATAAAGTAGCGGGTTATTTATTCTACTTTGCTGTAAGTGTTGGCGTGATTTCTTTTATTGTCTGGATGCTCATTCAAAATGATGTTGATTTTGCATTAGAACGTCTTGTAACTGTGTTAGTCATTGCTTGTCCACATGCTTTAGGCTTGGCAATACCTTTAGTCACTGCACGTTCTACTTCAATTGGTGCACATAATGGTTTAATTATTAAAAATAGAGAGTCTGTAGAAATAGCTCAACATATCGATTATGTAATGATGGATAAAACTGGTACTTTAACTGAGGGTAACTTTTCTGTGAATCATTATGAGAGCTTTAAAAATGATTTGAGTAATGATACAATATTAAGCCTTTTCGCCTCATTAGAAAGTCAATCTAATCACCCATTAGCTATAAGTATTGTTGATTTTGCGAAAAGTAAAAATGTTTCATTTACTAATCCACAAGACGTTAATAATATTCCAGGTGTCGGATTAGAAGGTCTAATTGATAATAAAACATATAAAATAACAAATGTCTCTTATCTTGATAAACATAAACTTAATTATGACGATGACTTGTTTACTAAATTAGCTCAACAAGGTAATTCAATCAGCTATTTAATTGAGGATCAACAAGTCATTGGCATGATTGCTCAAGGAGATCAAATTAAAGAAAGCTCAAAACAAATGGTAGCTGATTTACTATCAAGAAATATTACACCAGTCATGCTTACAGGTGACAATAATGAAGTGGCACACGCTGTCGCAAAAGAATTAGGTATTAGTGATGTCCACGCACAACTCATGCCAGAAGATAAGGAAAGCATTATAAAAGATTATCAAAGTGACGGTAATAAAGTCATGATGGTCGGAGACGGTATCAACGATGCGCCGAGTCTTATAAGAGCCGATATTGGTATAGCAATTGGTGCAGGCACAGATGTTGCAGTGGATTCAGGTGATATCATACTTGTTAAAAGTAATCCATCAGATATTATTCATTTCTTGACCCTTTCAAATAATACTATGAGAAAAATGGTGCAAAACTTATGGTGGGGTGCAGGTTATAATATTGTTGCTGTACCTTTAGCAGCTGGTATTTTAGCATTTATCGGCTTGATTTTATCACCTGCAATAGGTGCTATTTTAATGTCACTAAGTACGGTTATTGTTGCAATTAATGCCTTTACATTAAAATTAAAATAAAAGATAGGAGTTTTATTATGATTAAAAAATTATTTTTTATGATATTAGGATCATTACTAATATTATCAGCTTGCTCCAATAATGATGAAAAAGATAAAGACACTAATGACCAAAAAAGTGAGAGCCATATGAAGCATAATGATGAAAGTAAAGTTCCAGAAGATATGAAATCGACTAATGAGGGTGAATTTAAAGTGGGAGATAAAGTAACGATTACAGCAGGGCATATGCCAGGTATGAAAGGTGCAGAAGCTACTGTAAAAGGTGCGTATAAAACATATGCCTATGTTGTAAGTTATAAACCCACAAATGGAAATGAAAAAGTAAACAATCATAAATGGGTCGTAAACGAAGAGATTAAAGATGCACCTAAAGATGGATTTAGTAAGGGCGATACTGTTAAATTAGAAGCAAGTCATATGTCTGGTATGAAAGGTGCTACAGCCAATATAGATAACGTGAAAAAGACTACTGTTTACGTAGTTGATTACAAATCCAAAGATAATGGTAAAATCATTAAAAATCATAAATGGATGACAGGAAATGAGCTGAAAGCACGATAAAAATCTAGTTCTAAATTGAGAAATAAATAGATATAAAAATATCCTCCTTAATCAATAATTTAAATAACTTATTATTGTTAAGGAGGATATTTTTTAGTGTGTAAATTAAAAAGAATTTTAGAAGAATAACATTTATCAAAAAACTGTTCATTACCTTATTAATTGAAATTATATAATTAAAAACCGCATCATTAACCGATACGCAGAAGCGTATCACAAATAAAACTAAAAAAACGATGTTGAACAATAATATTCATTATGAATTTTTTGAGTAAATCTTAGGAGGAGAAATTAAATTGATTAAACCTAAAGATATAGTTCAATTTTTAAAGCCATGGTTTTTGGCTCTTATATTTGTTGTTTTTATACTTATTCAAGTAGCAGGTTTCACTGGTTATAGTGAAGATTTTTTCGGGCTATTTCATATTGGAATTGGACAATTAGGTTTACTTTTACGATACAGCTTGGCATTTTTATTGTCTGGTCTTGTTACCTTTATTTACTTGTACTATTATAAAAAATTCATAGGAAAAAATAAGAATGATTATATAAAGAAATAGAAAAAGTAATGAACCTTGTAGATGAAAATGATATAGATCAAGTAATCACATTATTGGACAAAAACCAAAGAATATTTGTAGTAGGCGCAGGAAGAAGTGGGTTTCAAGCTAAAGGTTTTGCAATGAGACTTATGCATATTGGTTATACAAGTTTTGTAGTTGGAGAAACAATTACACCTTCTGCGCAAAAAGAAGATGTATGGGTTGCTGTTTCTGGTTCTGGTAAAACTGAAAGCATAGTAACACAAACAAAAAAAGTAAAGGATGAAGGCTTGAAAATTATTGTATTAACGAGTGATGAAAATTCACCGTTAGCTAAGTTAGCAGATAAACTTGTCATTGTACCAGGCGCAACTAAAGCTAATACCGGAATAAAATCAACTCAATTATTGTCGTCTTTGTTTGATCAAACTGTACACATTACATTAGATGCAATTAATCAAAAATTATCTGAAAGAGATAATATTTCAAATAATACTGCTAATCAAAACCATACAAATTTAGAGTAAAGGGCGTTTTATTTTGGAAGAAATCAATTCATTAGAAAAAATTCAAAAAGAAAGATTAGTCGCTGTAATAAGAACTCAAACCAAAGAAAAATTTTTCAGCATAGCTAGTACATTGTTAGAAAATGATTTTACTGTAATTGAAGTAACACTTACCACACCGAATGCTATGGAAATTATTGAAGAATTATCCTTAAGAAAAAATGCAGTAATTGGAGCAGGAACTGTAGTTAATGCAGAACAAGCAAAGAAAGCTATTAGAAGTGGGGCTACATTTATTGTAAGTCCATATTTTGATAGAGAAACGGCTCAATATCTTAGTGAATATCAAATACCATACATTCCCGGATGTATGACGGTAAAAGAAATGGCCGAAGCAATGAAATACGGTTGTGAATTATTGAAGTTATTTCCTGCTTCTCAGTTCTCTTCAAAAATAATTAACGATATTAAAGGTCCTTTACCTGACATCAAAATAATGCCAACTGGTGGAGTTGATAGTAGCAATGCAAAAGATTGGTTGAAATCAGGTAGTTTTGCTGTAGGAATAGGCAGTGAGATTACAAAGGTTTTTGATGAGAAAGGAAAACAAGGATTGATAAAATATATTCAAAAACTTTTGAATAATATTAAATAAATTGAATATAAATCTGTAGTAAATCTCAAAAGTTGAACTTTTTAGTTATACTATTTCTTTTATGGCAGGATTTCTGTATTCATCAGAAATCTTGCCTTTTAAATTTATCTTTTCTGTTTTCATTATTATAATATTCAATATACTTGGGTATTTTTGATTCCGTTTTTCTTCAATAAAACATTTCTTTCTTTAGGAAAAATAATCATAAAAAATGACTCAGCATGGTATGCTTTTAAAATTTGCTTCGTTCTTTTACACGAATTTTATGTTGGTTGTATCATTTGTATGTATCAAAGTCACCCATCATAAGTATTCTCGAGTGCTGTAAAATCATTAGTTGAACTTATATTGATTTTACTTGCAGGCGCAATAATACTAACTAACTTATCTTCTCACTAAATTTTTGCTTTTAGTTAGGTAAGAACATTGAGATGATTAAACGTAAAAAGAACTCGATAAATTTAAAAGCATTACTTTAAGAAAGAGTACTGAGTTAGAAAGATTTATCTCAGTTTAGTAAAATAATTGATAGAGATAACAACATATCATTTCAAGAGTCATAAAAGTAATTATTATTGGAGAGACCAAGACACCTAATATTATAGGTCTAACAGTTATATTTGATAAGAAGCCTTTTAAACAAATAGGAAAAGTTGCGTTGGGTTCTTTGATAGGATTAACCGCTATGTCTGGAGGTAGTCTTTTACTTGCAGCAGCTGGTCTAGGTATTTTAGGTTCTTATTTCAAAAGAACTTTCACAATAAAAGGACCACTAGGTAAAGAAATAACAAGAATTATAGAAAATCACTTTGGTGAACCTGTAGAAATTAAAGCATAATATAGAGGTAACCATTTTCAAAGACACATTGATTTCAAAATGTGTCCTTTTTAAATTATTGTAGAATAAATATAGAAAAGCGTAGCAAAACAGATTAATATAAGTGCCTGGATATAAATTCCAGGCACTTATATTAATTGTTACAACAATTGTTATTATCTTGTTGCTCTTTTTCACTTTTTTCTTTTTTTTCGTTCTTTTCCTCAATTTCTACCGAACAACATGACTGTTCCTGAGGTTTTATTTTTTTTAATGCGTCTTTAATCCCCATTATCTCACCTCCTTTAAATAATGATGTTAACAATCAAACCTGTAGCAATGGCTACAACTAAAATTGCAATAACGAATGATACTACAAATTTTTTCTTGAATAACTTAGATAGCAATACGACCTCTGGAATACTTGCGCCAGCACCACCAATTATCAATGCAACTACTGTTCCTAGAGACATACCTTTTGATACTAATGCTTCGGCTATAGGTAACATTGTTTCTGGTCTGATATACATAGGGATACCGATAACAGAAGCAATAAAGACCGATATAAAACCATCACCACTTGCATACTTAGTTATAAATTCTTCAGGTATGAATCCATATATAAAGGCACCAATAAATACACCAATAAATAGATAAGGTAACATTGGGTATAAAAATGCCCACGCATCGTTTAATGCTTGTTTAAAACGAGATCCTGTTTTATTAGCAAAAAAGCCATCACCTTTAACATTGACCCCTTTATAACTTTCAGCTAAATTCATTTTTGAAAATACTAAACCTGTTAAAATACTGAAAATTGCTAGTACTACAAAATAAACAATAGCTACTTTCCACCCTAATAAAGCCCATAACATAAATATCATTAGTGGGTTCATTAACGGTGAAGCAATTAAAAAACTCATCGCTGGACCAAAAGGAACTTTGGAATTTAATAAACCTGCAAGTATTGGAATAGTTGAACAAGAACAAAATGGTGTAACAGCACCAAATATCATACCTAATATATAATTGACGGCTTTATTAGGTTTGCTCAAAAGCTTTTTAATTTTTTCTTCTGAAACAACTTGTTGAATCAGACTTACTATAAAACTCACTACTATAAATAGTAATAATAATTCAAAAAATAACATCAGAAATGTTTTTATGAATTCCATAATTGAATATACCATTAGTATAACGCCTCCGAATTTATTTAATCAACTTTTATTGATGTATTAATCAAAAAAAATTGATTAATTTTATGTTAAAAAGAAGATACTTAAAGTATCTTACAGCAAGTATCTTCATTTAAAACCACCTGTATTTGTTGCTCATTAATTTTATAATAATTCCATGTGCCATGCTTTTCAGCAATAAGAATATTTGCATCTACTAATTTTTTTAAATGATAGGAAAGTTTAGATTGTTTTAACGCTAATAATTCTTCTAGATCACAAACACATAAAGATTTTGAATCGCTTTGACGTATTGAATGTAGAATTTTAAGTCTGATTTTATCAGCTAGCGCATTAAACATCTGTTCATAAAAGTCTAATTGTTCTTCCTCAGTTCTACTAGGACTGGACTTAATAATTTCCATTAAATAATCACCTCTCTTATATACAGATATTTCTATTTTTGTTTGAGTTCTAGTATTGCTTGATTAAAATGAGTTTCTGTTATTTTACCATACATGTCAGGTTCTCCTTTAAAGAACTCCTTTTTCATATATGATATAGCTTCTTTTAAAGAAACTTCTCTTGATATCATAATTAGATTTAAGTAACTAACAAAATAATCAACAGATAATATACCTGCATGATTTATTCTCATAAAATCGAACTCCTTTATAAAATACTAAAATGATATATCAACTTTTTTTGATGTATTAAATATAAATTATTATTTCAACTTTTGCAAGATAATAAAACTAGTTATTTACGACGCATTCTAATCTAATACTAAAATTAGTCAAAAAACTACATAGACACAATGCTATATAGATGTTAATCTATGTAATGAATAGGAGGTATATTTATGTCTTATAAAGAATTATCAGCAATATTAAAAGTTTTATCAGATTCAAGCAGGTTAGAAATATTAGATTTACTTTCTTGTGGTGAGCTATGCGCTTGTGACTTATTAAAACACTTTCAATTCTCACAACCTACACTAAGTCATCATATGAAGTCATTAGTAGATAACGAATTAGTTACAACACGAAAAGACGGCAACAAACATTGGTATCAACTTAATCATGCTATTTTAGATGATATTATCCAAAACTTAAACATCATTAATACATCTAACCAAAGATGTGTATGTAAAAATGTGAAATCAGGTGATTGTTGATGACCATTTTAGCAATTGTGATTTTTCTTTTAACTTTAATCTTTGTGATATGGCAACCAAAAGGTTTAGATATTGGTATTACAGCTTTAATTGGAGCTGTTGTTGCTATCATTACAGGAGTCGTAAGTTTTTCCGATGTATTAGAAGTAACAGGTATTGTTTGGAATGCAACTTTAACTTTTGTAGCTGTTATTCTTATTTCATTAATATTAGATGAAATTGGGTTTTTTGAATGGTCTGCAATACATATGGTCAAGGCTTCAAACGGTAATGGCTTAAAAATGTTTGTTTTTATTATGTTACTTGGGGCAATTGTAGCAGCCTTTTTCGCAAATGATGGTGCAGCTTTAATCTTAACACCCATTGTATTAGCGATGGTTAGGAATCTAGGATTCAATAAAAAAGTGATTTTTCCCTTTATTATTGCCAGTGGTTTTATTGCTGATACAACATCATTGCCCTTAATTGTAAGTAATTTAGTAAATATCGTTTCTGCAGATTACTTCGATATTGGATTTATTGAATATTTTAGTCGAATGATTATTCCTAATATATTCTCTCTGATTGCTAGTATTCTCGTTTTATGGTTATATTTTAGAAAATCTATACCAAAAACATTTGATACTGAAAATCTTACAACGCCTAGAGATGCAATTAAAGATCCCAAATTATTCAAGATTTCATGGATTGTATTAGCCATATTGCTCGTTGGCTATCTTGTTAGTGAATTTATTCATATTCCTGTATCAATTATTGCTGGTATCATTGCTTTTATCTTTGTGCTCTTAGCTCGTAAATCTAAAGCAGTTCATACTAAGCAAGTGATTAAAGGCGCACCTTGGAACATTGTGCTATTTTCTATAGGTATGTATTTAGTAGTGTTTGGATTAAAAAACGTTGGTATCACCACAATTTTAGCAGATGTATTATCCAACGTTTCAAGTTATGGATTATTTAGCAGTGTCATGGGTATGGGTTTTATATCAGCCTTTTTATCATCAATTATGAACAATATGCCTACTGTCTTAATAGACGCAATTGCTATCGGACAATCGAATGTAGTTGGAACAATTAAAGAAGGTATGGTTTATGCAAATGTCATAGGTTCGGATTTAGGTCCGAAAATTACACCAATTGGTTCTTTAGCAACGTTATTATGGTTACATGTGTTAACGCAAAAAGGTGTAAAGATTTCTTGGGGGACATATTTTAAAACTGGGATTATCATTACTATTCCAGTACTATTTGTAACACTGTTAGGTTTATATCTCACACTCATCATATTTTAAGAAAAGAGGTTTTAATTATGGATAAGAAAACAATTTATTTTATATGTA
The DNA here is from genome assembly GCF_029024305.1 of Mammaliicoccus vitulinus. NCBI lineage: Bacteria > Bacillati > Bacillota > Bacilli > Caryophanales > Staphylococcaceae > Mammaliicoccus > Mammaliicoccus vitulinus. Next base: position 69,666 of record NZ_CP118974.1, read on the forward strand.
CTGGTAACTCTTGTCGCAGCCAAATGGCTGAGGGCTGGGGAAAGCAAATATTAGGTGGAAATTGGAATGTCTATTCTGCAGGTATTGAAACGCATGGAGTAAATCCTAAAGCAATTGAAGCTATGAAAGAAGTGGATATTGATATCTCAAACCATACATCAGATTTGATTGATAGTGATATCTTAGAACAGTCAGATTTGGTCGTAACATTATGTAGTGATGCAGACGATAATTGCCCTATATTACCACCTAATGTTAAAAAAGAACACTGGGGCTTTGATGATCCAGCAGGAAAAGAATGGCCAGAATTTCAACGTGTTAGAGATGAAATTGGAAAAAGAATACAAGAATTCAAAGAAACGCTCGTTTAATGTGAGCGTTTCTTTATATTTAAGTCATACATTTTATTAATAATGATTTCATTTCTATATCTTTGATATAATAGTATGCCATTTTCCCATCCTTGTAAAAATTCAGCACGTCTCTTTTATACAGTGCTCTCAAATGATGTGATGTTGAAGCTATACTCAAACCTAATGTTATAGATAAGTCACAAACACATAATTCTTTCTCTTTAATTAGAGCTAATATAATTTTCAGCTTATTCTCATCACTTATCTTTAATAATGTATTGATAAGCCGTTGAGTTTTTTCTTCTTTTAAAAATCTTAAAGCATAATTCACTTTTTCCTCATGAACACAAATGACGTCACAAATTTTATTGTTACTCATATTAAGTCACACCTTAATTTATAATATAAATCCTAATATTGTTTGTATGGTTTCATTTTCAATAATAATAAATAAGCCCAATGCTATGTAGATAACAGCCATAATCCAACGACTGAACTTCTCAACAATTTCACCCACACCAGGAATTCTAGCTAGTTTTTGTGCTGTGAATACTAAAAAGAAAATTAAAACTAAAAATACAATTAAGGTAGTCAGTAATTCAACAATATCCAATGTTACAAAATAAGGGACAAATAAACCAATATTATCTGCACCACAACTTGCAATTGTCACTAAAGAAACAGTCCCAACTAATTTGGACAAACCTTTTTTGTTTAATTCTTTTTTTGCTCTTTTTTCGCCTTCACAATCATCATAAATAGCAACTTTTATACCTAAGTAGATGGGGATCAAACCTAATAAACCTAATATCCATTTCTCTGGAACATAATTTAACACAAAAGCTAAAAATAAACTGACTAATATGAGGATAATCGATCCTAAATATTGACCTATATAAATATCCCTATATTCTTTTCTAGTCTTTGCTCTTGCAAAAAATATTAATAGTATTACTAATAAGTCTACTGCAGTAGCAATGTAAAGTATTGCCGCAGTTACAATAGTCTGAACCATAGAGTACCTCATTCAAATATATATTTGAATGAATTGTATCATATATTGTATACTTTATGAATAATTATTACGAATCGAAAAGCGAAACTTAACTGATTATAGGGATTGTATGTGCAAAACGAGTTATTTATATATTTATTGATAATAAGATTTAAAATAATTTTAGTTTGTCAGTTCATTGCATTTTGTTTTTTAGCAATATCACTAATAAGGGGAAGTGTATCACAAATAAAACTAAAAAATGATATTAAGCAACAATATTCATTATGAATTTTTAGAGTGAATCTATATGAGGAATAATTAAATTGATTAAACCTAAAGAGATAGTTCAATTTTTATAGCCATGGTTTTTGGCTCTTATACTTGTTGTTTTTATACTTATTCAAGTAGCAGGTTTCACTGGTTATAGTGAAGATTTTTTCGAACTATTTCATATTAGAACGGGACAATTAGATTTACTTTTATGATTCAGCTTGGCATTTTTATTGTCTGGTCTTGTTACCCTTATTTACTTGCAGTATTATAAAAAACTGATGGAAAAAATAAGAATGATTGTATAAAAAAATGAAGTCTGTTGTTATTTTTGTGACATTTTTATAGGTGGATTTAATTTATATAAAGATATATACCTATTAGACACAAAGAAAAATGCTTTTTTATGGCAAAAGTCTGAATATGTGAGTTTATTAGGTTCTACATTTTTAATATTTTGGTGTGAAAAATCAACAGATAAATAGTAGAGTTATACAAAAGGAGGTTTGCTATAATCTACCCAACTACAACATATTGAATCTGTAAACATAAATGATTTGTAAGATCAGATTCCGTTTAATTACTCTATATTAGAAAACTTATATTTTGATTTTTGAGAAAACTGACTCATTTTTGGATTTAACAAAAAGTTACCAAATCAATTATTGGAAAAGCATGCTATTTAATCGCATGAGTCTACTAATTGGAAATTATACATACACGGGGTTCTATTATAATCAGGGTATACCTGATGAAGTTTGGTATAAGTCACTTGGTTCAAAAGGACAAGCAGTTGAACGTTTTCCTGATTTTAAAGAAGAAGACTATACTAAACAATTGCAGAGAACAAATATAATGAAATGAAAGGATTGTTGAGCATAATAAAAATTACGCATGGTACTTATATTTTGCATTTTGAATTGCTGTCCATATTTGAAAATCACCGATTGCTTTGCCACCAGCCTAAGAACGTTCTCTTAAAAACTAATTTGCACCTAATAACAATAGATGTTTTGTCATATGAGCTTCCTAATTTTTAGGAAATGGTTAACATATAAAAATAATACTATATAAAATTATATTTGGAATGAATTTTGAGGAATATGAATTTTATTGATTTAAATAGCGTTAATTCGTTTAAGGGAGAGTAGAACAGAACTTGTAGTATGCTTAATAATATAGAAAATAAAAAAGACGAATCCGCTTAAGCGAATTCGTCTTTTTACAATTAAGAGTGGGGATCGTTCTAAACTCTTAATTTAAGCCCTACAATTGTTAGTTGTTTTTAATATTCGATATTCGGTGCTTTATTCACGTGTTTTTGATAACGTTTTAAAGCGCAAAAACTGATAGCGCCGATTACTGAAACTACTAATAGTTTTTTCATTTTTTCACAATCCTTTAAAATTATTATGCATTAAACTACTATTTACTATAATAGTTTAGGTTTAAGTTTTTAGAAGTTTGTTGACGTGTACGTCTCATTAAATCAGGATTATCAATTAATGATTGGCCATAAGATGGAATCATTTTTTTGATTTTTGGTGACCATTCTGAGTTATATTCAGGGAAGTTTTTCTCTAATACTTCTAATGCAACTGATACTGAGGTAGAAGCCCCTGGAGATTCACCTAATAATGCAATTACAGTATGATCTTCAGAATTAACCACTTCTGTACCAAATTGGATAAAGCCTTTACCATTTTCAGGTGTATCTTTGATTACTTGAACACGTTTACCAGCATTGTATAATTGCCAGTCTTCATCACGTGCTTCTGGATAGAATGTACGAAGATGATTCATTGTACCTTCTTTAGTCATCAAGATTTGATCAATTGAGTATTTAATTAATGGTAAGTTTTTAACTGCTGATGCTAATAAAGTTGTGATGTTATATGGTTTAACAGATTTAAATAAATCTAAATTAGAACCTTGTTTAAGGAATTTAGGTCCAATATTAGCGAATGGTCCAAATAATAATGTACGTTCACCATCAATGTAACGTGTATCTAAGTGAGGTACAGTCATTGGTGGTGTACCTTGTGGTTCTTTACCATATACTTTAGCATCGTGTGCTTGTATAACATCTGGATTTGTACAGATTAAGAATTGACCAGTGATTGGGAATCCACCTAAGTGTTTACTTTCAGGAATACCAGTTTTTTGTAATAGTGGAATTGCGCCACCACCAGCACCAATAAATACATAATCAGCTAGTTGTGTTTTTACACTACCACTGTTACGTTGACGTACTTTAACTTCCCATTTACCGTCTTTACGTTGGTTAAAGTCCATCACTTCGTGGTTGTATTGAACATCTACATTAGGTTCTTTTTCTAAGTTTTTGGCCATTTTACGCGTAAGTTCACCAAAGTTTACGTCAGAACCTTCATCAATTTTACTAGCTGCCATAATGTCTCCTGCACTATGACCTTCCATCATTAACGGAATCCATTTTCTCATTTCTTCAATATCTTCTGTATATTCAATATTGTCGAACATTGGGAATTCTTTCATAGCTTCATAACGATCTTTTAAAAATTGAACGTTATTTTTACCTCTTACAAAACTAATGTGTGGTAACGGACGAATAAACTCTTCAGGGTTACTGATTGTTTTGTTTTGAACTAAATGACTCCAAAATTGTTTTGATAATTCAAATTGTTCATTGATTTCTTTCGCTTGCTCAATGTTAATTGAACCATCTGGTTGTCTAACTGTATAATTCAATTCACATAAAGCAGCGTGTCCTGTACCAGCGTTATGACGCTCGTGAGAACTTTCATCGCCTGGACGATCTAAACGCTCGTATAATTTAATATCCCATTCTGGTGCTAATTCTTTAATCATTGTACCGAATGTAGTACTTAATACCCCAGCGCCGATTATGAGAACGCTTTTTGACTCTTTGTTAGTAGCCATTATCTAATCACCTTTCCTTATCTCAACTTGCAACTATAGTATAATACTAATTCACCTATCATTAAAATACATATTTGTTATAGGTGCCATTCTAATATGGAATGGCACCTATAACAAATATGTATTTTATTTATATGTTGCAGCATTTTATAATAAATATGTAATCAATTTACAGCGTAAATTATTCGTAATGACATGCCATGGTATAGGACTAAATGTGAGCGGCGCTAATTTAGAGTATTAAATATGAATTTTTCATAATAATATAATGTGAATAATTTTTTAATACATTGTAAAGTTAATGATTTAATTTATTTGCAATGATTAATGGTTTTTTCATTAAAGTTTGAAAGGAAATGAATGTAAAATGGCTGACAAAAATTATACAGCAGCAAATATGGTAATAAACACTTTGAAAAATAATGGTGTGAATTATGTATTCGGTATCCCAGGTGCTAAAATTGACTACTTATTCAATGCACTTGAAGATGACGGTCCAGAACTTATTGTAACGCGTCATGAGCAAAACGCGGCAATGATGGCACAAGGTATTGGACGCTTAACAGGTAAACCAGGTGTTGCCTTAGTAACAAGTGGCCCAGGGGTAAGTAATTTAACGACTGGGCTTTTAACAGCGACATCAGAAGGAGACCCTGTATTAGCATTAGGTGGACAAGTTAAACGTAACGATTTATTACGTCTAACGCACCAAAGTATTGATAATGCAGCATTATTAAAATCTTCAACAAAATATAGCGAAGAAGTTCAAGATCCAGAGTCATTATCAGAAGTTATGACAAATGCGATGAGAACTGCAACTTCAGGTAAAAATGGCGCAAGTTTCATAAGCATACCGCAAGATGTTATTTCTGCACCGGTTGAATCACAAGCGATTGCACTTTGTCAAAAACCTAGTTTAGGTGTGCCAAGTGAACAAAACGTTAATGAAGTAATTGAAGCGATTAAAAACGCGAAATTCCCTGTATTATTAGCAGGTATGAGAAGTTCAAGTTCAGACGAAACGAATGCAATCCGTAAATTAGTTGAAAAAACAAATTTACCAGTTGTAGAAACATTCCAAGGTGCAGGTGTGATTAGTCGTGAATTAGAATCCCATTTCTTTGGTCGTGTTGGTTTATTCCGTAACCAAGTAGGTGACGAATTATTAAGAAAAAGTGACCTTGTTGTTACGATTGGTTATGATCCAATTGAATATGAAGCGAGCAATTGGAATAAAGAATTAGATACTAAAATTATTAATATAGATGAAATTCAAGCGGAAATTACAAATCATATGCAACCAGCAAAAGAATTGGTTGGTAATATTGCTGGCACAATGGAACTTATTTCTGACAAAGTCGATGAACCTTTTCTCAGTCAAAAACATTTAGACGAATTAGAAACTTTAAGAGCGCATATACTTGAATCAAGTGGTATCAAACCAACACATGAAGATGGCGTGTTACACCCAGTTGAAGTCATTGAGTCAATGCAAAAAGTATTATCAGATGATACAACAGTAACTGTAGACGTAGGTAGTCACTATATTTGGATGGCACGTAAATTTAGAAGTTACAATCCAAGACACTTGCTATTCAGTAATGGCATGCAAACGTTAGGTGTTGCATTACCATGGGCTATTTCAGCTGCTTTAGTACGTCCTAATACACAAGTTGTATCTGTTGCTGGCGATGGCGGTTTCTTATTCTCAGCACAAGACTTAGAAACAGCTGTACGTAAAAATCTTAATATCATCCAATTAATTTGGAATGACGGTAAATATAACATGGTTGAATTTCAAGAAGAAATGAAATATGAACGTAGTTCAGGCGTAGATTTTGGTTCAGTTGACTTCGTTAAATATGCTGAATCATTTGGTGCTAAAGGATTACGTGTAACAAATCAAGAAGAATTAGAAGCGGCAATTAAAGAGGGATACGAAACTGAAGGACCAGTATTAATTGATATCCCAGTGAATTACAAAGATAATGTTAAACTTTCAACAAATATGTTACCTGACGCTTTTAACTAATATCGAATTAAACGGTGAAAATGATTAATTATTTATCAAAATAGGAGTGAATAAAGTTATGACTAACGTACTATATCAACACGGCACACTAGGTACATTGATGGCAGGCCTTTTACAGGGTACTGCTTCAATCAATGATTTATTAAAACATGGAGACATTGGTATTGCGACTTTAACAGGTTCAGATGGTGAAGTGATTATCGTTGATGGTAAAGCTTATCATGCCAACGAACATAAAGAATTTGTAGAATTGGTAGGTGACGAATTATCACCATATGCAACAGTATCAAGATTTACACCTGATAAAACGTATAGCACGAGCAATAAACCTTCAGCAGAAGTTTATGATGAAGTTAAAGAAAAAATGTTAAGTAAAAATTTATTTTCTGCTGTTAAAATTTCAGGTACATTTAAAAAAATGCATGTACGTATGATGCCAGGACAAGAACCACCATATACAAGATTGATTAACTCAGCGAATAGACAACCTGAACAAATTGAAAAAAATATCAAAGGTTCTGTTGTAGGATTCTTCACGCCAGAATTGTTCCATGGTATTGGTTCAGCAGGTTTCCATGTTCATTTCGCTAATGATGACCGTAATTTTGGCGGACACGTATTGGATTTTGAAGTTTCAGACGTTACGGTAGAAATTCAAAACTTTGAAACATTTGAACAACATTTTGCTGTCGATGATGAAGCATTTACAAATACGGACATTGACTACAAAGATATTGCAAAAGAAATAAGACAAGCAGAATAAAGGAGTAGCGAGCAAATATGTTAGTTGAAAGTTTTAACCCTTTTAATAATTTGCTACTTTCAAGTATTGTAGCCGCAATACCAATTATATTATTTTTATTATGTTTGACTGTATTTAAAATGAAAGGTATATATGCAGCAATTACAACATTAATCGTAACAATTATTGTTGCTATGCCATTCTTTAAATTACCAGGAAGTATTGCAGGCGGTGCTACTTTAGAGGGCTTTTATCAAGGCATTATCCCAATCGGATTTATTGTAATCATGGCAGTTTGGTTATATAAAATTGCTACAAAAAGTGGCCAATTTGATATTGTTCAAGATAGTATCGCGAGTGTCTCACGAGACCAACGTGTTCAATTATTATTGATTGGCTTCGTATTTAATGGATTTTTAGAAGGTGCTGCAGGCTTTGGCGTACCTATTGCTATTTGTGCAGTTTTATTAACTCAAATAGGTTTTAAACCTTTGCAAGCTGCGATGTATTGTTTAGTAAGTAATGCAGCTGCAGGTGCATATGGCGCGGTAGGTATACCAGTTGCAATTGTAGATACGTTGAATTTACCAGGCGACGTAACGTCATCTCAAGTAGCGTTAATTGGTAATTTAACATTAGGCTTTATTAGTTTTGTTGTGCCATTTTTATTAATGTATATTATGGATGGCTTTAAAGGTGTGAAAGAAACTTTTCCAGCCACTTTAGTTGTGGCAGTTACTTTCACAATTTTACAAGTACTTATTGCAGCTTTTGCTGGACCAGAGTTGGCTGATATTATTCCTGGTCTGGTAGCAATGAGTGCATTAGCATTGTTCTCAAGAAAATGGCAACCTAAAAATATTTTCAGAATTAATAAAGATGAAAAAGCAGATGCAGTGCCTAAACATTCTATGGGACATATCACTTATGCATGGAGCCCGTTTATCATTTTAACGATTGTTGTGATGATTTGGAGTTTACCAGCATTTAAAGGTTTATTTGAAAAAGGTGGTGCCCTTAGTGCACTCGCTGTGAACTTTAATGTGCCAGGAACAATGAATGCTGTGACTAATAAACAGAATGAACTAACATTCAATTTCTTTGCTCAAACAGGTACAGCTATTCTAATTACAGTGATCATTACAATTATTATTGCGAAAAATATGAGCTTTAAAACTGCTGTTCATTTACTGGGTCTCACAGTTAAAGAATTATGGGTTTCGGTGTTAACCATTTGTTTCATTTTAGCAGTATCCAAAATCACAACATATGGTGGACTAAGTAATGCTATGGGACAAGGCATATCTAAAACGGGCGCTGCCTTTCCATTACTATCACCACTACTTGGTTGGATTGGTGTATTTATGACGGGATCTGTCGTAAACAATAATTCATTGTTTGGGCCAATTCAAGCCTCTGTTGCTGAACAAATTGGTACAAAAGGTTCATTACTTGTTGCAGCTAACGTAGCTGGTGGTGTAACTGCTAAGATTGTATCACCACAATCTATTGCTATCGCTACAGCAGCAGTTAATAAAGTAGGTAAAGAATCAGAACTGATGAAAATGGCAATGCGTTTCAGTATCGGATTGTTAATTCTCGTTTGTATTTGGACATTTATTTGTAGTTTATTTATCTCATAAAATGAATTATAAAATACTAGCATAAAAAAGGACGTACATCCCGAAAGTCGGATTGAAAATCTAACTTATCGGGATGTTTTTTTAATTTATGTGCTGCAAATGTGATGATTACTAGAAGCATGTATGATATTGGTAGACAATCTAGTAAATTATAAGTATTTTCTGGACTTTAAAAAGATGAAAGTGTCTTTGTAATAATCAGTTATAAGTATACAGTGCTAGCAATAACTGTAATTTTCCGTATCCAATTGGTAAACTGGATATAAAGCTATTTTAATTATACTTATATAACAATAGTAAAATTGCTTAGTTAGCTGAAAGGAGGTTATTTATGTTTTTAGAATGGAATGAAATAAAACGTAACAAATTGAAATTTTGTCTAATTATCGGTGTCTTAATTATGATTAGTTATTTTTTGTTCCTATTATCAGGTTTAGCAAGTGGTTTAATGAATATGAATAGAGAAGGTATCGATAAATGGCACGCAAACGTCATCATTTTTAAATAAAGATGCGAATCAAATGGTTGAACAATCAATGTTTGATAAAAGGACATTGTAGATACATATATAAAACAGATGACGCTAAAGCAATCCGATAACATTGTATCTAATGGGGATAATGAAGAAAATGCATTACTGCTCGGCGTAACAGATGGTTCTTTTCTCGTACCGAATATGATTGATGGAAAGAAATTTAATTCTGATAATGAAGTCCTTATTCTTTAGGAACCCAGAAAATATTCTCTACCAAATATTCATCTTTATCTTCTTCATACTTTTCCTCAAAAGAATTAGAAACATATTTCAAAAATATAATGCCTAACGCCACGTTCTTGTACTCTGCCGCATCCATACTTCCACGTAACTTATCTGCTGCTTGCCATAACTTTTCTTCAAGTCCAATTTTTGCCATCTACAAAACCTCCTAAAAAAATTTGGAAAAGAGGATATAAGATGTTACAAAAAGTAGGTGTCGAGATATTTATTATAGCGTAAAGCCGCAAATCTTTAAAAATTATGTGAAAAAATTAATAATCATTCTAAAGGCACCACCTAGTTTTTGTTTCCATTGGAGAAACAGCAATAATTAAAGAGAATAAATCAAATGTTTTAAACATTTCTAAAACGTATGTAGAAGAAAACTTGTTCAATTAATTGTAACCGCTAATGTATTTCTCAAAGTAAGGGTTTGGTATTCCCTTATAAACAATATATTTTTTAAAAAGCATTTACTAAAATGACGGCATAAATTTCTGTATTTAAATCTCGAATGTAAAATATCTTCGTTCACTTCAATTATTTTCTATTGTTAATATAAAATATAACAATAGAAAGTGACTATTATGGGGGCATTTACTTTTAAAGAAAGAATTCAAAAAACATATACAAAAAAGGATATTGAGAAATCTTTAGGTCTTAAAAACAAAGCTCAATTGCAGAAAAGAATTTATAAATTAGTTAATATTTATAAGGTTGATATGAAGAAATTTCAAAAAATTTTGGTGAAAGTGAAAGAGCTGCTTATAGTTTCAATGGTATTACTTTTGATATATTATGCGTCTTATTGAATAATATGTCAGACGATAATTTACCTAATTCAATAACGGATGAAGGTGTTAGGTTAAGAAAAGCTGCGATAGAGAACATAGATATTACCCAATATGCAAATTTTATTAAAAGTATTAAGAATGATATAGAGAAAATTGAATTTAAACCATTAAGGTTACATATATATGTACAAAAAACGTTCAAAATTATCGTACCCATACACGATGCGATTATGATTGATTGTGGTGGTAAAGAGACTGCACAGGATGTCGCTCAACTAATGAAAGATACAGCTAACCAGTTTTTCAATGGTGAATTGGCGCATGTGACAGTGGAAGAAATAGGAGATGTTGACCATGAATAATGATAGAGGACAAAGCCTACACACTCTAAGTATTACACCACTTAAAGAAAATAATATATATGTAGCTACGTTGCATTCTGTGATCCAAACGGATTTTTCAGGTGAAGTAAAACACCAATTCACATATAAAATTAAAGTGAACAATCAAATTGTATATACGAATCGTAATATTTCAACACAAGCGAGCACAAATCAGGCGTCAATCATTGATTGGCTTAAACGTCATAGTAACTATAGCATGGGTCACGAAACGTATGAATATTACATTGACTGAAAGCATTTAATCCATATTGGTCAATAGAATGGTAATTATTATGTACACGATGTAGCACTATTAAATGAAACTCGAGGAATATTATAATGAACAGTATATTCGAAATGTTAACTAAAATAATAAGTATGGCTAAGGAGGCAATCGACCGTCAAGGTCTGATTGCTATCCTAACTATTCCTGTTAATAATAACAATGAAATAGAAGAAACGGCTCAAGGTGAAACCGTGTATAACGAACTTATCGATCCGTTACGACTTAATATCCCAAAAGATACGGACTATCGACCTAACATCTATAGCTATTTTAGTATTAAGAAGAATCCGAATGACACAGTACTCATGGAAATGATGATAAAGGTTTTTCATATCAAACGCTTTAATTCAGAACTTTTGTTTTCAAAGCTAACAGGTGGCAAAAGATAAATGGAGATGAATTACAAGGCATGATATCTAAAATGATACAAGTATTGCTTGTAGATTATAAGCCTTCACTAAGCACTCTAAGAAATGTCGTAGATGGATTGCAAAAATCTTCAGATATAGAAGAACTCAATGAGGATAAAGATTATATTGACTGTGGGAGAAACATGTTTAATCTAAAGACATTTAAAGTGTATGAAAACGATATAAAAATATTCCCTAAGACACGATTAAATTTGAATCCAATATTACTTAACCATAGACAATGTAATAAATACTTTTTCACAATGAAAAACCCTTCAAAAGGAAATGATTTTCATCTCATTTGAAGGGGATTTTGTTTATATTAAATTAGAAAAATAATGCTTTAACTACTATGAAAAGAGAACTAAATAATTGAAAGATATCACCAGACATTAGATTAACCACCTTTCTTTTTATACATGTTTAAGTTTAATCGTTTTGAGTTGAAGTGAGTGCTTCACTTTGAACTAAATCATCAGCTAAATCGTACCAGAATTGTTGTAGTTCTTTTTGATTACGCTTTGTATCTTTACTATCTTGACCCACAAAATCGACATGATCCCAGTCGTGTTTTGTTGGTGTTACTTGCCAGATACCTTTTTGATTAACATCTGTTGCTTCTGTATAAGCTTGATTAAATGGATGTTGAGATGAAATTACAGAAACAAGTCCATCGTTTTCTCTCCATTCTTTCTCAGGTGCTTTACCAATGACATTTGCAGTAGCTGTGAATGGTAAGAAAAGATTATAGTCCGCTTTATATTTACCCGATAATGTAGGGTGTGTTGCTTCACCTGTATACGTTTTGTATACGATATTAGGATTGAGTGATGTTTTACGATTAAGATCTGTGGCACCATCACGTGTTAAATCGTAAAAAGCATTATCTTTTGTTTGCCATAGTTTAGAAGTTTTAGCTCGTGAAAGGTATGATAAATAAGATTCTCCAGGTTGTTGTTTTAAACCCCATTGAGATAGACCGAAGTCTACACGAGAGTATTTATTACCAAGTTTTTTACCTAGATCAAACGCAATTTGACGAACAATGGGCTCATTACCCAATTTATCAGAGGCGTGTGTACCATTATGTGGTGTACCTAATGTGGTAATTGAGGAAACCATATTATCGTGCCCCCCCTGTAATAAAGGAGAAATATCGCCACCATGTGTCTTTTGATATGCAATTTCTTCTTTACTACCATTTCTTAATAATTCTTCTAATTGACGAATAGTTTGACCGCCCATACTATGTCCCACTAGATGTACTTTATGGTCAGGTTGCCAATCTTGATAAACGCCTTCATATGTTTTGCCATAACGTTCATGTCCATATCTTTCAGCATGAGCAGCACCATAATCTACAGTACCACCTTTAATGTAATAATAAAGCTCTACCGCTCTATCATAGTTACTACCAAATGCACTAATGCTTGCTTCATAAGAATTATATCCATTTTCCTCCAAATATTGTCGGATATTTAGTTTGTCTCCACCCCAATAGTGTGATAAGACATTGGGGTTAATATCATCAGTAAATCCATTAAAACCATGAACAAGAATAATAGGATCTTGGTTTTTGTACTGGGTTTGTTTAGCAACTTTATTAGTCTGATCTTTAGTTGTTGATGAAGATTGTGTTCTATTTTGATTATTTATTGTAGGAACTGTATTATTTTTTAATGCATCTAAATCGGTTTGTTCATCTTTTTGATTTTTAGCTTCTTTGTTTGCGAGTTTTTCATTCACTGTACTATTATCTGAAATGTCTCCTGTGTTCGTGTCTGCACGTGATGTCATTGATGTTTTGATATCTTCTTTTTTAGTCATATTTAGTGTTTTCTTTGTTGTCTCTGCTAGTATTTCAGCATTTGTGCTAGTTTCATTTGATGACGCTTTATTAATTTTATTTCTTTTTAATTCAGTAGATGTATCATCTTTTTTAGGTACGTCGTCTTGTTTTGGTGTTTGAACTTTAGTAATAGATGCATGTTCTTTTGTTTCAACTGAAGGTGTATACTTTTGAGATATTGTATTTTCAGTACCAGATGATGCAGTTGATTGGCCTCTTGTAATTTCTTCTTTTGATATTTCAGGCTTTTGAGAATTGTTGTTTTCATTATCTGATGATGTAGCCTCTTGAGATGGTGGATTTTGGGAGTTTGCTTTAGAATTTGTTTCAGTTACTTGCTGCGTTTTATCCATCAATGGCTCTGTAGTTAAATTTTGTTCAGGATTAGACTTTTCATTAGTTGAAATTGTATCTTTGGTGTCGTTCTCTCTCTCAATTGGTTTAGTTTTATTATGTATGCTTAAGGAATGATCAATTTCATCATTATTATTATGTGACTCAGTAGTTGATGAAACCTTTTCTATATGGGTGCTTTGATGATTATACCCAATAGATTGTACTGTAGCTGTATGAGGATTTCCCACTTCATTTTTTGTTTCTGCTGCTTGTGCAGTGAGACCTCCCATGAATAATAATGACGTTACCAAGGTAGATGATAGGCCTACACTAAATTTACGAATACTATATCTATTTTGTCTTACCTTCATAAAAATCACCTCTATTAATTATTTTTTTAATATAAACTAGATAAAAATATTGATAATTATACGTGGAATAAATCCGAACATCTTACTAAATACCACTCCAATATTATCCAAAGTAATCATCCTTTCTTAACTTATAAAATTGGAAACGCTTTCAATTACGATGAAAAAAATTTACTATATGTAAAATAAAGATACATATGAGATAAACAATCAACGTTGTTGATTAAAATTAAATAAATTATATCGCTATATGAAAGCGTTGTCAATAATTTTTCTAAATCGTATAAGGAATATGTATTTAAAGGTATATAAAATTAATGTGGATAATAAAATATGGAATAAAAGTATATAAATATAACAATATGTCTACTCTTAAAAAAATTAAATTATGTATTTAGATGAATATCTATATATTTTAAGAAGAACATCCAAATAGAATAAACTTAAAGAATTCATAAATGAATCAACAAAAAATATTTACCAATTAGAAATATATATAAATTATAATAAGAATGTAAATTCAATTTACAAAAGTTCATTGATTAAAGCTAAGAAATTATAATTTTAAGGTTATCAAAGTTATATATGTATAAATCAAATTAATAATCGTCTCACCTTCATCATTATAGTTTTCAACCTCAAAACCATTACCACCACTAATCAACTTAGAACTTATTTTTAAGGTTTAAAGTATCCATTATTTCTCTTATGATATATCCTTTAAGTTTCATTTCTACTACTTTATATTTTGTTTCAACTGAATATGCCACTCTTTTCATAGAAAAAACACCTCCGTATAAATTCATTTTAATATGAATTCAACGAAAGTGTTTTTATTTTACTCCCATATCTTGGGGTTAGTGCATTAATATGAATTTATACAGAGATGTTTTTATTCTTCAATTATTAAATCATTTTCATTTGATAAATTAATTTCTTCATTATTTTCATTATTTTCATTATCTTC
This sequence comes from Mammaliicoccus vitulinus, assembly GCF_029024305.1. Taxonomy (NCBI): domain Bacteria; kingdom Bacillati; phylum Bacillota; class Bacilli; order Caryophanales; family Staphylococcaceae; genus Mammaliicoccus; species Mammaliicoccus vitulinus. The sequence goes on from NZ_CP118974.1 coordinate 84,778, forward strand.
AATATCTTCAATATCTTCAGAAATTGAATCTGATCTTTTGTGAATCTCTTCTTCTGTCCATCCAGTATCTTTTAAATGCTTATTAATATTCACAAAATCAACTCCTATAATTTATCTATCTTATATATTTCATTAATTATTAGCTAATTCAAAACGTATATTATAAGATAAATTTCTATTTACTATATGTTGGTCAACCCCTTTATTTGTGCCTCTGTTTAAATGGGTTGCTTTGTATTGATTAGAAAGTTGCCAGTTATAAAAATCTTGCCTATCTAACCATAAAGTTAATAGTATATAGTGCTCATTTTCATTGTGTGGTTCTAAAAACCTTAAAGCTTTATAACCTGTTACCGTATTTAGTCTTTTGAATCTATTTAAAAATTTATCTTTAAAATCATTTTGTCTATTGCTATTTACATATAAATGGTTCATAACACAGAAATAATTATTGTTTAAATTACCATCTTTCTCTAAAATACTATATGATTTTTGACAATTATTTTTGATAATTTGTATTAAATTATTTTTTTCATGGAGCACATAAGATTGATTCGAATTAAAAATAACCATTATTTACCTCTCTATTCCATCTAATAATATATTTATTGTAACATTGTTTATAAAACCAAACTATTATAATAGATAGTATTAGCAGTTTGAAATTTTTATTATTTTACTAAAAATATGATGAGGTCTATTTATTTAAAATTTAAATCGAACTTTATCTTAGCAAAATCACTAATTAGGGGAAGCATATCATAAATAATGCGGTTTTTTCTTGAAAAAGTTAATCAGACATTAGAGTCCTTTAATTTATTTGGAAATCAGAAGTGAGTAACAATGACAAGTGAAATAGTTAGTGTAGTAATTGGAGCTATACGGAGTTATATTATTAATAAAATTTCATATAATAAAAAAATTAAAGATTATCGAAAAGCTTTTATGTCGCCTTATAAAATAGAATTATTAAAATTACCTACTTATTTAGAAAAAGCAACTTATATAGTGGGTTATCGTGGAGAAATATCAATGGATAAGAATGGGAAGGGGAAATTCTGATTATTCAGATTTCAATAACTACATTTATCTTATTAATAAGATAAATGTAGTTATTCAACCTATTGATAGAGAATCGTGAGGCATAAATTGTTTCTATATAATTGATTCATTATAATAAGGTTTTAGAGCTTTATACGTTACTATAAGTTTTGTATTCCTTACTACTAATATCATTCAGAAAACTATCATTACAAAAAAATCGCCCGTTCCTGCAACTCACTGCTACGAATCGGGCGATTATTTTTTATACGTAATTTGATTATTCCATTAAGTAACTGTCTTCAGCGCGTTTGATCGTTTTCTTTTTCCATGGGTCGAGTATTGGTTTAACGATAAATCCTATTGTGAATATGACGACGCCAAATAATACGAGACATATGAGATTGTATATGAGTATTTCTGGTACAACGCCACCGACCGCTTCTCTCAATGCATCTACGGCATAAGTGAACGGCAAATATGGATGTATGGCTTGGAAGAATTTTGGTGTGACTTGAATCGGGAATGTTCCGCCTCCGCCTGCTATTTGTAGTACCATAATGACAATTGCTAATGCTTTACCTACGTTGCCGAATAGGGACACTAATGTATAGACGATGCTTATAAATACGATTGAAACGAGTACAGATAATAGTATAAATAATAATCTATTATCAATAGCTGCGCCTAAAATAAACATATCTCCTAGTGACACGATAATGGACTGTATGACACCTATTATAATGAATATAAAGCTCTTTCCAACGAATGTTTCTCTCAATGAATATTTCTGCTTAATTTCTGGATTTTTAATATCTGTTGTTAATAAGTTAGATAATAGTAAAGCACCTACCCAAATTGCTAAAGAGGTATAGAATGGTGTACTTGCTGTTCCATAGTTTGGCACACTAAATAACGATTCTTCTTTTAATTCTATTGGATGTGCGATAATATCAGCTTGTTTCTTCAAATCATTTTTCAATAATTTAATCAGCTCGTGAACTGTATCATCTTTATCTATTTCTCTAACTTTCTTCGCTGCTTTCTTAATATCTTCTTCAATACCTGGTAAATCATTTCGCGCATACTCTGCTAAGTCATGAATTTCTTTTTGAGCTTCTGGTAAGTTGTCGTCTATTAATTGAACAGCACGATCGTATTTATCAATCATTGTCGGTAAATCATTATTTGAGAACTGTGCGAGCTTTTTAACTTCTGATTGAACATTTGGTAGTTCATTTTCAACGTAATAAGCTCCTTTACCAACTTGTTCTTTAAATTTAGGGAAGTTTGTTTGTGCAACTTCATTAACGTTATTAAACTTTCTTTCAAGTTTAGGTAATTCATTATTAATGCTGACTAATAAATCATGACCATTTTGTAAGGAACTTTTCCCAGTTTGAATCACATTATCTATCATGTTCATAGAACTTCTAATCGTCGCGATATCATCGATACCTTTAGTTAACGCTTGATCGATTTGGTTAACGCCTTCCATTAAAGTCGTCTTAAAATCACTGCTCGTATATTTCAATAAATTGTCTAAAGATACGAGATTAGAATCTATTAATTTATCTAATGCTAGTACTTCTTCTTTGCCAGATTTACCGTTATTTAAAGCATTAATCAGATTGCTTTGGCCATTTATAACACTTTGTAAATCTTTGTTAGCTGATTCAAATTGTGAAATGGCTGATGAAGTATCAATACCTTCAGATTTCTGAAGTTCCTTTAAAATATCAATCATAGAATCATTAAAAGCCGCACCTTGTTGTAATCGTGATTGATTGTTTTTCACAGTGTCTGCAAGTTGTTTACTGTCTTGGCTCATTAAGATACTTTGATTAATGGCTTGCATGCTTTCTAAATCTTTTTTATTCATAGTTGCTTGTTCGTTACTGTAGTCTGCGAGCGCTGTTAAAGATTCACTCAGTGCAGATTTCATTTCGTTTAATTCTTGATCAGTTAATACATTTTTAGAAGCCTGGTTATTCTCTTCTTTATGAGTATCTTCTTCTTCATAAGCTTGTTGTGTTGTTACGATATCATTATCTTTCTCTTGATCTTCAGTAGATGCTTGTTCTTCTGTTTCTTCTTTAGAAATATCAGCTTGTTCTTTATCACTTTCTTGTTCCTCAGCATTTTGTTCCTTATGATTATCGTCTTTGTTTTCTTCTTCTGACGATTGGTGAGGTTCTTCTGTACTTTGGTCAGGTTTCGCGTCGTTATCTTTATTATCTTTCTTGTCTTTATTATCTTTCTTGTCTTTATCTTTATTATCTTTCTTGTCTTTATCTTGTTCTGATTTCAATTTTTCGTTCGCTTTTTCAGTTTTTTCCTGAGCTTTTTTAGCATCTGCTTCATACTGATCTAATTTACGATTTAATTCAGGTAAATATTGCTCTGCTTTATTGATAGCTGCTAATGCTTTTTCGGTTGCTTCAATACCTTGAGGCACACCTTTATTGATTTTAGGAAATTGTTGTTGTACTTTATTCGCTTTTGCTAACGCACTTTCGATTTCAGGCATTTTAGCATTCAGTTTCGTAATTAATTGAGCTGCTTGGTTAATATCACCCATTTTACTATTTACTTCATTAATCTTCTTAACGCCTTCATTAATGTCGCCTTTGTAATTTCCTAGCGCTTCGAATTCATCTTTATACTTCGTGATATCATCTTGATGTTCATCAATTTCTATTACTTTCTCTTTGAACTCTTCTATTTTAGGAAGATTATCTTCAGCAGTATATACTGCATTTTTAATTTTGCTTAAAGTAGGTAATTCATTTTCAAGATCTAAACCGACTTGGTTTGCTTCTTTTAATAATGCTTGCGTTGCATTCTCGCCAAACTCTTTATTTAAAGAATCTACAATGGATGATGCACCAGCGTTTGTCATTTTAGGTGCAATCGCATTTAATTTCTCGTTTACTTTGTAATCAATGACGGCTTTCTTTGGTTTCTTATGATAGATACTCGTGACTTCATCAGAAAAAGTCTTATGTAAATATATAGAGGCATAATAATCACCTTTTTCAACACCATCGTCAGCCTTCTTACGATTCACAAATTCCCATCCAAACTTATCGTTCTTCTTCAACTGTTCAACTAATTGGTCACCTACGTTAATATTTTTACCTTCAACCTTAGCACCCTTATCTTCATTCACGACCGCAATTTTAATACCTTGCGTATTGTTGTAAGGATCCCACGTAGAACTTAAATTAAACCACGCATAGAATGATGGTAAAATAGAAAGACCTAATAATAATATAATCACAAACGGCACACGTCTGATATTTTTAATATCTTCAATAAAAATTTCAAATGGTTTCTTCAAAATCATAACTCCTTATCCATTAGTACATGACATGTACTATAAATATCGATACCGCTATCATACCCCATGTTCAAAATCAATTCAATCCCAATTTGTTATATCAGTATATTTATAAAGGCTAATATATAACTAAAATAGCATGTTATAGATATATCAGGGTTCTGTTGCAAAGTAAAAAAATATAGCTAACCACTAATTTATCATGTCAGTGTTCGCTTAACTTGCTAGCATGATGCTAATTTCGTGGCATGGCGAAAATCCGTAGATCTGAAGAGACCTGCGGTTCTTTTTATATAGAGTGTAAATACATTCAATACCTTTTAAAGTATTCTTTGCTGTATTGATACTTTGATACCTTGTCTTTCTTACTTTAATATGACGGTGATCTTGCTCAATGAGGTTATTCAGATATTTCGATGTACAATGACAGTCAGGTTTAAGTTTAAAAGCTTTAATTACTTTAGCCATTGCTACCTTCGTTGAAGGTGCCTGATCTGTAATTACCTTTTGAGGTTTACCAAATTGTTTAATGAGACGTTTGATAAACGCATATGCTGAATGATTATCTCGTTGCTTACGCAACCAAATATCTAATGTATGTCCCTCTGCATCAATGGCACGATATAAATAACTCCATTTTCCTTTTATTTTGATGTACGTCTCATCAATACGCCATTTGTAATAAGCTTTTTTATGCTTTTTCTTCCAAATTTGATATAAAATTGGGGCATATTCTTGAACCCAACGGTAGACCGTTGAATGATGAACGTTTACACCACGTTCCCTTAATATTTCAGATATATCACGATAACTCAATGCATATCTTAGATAGTAGCCAACGGCTACAGTGATAACATCCTTGTTAAATTGTTTATATCTGAAATAGTTCATACAGAAGACTCCTTTTTGTTAAAATTATACTATAAATTCAACTTTGCAACAGAACCTTCCACTTTATATAGCTCACGCCAAAACTAATAATCAAAAAACTGCCATCCACTGTCTCTGGACAGATACGATGGCAGCGATAATATGACTTTATTTAGGAAGCTTGGAAGCAAGGACGTCAATATTTTCAATCACTGGTGGCTCTGCGAAAAGTTCAGGAGATTTCTCCGTCAATGCCGCAGCCACTTGACCAGAAAGGTGTGCTTGACGACCTGTGTCGTCCGGGAATGCGTCAAAGATGCCGAATGTCGTAGGTCCAAGTCGGATCGCAAACCATGCGATCGTTTCTGACTCCTCCTGAACCACAGGTAGGGCCCCACGTAGGAAGCTTTCAACTTCCGCTTCTTTTCCAGGTTTTGCTTCAAGTCGAACCAATAGCGCTACATTAACCATTTTTCTACCTCCTCCTCAAATTAGAAACTTCATCCATTAATATATCACATAACATTTTTTATCGGAAGTACATATGCTTGTACATTCACAGATGGTATAATAATGGAGTCGCCTATCTCTCAGGCGTCAAGTTGACGTAGGGAGGAGGTGTTATTCATGTTGGAAATCCTTGTTCACATCACGACCACAGTCATCAGTGGTTGTATTATTGCGTTATTTACGCATTGGCTGCATAATCGCAAAGACAAATAGGCGACAATAGCCACACCTACAAAAATCCCCTCACTACCACAAATAGTGAGGGGATTGGTGTATCCATGTTGGATTCCTTGTTAAGTGCATTATAACACCATAGTGGGTAGGGATGCAATAAAATTTAAAAACTTCAATTGATATTTCAAACGAAGAAAACCTCCCTTGAAGTTTTGATGGAGGTTTTTGATTTAATAAAGGTATCTATTTCGTTGTTGTAACTTATACTTTTAAAATAGTTCTACCTAAATGTTGTCCTTTTAAAAGCTGATCTATCGTTTTATAAAATTCTTCAAATCCAATTTCATTGTATAAAAGTGAATCTCCTATATTCCATTCATTCGCTAACTTACTCCATATATCTTCACGAATATTATGATCAACATATACAGAATCAATACCAATTAATTTAATACCTCTAAGAATAAACGGTAATATATTAGCGTTAAGTGAGTTTCCAGCTACATTTCCACATACAGTAGCAACACCTTGATAATTTAGACGTTTTAAACCGTATAATGTTACATTACTCCCCACTGTATCTAGGAAATAATCAAAAATACCTTTTTTAAGTGGTTTATTATCATCTTCAATTATTATTACTTGTTTTGCACCTAATTTTTTTGCGATTTCTATTTGCTTTTCTTTTCTTACGATAGCAGTGATATTTTCATATCCAATTTTACGTAAAATTTGTATAGCAACGCTTCCCACACCACCTGTAGCACCAGATACTAAAATTTCAGGTTGTGATTTGATATCCATTCCATATTTTTCTAGTTCGAAAATGGATAGTGCTGCCGTAAAACCAGCTGTACCATATAACATAGATTCTTTAATAGACATTTCTTGGGGTAGTGGAACGATCCACTCTCCCGGAACTTGTGCATATTCTGAAAATCCGCCTGTATGTGTCATGCCGACATCATAACCAGTAACTAATACATTATCGCCTTCTTTAAACTTATCATTCGCACTTGATTCAACAATACCAGCAAAATCTATACCAGGAATCATAGGATAATCTCTAATTACACCGCCTTTATATTGTAAACCCAGCATATCCTTATAATTTATTGAAGAATACTCTACTTTTACTAATACATCGCCCTTCGATAAATGAGATTCATCAACTGTTTCTACTTTATAACTTACACTTGATTCACTTTTTCTCACTACTAGCGCATTGAACATTTATTAGCCTTCTCCCATTATTATTTTGTAACAAAATATTTTTGTAACAGAAATATTTCTTGTTAGAATCTACCATGATATAATAAGTTAGTCAACATTAGTAATTTAAGTGAGGTTTTAATTATGGAATTAGATAATTGTATAAATTATTTGCTAAGTACTTCACAGAATAAAGTGTTTAAACATTTTAAAAGTTTATTAAGTTCTTACAATATTACTCCAGCAGAATATGGTGTTTTGAATTGCTTGATTAATAGTAATTTGAATACACCTAAAACGATTGGTAATACTTTAAATTTAGAACCTTCAACAATATCTGGAATATTAGATAAGATGTCCAAAAAGGATCTAATAATACGTCAAACTGATAATGAAAATAGAAGAACTGTGTTAATAAGTAGTACAAATAAAGCAAAAGACTTATGGCCGACATTAGAAAAAATAGCTTATCAACTCAATAATGATTACTTTGCTAATTTAACTAGTGAAGAAATTATATTATTTAAAAAGGTATTACTAAAGATAAATGGAAGTGGCTTTTGATTTTTAAGTTATTATCGTATATTAAAAAACCCCTTATTAAAATCAAAATAAGGGGGCTTATCTTAATAAATGAATTTTCGATGCAAATGAGAGCTTCTCACAGAGTCTGAAAACTCTAATAATTATATATTATTTCAATCATTATTATGTATATTTCTAAAGTCATAGTTATACATTTTTTGAATATAATAACAATATCTTAATAAATATAAAAAGAGTCTATATACTGAGTATAACTTGTATATAGACTCTTTTATTAATTTCATATGCTAATTTTTGAAATCACTAAATTAAGCTGTAAAATTTTCGACTCTGATTAAATATATATGAAACAAAATTAATGCTTTTCTGTATAAAGTTTCAAATGCTTAGATGTTAGTGTTTGGTTCTCTTTAACAAAGTTTATAGGCAAGCCACTAAATTGTACTTTACCTCCATCTAAACCAGGACCTGGACCTACATCTATAATCCAATCTGCTTCACACATTATCGATAAATTGTGTTCAATTAAAATCACCGTGTTATTTTGTCTGATAAGGTCATTAAAGCACTTTATCAACGTAGGAATGTCAGCTTCATGTAGACCCGTCGTAGGTTCATCAAATATAAAAATACTATCGGTAACGTCTTCATTTAAATATTGACCTAATTTAACGCGTTGAATTTCACCGCCTGATAATGTAGATAAAGGTTGTCCAAGCGTTATGTAATTTAATCCAGTTTTACTTATAGCTTGTAACTTAGACTGAATCTCCATTTCTTTATCAAAAAATCTTATCCCTTCATCAACAGTAAATTCAAGAAGATTAGCAATAGAATAGCCATCTATTTTTGCATTTAACACCTCTGATCTATAACGTTTACCATGACATACTTCGCATGTTTGTGAAAATTCGCCCATAAACGCAAGTTCTGTTTCAATATAACCTTTACCACCACAATTAGGACAAGCCCCTTTCGAATTATAACTAAACATTGATTTGTTTAATCCGGTTGCTTTACTGAAAAAATTTCTGACTCTATCAAACACACCTAGATAAGTTAGTAAATTAGATCGATTGGAACCTTGTACTGCTTTTTGATCCATAAATATTGTATTATCATTCTCTGTAAAACCTGCTTTAACAAGTGAACTTTTTCCGGAACCTGCTACTCCTGTTAAAACTGTTAAAACATGCTTGGGTATATCAACTGTTACATTATTCAAATTGTTTTGTATCACCGGCCCAAGATGATAAAAACTTTTTGCTTCACGCACCTCTTTTTTTAAGTGATGTTTGATACGTAGTGCTTCACCAGTAGATGTATTTGAAGACAATAATTCTTTGTATGTTCCTTCAAATGTTATCTCTCCACCTTGCGCTCCTGAACTTGGACCCATATCAATAATATAATCTGCTTCTTTAATTACATCAGGATCATGTTCTACAATTATTACCGTATTACCTTTATCTTTTAAAGATTTCAAAATTTCATTTATTTTTGCAATATCCTCCGGGTGTAAACCAACACTGGGTTCATCAATGATATAAACCAAATCAGATAGTGAACTGTTTAAATGTCTTATTAACTTCAGACGTTGTGCTTCTCCACCTGATAAAGAAGTGGTTACACGATTAAGAGTTAAATAGCTTAACCCTATATAATCCAGTGCTTCTAATTGTTTTCGAAGTGGTTCGATAATAAATTGAGCTGTTGGATTGTTTAACTTATTAAGAAATGCTAAATTTTCTTTTACAGTCATTTGCGTAAAATCTGAAATATTCTTTTCTATAATTTTACAACTTAAAATTTTCGAATTTAACCGTTGGCCATTACAAGTTGGACAAATCTTAGTTTCTACAACGTTTTTAAGATGCTTAGCGTAACGTTTTTTGTTAAATTCTTTATCTCCCAAAAATATTCTTCTAAACCTAGGTATAAGCCCCACATATTTGGCTGATTTTCGCCATTCTTCCGGGGGGGTTTTTAATTTTATTGGTTCCTGATACAAAAACAAATCCAATTCTTCTTTTGTATATGCTTTTAATTTTTTATCATTATCAAATAGCCCACTATCACGATAAGCTTTCCCTCTTTCTTTATCAGGTCCAAAAGAAGGGAAATTAATAGCACCTTCATTTAAAGATTTGTTCCAATCTAAGAGCTCATTTAAATTAATGTCTTCAATATAACCTAACCCTTCGCATGTTTCACACATACCATTAGGACTGTTAAATGAAAAGGCATCTGAATAACCGACAAAAGGTTCACCTATTCTTGACCATAACAATCTAACAGAGGCATATATATCAGACACTGTACCTACAGTAGAGCGAGAATTACCATTGAATCTTTTTTGACTAATCGTCATTGCTACAGGAAGATTTTTAATTTCTTTTACTTTTGGTTTAGGTTGCTGATTTAAATGAAATTGAATATAGCTAGAATAACTTTCATTTAAAAGTTGCTCAGATTCAGCAGCTATCGTTCTGAAAACCAGTGATGACTTACCTGAACCAGAACGTCCTGTAAATACTGTTACTAAATGTTTAGGTATAGTTATGTCTACATTTTTTAAATTATTTTGTGAAGCTCCTATAATGACAATATCATTCATAATTTCAATTCCTCTCCATTGTAATTTTATCAATTGATAGTATAGAAGAAGCTATAAGATTGGTTGAACTTCGAAATAGGTTTAAACATAAATTGAAAATGATTAAGCATTTTCATCAATTATATCACGACATTTTTTAGCAGCAGTTTTTTGGATCATCAGCATTTGCGATCCCACCATCAACAATAATTAAATCTGGTTGTTCAGCTACCACTGCTTTAATTGTATCTGGTTTAGTTCCGCCTGCTACAGCAATTTTTGAATTTGAAATAATTGATTTAACAGTACGTAAACTTTCTAAAGGTGATACACCTTTAGCTTGTAAATCATAACCTGTATGTATTGCGATATAATCAGCTGCCATTTTATCTAATTCAGCTGCTCTTTGTTCTAAATTTTGAACTGCAATCATATCAACTAATAATTCTTTACCATACTCGTGCGCTTCTGCGATAACACTTTTAAAAAAAATTTAAACATCAAAAGATTTAGCCTTATCTATAGTTGGTGAAGCTGGAAAATCGCTATTGTTTATCATCTTTTACAAAACAATCGTTTTAAGATTAAGTGAATTACAAAATAAACTACCTAATATCAACCAGCGCATGCTAATAATACAACTTAGAGAACTAGAGCAAGACAAAATTCTTAAAAGGCCAGTCTATCCAGTAGTATCGATATTCAATACAAATTAATTTTTATAACTAATCGGAAATATCTCAAGCTGCTTTCTTAAATTAAAAATACTCCACATTTATTTGTGGAGTACTAAAATAAATTATCTTTTGTAGGTTTTATTCTAGATTAGCATGATTTTGTTGCATTGTTTCTTCATTAACGTTTAACTCAGCCATTAAATCTAAAACAATACTATCTAAAAACACTTGTGATGTTTGTTCAAATAGGCTACCTAGAGGCTGTGCTGAACCTTCAGCATCATATTTCGTCCCTGCCGGTAATTCAATAACTGCATTTGCAAGTTTACCAATCTCTGATGTCGCATTTGTTGACAATAACACAACTTCTGCACCTACAGATTTAGCTTTATCTGCTAATAATCTTAAATGCTCTGTCGAACCTGAGCCAGAAAGGATAACAAACAAATCTTTTTCGGTAATGGAAGGTGTAGTTGACTCACCAACTACATGTGCAACTTTTCCAAGCTGATTCAATCTCATCGCAAAACTATTTACTACAAAACCCGAACGTCCTTTTCCAGATACAAAAACTTGCTCTGCTTTAATAATTTGCTTTAAAAACTTTTCGGCTTCACTGTCTTTCACATGTGATAATGTGTTGTCTATTTCATCTAGTATTAAACGATAATTTGTGATTTCTGTCATCATTACTTTCCTTCAATCGCGTTTCTACATTGTTTTGCAGCTTCTACAGGGTCATCAGCATTGGCAATTCCACCACCAACAATAATTAAATCTGGATTTTCATCAGCAACAGATTGAATTGTTTCTGGTGTAATACCACCTGCTACTGCTACTTTTGAATTTTTGATAACTGATTTAACTGTACGTAAGCTTTCTAATGGTGATACACCTTCAGCTTGTAAATCGTAACCAGTATGCACAGCGATATAATCTGCACCTAATGCATCTAACTCTTTCGCACGTTTTTCTAAATCTTGAACTGCGATCATATCAACTAATAATTCTTTACCATGTTTATGTGCTTCTTCAACTGCACCTTTAATAGAAGCATCTTCTGCTACACCCAAAATTGTTACAATATCTGCACCAAATTTAACAGCTTGGCTTACTTCATAACCAGCAGCATCCATGATTTTTAAATCAGCTAATACTTGTGTGTCATTAACTGACTTACTCATATATTCAACGGCAGCTAGTCCTTCATTTATAACTATTGGTGTTCCAATTTCTACGATATCAATAAATTCTTCTACTTCCTGAGCTAGTTTTGCTGCCTCTTTTTGGTCTAATAGATCGATTGCTAATTGTAATTTCATTAAAATACTCTCCTATCTAATTTTTATAATCTCATTATGGTATTCTTTACACTAAATAATATTACTGACATTTTTGTTGCTTTATAAAACAAAGGATTACTTTGTTAATTGAATATAATAATAAAGAATTTTATACAGCAAAAGATTTAGCTTTTTCTGTAATTGGTGGAGATGAAAATTATTATTATCTACCATCTCCAAAATACCTTTTGGGTAATCATTATACTTTACCTTTAACATTATTCAATTTCATAGCTCCTAAGTTATTATCATTATATACTTCACTATTTTACCCTTATCTAAACATCATTAATATTTTTGTTTTAAAATATTTCATTTTCATTCTAGTATAATGATAAAAAAACTCTGTCTTTAAAATCTAAAAGATTTTTTGAAACTTTTAAAAAAAGTAAAGGTATTACGTTGAGTACACTTTATAGGTGCTGGATAAGTTCTTTTCATGATTTGAGTGGCATTGCATTGCGGATCAAAATCGACTAATAAACCCTTTTGTCATATCTTTCAGAAGCAATATATAATAATAAAGTTGATACAGTAGTTTTACCTACTCCTCCTTTGAAATTACCATTAGTTATAACTGACATATATTAAACTCCTTAGAGTATAATATATTCATTATCTAAGCATATTAGAATCAATAATATACATTATTTTCAATCTATTCAGAAACAAACGAAATCTAATAAACTATATATAAATAAAACTACTACTAAACAAAAACATATGACGCAAAATACAAGACTTTAGTTTACACAAATATATTAAACAGGATCAGCAGAAAAATTTTATATTTTAAATGTTAACAACACCTAATGTGTCTAAAGAAGATTTAGAAAATGAAATTAAGCATTATAATCAATCATTTAGAAGATTGAGTAAACGAACAAAATTTAAAAAAGCTGTTAAAGGTTATGTTAGAAAGTTAGAAATTACATACAATAAAAATCGTGACGATTACCATCCTCATTTTCATGTATTGATTGCGATTAATAAATCATATCTTACAGATAAAGATTATTATATTAGCCAATCAGAATGGTTAAATTTATGACGAGATGTGACCAGCATGCCAGAAATCACGCAAGTTTTTGCTCAAAAGGTCAGAACGAATAATGATAAAGAATTGTATGAAATAGCCAAGTATTCAGGGAAAGATAGTGATTACTTGAGTAGTCAAAAAGTATTAGATGCTTATTATCGTGCGTTAAAAGGGAAACAAGTTTTAGTATATTCTGGTTTGTTTAAAGAAGCACGAAAGCTATTAAAAAATGGTGATTTAGATTACTTAAAAGAAATTGATCCGACAGCATATATTTATCAAATCTTTTATATTTGGGCTAAAAAAGAATATTTAGCGATTGAACTTTTTGAATTAACAGAACAAGAGAAAAAGGCGATTAATCATCAAATGATTCACGAAATTGAAGAAGAAAAATAAAAACATTAAGATATGAAATGTTAGCTAAAGGCTAGCGTTTTTTTATGTATACAAGCATATTGCATACATACTTACTGTATATAGTATGTAAGTAGACAAGTATATTAGTTTACTCGCTAATTTTTTGTAAGAGCATAAGGAAAATATGTCATCAATTAAAATTGATGGGTCTGGCAAAGCCTTACATTTCAAAGGATTTATCGATTTTATTCGTGGGGTCATAAATATTGATTTGTCACATTTTTGATGATTTTCGCCTCTGCTGGAACTTAGAAAAATGTATGCAAAATGATTTTGCATATAGATGGGTAATATTAAATATAATAATTATAATGTACAACAATATAGGTATAAAAAGTATACTATTATTGTTGTGACTTCTGATATTATCGATATACTTTTTATACCAACAATTGTCGAATTTCTTCAAACTAAGATAAAAACAAGAAAATATATATTTAAGCTGCAAAAAAGGTTGTATGCCTATTGTGAGTTAATTGCATTTTAAATATATGCTTATGTGCTTCTTATTTGTCTTTTAAATGTATTTCTTGGGTTATATAATACTTTGATAAAGTTTTAAATTTAAAGCTCTAAAAAAGGGCTTAAAATGCAAAATAAAACGTGTATAAAAATGTATAGTTTGAAAAAATAACGCAGATTTGAGAATTTAAAATTGAAATTAGGAAATCTTGGAGAAGTTATATTTATTAGAAAGAATCTAAATATCTAAAAATATAAAGTAAGAAATGAATAAAAAAAGAAGTCGCTAACCCTCCGACCAAAGATTGTTATAGCGACATCATTTAAATTAATAAACTGTTTTATGAATTTTGTATATTTAGATAATAAGTGAGTTTATGTAAAATTTCAAGAGAATGGATTTAAAGTAATAAATAAAAAATATTGACCATCTTTGACCTTTATGTTATATATAGTGAAAATAGTTATATCCTTTGTAGGGAGGGGTTGATATGAATTTAGATGAAAATTCAAAAAAACTAATTCCTTTTAAGAATATGTCTAATTTTGATGGTGTATTTGAGTTTTGTCCTTTTATCGAATTTGAATTTAATAGTAATTGGGAAGAATATTTAAATTATTTGGAGTATGTCAAAAGTATTAATCAAAAAATAGGTTAATTATTATAAGGAGTGATTATCATGGCTTATGATTTAAAACCATTTGGAAAAGATTATTTTGATATGACTGCTAGTGAATTGTTTAGAGACTTTGGAAGACAAATTTTTAGTAATTTACCTGACCAAAAAACTATAAAAACTGATATTAATGAAAAAGAAGATAGATATGAATTAAAAGCTGAGCTTCCAGGCTTTTCAAAAGATCAAATAGATATTTCTTATGAAAATGGCATGTTAATAATTTCTGGAGAAAATAATCAGGTGAATGAAGAAAAAGATAATGAAGGTAAAGTAATTCAAAAAGAAAGATCATATAGCAATGTGAAGAGAATGTATTCACTTAATAATATAGACGAAGATAATATTGAAGCTAAATTTGAAGATGGTATTTTATCTGTAGATTTACCAAAAACTGAAAATAATCAAAGAAAAGTAATAGATATCAAGTGATAGTTAAAAAAAGAGATGTGAATCTAATTTCACATCTCTTTTTTAATTTTGTATTATGTTTTACTAAACGTTATGACAAAAGTTAGATCACGCATTTATGCCGAAATATTAAATACTTATCGTTTGAAATTCACTATGGTTTATGAATTAAAAGTCTCAAATGTCATTTCATACAAATCTTTATCATCTAAATTAACAAACTCCTCAATATTTACTCTATATGTGATACTATTTTGCCTTTTAGAGATTTGGCTAAAATATTTTATATTTATATACATGTTAGTTGTATAGCCATTATTCTTAATTGTATCTTCAAACTCTTCAAAGGCTTTTTTATTAATAGGCATTAAATAAAATTTATTACTAGGCAAAATATTTATATGTTTTTCTTGTAAAACTTCATTTTCATCTTCATCTAAATAAACTTTTATATCAATATTTTTAGCAGTCCCACCACCTAAATTTTGTAGTTTAAAAGCAGTATTTACATAGTCAGTATCAGATTCAGTTAAATTCTTTAATTTCAAACGTTGAGTTTGTTCAATAATAATCTGATCGAAAGCCAAGAATGGTATAAAAGAAATCTTGATTTGTCTTATTTGTATCATTACTGAAACGAAATATAAAATCGCCATAATAAATGTTCCAATTGAACCAATTGCTTGTAAAATATTTAACATTAAATTCCTCCTTATAATAAATTAGTTCTACTCTATCTATATAATACAAGCTATAGTTAATAATATAAAATAAATGATGTATAATTGAGTTGTCATTTTAGTAATTCAGGTTTAAAAATAAAGTTATAAATCAGAAAATCATCAATAATTATTATGATGAAAATTATCTAACTAGTTTTTCTGTAGTACGTATAAAGAATTTACACAATTGTATGGTTAAAACTAGAAATGGAAAATTAAAAGAGTTAACCAACGAAATATAAGGAGCCCTTTATGAATAAATATACAAACATTTTTTTGGTAGCATTAAAACTTGGTTTATTATCATTCGGTGGACCTACTGCCCATTTAGGTTATTTTTATGATGAGTATGTGAAGAAAAGAAAGTGGCTTGATGAAAAAGAGTACTCTGATTTGGTAGCACTATGCCAGTTTTTACCTGGTCCTGCAAGTAGCCAAGTAGGCATTGGTATTGGAACTATGAGAGGAGGAATCATAGGAGGTATTATCTCATTTATAGGATTTACTCTTCCTTCTGTAATTATGCTAATGATATTTTCAATGCTATTTACAAATAGTGATGCGAATTTCACTTGGATACAAGGCTTAAAACTAGTAGCTGTTGCCATTGTAGCTCAAGCCATTATTGGTATGGGGAAAAAATTAACAAATACTAAAACCACTATTACATTGGCATTATTTGTACTTATATTAGCATTAGTAATAAATAATCTTTATATACAAGTTATTGCACTATTAATAACTGGTTTATATGGTCTTATCTTTCTAAGAAAAGATACAACATCTAGAAATAAAATAAAAAACAAAACGTTTATCTTACCTAAAAAATTAGGTTTAGTTTCTTTATCATTATTCTTTTTACTCTTAACTATATTACCTATAGCTAGTTCTATAACCAATAATCTATGGTTAAAAATGTTTGATAGTTTTTATAGATCGGGTTCTTTAGTTTTTGGGGGAGGACATGTTGTCTTACCTTTATTGAAAAATGAGTTTGTACCATCAGGTTTAATATCACCCGATAACTTCCTAACAGGTTATGCTGTTGCTCAAGCTGTACCCGGTCCATTATTTACGTTTGCTTCATATATTGGTATGTCTATAGAAGGAATTTCAGGGGGGATTTTGGCTACTATTGCTATTTTTCTACCTGCGTTTCTTTTGCTATTTGGAATTTTGCCATTCTGGGATAATATTAAGTCTAATATATATGCTGAAGGCTTTTTAAAAGGTATAAGTTCCAGCGTAGTCGGCATTCTTATTGCTGCTTTTTATAATCCTATTTGGACGTCAACGATTAAATCAGAATTAGATTTCGCTTTAGTTAGCCTATTGTTCGTATTATTAATGTATTTTAAATTTCCTTCTTGGTCTATTGTTTTAATAGGTATTATTTTAGGTATTCTATTTTATTAATCTAATTTAAATAAAATAATTTAGAAGTACAGTATTAAAAGGTTAGTTTATTTGAAACCCACTTTAAAAGAGCATACTATTAAATTAGATTAACTAAGGAGGTTTTATTAATGAGAGCAGCAGTTTGGTATGGTAAGAAAGATGTACGAGTTGAAGAGCGAAAATCTAAAGATTTAAAAGACAATGAAGTCAAAGTTAAAGTGACTTGGGCTGGAATTTGTGGTACAGATTTACATGAATACTTAGAAGGTCCTATATTTATTTCAACAGATAAGCCAGACCCATTTCTTGGTCAAAAAGCTCCTGTTACATTAGGACACGAATTTGCAGGCATAGTAGATGATATTGGTTCTAAAGTTACGAAATTTAATAAAGGCGATCGTGTTGTCATTAACCCTACAGTTTCAAATCGTGAAAAAGAAGAAAATATTGATCTTTATGATGGTTATTCATTTATAGGCTTAGGTTCTGATGGGGGATTTGCAGAATTCACAAATGTCCCAGAAGAGAATGTTTATGAATTACCTGATAATGTTTCAGATAAAGAAGGGGCTCTCGTAGAACCAACAGCTGTTGCAGTTCAAGCAATTAAAGAAGGGGAAGTTCTATTTGGCGATACTGTTGCTATTTTTGGTGCAGGACCAATTGGTTTATTAACAATAATAGCAGCCAAAGCAGCTGGTGCTAGCAAAATATTTGTTTTCGATTTATCAGAAGAACGACTTAATAAAGCTAAAGCAGTAGGCGCCACTCATACTATAAATTCTGGTGAATCAGATCCAAGTGATATTATTAGTAAATACACTGATAACGGCGTTGATGTATCATTTGAGATAGCTGGTGTAGCCCAAACACTTAAATCAGCAATAGATGTTACTAAAGCAAGAGGTATTGTTGTTATAGTTTCTATATTCGGCCATCCTATTGAATGGAACCCAATGCAATTAACGAATACAGGTGTAAAACTTACTTCAACAATTGCTTATACACCAACTACATTTCAACAAACGATAGATTTGATTAATGAAGGTAATTTAAAAGTAAAAGATGTCATCACTGATGAAATTGAGTTAAGTGATATTGTAGAATCAGGGTTTGAACAACTTGTAAATGATAAATCACAATCCAAAATTCTTGTTAAATTATAATATAGGTTATAACAACTAATGAGTTTACTACCCCACTTTTATCAATATATATAATAGATCAACTGACTACTACGTGTTTAGCAATCTCTCAATCCTGAAATAAGGCTGTTAGGAGCTTTATATGTTTTAATGATTATGGAGTGGGTATATATTATTATTGATAACTTTAGGAGGAATTTATTTATGGCAAAAAAAATTGCTGTTGTACTAGATAATTATTTTGAAGACGTTGAATATACAAGTCCAGTTGAGGCTTTAAAAAACGAAGGACATGACATTACTGTAATAGGAAAAGAAACAGGTACAGTAAAAGGTAAGTCTGAAGATACTGAAGTAACAGTAGATAGAGCGATTAACGATATAAAACCTGAAGATTTTGACGCATTACTTATCCCAGGGGGATTCTCACCAGATATGTTACGTGGAGATGAAGAAGGTCGTTTTGGAGAATTTACAAAACATTTCGTTCAAAATGAAAAGCCTGTATTTGCGATTTGTCATGGACCACAGCTATTAATCGATACAGACTTATTAAAAGGTAAAAAATTAACAAGTTTCTTATCAGTTCGTAAAGATTTAGAAAACGCTGGTGCAACAGTAGTAGATGAATCAGTTGTAGTTTCTGATAATATCGTCACTTCACGTACGCCTGATGATTTAGAAGACTTTAACCGTGAATCTGTAAATTTATTAAAATAATCATTTTTAAAGAGGAAACTAATAGTCTCCTCTCAAACTATGGACAAACTGAACTTAATTTTATAAGTTCAGTTTGTTTTTTTATTTGAATTAGTAATTTCACTAAATTAAAGCCTAGACTAGGTTATTTATAACTCTTTCACGAGCAACATTGCCAACTTTTTAAGATTCATGCCAGCACAAATTAGCGTGATGTCCATGGAAACTTTTGTAACACCTCATTATCTAGCCCTTCTCATACCATGCTGTTCTTTTACATCACGAAATCGTATTACCAAACATATCCCCGAATTTCCCAAGTATAGCTTCTGTTTTCTATACATTCATTTAATAGTGGACATGCTTTGCATATACTAGGATTAGTTTTGTATAATCTATGAACTGTCGCCATAGTTCTCTTAAAAGTAAGTAATTGATTATTTGGACATATATGACTATTGTAATATTCATCATAAATAAATTCTTAGATTTAAATATGTATGTTTTTTCTTTTGTTCTTGAATACGTCATTATAGGAACAATGATTCTATGTCAAATAACCATTGAAAAAGAAAACTTTAATAATGATTACTTGTTTTTTTTTCAAACCATGCTTTTGCAAGCAGTTTAACTGCTGCTTTTATTTCTTCTATGGATAGTATGGCAAAACCAAGAAGAACAGTTTGACCATCATTTTCCCCGTATTCAGAAATAGAATTTACTTTTACACCAAATTTTGCTGCTTGATTAATAGCCTCTTTTTCTGTCATACCATTATTTAAACGCAAGGTTAAATGCAAACCAGCGTCTTCGCCTATAACTTCAACACTTTTTGGGAAATATTTTGAAATAGCTGTAATTAATACATCTCTTTTTTTTCGATAAACTACTTTCATTTTTTGAATATGTTTTTCCCAATGTCCTCTATTTAAAAATTCTTTTAAGATATTTTGATCTATGCGAGAGACTGTTTGAGCATAAAAGAAAAAGTCTTCTTGGTAGATCTTGATTAGAGAAATTGGTAAAACCATATAACTAACACGCAGAGAAGGTAATAGTAATTTGGAGAACGTCCCCATGTAAATCACATTTTCTCCAGTATCTAACCCTTGAAGCGCGGGTACTGGTTTACCACTATATCGAAATTCACTATCATAATCATCTTCAATAATATAACGGTCTTTTTGCTCTTTCGACCATTTCAATATTTGTAGACGTTTTGAAATTGGCATAATCATACCACTAGGAAACTGATGGGATGGCGTAACAATAGCTACATTTGCATCAGATTTACTTAAATGGGAAACAAGCATACCTTCTGAATCGATTGGGATAAATTCTACTTGATTTGCTTCTTTTTCAAACAATATCATTTTCCTATGATAGCCAGGATCTTCAACAGCAAATTTGCTCTTTGGTAATAACAGAAACAGTATCTTCATTAAAGTTTGTGTTCCAGACCCGATAACAATTTGACTTGGATAACATTTTACTCCTCTTGCTTCGTAAATATAATCCGCAATGGCTTTTCGTAAATATAGCTCTCCTTGAGGATGGCCTAACTGTAATATTTGTTTGTTATCACTTTGAAGTGTTTCATTTACCAACTTTCTATAAAGGTTAAAAGGAAAAGATTCTGGATCAACACCAGTGTATGCAAAATCATAGGTATAACCATGGTTTTTATTTAATTTTTCTTCCACATACTGGGGATTTTGATAATTTATTTTAAAACCCTCTTCTTCAATATCGCAAACATAATATCCTTTTCTAGGAAGTGATTTTAAGTATCCTTCAGCAACTAACTGCCCATAGGCAGATTCAACAGTATTTTGACTAACGCAAAGATGCTGAGAAAGTTTTCGTTTTGAAGGCAATTTCATTTCAGGTAATAATCTTTTTTTCTTTATCTCTTGTTTAATATACGAATATAACTGGATATATATCGGATCTTTGCCTTCAACGTCAAAATTCGGTGTTAACTGTAACATTAACCCTGGCCCCCTCTACTAATAAAATACTGGCACTTATAAAAGAGTCAGATATTCACTATAATAACTCAAGAGTACGATTTTTACATCATAGAAATAAAAAATTAACAACAATGGAGGGTTAAAATGAATCAACAAAATCAACATATGGGATTTATTATGATTATTAGCGGAGCAACTCTTTGGGGACTATCGGGGCCCATGATACAGTGGCTTTTCCAACATTCCAGTATTTCATCCATAGACTTTCTTGTTTTTCGCTTAATATTAGCTGGAATTTTTCTTCTCTTGTATCTTTCTTTTTCAAAAAAACAAATCTTTGAAATTTGGAAGCATCCAGGTCACAGGATTCAACTCATATTATTTGGTGCTATTGGTATGCTAGGTGCTCAATACTTTTTTATTGAGACAATTAATGTAAGCAATGCTGTCACGGCTATGTTGTTTCAGTTTTTTGCTCCAATACTTATTACAATTTATGTATCCATACAAATCAAGCAGCTACCAACTGCCAGACAATTTATTTCTATAGTTATAGCTTTAATTGGTCTCTATTTTTTAATCACAAATGGTTCTTATCAAAATATTCTTCTAACAAAACAAGGTATTATCTTTGGAATTTTTACAATGTTAGGTTTTACATTTTATACTATACAACCGGTTTCTTTAATCAAAAAATGGGGAGTCATTCTTGTGGTTGGATGGGGGATGTTAATCGCAGGTGTATTTTCCCTTTTATTAAATTTAAGATTCAGTATTCAAAATTTTATTGAAGACTTAACAATCACAACAACCGTTATGTTATTAGGTGTGATTGTAAGTGGAACTCTTTCATTTCTTCTCTATATCGGAAGTTTAAAGTATTTATCTCCATCTGAAACAAGTATTTTATCCAGTATAGAACCTCTTGTTGCCATAATCATTTCAATTACTTGGTTGAATGAATCTTTTGGATACTATCAACTAGTAGGCGGGCTATTTATTATTATAGCTGTCGTAGTTTTAACTACGCCAAAAAAAATTAAGTATGAAAATTAAACAAATTTTTCAAAACTTTTAAGCTATAAAGTAGTCTAAAAAAGACACTTCTTTAAAAAAGTGTCTTAGAGTGTCGACAGTATGAGAGGAGACTAATAATCTACTCTTTAATTTTATATGAAATAATCCTCATTAACACAAATGAAGATATTCTTATAAAAAAATGAGCATGTATTCTCATACTAAGATGATTGATTCTATAAAAGATTTATGTTTATAAGTCGAGGAAAGAGGTATATTTTAGCATGCTTGTAAATAATATTTAGAATGGAGTGTTATTTTATGAAAGCAGTCACTTATCAAGGACATAAGAAGATGAAGATGGAAAAAGTTGAAGATGCTAAGATTATTGAATCAACTGATGCAATTATAAAGATAACAGCATCTGGGATTTGTGGTTCAGATTTACATTTATATCATCAAGGTGATTTATTCATGGAACCTGGTTTTGTCATTGGACATGAACCGATGGGTATTGTTGAAGAGACAGGAAAAGATGTAAAAAAACTAAAGAAAGGAGATCGTGTGGTAATACCTTTTAATATTGGGTGTGGAGAATGTTTCTACTGCAATAACGACATGGAATCTCAGTGTGACAATTCTAATGAAACACCAGCGAACTGGAAATTAGATAATGGTGGACTATTCGGTTTTGGTAATCTTCATGGTAATCACTGGGGAGGACAGGCAGAATACTTAAGAGTGCCTCATGCTGACTTTTCTTCATTTAAGGTTCCTGATAACAATCTAAAAGATGAGCAAGTTTTATTCTTATCAGACGTTGTACCTACTGCTTACTGGAGTGTAGAACACTCAGGCGTTAAACCCGGAGATACAGTTATTGTATTAGGTTGTGGTCCTATCGGTTTAATGGCGCAGAAGTTTGCGAAACTAAAAGGTGCAGAGAGAGTGATTGCGATTGACAATGTACAGCATCGTCTCAATCACGCTAAAAAGTACAATGGTGCTGAAGTGTATAACTTTGATGAAGAACAAGAAATAGGTAAAGTTCTTAAAGAAAAAACGCGAGGTGGCGCAGATGTTGTTATTGATTGTGTAGGAATGGATGGACAGCAATCGAGTCCAGAACAGGAGCTATCTAAGCATTCTCAACAACGTGGAACAATAAGTCCTATACTTACTGCTACTGAATCAGTAAGAAAGTTTGGGACAATACAGCTTACCGGTATATATGGATCACCTGCTGATAATTTCCCTATAGATTTAATATTTAACCGTGATATTACAGTAACAAGTGGACAGGCTCCTGTTATTCATCTAATGCCTAAACTTTACGAGATGATTAAAGATGAAGTATTTGATCCTACAGAAATTATTACACATACTTTCCCACTTGAAGAGGCAGACGAAGCTTACAAAGTATTTGATCAGAAGAAGGATAACAACATCAAGGTTGTATTTAAACCAGAATAGACTATAAAAACTTTTGTTCTCGACTATTAAATTATTGGATATTGTTAGAGGAGATAGTTTATCTCATTAAAAAAAGGGGCTTTGTCAAATTAAGTGTGTAAGTTATTCAAGATACTTAATAACTCTATCCTTAATTTGATCATGTAAAAGAAGCTGGTTCATAACCATAGACCAGTTTGGAATGTAACCAGTGGACCATTTCTTTTGAAGTTCTTTCGTTCGAATAAAGAGTAATTTTAAGAGTGCATTCTCATTTGGGAATGCACCTTTTTTTGTAACCTTTCGGTAACTAGGATGAATACTTTCTACCGCGTTAGTTGTATACATGATTTTACGAATATTACTACCATAATCAAACAGCTGTTCAACGTGAGTGAAGTTACGTTTCCAAACATCAACCGTACCAGGATATTGAGACCATTGTTGTTTAAATGCTTCAAAAGCAGTATGACAAGCTTTAAGTGATGTTGCCCCATAAACCTTTCTTAATAAAGAAGTAAAAGCTTTATAGTCTTTACTTGGTTCGTATTTAATAGAATTTCTAACTAAATGTACAATACATCTTTGAACAATTGTTTTAGGAAAAATAGCCTTAACTCCGGATTCTAAGCCAGAAACACCATCTATAGATAAAAAGAAGATGTCTTCGACACCACGAGCCTTTATTTCATCAAATATTTGCATCCACTTATGCTTGCTTTCTGTTTCATTAAGCCATAAACCAAGTATTTGTTTCTTTCCATCAATCGTGTACCCTAGAATAGTGTATATTGCATATTCTTTAATTTCATAATCAGTTCTAATTTTAGTATATAAACAATCCACAAATACAAATGTATAGCACTTTTCCAACGGTCTAGCTTGCCATTCTTCCATTTCAGGAATAACAGCATCAGTAATATCAGAGATCATTTCATGAGATACAGAGAAACCATAGATATCTTCTATTGTTGAAGAAATATCACGTTGTGACATGCCCTTGGCATACATAGAAATTACTTTATCTTCGATTTCAGAAACATCACGCTGACGTTTCTTTATTAACTGTGGTTCAAATGAGGCATCTCTATCTCTTGGGACATTGATTTCAATGTTACCTTTAGTGGTATTAAGTGTTTTATTCCCATATCCATTGCGTCTATTTTCGGTAGTTTTGTCAGATTTAGGATCTCGTTTTTTTCTAGCCATAACAAACCTCCAAGTTTTATTAAGTGTATTTTAACACTATGCATAGTATTTAGCTTGGTATCCGTAAAAAGTCGTTGGTTTGAGTTTTAACCAACACTTTTTACGAATATAGTAAGCGATAGCGCGCTAGATTATATAAAAAATAAACTGTGAAGTAGAGTCGTACGTTCTCTACTTACACAGTTTATTTTACACTCCCTGTTTTTTTGCGATTTCCTCACCTGTAAGTTTTTGTTCGGCTGTCATTTTTGGAGTTATATGGCACAAATTTTGTTTTTTAAATGGCAAAACACCCCTTATTTAGTTAATAAGAGGTGTTTATTATTATCTCAATTTAAACTTTTCTATAGCTAATTTAATCTCGTCTCTAACACGTTGAAATTCTGACCATTCTTTACCTGCTGGATCCTCAAAACCCCAATGCTCTTTTTTAACGTTTGGTGGTAAAATAGGACAATTATCGTCTGCATCACTACATAACGTTACGACCAAATCTGATTGTTTTAAAATATTATTATCAATCAAGTCTGACGTATGGTTTGATATATCAATATCTACTTCTTTCATAGCTTCTATTGCTTTAGGATTAACACCATGCGTTTCAATACCAGCAGAATAGACATTCCAATCTTCACCCAATATTTCCTTTCCCCAACCTTCAGCCATTTGGCTACGACAAGAGTTTCCTGTACATATAAAATAAATTGTTTTCTTATCCATAATTAAAGCCTCTTTTCTTAAAATATGATTAGTGTAAGGTATAAACCTAAGAGTGTTACAAATAGGACTGGAATAGTAATGATAATTCCAGTTTTAAAGTATGTTCCCCACGAAATCTTCACACCTTTTTGTGTTAAGACATGTAGCCACAATAATGTTGCTAAAGAACCAATCGGTGTTATTTTAGGTCCTAAATCAGAACCTATGACATTCGCATAAATCATACCTTCTTTTAATATACCTGTAGCACTGGATTGACCAATCGCTATTGCATCTATTAAAACAGTTGGCATGTTGTTCATGATTGAAGATAAGAAAGCAGCTATAAAGCCCATACCCATAATACTGCTGAACAACCCATAACTTGAAATATTTGTTAGGATATCCCCAAGAATCGTTGTAATACCTACATTTTTTAGTCCAAACACAACAAGGTACATACCAATAGAGAATACAACAATATTCCATGGTGCTCCTTTAATGACTTGTTTTGTATGAACTGCTTTAGATTTACGAGCTAATATTACAAAGATAAGAGCAATAATACCAGCAATGATTGACACAGGTATTTGAATAAACTCACTAACAAGATAACCCACAAGTAGTAATGCTAATACAATCCATGAAAGCTTAAATAATTTAGGGTCTTTAATTGCATTTTTAGGGTCTGAAAGATTTTCTGTATCGAACCTTTTAGGTATAGATTTTCTGAAATATAACCATAAAACAAGGATACTAGCAATCAGAGAGAATATATTAGGAATAATCATTCGACTAAAATACTCAACAAATCCAATATCAAAGTAATCTGCAGAAACAATATTAACTAAGTTACTTACAATTAAGGGCAGTGATGTAGTATCTGCAATAAAACCACAGGCAATAATAAAGGGGAAAATCATTTTTTTATTAAATCCTAGATTCCTTACCATCGCTAATACAATGGGCGTTAAGATTAAAGCTGCACCATCATTGGCGAAAAATGCTGCTCCAATTGCCCCTAATATCATGATGAAAACAAACATTTTTAATCCATTACCGTTTGAAGCCTTAACCATATGTATCGCAGACCATTCGAAAAATCCAATTTCATCTAATATTAATGAAATAAGAATAACAGCTACAAATGTTAAGGTAGCATTCCAAACAATACCTGTTACTTCTAATACATCAGAAAAACTTACGACTCCCGTAATGATAGCAACGACAGCTCCAATTAAAGCTGTAATACCAATATCTAAACCTTTCGGTTGCCATATCACAAAGAGTAAAGTTAAAAGAAAAATCACAATTGCTAATATTGTCATCAACACTCACCTTGTTTCATACTTTTACATACACATCGTTCATTAGATGTATTAATAAGATTTAAATTGTGATTAACATCATCTAAAATTTCATGATTAAGTCGATACATATGTTTATTACCTTCTTTTCGTGAAAAAACTAATTGCTTATCGACTAATGACTTCATATGATGACTTAGCGTTGGCTGTGAAAATTGAAAATGTTCCAGTAAATCACAAGCACATAGTTCACCACATGAAAGTAAATCTATTATTTCTAATCTGCTTGGATCAGATAAAACTTTTAATATTGATGCTAGTTCTTGATAAGACATAGCCATACCTCCCTTACGTTATATAGATTATCATCTATATATATAATTGTCTATGTAATTTGTTCTTGTGGATCTATGGGATTGAGGAATGAGAAAAAACCGCATCATCTACCGATAAGCAGAAAGATATCATAAGCGATGCGGTTTTTCATTAATTCACAATATGAAAATGGGGTTGCATACTTCAGAATTACGAAACGTATCATAAACGAAGTTGCATTTTATTTTTTTCATAAAGAGAGGTTGAATTTAATGGTATTGAGGGTAGTTTTTTGTGAAAGTTATAATTAATGAGACCATATTACAAAAGAGATCTAATAAAATTATTAGATCTCTTTTACTACCGTGACCATATCGTCATTCATGACAAGATCAGCTTCTCTATCATAAGGCGTAGGGTCTCTATTAATGATAACGAGGTTTTGTCCTTCGAAATTAGAAATTAATCCTGCAGCTGGTTGAACGACTAGTGAGGAGCCTAAGACAACTAATGTGTCTGCTTCTTTTATTTTTTGAATAGCATGACTTATAGTACTTTGATTTAAGACTTCCCCATAAAGTACAATGTCAGGTCTAATGGTATTACTGCAATCTTCACACTGACGTAAATGATGATCCATGACATAGTTCTTAGTATATGTTTTGTGGCATTCAATACAATAAAATCGATTTAATGTACCATGAAGTTCATCTACTTTAGAACTTCCTGCATCAGAATGTAGAGCGTCGATATTTTGGGTAATGACACCTAATGATCGATGGTCTTTTTCAAGTTGTGCGATCCATTCGTGAACGAGATTTGGTTTTTTATCTGCTATAAGTAAGCGTTTATGATAAAATTCAACAAATCCTTCAGGGTCATCTTGTAGATAATCCGTACTTAGTAAATATTCAGGTGAGTAACCATCTTTTGAAATTTCATCAAATAAACCACCCATAGAACGAAAATCAGGAATACCACTTGCTACAGACACACCAGCACCTGTGAAAAATGTGATTTTATTAGATGCATCTATAATGTCTTTGAATTGTTCAATTTTACGGTTCATATAGCTCACTCCATTTAGTTAATTTTAAATTTAAAAAAGTATTTTATCAAATATAAAAAGCGAAGCGTTAAAGCACTTCGCTTTTTATTATATATTCCTTTATTCTGGATCTCCATCTTCATCATATTTCGTTACATCGCCATATTCATCAACAATGTAAGAGCCGGCTAAATTACCATCTTTATCAGTGAATGAGAATCCCCAGTCTCCGTTATTACTTTGTTCGGGTTCTTTGTAAGTATATTGATCAGTATCTAAACTGTGACCTTCGTAAGATTCAACAAAATCGATTACATTTCCACGAGTGACACTAGTACTATCGTCGTCATCACTGTTATCAATTTCGCCATCTTCATCATATTTCGTGACGCTACCGTATTTATCAACAATGTAAGAGCCAGCTAAATTACCATCTTTATCAGTAAATGAGAAACCCCAATTACCTTTATCATTTTTTTCAGGTTCTTTGTAAGTATATTGATCAGTATCTAAACTGTGACCTTCATAAGATTCAACAAAATCAATTACATTTCCACGAGTGACACTGGCACTATAGTCATCATCATTGTTATCAATTTCGCCATCTTCATCATATTTCGTGACGTTACCGTATTTATCAACAATGTAAGAACCAGCTAAATCACCATCGTTGTCAGTGAATGAAAATCCCCAACTACCATTATCATCTTTTTCAGGTTCTTTGTAATTATATTGAACAGTATCTAAACTATGACCTTCATAAGATTCAACAAAATCAATTACATTTCCTCGAGTGACAATGCTTTTGTCATTATTGCTATTACGCTTCTGATTATTATTATCTGATGATGTATTGTTATTTGACGATGATTGGTTATCGTCATTATTGTTGTCATTACTATTTTCTGCTTGTTCGTTTGAGTCTTTAGCGTCTTTAGTATCACTACCAGAACCTGTATTAATATTGATATCACATGCTGATAGCGTCATAGTAGCTAAAATAACACCAATGCCTAAGTATTTAAATTTCATAAAATTCCTCCTTCTAAAATAAATATTATTGTTACAAATTATTATACAGAATTAATTGTTAAAAATCTTTTTATTTTTAAATGTTTTTTTAATCAAAGTTATAATTGTAATATTAGGATGTTAATATTGTTATATTAAATAATATAAATAGGGGACAATGTAATGAATTTAGATGAGAAATCATATGTTGAACAGCAAGTTGCTAATCGTTCTAAATCACTAGTAATATCTTATGTATTATGGTTTTTTCTAGGTGCACTTGGAGGGCATAGGTTTTATTATGGTAAGACATGTTCTGCTATAGTATTACTTTTGATAACTTTATTTACATCTTGGTGGAGTTTTGGAATTTTTATGTTCATTTGGCTTATTATAGATGCGCTTCTGATTCCAAGTTGGAAAAGAAGAAATGAACAATCAATAAGAGAACAAGCTATTTCAGAAGTGAAAATTATGAGCAATAATTAATTTGAGCTAACAGGGAGTGAGATAGAAATCTAAAATGTTTATTTAGATTTCGTCGTCTCATTCCCTGTTTTTTTGTTTGAAAATCGAAATGAATGATTGCCTACGAAAAGTAAGGGATAAGTGTACCTTCAGTAATGGAGGTTTTTATCAATTTCTTTTATACTTTACATAAAACTTGAGAATAGAGGTTAACACCGTGAAAAAATTATGGATTTTAGGAATTGGCTTAATAGTAGTTGTTGTGATCATTATTGGTTATATTTTTACAAACGCGGATGGTCAAAAACAATCTGATGTTAAAAAACATACAGCGCACTCAAAGTTAGATCGTAATCAGACGCCGACGCTATTTTTACATGGATATGGTGGTAGTGCGAATTCTGAAAAATTTATGGTTAATCAGGCTAAGAAAAAGGGTGTCACTAAGGATGTTATGACAGCAGTTGTATCTCAAAATGGTGAGGTTGAACTTAAAGGAAAATTGCCGAAAGATTCAACTAACCCAATTGTACAAATTGAGCTGGAAAATAATCAACAAGGTGATCTTGATGAAAATGCTAAATGGTTTAAAAACGTATTAATCCAATTACAAAAAGAGTATAAAATTAAAAAGTTTAATTTCGTAGGACATTCAATGGGAAATTTATCATTCGCAAAATATATGTTGGCCAATGGTAAAGATCAAACATTACCACAATTAAATAAACAAGTGAATATTGCTGGAACATTCAACGGCGTATTAAATATAAATGAACAAGTGAATGAAATCAGTGTAGATGCTGACGGTAAACCTAGTCGCATGAACCCGCCATATCCAGACTTACTCCAGCTTAAAGATATTTATAAAGGAAAACATATAGAAGTGTTGAATATATACGGAGATATAAAAGACGGCACGCATTCGGACGGTCGTGTATCAAACAGCTCTTCAAAATCATTAAAATATTTACTGGGAAATAGTCCTAAAAGTTATCAAGAATCTAAATATGAAGGCAAAAAAGCACAGCACAGTCAATTACATGAAAATCGGAAAGTTGCTAATAAGATCATTAAATTCTTGTGGGAAAAATAAAATGATATATGTTGATTACTGCCTAAAAGATATTACACAAAATTATGGACTTGACTTATGTATGAAAGCTTAGGCACCAGGACGAATAAAAAAAGAGACATCAGCATTAATGCCGATGTCTCTTTTTTTGATGTGTGCATTATGATTGTATATCTTCATCCATTTGAGCTTCAAAGTCATCGAGCAATGCAAGAGCTTCGTCTGTCGTATGTGTACTCATCAATTGATGTCTCAGTTCGCCAGCACCTCTAATGCCACGTACGTAGATTTTAAAGAATCTGCGTAAAGGCTTGTATAGTCGAGATTCATCTTTGGAATATTTGTTGAACAATGCTAGATGTAATCTCAACAGATCTAATAGTTCTTTACTCGTATGTTCGCGTGGTTCTTTTTCAAAAGCAAAGGGATTATGGAAAATACCTCTGCCAATCATTACACCATCAATGCCATATTTTTCTGCAAGTTCAAGGCCTGTTTTTCTGTCTGGAATATCACCATTAATGGTTAACAATGTATTTGGTGCGATTTCGTCGCGCATTTTTTTGATTGCTTCGATCAATTCCCAGTGTGCATCTACTTTACTCATCTCTTTGCGCGTACGGAGATGGATAGATAAGTTTGCAATATCTTGTTCGAAGACGTGTTTTAACCAGTCTTTCCACTCGTCTATTTCATAATAACCGAGTCGAGTTTTAACACTTACCGGTAGACCGCCTGCTTTAGCTGCTTGAATAATTTCAGCTGCAGTTTCAGGTCGCAGAATCAAGCCAGAACCTTTACCTTTGCTTGCCACATTAGCTACTGGGCAGCCCATATTTAAATCAATACCTTTAAAGCCCATCTCTGCCAAACCGATACTCATTTCTCGGAAATGCTCTGGCTTGTCACCCCATATATGAGCGACCATAGGCTGTTCATCTTCACTGAATGTTAAGCGTCCGCGAACACTGTGTACACCTTCAGGATGACAAAAGCTCTCAGTATTTGTAAATTCAGTGAAAAATACATCAGGTCTACCTGCTTCACTCACAACATGACGAAAGACGATATCTGTAACGTCTTCCATAGGCGCTAATATAAAAAATGGACGTGGTAATTCACGCCAAAAATTTTCTTTCATAATATATTTAAACCTTCTTTTCTATTAATATCTCGACTTTTTGTCCATGATGATAATACCATAAATTGTGAACTTACACAAAAGAATGTTTACGAGTCACAGCTTTAATGTAGAGATGTCTGACAGTAGTCTAAAATGAGTCTAAGGATTATGACGATTATACCAATGTAGACCGCAACAAACGAACGTCTTTAATTATCTTCAATTACATCTACTAATCTAACTAGAAATTTGGTATGTTCAGGGCGAATCAATCCTAATTATCTTCAATTCATCTTAATTCATTACTAATAGTTATAAGTACCGTCTTTATAATTTATATGTACGCCTTTTTGAGTATTAGATACCCAAACATTTAAGTTTACCGTCTTACCGCCATCATTAATAGAGTATACTCTTACGTGTGTCCCACGTGGTAACAGTTCATCATTATTATAAACAGGTCTGACATCATAATATATTTTCGCTTCAGGGTGATTATTAATCGCGTTTCTCACTTGTGTTTCCGGATACCCCATACCGCCACCTTCACTCGCTCTATTACTACCAACATTTTGAGATCTTGTACCTAATGTTAGATTATGAGTTTCCATATCTCCGCCTAAAGACCATGCTAGTGAGTGAGATTTATTATAAATGTAACCTCTATATCCATCTAACTGTATAATTTGGTTATTACTTTCTGTACCTCTCCATCTTTTATCAAAAGAATCATAAGTACCATCTTTATATTCGCCTGCAAGTCTAACCGTTGAATCAAAAGAGGGGCGTTCTTGAGCTTTAGAAGAATGACTATATACTGCTTGTTTAGTTACGAGGGCTGTCACTCTTCCACCACGTCCTAAATTATCTAAATCTGAATAATCAGCCCAAAATTTATCCCGCCCATTTTTATTAATGAGTTGTTGATCATAATCTGTGAGCGTTGTTTTATTATCATTCAATAAAGCGTAGTTTTCTTCGTTTGTCTGTATCTTAATTAACGCTTTATCGTCTTCGCTTGTTTTAACAGTTGATTTTTTATTAAAAGCTTTCGTCGTTAATTCATTTAAGCCTTTATCTATTTGATTATTGGCTTCTTTTTTTAACTCCCTTTTAATATCTTGTTCTAAATCACACCCAGCTAGTAGGGTAGTTGTAATAAATATTGCTAGTAATATCTTGATGTACTTCACATTTTTCAACCTTTCTTATTTAATACTTTAGTATCCTATTTCTGTTGCTTATCAATAAAAGTCTTAATTTAATTTTATATTACATTATATATATATACCAATGTTTTAACCGCTTCTTTTATAGCTTCTTTTTAATCCATTCGACATTAAATTAATAATTATAAATAAATATAAAATAGCAACTAAAGGTGCATAGAAAGTCCACCAGTTTGATGTGAGTTCGTTTGAATGGAATCCTAATAAACTGCTTAGATCATTTATACTTGGCCGTTCTATAATTTCACATGCTGGACCGTAACAGACTTTTGTACCTCCGAAAAAGAATTTGCAGAAAGCTAAGTGTGTCATGACGAGTAATGTTTGAAAACATATTCTAAGAAATATAATAATGTATTGTGTTTGTATGTTGGGTAATACATGTTTTATAAAGATATGTATATGACTAGGACTGATAGTATAGGCAATGTTGATATATTCTTTATCCAATATTTGTTGCGTTGCTTCTTTAATGAGCATTGTGGTAGTTGGTGTCATTAAAATCGTCAAAATAATAATGTTGTAAATGATTCTAAATTGAGTTGTTGTCGTAAAACCATCTATTGTTTCATATAGTAAAGGTTGCAATAAAAAAATAAAGGAAACCCTTAAATTTAATTATTAGGGGTTTCCTTTATTATGTGAATTTAAATATTAAAAATTTATTATTTAATATTTTTTTCAACAACTTCAATATCTTTAAGGTAATCTTCTTCTGTATAATCTACTATTTTTCCAAGCTCATTTTTCAGGTTTTTTGCCATAGGTTTCATTGAAGCATAATTCAAACTTCCCGATACGACACCACCAACAACAGGAATAATTTTTGAGATTCCTTTTCCAAAAGTACTTTTTGTTAATTTTATACCGAATATTTTAAGGACTTTTTTCAATATAGGATAAAAAGTAGTTTTGGTTAGTGCTTGTTTTGGTATTTGTTGTAAAGCTGTCTTAGATGCTTGAATTGATGCGACACGTATTGTAGAACCAGCAGCTGTGACACCTAACATAACGCCCATAAATAAAATTAAATGATTTTTAGCTTCGTCTGTAAGTTCATTATTTTCATCAAAAAGACTTTTATACCCATATACATAAGAAATTTCTTGAGCAATCTTAAGTACAAAACCATAAAATTGTGCTAAATCTGCTGGTATTGTAGCTGCAACAGCAATGCCTCCTGGTAAGCCTGTAGCAAATGAAGCACTTGTTGATTTAAGTACATTAGATGAAATTACTTTATCAGCAATTTCATCTAATTCTTTTTTACTAAATAATTTTTCAGGACCTTTTTCTAATAAATCTGTCGCTTTTACAGAGGTATTTCTAAATTGTTTAACCAAGAATTCTTCTCTATTAACTTTAACGAACGGTAATTTAATAGATGTTTCTATAACTGATAAAGCTGTTTCTTCTGGACTCATGTTTTTAATCTCCTTTATAATTTTACTTTTTTATATGACTGAAATTCTGTTGGTTTTATATTTACTTCGTATATCATTCAATATTTAAAAATATATATGATACAGAATTCATAAATAAAATACTTCCTTATGAGTTTAGAACAATTGTATGTTGTTAAACTATATAATTTAAAAAATATTTAAAATTTTTATTGGTAGTAATATTTTTATAGTGTTGCCAAATAAAAAAAGACAGTATTTAACTGTCTAATTTCCAAATATATATTTCATTTTATTGAATATGCGCCTTTTAACTGTCTTATACTCAATTTCTTCATAGCGGTCTTTGTGTCCATCATCGTTCTCAATAACGAATAATGCTTCAATGATTTTTTTCTTCGTTTCTTCATTCATCTTAATCAAATAACCATCTCCTTAATTTGTTAATATTATATTAACATGTTAGATAGTCATTTTTTGTCTACTTAATAATAGCCCATAATTTTATTGATTTCTTCTAAATATTTATCTTTTATAGACTTTGGTGATAGAACTTTAACTCTACTACCTTGTGACAATAACCACATTACAATACCATCACCAATTACTTCTACTTCAACTGTGAATTTATTTTCTTTGAAGTCTTTTTTTAATAACTTAGCAGTAGGAAAACGGTCTAATACTGACTCTATAATACCACCATTAAATTCAAACGTGACTCTTTTCCAGTCTCCTCCATACATAAAATACGCTCTTTTCTTTAATTCACCTTCTTGATAATACTTAGTTCCCGAGTTTTTAATTTTCAGGTTCACTATTTCAAAGTTTTGAATGCAATCTACTCTATAAATCAATGTATATCCTTTTTCATTAGCACCAACTACATAAAAATACAACTCTGAAAATGTTGTATATAACGGTCTGATAATATGTTCCTTTTCCTGATTCCATGCGTTGTAATATGTGAATTTAATGCTTTTACCTTCAGTTGCTACTTTGTTAAGTTCCCATATCTTATTAAATAAAGGTTCTTCATGGCTCATCTCTTTATAATGATATAATTCTGATTTAATCGTCTGATTAATAATACGTTTATCTTCATCATTCACTGTAGAGGTAAGTTGTTCGATAACATTTTTGATTTCACTTTTACTTAATCCTCTTGTTGATATTAATATCTTTAAAATAACGAGTATATGTTGTTTATCAAACACTTCTTTTTTAGTCTCTTTCATAAAATACACATTTTTAGTTCTATCATATTCTATTTTTAATTGGTCTGTATCTTCATTTTCAGAAAAAAATTGGTTTAAAGATGACACATATCGTTGTATCGTTCTTGGAGACTTATTACCAAAATATGTTGCGATTTCTGATTTTGATATTTCTTCTCCTCTTCTAAACTTTAAATATAATTCTAATATCTCTGTTGATTTAGCCATTATTATTCATTCTCCATTTCATCTGATTAGTAAATGATACATTTTCTATAACGACAATATTTGTCTACCCAACATTATATACTGATTATAGATTATTAACTAACTTTAATAATTGTTAATAAGGGGTGAGAATAATGAAATTAGAATGTTATGAGATCGTATCTTAAAAGAATAAAAAAATGGTGAAAATCTCAAAATAAAATATAAAGGCGGAAAATCTATGAACTTACAAAATAATTCAACAAATCCATTAGCATTTCAAAATGTATCTACAGAAGAAAAAAATTTAACTACTATCATGTGGATTCTTAGTTTCTTTACAAGCTTTATTGGGCCATTATTGATTTGGTTAATGAAAAAAGATGAATCAGAATATATCAATCAACAAGGGAAAAACTGTCTGAATTTCATTATATCTTATGGAATATATGTCGTCATATCAACGATTTTAACTGCGATAGTGATAGGGGCTATTTTCTTAATAATTATAGGAATTGCGACAGTTGTATATTGCATTTTAGGTGCAGTAGCAAATAATAAAGGTGAAGATTTTAAAGTGCCTTTTACTTTTGAAATTTTAAAATAGGTGGATTAATCATTGCTATGGCTAATCATTTAAATAAACATAAATGATTGGCCTAACAATGCGTAGAGGCTAGGGGATAGTGCAATTACTTTATCATTTCATCATATATGAGTTACAAAAGAAGTGAGTCTAATAGTGAACAACTTTCTAATTATTAGAGCTATAGAATAAAAAAGAGTAATCAACAATTAAATTTTTTCCTTGTTCAAATATATTATATATATACAAAAAGCCCTTCAGCTATGCGAGAAGGGCTCTTTGACATATTTAATTGTATTTTCAATCCAATCTTCTTTATCACCAACTGCACCTTCAACTGAAACAGCATTTTTGTGTGCATAGGTGACTTTATTCTATTAGCTGCTCAAACTATATTTATTTCTCTTAATTTAACTTGAGGGACAGTGAATCTATTGTCTCTTGCATATTTCATAATGCTACCTTTATTTTAAATAACCATATTTACAATTAAAATTAATCCAAGTCCAATTACGGATAGGACAGATTCTAATAAAGTCCATGTTAAAAAAGTTTCTTTAATTGTTAATCCAAAGTATTCTTTAAACATCCAGAAACCTGCGTCGTTTACATGAGAACAGAAGATACTTCCTGCGCCAATTGCTAAAACAACGAGTGAGATATTTATATCAACAGATTGTAATAATGGTAGTACAATACCTACTGAAGAGATTGCTGCAACAGTTGTTGAACCTAATGCTACACGTAAAATAGCAGCTGCTAACCAAGCTAAGAAAATAGGAGACATTTCAGTTCCGTGGAGCATATTAGAAATGGTATCTCCAACTCCACCATCTATCAAGATTTGTTTGAAAGTACCTCCACCACCAATAATGAGTAGTAACATTGCGATAGGGGTAATGGCTTTCGTTATCGTATCCATAATGTCATTCATATTTTGTTTTCTTCTAATACCCATAGTGTAAATCGCAAATAATACGGCGATTAACATTGCAGTGGTAGATGATCCGATGAAGTATATGAAACCTTCAAATCCTGATGCTTTACCATCTTCGTGACCGGTCACTAACTGGACGATTGTAGCAAGTAACATCAAAATAACTGGGCTCAATGCAGTTAATAAACTAATACCAAAACTTGGTTGTTGTTCTGAAGGTAATGATTTCGTTTCCTCAATATCTTCTTGTTTACCAATTTTAGAAAATGCAGTTGGTGCTAATTTGTACGCAATTTTAGGGAATAAACCACCGACAATAATAGCTAATGGAATACCAATAATAATACCGTACATCAAGACATGACCAATATTTGCATGTACAGCTTGTGCAATGGCAACCGGTCCTGGATGCGGTGGTAGGAAACCGTGTGTGATAGCGATAGATGTTGCCATTGGTAGTCCTACTTTTAAATTAGAAACTTTTAATTTTTTAGCTAATGTAAATACAAGTGGTATGAGTAAGACAAATGCTACTTCTAAAAACAGTGAAATACCTATGATAAATGAAGCAATCAACATTGCCCATGTTACATATTTTTCTCCGAATTTTTCAATTAGCTTTTCAGCAATTTTCGTAGCACCACCACCATCTGAAAGTAGCTTTCCTAATATGGCACCTAATCCAAAGATAATTGCGATGTGACCTAACGTATCTCCCATACCTTTTTCAATAGTTTCTACAATTTTATCTAACGGCATACCTAATAAGATACCTGTTAGCATTGAAGTAATAATAAGCGCAATAAATGTATTTAATTTAAATAACATAATTAAAATAAGTAAAATAACAACCCCAATGATAACAGCAATTAATGGCCAAATTTCTCCCATGATCTTAACCCCCTTCTAAAAAGTTATATTAACTATTTAGTTTATAAACTTTCGTTAATGTATCGACTTCTCCCACATTTCCCGGGAAAATAACGTAAGGCATATGATGATATTTTGCTTCATTGCCTGTTAACCAGACTGGTACACCTTTAGTTATTTGCCCGATGACTTTCGCTTTTTTAATGTTTAGCCCCTTGGTTGCTACATCACTAGAAGTAATTCCGCCTTTAGCAATAATAAAGTTTGGTTGTATAGATAACCGTTTAATGATGCTAACTAAACCATTAGATATATTTGTTGATATACTCAAATTATTTGTTAGATCGCCTGTTTTAATCACATCACGAGATGTATATATCACGACATCTTTCCCTTTAGTAATGATGTTTTCAACTTCTGTTGTTAATTTGTCGATATAATCTTGAAAATTAGATTGAGTCACTGCTTTTACATCAAATTCAATTGCATTTATATTGGCGTTTTCCAATAAATGATTGAGTTGAGATGAAGATTTTTTAACGTGAGATCCAACGATAATGATGCCACCATTATTATTTTTTTTGTAATTTTGTAAATTGATGATTTCACCAGGTGTTTCGCATATGGATTTCACAAATGATGCTGCGGTTCTAAATATGAATTTTTTATTGTGATATTTAAGATATTCAACTAAGCAAGCTGTAAAATAATCCATATCTTCATCGTTTAATGCATCTACAACAACAGCATCAAAGTTATTTAAATCACCAAAAGTGTTAAGTATTTGTTCTTTTTCTCTATTTCTAATTTGATCTAAAGTGATATGAAAAACATTCTCTGATTTAATTTCACCTTGGCTTTTTTCTTCTATAAAATCTGCCATTGACGTTGAATCAAATCCAAAAGTAGTATCATTAGCAAATTCACTTTCTGATACTGGGATATATTGATTATCTTCTTTTAAATAATGAATGCCTTTATATGTATAGCGATCGCCTTCAAAGAATTCAGGTAAATAAAAGACGGCATTAAAAGGCTTTGTAGCTGTTTCATTTAAAACATTTGGTTCTAAATAAAAGTGACCACGCAATGTTGAATCTCCACGACTAATAATTAAATAAGGTTTATTTAATTTCTGTGATACATTTTCAATATTTTTACTTAGTTCTTGATGTAATTGTGTTGTTTCTAGTGCGTTCAATGCGCGTGAATTCGTTAAAATATAAAACATATTGTTAGGTTGTTCAAATGCATCAGTTAAGAGCGATTCAGTCCAATCGGTATATACAGGTAAATCTTTTACTGTTTGAGTTCCTGTTGGATCATCGTCTAAAACGACGATTTTGTAATCTAAACTTTCTAATTCTTTATTAAATGTGTCGTTTACATGTTGGTTTATTAAATCTTTATTTAACATTTATTCATCACCTACATATTATTGATTTTTTCAAAATATTTAATAATTCCAGCTTGATCATTTGATCCATTGCCTTGATTCACTTCAGATTTAAAAATTTCTTTCACTTGGTTTACGAGAGGCAGTGTTAAACCAATCGTATCTGCAGTAGAAGTAACATTTTTTAAGTCTTTCAAATTAATATCGAGCGTTCCTCCAGCTTGATAATCTTGTTCAATCATTTTAGGGAATTTTGCCTCCATAGCTGCTGATCCTGCTAATCCGTGTCTGATTGCTTCGAACATTTCATTTAAATCAATATCAAATTTTTTAGCTAATAGTACGCCTTCAGATAATGCTGCAATATTTGTGTTTACAATAATTTGGTTTGCTAATTTAACTACGCTTCCAGATCCAACATCTCCAACTCTTATCACTGATTTAGATACGGGCTGTAATACTTTTTTAAGTTCTGGAAGTATCTCAGCATCACAACCAACCATTACTGATAATTCACCTGTAATTGCTAAAGGTTCTCCACCACTCACCGGTGCATCGATGTATTTGATAGCTTTTTCTTCTAGTACTTTACTGATTTCAAGAGATTCATTTGGTGTAAGGGAACTCGTATCAATGACATATTTAATATTAATTTCATCTTTATCGAGAATTGAATCTTCTCCACTATATAAAACAGACTTAACAATCGCACCATTTGGTAAAGATAGGAATAGATAATCTGCTTGTTTCGCCAGTTCATCTATTGAAACTACTTGTGCGCCTTCGTTAACCAATTCAGTTTCTGCTTCTTTATTCAAATCATTAACGAGTACTGTGTTATTTGCTTTTAGTAAGTTTTTAACCATAGGTTTACCCATAATGCCTAATCCAATAAATCCAATATTCATATTAATTCCTCCAATGTAAGCGGTTACGTTAGATTGTATACCAAATTTAATTAAATGTATACATTTTAAAGTTGAAAAATTTATAGTAGTATATAGACAAGGAGCTGAGTCTATTGATACACAACGGTTTGACGGTATATCAAAAAATTAGAAATGACATTATTTCAGGTGAATTACAACAAAATGAAAAATTGACAGAAGCTAAATTAGCAAAAAAATATAATGTGAGTAGAACGCCTATTAGAGAAGCGATTAAGCAGTTGGAAATCGAATATTTTATTAAAGACGGCTATGTTTTTGTTCCAACAAGTGAAGAATATAGAGCTATTTTTGAAATGAGAATTTTGTTAGAAACACATGCGTTAAGTAAAGCATGTATTGTTTATACAAAAGAAGATTTAGCAGAATTAAAAGGGTACACTGACATTGATATTAACCAAGAAGATGAAGAAACGATTATTGAAACGAACGACTTATTTCATCAAAAAATAATGAAAGCAACAAACAATCAGTTCATCATAGACACTTATCAGAAGTTGAAAAGTTATATTTATTTATTTAGTAAAACAGTTATTGATAAGAGAAGACCTGGTCTGATTGAAGAACATAAAGCCATTGTAGAAGCAATGATTAATCATGATGATAAACGAGCGGTTCAATTACTAGAAGAACACTTAAAAAAAGATTTAGAATTCAGTCTGTATTATTTAATTAATAATACAAATTAATAATGACCAAATCCCATGCTATTTGGATTAGCATGGGATTTAATCATTTTATTTATAAAAAAATAATGCCCATATATTATGGACACCATTTTTAAAAATATTACATTGTACTTGTATCAATAACGAAACGATATTTAACATCTGAAGATAAGACTCTTTCATATGCTTCATCAATTTGATCAGCTGAAATTAATTCGATTTGTGGTTCAATGTTGTGTTTTGAACAGAAATCTAACATTTCTTGAGTTTCTCTAATACCACCAATTGCTGAACCTGCAAATGATCTACGATGTCCTATTAAATTTGCAACTCGTAATGATATAGGCTCTGCTGGTGCACCAACGTTAACGATTGTACCGTCTAATGCTAATAATTTAAGGTAATCATCTATTTTTAAGTTAGCACTTACTGTATTAATAATTAAATCAAATGAGCTTGCAAGTTGTTC
Source organism: Mammaliicoccus vitulinus (assembly GCF_029024305.1). Classification (NCBI taxonomy): domain Bacteria; kingdom Bacillati; phylum Bacillota; class Bacilli; order Caryophanales; family Staphylococcaceae; genus Mammaliicoccus; species Mammaliicoccus vitulinus. The sequence continues at coordinate 126,683 of NZ_CP118974.1, forward strand.
AAATGTTGCTTCATCACTTGTTGCATAATAATGAGAAGCGCCTAATTTCAAGCCGTCTTCTTTTTTATTTAATGTTCGTGATAATACTGTTACTTCAGCGCCCATAGCATGTGCAATTTGAACAGCCATGTGTCCAAGTCCACCCATACCGATAACAGCTACATTTTTACCTTCGTATGCTTTCCAGTGATTTAAAGGTGAATACGTCGTAATACCAGCACAAAGTAATGGTGCAGCGGCGTCTAAACCAATATTATCAGGAATGCGTAGTACAAAATCTTCATGTACGACTATATGTGTTGAGTAGCCGCCTTGAGTTGGTTCGCCATATCTATCCGTACCTGCATATGTGCCAACGTTTCCTTTTAAGCAGTACTGTTCTTCGCCGTTTTGACAATGTTCACATTCACCACAAGAGTCTACCATGCAACCAACGCCGACACGGTCATCGATTTGATATTTACTGACATCAGAACCGACTTCTTTAACAATACCAGCGATTTCATGACCCGGTACTAATGGGTAGTTAACAGGACCCCATTCTCCATGTGCAGTGTGAATATCTGAGTGACATATTCCTGCGTATTTAATTTCTATTAAAATATCATGTTTATCAAGATCACGTCTTGTAATTTCTGTAGCGTAAAAATTGGAATCCGGACTGTTTACAGCTCTTGCTTTAGCATTCATCATAAATTAATTCCTCCGTTACTTATGTGATAGAATATCATTATTAATATTCTTCATTGTTTATAATAGACCCTTGAGTATAGTCTACGTCAATTAATATGACTCACTTATGAGACATGTTGTGGTCTCTGTGAAAATAATATTTAGCTTTAAATGGCTTGTATGTTAGCAATTCTTTTGAGTTGGTTCAGTATTTCATTGATATTCATTCTAACTGTATGGCAAAATGTATGTAATACATTAAGGGGTGTCATATGAAGATAAATAAAATCATAAATAACAATGTGATTAGTGTCATCCAAAACAATCGTGAGCGTGTTGTGATGGGGAAAGGGATTGGGTTTCAAAAACAAGAGGGTGACATCGTTGAGGAGTCGAAGATTGAAAAGATTTTTAATCTAAGTAATGAAGAGATATCTGAACGTTTCAAAACGTTATTAATTGAAGTGCCGATTGAGGTTGTACAAGCTGTTGAGAAAATTATTGAAGTTGCAAAGGTTAAATATCATAAAGATTTAAGCGATACGATTTATGTTGCACTGACTGATCATATTAACTTTGCAATTGAGCGTCAACAAGAAGGTATGGCTATAAAAAATGGCTTGCTATGGGAAATTAAAAAATTCTATCCTTCAGAGTACGAAATCGGGATGCGTGCTTTGGATTGGATCTATGAAATTGTCGGTGTGACATTGCCAGTTGATGAAGCAGCTTTCATCGCCATTCATTTATTAAATGCAGAGCATAATAATTTTGCAGATTTTAATCAAGTGACTGAAATGGTACAGAATATTTTAAGTTTAGTGAAATATCACTTTAGATTAGACTTTGATGAAGAAAGCTTAACTTACTTCAGATTTGTGACACATTTAAAATTTCTTGCACAACGTATTATTTCTGAGCATCCACTGGATACGAGTGAGGTTGAGCTTTACGATATTGTAAAAGAGAAGTACAAAGATGCGTTTAAGTGTGTGAAGAAGATTGAAAACTTTTTACTGAAAAAGTATCAATATGATATGACACATGACGAAGCTTTATATTTAACGATTCATATACAGAGATTAATATCCAGAAATGAAAGCGTTGACAATTGAAAATTATGTGCTATATTTATGTTAACAAAACAAAATAAACAAATTAATTGTTTAGGATTGTAACTGTTCGGCAGGCGAGACCTAAACCATTAATAGATGAATTTATCTTAGGATGAGTATGTCTATTTATGGTTTAGGTCTCTTTTTATTGTTCTAAACAATACGGGAGTGAAAAAAATGGCAAATGAGCAAAAATTGGCTGAAGGTATTCTTAAAAATATCGGCGGCAGTGGTAATGTAAAGAATTTAACGCATTGTATGACACGTTTGAGATTTGTGTTAAAGGATGAAAGTAAGGCGAATGATGAAGAAATTAAGAACCTTGATGGGGTAATGGGTTTACGTAAACAAGGTGGGCAATATCAAGTTATTGTTGGTAATAACGTTTCACATACGTATACGGCGTTAATGAAATTAGGCGTGAGTGGTGGCGCTAAAAGTAACGAACCTGTTGAAAAGAAAAAATTAACGGTCAAACAAGTTGGTATTAATATTTTAGACGCAATTATTGGTACGATGTCTCCATTAATTCCTGCCATCATCGGTGGGTCTATGATTAAATTATTAGCAATGCTGTTAAATATGACGGGTGTATTATCAGAGGAAAGTTCAACTTATAATATTTTAAACACGATCGGGGATGCACCATTCTTCTTCTTACCGTTGCTTGTCGCAGTATCTGCAGCTCGGAAGTTTAATAGTAATGTATTCTTGGCACTGGCAATCGCAGGGGTCATGGTTCACCCAGTATTTATGGAGATTATGGAGAAAGCAGCTGAAGGTAAGGAAGCAACATTTGCATTTATACCGGTTATGTCAGTGAAATATACGTATACGATTATTCCTGCAATCGTTATGACATGGTTGCTGAAATATATTGAAGATTTTGCAGATCGTATTACACCAATTGTGATGAAAAACTTCTTAAAACCAATGTTGATCTTATTAATTGCAGCACCTATAGCGATTATTATTGTTGGACCGACGGGTATTTTAATTGGTACAGGTTTATCTGAAATTGTCTTCTTTGTACATGATAAATTAGGATTTTTAGCAGTAGCAATTGTTGGTGCGTTATGGCCATTATTAGTGATGACAGGTATGCACCGAGTGTTTACACCAACGATTGTTCAAACAATTGCTGAAACAGGTGAAGAAGCTATGGTTATGCCATCTGAAATTGGTGCAAACTTATCTCTTGGCGGTGTTTCACTTGCAGTAGCATTCAAAACTAAAAATAGAGAATTACGTCAAACATCATTGGCAGCAGCGTCGTCAGCTATTATAGCGGGTATTACTGAACCTGCATTATATGGGGTAGCGATTCGATTAAAACGTCCAATGATCGCATCCATTATTACAGGGTTTGTAGCAGGAGCGGTTGCTGGTCTTGCGGGACTAGCAAGTCACTCTATGGCAGCACCTGGTCTATTTACAAGTGTACAATTTATAGATCAAGACAATCCAATGAGTATCCTATGGGTTATTGTCGTTATGGTTTTATCAGTTGTGCTTTCATTTATTTTAACGTTAGTGATTGGATTTGAAGATATTCCAGAATCAGAAGATGAATTATTAGATTTAGGTACGAAAGATAATATGACTGTTGCAGCACCAGTTGAAGGTAGAATTAAACCGATTTCGAGTGTTGAAGATGATGTATTTAGTAGAGAAGTAATTGGGAAAAGTATCGCGATTGAACCAACAGGTCATACAATTTATGCACCGGTAACAGGTACAGTGACTTCCGTTTTCCCTACGAAACATGCGATTGGTATTACAGGTGATGATGGAATAGAAGTATTAATTCATGTAGGTATCGATACTGTGAAGTTGAATGGTGGACCATTCACATCTGCAATTGAACAAGGAGATCATATGAAGATTGGTGATGTTATTGGAACATTTGATTTAGCTCAAATTATTGAAGCGGGTTATGATCCTACTACAATCGTAGTCATTACAAATACAGATGATTACGACTCCATTACGACATTTGACAAAGTTGACGTTGAAGCACATACATCAATATTAGGAGTGGTTAAAAAATGACGATAAAAACTTTTCCAGAAAACTTTCTCTGGGGTGGTGCAATTGCAGCAAACCAAACTGAAGGTGCCTGGAACATAGGTGGTAGAGGGTTAAGCAATATAGACTTAATCCCTCATGGCGCTAACAGACAAGAGATAAAGCTTGGGTATAAACAATCTAAACTAAGTAATCAAGAATATTATCCAAGTCATACAGGTATAGATTTCTATCATCATTATAAAGAAGATATTGCCATGCTTGCTGAAATGGGATTAAAAGTTTTTAGAACATCTATTTCTTGGAGTAGAATTTATCCGAATGGTGATGAAGCAACACCAAATCAAGCAGGTATTGATTATTACACGGATTTATTTAAAACGTGTAAAGAACATAATATGGCGTTACTCGTAACACTTGCACACTTTGATATTCCGATGGGGATCGTTGAAAAGTACAACGGTTGGAAGAATAGAGCGACAATCGATTTATATATTAAATTTGCAGAAACATGTTTTGAAAACTTTGGACAATACGTTAATTACTGGATTCCATTTAATGAAATCAACGTCGTGTTACACAGTCCGTTTTCAGGTGGTGGCTTATACTTTGATGAAACTGAAAATAGAGAAGAAATATTATATCAAGCAGCACATTACATGTTAGTCGCAAGTGCTAGAGCAGTTGAAAGTTGTCACCGCATCACACCGAAAGCACAAATTGGTTGTATGATAGCAGGAGGCAGTTTCTACCCTTACAGTTGTAACCCAGAAGACGTTTGGAAGTCTATGAATGACGAGCGAACAAATACGTTCTTTGTAGATGTACAAGCAAAAGGGAAATATCCTTTTTATATGGAATCCTTCTTTAAATCTAAAGGAATTCATATTGAAATCAATGAACGTGATAAAGAAATATTGCAACAAACCGTAGATTTTGTAGCATTTAGTTATTACGCATCGAGAACATCGATTGCTGACATTTCAAGAGTAGAACAAAATGAAGGCAATATTATCGTATCAGCTAAGAACCCTTACTTAAAAATGAGTGATTGGGGATGGGTCATTGATCCACTTGGTTTAAGAATCACGATGAATCAAATATATGAAAGATTTGAAAAGCCACTTTTTGTCGTAGAAAATGGATTAGGCGCGAAAGATGAAATAGAAGAAGACGGCACCATTCAAGATGATTATCGTATAGATTATATGCAGCAGCACATAGAAGCAATGTATGAAGGCATTCAAGATGGCGTACCACTATTAGGTTATATTAGTTGGGGCGTCATTGACTTAGTATCAGCATCAACAGGAGAAATGAGTAAACGATACGGAATGATTTATGTTGATAAAGACGACGCCGGTAACGGCACTTTAGAAAGAAGAAAGAAAAAATCATTTAATTGGTATAAACAATTGATACATCAAAATGGAATAGAGAAGTAGATACAGGATAAGAAATATCTCTTATTAAGAAAATAATTGAAAGTGGTATAATAAATATTTGTATAGTTATAAGAAACCATAAATTTATTAATTAAAATTATTTCTAAATATCAATTATTTTCTGAAAGGGTATTAGTTATGTTCAATATCGGGTTAAAAAGAATACCAATCGCAATAAGCGGATTGGCATTAGGGATTATGGCGTTAAGTAATTTGTTTTATCATTTAAACTTAACGTCTATTGGATTGTTCGTCTTTATTATTTCCTGTGCAATACTTTCAATAGTAGCTTTGAAATGGATCGTCTATCCTACAATGTTTTTAAAAGAGCTTAAAAATATTAATACGTTCGCGATTCTACCTACGTTACCAATGGCGTTAATGCTATTGGTGTTTATTGTTAAAACGGAATTTTTAGTGGAGACATATGTTTTAAATATTGTTTGGTATGCTGCTATTTTATTACATGCGAGCTTTATCGTGATATTTATAGGATTTTACGCGTTTAGAAATTTTAAATCATGGCCAAATACGAGTTGGTTTGTAATGTTTGTGGGCATAGGTGTTATAGGTGAAACGTCAGCTGCGTTTAACATCAGTATAGGTCATCTAGCGACAATTGTAGGGTCTATATTTTTAATGCTTATTCTTGGATATGTATTATTTAATAAAGCTTGGCAAAATTATAACCAAGAACAATTTCCAATGGTGATCATTATGAGTGCGCCAGCAGCGTTATGTTTAAATGGATATATTTTAAATAATTCGAGTTACTCTATAGTATATGTATCTATATTTTTAGTGCTTTCACAAATGCTATTTTTATTCACTTTAATATTTTTACCTAAAATTATACAAAGGGGATTTAAAGTGTCCTTTTCAGCACTAACATTTCCATGGGTCATAACTGCAGCATCACTATATAATGTAAATCAAAATATTTATATTAATGAAACAATAACGAATATCGGCAATGTTCTATCAATTATAGACATCATTTGGGCAGCACTCGTTGTGGTTTATGTTATATATAAATATATCGTTTTCTTAACGACAAAAGATGTCGTTTATGGGTAGAGCATTATATAAGAAACTAGAAGCAACGGCAATTAAAATGTCATTGCTTCTTTTTTTAGTGATTTTACTGGTAAAAATGTAAAACATTGATAAACTAATTAAGAGAATATAAAAATTTTATTTCATATAAATAATTGAATAAAAGGAGTGTATTAATATGATGTACATTGGTGCTTTAATACCTGTTTTTATAGTTGGTTTTATCGTAATGGCTATTTTAGAGGAGAAAAAGAAAAATCGTAAATAATATTATATAGATAAATGAATTTAATATTGTTAATCTATATAATATTTTTGAAATTCATTTGCTATATATTACTATTCTTTTGTATAATGTAACTATCAAATGGTAGGAGGACATTCATGGACAATTCACAAAATCAAGTTATAGAAAGTTACAAAGATTTTTGGAAGCGTTTCGTAGATATTAATGGAAGGTCTGATCGTCCCGACTTTTGGCATCCGTTTTGGATTAATTTTGTAATTACTAGTCTTTTAGGAATAGTGTCAGCAGGCTTTTTAAGTGGACTATTTGCCTTGGCTATTATCATTCCTACTTTTACAGTGATGGTGAGAAGGTTACACGATTCGAATCGTACAATGCTTCTGGCAATTGTATATCATATTAGTGGCGTTATCGCTGGATTATTTGTAGCGATATTCATCGTTACTTTTGTATTTGCATCAAATTCTGGAAGTGGTACTTTAATTGGTCTGGCACTTATAACAGGCCCAATTTTCATGATTATTGGCGTAGTGATCATGCTTTACACTTTATACTTATTAGTCGCGCCTGGTAATAGAGAACCTAATAACTATGGTTCAGGTGGTAGCACTCAAATCGCACCGCAGCCACAAGTTAATGTTGAATAGTAAAAAAGGGGAATTGCACTGTGCAATTCCCTTTATCATATTTAAGGTTAATAATTGGAGGTCAAATATATGTCTATATTTTCTATAGGTCATTATAATTATGAGTTAGATACATTTTTAGAAATGTTGAAAAAAGCTAATATAACGATGATCGTTGATGTTCGTGCATTTCCTAATAGCAAACGCCATCCCGAATACAATAAAGAATCATTTGAACAATGGTTAGCGGATCAGAATGTAAATTATCAGCATATACAATTATTAGGTGGTCGACGAAAGTAATCACAAGAAGTTGGACCTACTCTAAATGAAGGATGGGAAAATCAATCATTTCATAATTATGCAGATTATACATTAACAGATGATTTTAAAATAGGCATCAATGAATTAATCGAAAATAGTAAAAAATATACTGTAGCAATGCTGTGCGCAGAGCAACATCCATCCAGATGTCATCGATTAATTATAAGCAATTGGTTAGTCGCACATGACATAGAGGTCAATCATATTATATTGAGAGATAAAGATGGCATAAAAATCGTACCACATCAATTAGGTCAATGGGGCGCCATGCCAATTATAGAAGATGATGGTGAAGTAGTTTATCCTAAATAAAGCAATAGATACCAAGAAAACATGGTTATACCGCTGCTATTAAAAGCAGAAGGTGCTGATTGTGCTAATAAGGCTACTGTTAAAAGCAAGATTACGGGAATGTGCAAATAAGGATAGTCATAAAAGCAAAACAGGCGAAACATGCAAATAAGGATAGCTATAAAAGCAAAATAGCGAGAACATGCTAATAAGGCTACTGTTAAAAGCAAGATTACGGGAATGTGCTAATAAGGCTACTGTTAAAAGCAAGAGGTGCGAGAATGTACTAATAAGGCTACTGTTAAAAGCAAGATTACGAGAAAGTGCTAATAAGGCTACTGTTAAAAGCAAGATTGCGAGAACATGCTCGTAAGGCTATTGTTAAAAGCAAAAGTTGCCGAACATGCTAATAAGGGTAGCCATAAAAGCAAAACAGCCGAAACATGCAAATAAGGATGGCCATAAAAGCAAAACAGCCATAACATGCTAATAAGCAATCTATAACATAGACAAGCATGCACATACAAAATCGCGAAATGACATTAAAAAATAAGCATATCACCGTATTTACTGAGAAAAATCAGTCGCGTGATATGCTTATTTATTTTGAGTAGAGCTTTATGTCTCAAGCTCTATCATTTATTCATTATTTCCCAGGACATAATGATGATTTCTTCCATACTAATATTTTATTTTTACCTGGTTGTAAATTCTGAATAGGTCCTAATATGGCATGGTCATTTCTAATGTCGTTTATTAAATCCGTATCTAATGTTACAGCTTTACCGTCTGGGTCTTCAAAGTCTGCATCGACGAGTCTTACTTTAGGTAGCGTATATGTTGAATGAATATCTCCTTTGAAGTCTAACAATTGATCAGGGATTGTGATATTTAAATATACGCCTTCTTCATCTTCAGAAATAGAAATTTGTGGGTCAAATGTATCATCTTCAATGAAGCTTTCTTCTCTATTAAAGTGTTCGGCATGATTTAAATATGCATTGTGATTGATGAATACAGGCTGTTTGATTTTATGGAAAGCTTCGTGATCGCCTTCTACTTTATATACTAAATCTTTATATTCTTCTAATGATGTCGTGTATTCATTGAATAAATGCGTACCTATATTTTTGATGTTGTCCTTGCCTACGAAAATGTTGTTATAAAAACGGTCGTCTCCTCCGTAAACTGGTGCAAATCCTGCTACTAATGTGCTATGAGGTACGTGATAAGGTGTTGCTCTATCTAACATTAATCTATGCACAATTTCTCCATGAATGATGTTGTTGATATATGCGCCACCTTGAGCATGGTTATCTAATGCATAATCGGCAGTTAAAATATTATTATCAACAATATAAGGTCCGCTACTGACTTCTACGAACAAATCTCTCGTATTGTCGGCAAAAATATTTTTACTGATTCTTGTACCTTGTGTTTGCCAATCAAACCACATACCGAGTGAACAATGATGGACGTAGTTATTGTATACATGTGTATCAATTGCAGCATGCAGTTTAATACCTGCTATTTCATGACCGAAGAATTCTCTCCTATTACCTATATTATAAATGTGGTTATTATAAACATAGCTAAATGCACTGCCTAAATGGCCAACTACGGCATTTTGTCCACAATCGTGAATGACATTATTTCTAACAATATGAGATCCAATGGTTTCTTTATTCCAGTCACTGTTAACAGCTTTAAAAACAGTTTCTATTTGGTATTGATAGCCAGGTTTATCATATCGATACGTATTAAAATTATCGCCTGTAGATATTTCTTTACCTATTGCGACTGCACTACACATAGAGTCGTGAATGAAACAGTGCTCTACGATCCAATTTTTACTCCAATGCGTATCAATCATGCCTGTTTGATTTGCTGTAGGAGGTGACCATTGAGTTGCAGCATGTGCAATTTCAAAGTTTTGAATTGTGATATAGTTCGTATGTGTCTTGATTGGACGAATCACATGCTCTCTTACGTTGATTTCTATAACTTCATTGTTTGGATTATAGTTTTGGAAATTTGCATAAACTGTAGTCGTATCTTCTTCTACATCTGCACACCAAACGTATGTTGATTCTTCTGTATAGTCAAAAGCGACTTGTTTATTTGTCCAATGATCCAACGTTTCATAAACAGGTTCTGGATTTTTTAATGCATCAAAATCATTTACTTCAAATAACGCTTGACCATTAATATAAACTTGACCTAATGTTTTATGATTATCAACAACTAACCAATCACCAAATAACTTTGTAGCAAATGGATTAAAGGCTTTGAAATATGAATTGTTGATTTCCACTTTCCATATATTTTGTTCAACATGTTCCCAGTTATCGATGACTTCAGAACCTTTAATTGTGACATGTTCATGTTCAGCTGCTTTAAAAGTAATCCTTCTAGATTCGCTTAAACCTGTATTAATATGTGTAATTGCTTCTCTATAAACACCTTCATGTACAACTACTGTATCACCAGGAAGGGCAAGTGAAGCTGCTTTATCTATCGTTAGAAAAGGTGAAGTCTCCGTACCTAATCCAGAATCAGAACCATTTTTTGATACATGTAATAAATTAGTCATTTAAATTGCTCCGTTTTATTTATATATTTCTTTCGTTCTCATTTCGCCGACGCGATTCGAACGAATTTGATTTTTAATTTGTTTAATAAACTTTTCATAATTTAAAAATAGAGTGAATAAACATATGAGTACAACTGAGAATAAAGGGAAATAAATTTGCATGGATTTAATAGCAAAGATTGTTCCTTCTGTTTGAACAGATGCACCAGCAACATAACCACCTAACGATAAAGACCAACCAACAATAGCTGATTGTAACCCGGAACCAATCTTCATACCTGCACTCGCCAAGCTGAAAATGGAACCTTGAACTGGGACGCCAGTTTTCCAATAAATAATGTCTCCTACATCTGCAACAATACCGCTTAGCGCCGCAGTGAATGGTACTAAACCAATACCGTTTATCACTAATCCAATAACGAGCATTGTTAAGTTTTCTGAGAATATACCCATAATGACATAAGAGATAATGGAAATAATTAAACCAATCAAAATACTTTGTTTAATACCTACTTTTTCAGCAAATTTAGGTGCTATTAACAAACCTAAAATCGTTGGTAATAGTGTGGATACACTTAAAATCGCCATGACATTTGCATTATCAAAAATGTATGTCGCATAGTATATTCTCATACCATTATCTGTTTGTCGTAAATACCATAAGAGATAAAGAATAATCGTGATAATAAAATATTTTTCAGTAACTAAAACTTTAAGAATCAAAGTGAATGGTACGCGGTTTGATGTTTTGTGGTCTTTTGTATGTTGTTTTTGAGCTACGTTTCTTTCTTTTACAAAATAACCTGTAATCAATAAAGGTACTGCACATAAAAAGGCGTAGATGAGCGCAGTGTATGTCCAACCTTGTTGGTTTTCACCAAAGCTTGTTACTAAAAATGTTGTAAATGTTGTAATGCAAAGCACACTAATATTTGAAAATATAAAACGAATACTCCCTAGTGAAACACGATCTTTTTCGTCTTTAGACATAAAAGAAATTAAAGATGAATAGGCAACGTTATTAGCAGTATAAAAAACGACTGAAATTAAAAAGTAAACAATAAAAATATAAATGATTTTGGCAGTATAGCCAAAAGCGTCTGGTACATTAAATAGCATAAAAGTTAAAATACCAAGTATAGGTGCTGTCCAAAAAACCCAAGGTTTCGCTTTTTCCATTTTCATATTTGTATTATCGATAATGCTTCCCATAAATAAATCAGAGAAACCATCTGCAAATCGACAAATAAGAATAATTGTCCCGATAACAGAGCCAGCAACACCGACGACATCGGTCATATAAATAATGATAAAAGACGCAATGAAAGTCCAACTGTAATTAGCGCCAAAGTCCCCGATACCGAATACAAGTTTCTCAGACATATGTAATCGCGAATGGTCATTTGATTGTAAAACATGTTCCTCAGGACTCGTTTCTGCAGTTTGATTCATAATAATATCCCTCCAGTTTTAAAAACGAAATCAGTTGGTTAGTTTTTCAAACAAACTAACTTAAGTGGAATATTACATTGAACACAATTTTTGTAAACGCTTTCTTAAAGTTATATTGGAGTACATAAATGTTTAAACATAGATAAGTGTATATACTACGCAGTTTGTAAACAGAGAAAAATCTTTATAATTTAATCCGAAAATATGATTTATGCTATAGTTAAATAAAATCAATGCTATAAGATTTTAAACAGTTTGATTCGTTAAAATGAATAAATTTGGGAGATGACGATTATGAAGCAGGCAGAAGTATTAAATTTAAATTCAAATCAAAAGTTAGTTTTACAACAAATATTTAATAATCAAGCTATCTCTAGAATTCAAATATCTAAAAATCTTGGCATTAACAAAGCAACCATTTCAAGTATTTTAAACAAACTGAAAGAAAAGAGACTCGTAAACGAAGTCGGACATGGAGAAAGTACAAGAAGTGGCGGCAGAAGGCCAATTATATTAGAAATTAATCAAAAATTTGGTTACGTTATATCATTCGATATCGGCTACCATTCAATTGAAATGATCTATAGCTATTTTAATGGTGAAATATTAAAGCACGAATCTATTCCATTAGCCAATAAAAAAATAAGTCACGTTATAGAATTATTAAAAGAACATATTAATCCAGAAGAACTTTTTAGTACACATTATGGATTGTTAGGCATATCCGTTTCAGTACATGGAATTGTAAATAACGAACAAGAAATTACGCACTTACCGTTTCACGAAGTAGAAAATATATCCATTACTGAAAGTATTAAAGAAATAGCCAATGTACCCGTCATAGTAGAGAACGAAGCAAACCTTTCAGCAATTTATGAATGTAACGTAAACAATGACTTAGCAATGAATAACTTAATCACACTTAGCATACATAAAGGAATCGGCGCCGGCTTAATCATTAATAAGAAATTGTATAGAGGAGCAGGAGGAGAAGCGGGAGAAATCGGCAAAACATTAGTATTAACAAAAGAAAACAGTCAAGCAACATATAACAAAATAGAAGACATATGTTCACAAGACGCGCTCGTACAAAAAATCAACAATAGACTCAATAAAACATTGAGCATACAAGAAGTTAAACAATTATATTACAATAACAATGAAGTCGTAAGAGAAGAAATTGAACAATTCTCCGTAAGAATCGCAACCTTAATATATAACTTGAACACACAAATAAGCCCAGAAGCCATATATATAAACTGCCCATTAATCAACGAAGTACCAGAGATATTGAACAATATCCAAACAACATTTGCAACATACACAGATAAAAAAATAGAAATCAGTTTAACCTCTAACGTTAAACACGCAACACTCCTTGGCGCAACATTAGCCATAACCCAGAAAATATTGAAGATAGATAATATCAAGTTGAAGATATAAACAATATTGGAATATAATTAATTTTATATCACAATGAAAGCGTGAGAAGATGGAATATTTATCAACAAAAGATATAAAACAACAAACATTAATAGACTTGTTTAACACAAATTGGGGAAGTGACGAAATGATCATATCCACAGGCACTTACCAATTATCAAAATTACCAGGAATCGCAGCATATGAAGACGGTCAAATACTCGGGCTCATAACATATAAAACATACGAAGATCACGTAGAAATCATTTCGTTAGATAGCTTTCTTCAAAATAAAGGCATCGGTTCAAAATTATTAAAAAGCTTAGAACAAACATGCGAAAAGAAACAAATAACGAGGATTACAGTTATAACAACAAACGATAACATAAACGCATTAAAGTTCTATCAAAAAAGAGGGTATAGAATCAAACAAGTATTGCCAAACGCAGTAGAAAAAGCCCGACAACTGAAACCAACCATACCATTAGTAGCAGAAAATGGTATTGCTATAAAGGATGAGATAGAGTTGGAGAAAAGATTTTAGGGAGAAAAAGATGATACATTACATAGAATAGTGGCGCAATGACCGTACTCGTCCTATCATTACGATATTGCTTTAAAATTAACGGAGAAAACTGACAAAATATCCCAAATCATGCTATTATGTAAATGAAAAAAGGACAACGTGCTCTAACACGTTGCCCGGTGAGCCCGTTCTAAAGACGGTGACTAAGTTATTATAAAATGATAAAAATAATCATTCTGCAAACTCTGTCAAAAGTTGGAATGGTTATTTTTTTATGCTTAAAAAAATAAAGCGTACCTCTCATATGGAGGTACGCCTTTTTTTCTCTATTCTTCAATTATATACCTGTAAATCTCATCTTTTACGGGTGTTTCCATGGATAATGTCATTGTTACGATGTTATCTTTTTTCTCGTTTGGCATCGTTGTTTCCTCGGCTGTGCCTTCTAAGTAGTGTGCTTTTCCCAGGAAATAATATTCGTTTCCATCTACAACATCTTCTTTTTTTACAAAAATATACATATCTATATTGTTCTTTTGATGTGCTAATATTTTTTGTACTTCTTTTGAGTCTAACTTTCTATTTGATCTTGTGAACCATTTGAGCTCGTCAGGGCTTAGGAATTCGTCTTCGTATTTTGTATTGTCACTAATATCATCTTGTTTATGATATGTTATGAAAATTGGTAAAGTATTATTACCGAATTTATATCCGTTGATTGTTCCGGATTCGTCTGATTTCCAGTTTAATAATTTAACGAAGTCTTTTCTCGTATATTTGTTATAAAGTAGTAATCCATTTTGGTTTCCGTGATGTGTTCTATTGTTATATTGTGCTAATTCTATTATATCTTCGACATATGTTTTGAAGAGTAGCTTTTCAAGTGATGTAGCAAAGGTTTCTGTTAATGCTACTTCATCGTTTGAAATGGTGATGATTGGTTTGCCGTATGTTTGATCAATAGTGACGCTAAAGAAACTATAGTCTAATACTTTTAAAGTTGTTTGTACGTCTTCTAAGGTAACGTTCGGATCTACATTTTGAGCGATTGCTAATAGTTCATCTATTTTATGTGGTCTTTCAATTATTGCGCTTAAAATGGTATGATCTATATTCTTTAATCCAGGTGCAATTTCTCGTGATAAAAATGTTAAATTGAGGTTTTCATTTTTGTTTAATTGTTCTTCTATTTTCTTTGCTCTAACAAGGAAATGATTATAGTTTTTATAGGCACTGTCTTTTGAATATATAACACTTGGATCTATAGAGTTCTGTCTAATAAAGTCCATGAGTAGAGGTGTTCTACCGATTCTTTGTTCAACTTCGTTATATGCTTGTTTGATGTGAGCTGCGGCACTTAATTTAACTTGTTTAAGTGAATCGTATATTTTCTTCTTAGCGACTTCTTCAAAGTTGATTGTTGAAACACCCATTAATGCAGTATTACTTGTTAAAAATCTTCTATAGTTATCTTTATTTTGAGACTGGTCACCCGATAAAGCTACTGGGATAAGATAGTTCTTCTTGTAGTTACCTATAAAGTCTATTACCGTTACATATTCTTTGTTTTCACTTTTTCTAAGACCTCTACCAAGCTGTTGAATGAAAATAATACTTGATTCAGTTTCTCTTAACATGACAATTTGGTTTACAGGTGCAATATCAATACCTTCGTTAAATAAATTAACGGTTACGATATAATTGATTTCTCCAGATTTAAGCTGCTCTATCGCTTTTTGTCTCTTTTCTGAATTGTCTTCACCTGTCAGTGCAACGGAAGGCACATTATGTAATGTTAGTTTATCAGCTAAATCTCTTGCTTCATCTTTTCTACTAACAAATATAAGTCCTTTTAATTCTTCACCGGAATATCCATAGTATTGTGTTTTTTCTAATACGTGTCTGACTCTCTCATCAGAAGTTAAATCAGTTAAGCTGCTAAAATCATCCGTTGATTTTCCTTTATGAATATAGTCTGTCACACCGAAATAATGGAAAGGACATAGTATTTCACTTTCAAGCGCTTTTTGTAATCGAATTTCATAAGCAATATTGTAATCAAACATTTCAAATATATTTAAGCTATCTGTTCTTTCAGGTGTAGCGGTCATACCAAGTACAAAATCAGGTGTGAAGTAGTTGAATACTTTTTGGTATGACTTTGCTGCAGAACGATGTGCTTCATCATATACGATATAATCAAAATGATTTTGATCAAATTGGTTATAAATATCGTCTTTGGATAAAGTTTGAATTGTAGCAAATAAATATTTAGCATGAGTTTCTTTACGCTTACCTGTTAACAAACCAAAGTCTTCATTTTTAGCAAAAGGTAATACTTTTTTGAATTCTTCTGTTGCTTTCTGTAAAATTTCTTCATTATGAACGATAAATAAAAATTTATTTGGATTAAAACTTCTAACATCTAAAGCACACAAAATTGTCTTACCTGTACCAGTCGCAGATATAATGAGCGACTTGTTTTTACCAGCTTTTCTAAGCTCAGATAAAGAATGTAAAGCTTCTTTTTGCATAATGTTTGGCTCAATTTTCACAGCCTGTTCGATGTTACTTTGAATAACATTTTGTTCCTCTGTAATGCGTAGCGCATTTTTTAAATTACGCTCATCATATGTAAGTTCATAATCTTGGATCCAAGCATCTGAAAGAGGTATGCTCTTGTTCCATAATTCATCAAATTGAGCTTTTACATTATAAACAAGGTCACCATTCTTTTGTGTAGAAAGTAAGATGTTGTGTTCATAATTTACTTTTAATGCATTAGAAGTTAAATTAGAACTTCCTACTATCATAGAAGCATAATGTTCATGCTCAAACACATAACCTTTGGCATGAAATCCGTTGACGTCGGTTAGTCTGACATCAACATTTTTAAGTTTCAATAGCTCTTTATACATCTTAGGTGTGTTAAAACCTAAATAATTAGAAGTGATAATCTTTCCGCGAATACCTTTTTGATTCAAATCATAGAGGTGAGATTTTAAACTAGCTAATCCGCTCTCAGTAATAAAAGCTACTGAAATCGTAAATGATTTGCATTTATATAGTTCGTTAATAATCGTTGAAAGTACATTCTCATCTTTATTATTAATCAATAACTTAGGCATGAAATTACCTTTATGAGAGATTGTACGATCGATAAATCCTTTATGTAGCGACTGATTAAAGTCTTCTAATAAATTATCCATTATTATCCCTCATCTACAATAATTTTTACAGCTGGTATGTCTGCCGGTGCCCATTCTAATGATTCTAATTCATGAATATTTAACCATTTAATACTTTTATGTTCAGTTAATGTAGGCATTTTTTCTTTTAACTTACATTTATATGTATGAAGATTCACAATTCCAAAATCATATTCATAAGCAGTTGAAGTAATTTTATCACCAACCTCAAGATCACATAACATTTCTTCGTTTATTTCACGTTTTAATGCATCAACTTCAGATTCGTCTTGTTCAACTTTACCACCAGGGAATTCCCACATAAGAGGTAAACTCATATTTTCATTTCTTTGCGCACAAAGAACTTTATTATCTGAAAAAATAACAGCACCAACAACTTCGATTTGTTTTTTCAAAATATTACCTCCAAAATTTCATATTTGTTTATATTTTAACAAAATTTGACCGTTACGGTAACAAATTGTAAATTTACGATCGAATAAAATGCAATTTTTGATAGTTTTAGACGAATTATTATATAAAAATGAATAGTATGATATATTCTTAATAATTCATTACATATGTTTAATATTTATGAACTATAAATAAAGGCGGTTTGGGGTTTGAGAAAACAGAGACTAAAGTTAAGTACGCTCATTATTATTGTGGTCTGCATTGTGGTGCTTTTTTCATTGCTTATTACGAGTGTATTAGTTAGTAATACGATTAAGGACACGATACATAAGACGACTGAGGAGAAGGCTGAGGTTATTGGTAAGACGGTCGCGCAGTCTGAGGTTGTTCAATTGGCTTTGAAGAAGGATGACGATGGTAAGAGGGTACAGGCGTATGCTTCTGAGATTCAACGGTCGACGGATGTGAGTTTTATTGTCGTTATGGATATGAAGGGGATTAGGAGATCACATCCTAATGAGGATTTGATTGGTAAGCATTTTAAAGGTGGAGATGAGCGTGAGGCACTGCATGGTCATGTCAGTTCTTCTATTTCTAAAGGTACGCTTGGGGAGTCTTTAAGGTCGTTCACACCTGTATATGCTGATGGTAAACAAGTCGGTGTTGTTGCTGTTGGTGTGCCGATGAAAAGTGTTTCTGAAGCATTAGCTGATGGTAATAAGAAAATTATTATCGGCTCGATTATCGGGTTAATTGTCGGTGCGATTGGTGCTTATTTATTGTCTAGGTATATTAAGCGGATTTTACTTGGCTTAGAGCCTCATCATATAGCGAAAATACTTGGAGAAAGAAACACGATGTTACAGTCTGTTCATGAAGGTATCGTAGCTGTTGATAAGGAAGGCAATATTAATTTAGTGAATAAATCAGCGATGGATATTTTTAAAAGAGCTGGTCTAAAAGGTAATCCTATAGGCATGCATATTAATGACTATATGGATTCTACACAATTACCAAAAGTTCTCGAGCTTGGTAAACCTGAACGCGATAAAGAACAGAATATTAATGGTATAAAGATTTTGGTGAATAGAGTGCCGCTTACTGTGAATAATGAAACGGTTGGTGCGATTTCAACGTTTAGAGATAAGACGGAAGTGAATAAGCTGTCTGAACAGTTAGTGGGTGTTAGGACATACGCTGATACATTACGTGCACAGTCTCATGAGTTCAGTAATAGATTGCATGTCATTTCTGGTATGTTGCAGATGGAACATTATGACGATTTGAAACAGTATATACATGAAATCGTTGAACTTGGCAGTCAAGAAAGTGGAGACATCACGTCGAATATTAAGGATGCAGTATTAGCTGGTTTCTTAATCGGCAAATTAAGTTTGGCGAGAGAACAGAATATTAAGCTTTCTATTATTAATGATACAATCATCCCTGAGCCTAATGATTCACATATCACACATGAAATGATTACGATTATAGGTAATTTGATTGATAATAGTATAGACTCTTTAGTGACATCTTCTGTTAAAAAGAAAACGATAGATGTACATTTGAAATACGATAATGGTCGTTTAATAATTGATGTTATTGATTCAGGATTAGGACTTAAAGACGAACTGGATCATCAAATATTTGAAAAAGGTTTTTCTTCTAAAGGGGAGAATAGAGGATATGGTTTACACCTAGTTCAACAAAGCATTGAAAAACTTAATGGACATATCAAAATAAATGCCAATGAAGAAGGAAATGTGCAATTTTCAGTCGTTATAAACTATCCAAAAAAGGAAGAAGATAAATGTTAAAAATACTCATCGTTGAAGATGATCCAATGGTAGCCCAAATCAATAGCCAGTTTATTGAAAAAATAGATCCTCAAGCTTCAGTAGAAATTGCACAAAATGTCACAGAAGCAATGGCTGTCCTAGAAGAGAAAGAAATCGGTTTATTATTGCTTGATATATACATGCCAGAAGAAAATGGATTAAATTTTTTGAAGTATGTCAGAGAACAAGGTTATAAAGTAGATGCCATTTTAATCACGGCAGCATCAGATGTAGATGATATCCAAACAGCATTTCGTTACGGAGCCGTGGATTACTTAATTAAGCCATTTGAATTCGAACGATTTAAAAAGTCATTGTTAAAATACAAACAAGGACAAAACTTTTTTAATGAAAATCGCAATCTTAAACAAGCAGACATAGACGCCGAGTTATTAAGTAAGAAAATCATAGAACACGAGATGGATCTTAAATTGCCAAAAGGCGTAACAAAAGAAACACTACACATGCTCATTGAGAAAATGAATGACTTTGAAAAGAACGAGTTTTCAACAGATGATATCTCGAAAGCTGTGAATATTTCTAGAGTATCCGTACGAAAATACTTAAAATTTTTAACCGATATAGATGTACTAGAAGAATCTCTAACATATGGAATAGGCCGACCAATCTATTTCTACAAATTTAAAGAAGACAATCTGAAATATTTAAAAGCTTATATGGAATAAAACTAAGAAGTAGTAATCCTGCTAATAAGAGTAGATGTGTAAACAAAAGGGGACGGACTTGCTAATAAAGACGTCCATATAAGCAACTTTCACCAGTTTTGCTAATAAGGGTACTGTTAAAAGCAAGATTGCTGGAAAGTGCTAATAAGGGTACTGTTAAAAGCAAGATTGTGAGAAAGTGCTAATAAGGATATGTATAGAAGCAAAAGTAGGCGATTGTGCTAATAAGGACTTGGTTAGAAGCAAGAGTAGGAGAAAGTGCTAATAAGGCTACTGTTAAAAGCAAGATTGCTGGAAAGTGCTAATAAGGCAGTCGTTAAAAGCAAGATTGCTGGAACATGCTAATAAGGGCACGCATAAAAGCAAAACCAGACGATCTTGCTAATAAGGGTATCCATATAAGCGACTCCCACCAGTTTTGCTTATAAAACCACGATATAAAGAAACGTTACCAATACGGTTAAACCAAACTAAATGTATTTTTAGTTTGGTTTTTTTAATTACAAAAAGATAATTAAAATTTCATAACCTATATATTTGTAAAACGTTTTCATAAAATGGGGATATATCAATTTAGGGGGATGAAGATGAACACGAAGACAAATATGAAAGCGCTTACTCAAGAAGAGTTACTGCTTGAAAATAATTTCAAAAGCTTAGGGGATAAATTAATAAAAGCTAAAGTCGGTGTATTGCCTTTACCGCTTTATGTCGTTTTAGCTGCAATTATATTAGCCGCATCCGTATATAATACATTACCAGCAGACATGATTGGTGGTTTTGCTGTCATTATGATTTTAGGAATTCTATTAGGTGATCTTGGTCAAAGAATTCCAATTCTTAAAGAAATAGGTGGACCTGCTATTTTAGCATTACTTGTACCTTCTATTTTAGTCTTTTTAGATTTGATTAACACGTCTTCTATGGAAGCGGTTACGACTTTGATGAAGACTTCTAACTTCTTATATTTCTACATTTCTTGTCTTGTAGTCGGAAGTATTTTAGGTATGAATAGTAAAGTATTGATTCAAGGATTTACACGTATGTTTGTACCTTTAGTAGTCGGTACGATTTTAGCTGTATCTGCTGGTCTATTAGTTGGATTACTGTTTGGTTATGATATTAAACATACATTATTTTATATCGTTGTACCTATTATCGGTGGGGGTATTGGTGAAGGTATTTTACCGTTATCAATTGCGTATTCATCTATTTTAGGAGGATCGGCAGAGTCATTCGTTTCTCAAATGATTCCAGCAGCTGTTATTGGTAATATTTTTGCAGTAGTTTGCGCGGGTCTGATGATGCGCTTAGGTGAAAAGAAAACACACCTTTCTGGAAATGGAAAATTAGTAAAATCTGAAAATAATGATGACATACCTGAAGAGAAGGAAAAAGAGAAAGTCATTGATTTCTCACTTATGGGAGCAGGGTTACTTATTGCATGTAGTTTCTTTATTGTAGGTACGCTCGGTGAAAAATTCATCGGTATGCCAGGACCTGTTATTATGATTTTGTTTGCAACGCTTATTAAATGTTTAAAAGTGATGCCACATAAAATGGAAGATGGTGCACATAACTTATATAAATTTGTCTCTACAAGTTTAACTTGGCCGTTAATGGTTGGTCTTGGAATGCTGTATATTCCACTAGAAGATGTCGTAAAAATTGTTACACCAGCGTACATTGTTATATGTGCATCCGTTGTATTAACAATGATAACATCTGGTTATTTCGTAGGTAAATTAATGAAAATGTATCCAGTAGATTCAGCTATTGTGACAGGCTGTCATAGTGGTTTAGGTGGTACAGGAGATGTTGCGATTTTATCAGCATCTAAACGTATGGCACTCATGCCTTTTGCACAAGTTGCAACGAGAATAGGCGGTGTGTCTACCGTTATTATGGCATCACTGTTATTAAAATTATTAAGCTAAAAGATAAAAAATTATATAAGGGGATAGAACAATGACTGAAAGAGATGAAAGTAGTAAATCCATTCATTTACATCATGAACATGCAGGTAAAATAGAAATCACGAGCAAGGTTGAAGTGAATACGGAAGAAGATTTAAGTGTCGTATATACGCCAGGTGTTTCTGAAGTTTGTAAAGCCATTGCAGAAGATGAATCGAGAGCGGACACACTAACAGCACGCGGGAATATGATTGCTGTTATTACAGATGGCACTGCTGTGCTTGGGTTAGGTGATATTGGACCAAAAGCAGCAATACCGGTTATGGAAGGTAAGAGTATCCTTTTCAAAAAATTAGCAAATGTGGATGCCTTTCCGATATCTTTAGATACAAAAGACACTGAAGAAATCATATCCATCATAAAAGCATTGCAACCTAATTTTTCAGGGATAAACTTAGAAGACATATCTGCACCACGTTGCTTTGAAATAGAGAAACGATTAATCGAAGAGATGGATATTCCCGTATTTCATGACGATCAACACGGAACGGCAATTGTCGTGCTTGCAGCGTTAATCAATGCACTTAAAGTTGTAGAGAAAGAAGACGATAATGCAAAAATTATTATAAATGGCGCAGGGTCAGCAGGAATCGCAATCGCGAAGTTGTTGTTAGAAGCGGGATATAAAAACATTACATTGGTCAGTCTAGAAGGTGTCTTAAATCAATCAGAATCATGGCTAAATAGTACGCAACAAGAGATTGCAAAATATACAAACCTTGATAATCAAACCGGCACATTAGAAGACGTTATACAACATGCAGATGTGTTCATCGGCGTGTCAGGACCAAAAGCATTAACAAAACAACACGTACGAACAATGAACGATAATCCAATCATATTTGCATTAGCCAACCCAACACCAGAAATATATCCAGAAGAAGCATATGAAGCAGGTGCGGCAATAGTTGGAACAGGACGTTCAGATTATCCTAACCAAATCAATAACTTACTAGCATTCCCAGGGATATTTAGAGGCGTATTAGACGCACAAACACAACGCATAACAACAGAAATGAAAATCGCTGCAGCTAAAGCAATCGCTGCAACAATAGAAGAAGATGAACTAAGTACGAATTACGTTATTCCAAATGCATTAGAAAAAAGAGTCGTAGAACAAGTCGCAGAATCCGTTAAGAAATGCGTGGAAGATCAACACAAAGTATTGGTATAAATTATAGTTTGATTAAAAAAGCAGAGAAATCTGCTTTTTTTTAATGAGAATATTTTGTAGGTCATCAAAGTTATCTTATAAACTACTTACTATTTGCTAATTTTATGATAGTAATAGTCTAAACTATATTGAATCAATGAATCTCTTTCTATCTCTCTGTTGTTTTCTAAATAAATAGGCAATAAAGCAGTGCCTTTTCCTAATTCAACCAAACTTATAATCGCTTCTAAAGAATCTATTTCAAGAATATTTTGATGTTCGGTTTTCACTTTTAAAGATAATTGTCTTAAAGGGCATTGTTCATCTCGGTTTATTAGAAGTGGAATAAGGTGATTATCTTTGTCGTTGTTAAAAAAAGCCAAATTTAATGTTTCAGTTTTTTCTAAGACATAGTTAGGTATTTTATTAAAGCTGATTACTTTATTGTATATCTTATTTTGTAATTTTTTATTAATTTCAGTTGTTGTAGCAATATCTATATCCGAATCTGTAAAGAATTTATTTTGTTGTGTTAAATAGCTGAACAATAATTCTGAACAAAGTAAGGTTTGTTTATTATTTTTAATTTTAGTTTTTATAAATTCTGTTTCATTCAAGACTCTTAAACAGTAATTATAAAATTCTTTTCCTTCTTCATTAGGTTCTATTCCATTATTGGAACGGATAAATAGTTTTACTTCTAAGTACTTTTCAATGTGGTTAATTCTTTGGGATATATTTGATTGAGCATATTTTAGCTTGCTTGCAGCTTGGTTAATAGAATCACTTTCGTATACTGTTTTGAATATTTCTAAATCATTTAAATTCATATTATTCACCTATCAGTTTTAGTGATAACTATATCATAAATAGGTATTATCCAAAATTTATTTTTAGATGTAATGTCATATGTAAGGAGTGATATATATGTATGCAATGCAATATGAAATTAAATTACCAAACGATTATGATATGGATATCATTAGAAATCGAGTTAAAATGAATGGCTTTAAGACTGATAATTTTCCAGGATTATCCTTAAAAGCTTATTTAATTAAGGAAAAGGATCATAATAATATTACCAATATTTATGCTCCATTTTATTTATGGAATGATTCTGAAGGAATGAATAAATTTATATTTGATGGATATTATGACAATATTATTTCCTCATTTGGCTGGCAGAAAATTAGTATAGGCATTAAATATGAAGCTAAAATAGAAAAAAATATCAAGAAAAGCCGGTATTTAGTTGAAGAATATATAGATATTCAACCAGTATCTTCAATAAAAAAGTTGGATATCAAGTCTAGTTTCGAGTGTTATGAGAATACTCTTTCCGAAGTAATCATTTATAATCCTGAAAAGTGGAAAGTAGTTAAATTTTCATTTGTAGAAAATTTGCCTAATAAGTTGAATGAGCATGTGAGTTATTATGAGATTTTGCACATATCTAATTAATGACTTGAAAGATTGTATTGTGATATTATACATGTAAAGACATGATAAAGGAGTGATAACCATGAGTGAACCAACCAATAAGGCATATGCTAAAGTATATAAAAGTGGTAATGGCCAGGTTATCAGTATTAAAAAAGATATGTTAGAAAAAGCAGGTTTTAAGATAGGGGATGAACTTGTTATGAATGTTAAAGGTAATCAAATTGTATTAGAAAAACCGAATACATTCAAAGACCGTTGGAGAAAGTTTATTGAAGATGGTGGAGAATATGAACGTGGTGAATACGATTGGGGAGAATCAGTGGGGCGTGAAGAATGGTAAAACAGTACGATATTATTAAATTAAATCTAAATCCTGTTCAAGGCAATGAAAAAGGAAATTATAGACCATGTTTAGTCGTAAATATTACAGAGTTCACGAAACAATCTGGTTTCGCATGGGTTATACCTATTACATCACGTAAACAGTCACGCTATCCTACAGATGTTATAGTTGAAACAGAAAAAGGATTGATTAATGGTGTTGTAGATTGTGCTCACATTAGAACAGTTGATTTATATACACGTTCCCATCAAAAAGTTGATGTACTAAAAGCAAATAAGATAGAAGAAGTAAAAGATATTCTAACAGGTATTATGGATTTGTAATAAAAAAACACTGCAATCATATAGATATTAAGAATATATTTAAAGACAATATGCCCAGTAATTTACGTATTAAGGAATGGAGAAATCCATTCCTTTTTATTTACCTTTGATTTGATAAAATAATTTATCATATTTTTAATTTGTTTATATATGCTTCTATTATTTCAAATAACTATAGAAAGTAATTTTGATATGAATTACAATAAATCTATTAACTTTTGTTATAAAAAAACAGTACGGGGGAAAGAACTTGAAGAAGATAATCTTAGGGATGGTATTAGTAGCGCTCCTCATGACAGTGGGTGTGTTTGGAATAATAGCTTACAATGTAATATCTGGAGACAATCGTATTGAATTTTCTAGTAGTCAAAACGCATCTCAGGAAAAATCTCATAAGGATTCAAATAGAAGTTCTAAAACTTCGGAATCTAATCATTCAAAAGGTAATCCGCCAAAAATTGATGTTCAAACGACTCAATTTAGCCTAGACTTCATGAATTCAGATGTGAGAAATGAATTTAATGGTGTAGCGTTAGGCATGTCACGTGAAAGTATTGAAAGTGAATTCGGGAATTCAGACGGTGATGTGGCAGTAGGTCAGTCTAATGCTGAAAGATATGGTGATTTAGCTGTTACATACGACAGTGATGATAAAGTAAAAAATATTTATGTCGCACCAAGCAATATATCAGTAGAAGAATTTAAATCATTGCATGGCACACCGACTATAGATGATAACGATGGATTAGTATATGATGATAATCCGAACAATGACTTTTCAATACTCATCACAACTGAAAATGGTGAAATAAAGACAATTGAAAATGTAGATCAAATTCCATGAGGATCAGAGAATTAAAATGTTATATATTTTTCACCAGCTGCTTAATAGTAGCTGGTCTTTTTTATGTTGAAATTGGACATAAAAAAGAGAAAAACTTATGCTATAAGCTTTTCTCTTTTTCGATATATTATGACTTGTGTATAAATTTTGTTGTATGAGTGTTCAGTTATTCACTAACTAAAGTTGTTTCTTGATTCAATAAGAATGGTCTATAGTAAGCGACGATATCGTTCATTGGCAATACTTCTTCAGGTAAATGAATACCTAATTCTTCAATGATATAATTTCGTCTTCTCTCAAACCTTTGCCATAAATCAGGATAAGTTTCTTTAATTTTATTTCTTAAATCATGATCTGCTATTGCTACACCATCTTCACAGCTTACCCCACCATATCCCTTAACACTTGGGATGATGTCTATTTGGTATACTTGTCCGCTTTTTATCGTACATTGTGAATTTGGATAGAATGGAGATGATAGCCATTCTTCTGTTGCAGTAAAGTGACCTGGATTTAATTCCCAACCATATTGTTCTTTTGGAAAAATATCATTAATTAAATTGTAAAAGTCGTCACCTTTAGTACCAATTTTAAAATTTTCTAGCCATGTTGTTATAGCTGTATAATAAGGTATGGCAACTTTTTCTAAATATTGTTTCTCAGATTCATTTAGATCTTCGCTAGTATTTGCAACATATCCAGCTCTACTTGATAAGCCGCCTTTATACCCAACTGTTAAGGAAATTTTATGACCTAAACTTATTTTTTTATCTCTCGGATAAACAATGGCATTACTAAATCTATCGCCATTTGCAGTTATGGTAGTGACAGTATGAGGTTGACCACCGTAAGATAGGCTATTTGCTAATTCGACTTCAGTCTTTTTTAAGTTAACATTATTTAATGTATTGAACATACAAACTCCAGCTAATGTAGAGCCATACTCTAAATAAGCTATTTCCTCAGCTGAGTGCATTGTTCGTATGCCATATAATGGAGAAATCAGTATGTCTGTAATGTTTAAGAGAGACTTAGATATAGATTGAATAGATTCAATTATAAAATACGGCAAATCAAATAATGTTGAGTTATTTTGTTGAGTTGTAAATAGTTTCCATCCAATTATCCCAACTACTTTTTCTGAAGTTATACCACTTTTTGTTAATATTTCATCTAAGTTCTCTTGATCATACATAGGCTGACTAGGTAAGGAAAGTATCGGCGCATGAATGGCTTCACAAGATAACCTTGAGAACTTAGCCATTTTCATATTTTCGTTACCAAGTACTAAATAAGATTTACCATCTCTATGAACGACCAATAAAGCTTCTTCAAATCTCGGTACAAAGCCAGTAAAATATTCAAAGTTAGCAGCATGTTCTCTATCAGCATATATAACAGCGACATCTACACCTTTATTTTCCATACTTGATATTAAATTATTTTTTCTATCAGCGTATATTTTGTCAGATAGAATAATTTGATCATTATAATCAGACATTACGGGTGGGTTCGTTTTTTTGAGTTGTATATTCATATTAATACTCCTTTATACTGATTAAATTTTCATTCATTTCTTTTATTTGTGTATAAACTTTAGAATGTACATCTAAATTTGTAATAACATAATCGAAATCTTTAATATGACCGATTGTATATAGTGATGTTTTATTAAACTTCGTACTATCAGTAACGAGGACTTTTTTCTTCGATTGATTCATAACAGCCATTTTAGTATGTGCATCTTCTTGATTAGGTAAAGAAACAATGCCGTCACTTGAGATAGACTCTGTACCAATAAAGCATATATCGAAATTATAATTTTGAATATTGCGTAGTGCCTCAAAGCCAGTAAAACCGTTTGATAATTCACGATATTTACCCGCAATAGTATGCAATTCTAAATCTTCAATACGTGATAATGTATTTAAAATCAACATAGAATTTGTATAAAAGACACTTTTTTTCAAATGAATTAACTCTCTAGCAACAAAGTAAGGTGTCGATCCCGTTTCTAAAAAAATACTTTGTCCATCCTTTATTAAAGAACGCGCATAATAACCCATCTTTTTTTTATCTTCAACAAACTCTGATGTTTTAATAAACATTGGATACTCAATGTTATTATCACTTTTCTGGATAGCACCACCATGAACGAGTTCCAAATAACCCTTTTCTTCCATTTCTTTTAAGTCTCTGTGGATCGTCATAAGCGAAACAGATAGCTCTTCGGATAATTTTTTGCTCTTAACTTCGCCGTCTAACTTTAATAGGTTATATATATATTTGAATCGACTATTTTGTGTTAATTGATCTTTCATATAAACCTCCTAATAAATGAATTAACTATAATATAACACAAATTAACATTTTGATGATGATAATTAAAGTAAGTTAACATAAAAGATTGTTATTGTTTAGGAAAGTTAGTATAATTCCGTGTAAGCGTTGTCATAAATATTTTTACAAGGGGAGGAAGGGAAGATATGTCAAAAAGTTATGAAAATATGAGCAAAGAATTAATTTCAGCAGTTGGCGGAATTCAAAATATTGATGAATACTATCATTGTGCTACTAGACTCAGAATCAAAGTGAAAGATAAAAGTAAACTTAACAGAAAAAGCTTGGAAAATATTGAAGGAATATCTGCCTCAATCATACAAGGCAATGAAGTTCAAAATGTAGTTGGAACAGATGTTAATGCATTTTATCTAGAATTTTCAGAGTATATTAAAGCAAATGAACAACATACTTCTAACTATGATAACGGTAAGGAAACAAAGAAAGATAAATCTTTTATATCATTAACGTCAAAAATATTAGATTTTATTAGTGGCGTATTAATTCCAATAATGCCAGTATTCTTAGCTTCTGGATTATTATTAGCTATCTTAAATGTATGTGTAAACGTATTTGGATTTAGTGATAAAAGTGGTACTTATCATGTGTTTTCTAGTATAGCTTTAGCTGGTTTCTACTTCTTACCGATATATGTAGGATTTCAGGCTGCAATAAAATTAAAAATACCACCTGTTATGGGTGCATTTTTAGGAGCGATAACTGTTTTTGATGGCATAAATAATACGAAAAATCTTGATATTTTGGGTGTTCCTATTAAAGAGACAGTATACAATGGGACAATTATTCCATCAATTATAGGCGTTTTATGCTTATCAATTATATATAAATGGTTAGATAAAAAATTGATAAAAGAAGTTAAGTATTTTATAACACCAATTTTATCAATTAGTATTACAGCACCACTTGTATTATTTATTTTTGGTCCGTTAGGAACTATGATTAGTGAGTTGTTAGCTAATTTATTTATTTTTCTAAGTGGAAAACTAAACTGGTTAGCTTTTTCTATTTATAGTGGTGTATACCCTATTATGGTGGTATTTGGTATTGATAAAGGAACTATACCTATTAGCTTAAATAATATTACTAATTTAGGATTTGATTCATTAGTATTACCTGCTGCATTAGCTAGTAATACAGCTGTGGGAAGTGCCGCATTAACAGTAGGCTTTTGGTCTAAAAATAAAAAAACCAAAAGTTTAGGTTATTCAGCGGGAATAACAGGAATACTGGGTATAACAGAACCTGCACTTTTTGGTTTTTTGATTCCTTATAGAAAAGCTTTCATGGGGGCTATTATAGGTGCAGTAATTGGCGGATTATTCGGAGGAATTATGAACATTGTTCAAGGCGCTCAAATTGCTCCAGGATTAGTTGCACTTACAACTTTTTATGTTGGCTCATCACCTGCACAAAACATTATAAATGGATTTATTACTTTAATAATTTCAGTTGTATCTAGCTTTATTGCTACTTCAATACTTATAAAAAGAGACAAAAATATTATTGATGATGAAAAAAATAGAGATGAGGGAGAATAGTTTATGAAAGTTTTAGTTGGTTTTTTTAACGCAGAATCTAATACATTCAGTGAGAAGAATTGTACTCTAGATGACTTCGTAATCAAAGAATCACAAGAAATGCAAAATTCTATGCAAGGTTTGGATGTGTTTAGAAAAAACAACATAGACATTATACCGAGTATCTATGCTAATGGATATGCTCAAGGCATGATTGATTTTGAAGCATTTGATTATATAGAGAAAAAATTACTGAATTCTATAAAAGAAAATATAGATAGAATAGACGGTATTTATTTGTTTTTACACGGTGGGAGTTACGTTAAAGATTTAGTTGGAAATTCAGGTGAACATCATTTAATTGATAAAATAAGAGAGATTGTTGGACCTTATTTTCCTATTGCAGTAGTTATGGATCCTCATGGAAATATCTCTAAAGATTTTATAGAAAAGTGTACTTTAGTTAGATGTTATAGAGAATCACCGCATACAGATATTGATGAAACGTATAATCATGTTGCAGAATTATTTAGCGAATTCTTGAATAACAGAAAAGATATCACACCGACATATCTCAAGATACCAATTATGTTAGGAGGGGAACGGTCTTCATCTAAAGATGAACCTTTGAAATCTATTAATGTTTTATTAGATGAGATTGAAAGTAATGAGCGAATATTAAGTGCATCATATCATATTGGTTTTGTTAGACAGGATAATTACACATGTGGGGCAGGAGTTGTCGTAATACCTAGTGATAATAAGTACCGAAACGATGCGTTAAAAAAAGCTCAAGAGATAAAGAACTATGTTTTAGACAATAAAGAAAAATTTCATTTTACTGGAAATGCAAAGTTACCAGAAGAAGCACTGAAAGAAGCAATGGACTATCATAAAGGAGTAGTTATAGTAAGTGATTCTGGTGATAACACGACTGCTGGAGCACCTGGAAATAGTTTGTTTATGCTTAAACAATTATTGGATATTAAAAATTATCATCATAAAAAAATTTTAATTAGCGCTATAACGGATATCAGTAACACCGAGTATTTACTAAATCAGGACGTCGGAAAAGTTATTCATATAAATTTAGGCGAAAGAAAAGAAGATAAATTAAATGTTTCTGCTACAATATTGAAAAAAGGAAAATTAAAGTGTTTATCTATTTTTGGGAGTGCTGAAGATATTGTAGGTGAAGTTGTCTTATTAAAACTAGATAAAGTTGATATTACGCTTATTGTATCAAATCATTTTACTTCTTTTGCAGAAATTAATCAGTTTACTGAATTGGGAATACATCCGAGAGACTATGATATTGTAATCGTTAAACAGGGCTATATTTTTCCGGAATTAGAAGAAGTAGCTGATCATACTATTATGTCTTTGACACCTGGGGACACATATCAATTGACTGAAAATCTTGAATATAAAAGGATTTATAGACCAATGTACCCTATAGATCAATTTTAAGTGAAAAATAGCCTTCTTTGCTAATCTTGCATGTAGGATATGATATTGGATTTTTATATTAATTATAATCTCTCTCTCTTTATGAACAAAAAACGAAGCCCTTTTTATACGGGCTTCGTTTTTTACATCATTTTCTACTTTTGATTAACAAATACATAAAGAATGGTGAGCCGATGAGTGCTGTGAATATACCGGCTGGGATTTCTTTTGGTAAGAAGAGTGTTCTTCCTATTAAGTCACTTAATAATATAATAATTGCGCCAATAATCGCGCTATATAACATGCGATTTCTAAATTGATGTCCTCCGAGCTTCATCGCAATGTGTGGTGCGATTAATCCAACAAATTGTATGCCGCCAACGTAACTCATGGATATACCAATCAAGATACTCATGGATAAGAGGGCGATGATGGATATGTATTGGTAAGGATTACCTAATGCGAAGGACAAGTTTCTGCCTAAGTAATGTACATCAAATGATCGTGCATAGTACATAAGGATTAACATAACGATCAGTAATATGCTTCCGACAATTATGACTTGATGATATTCTGCTTGATGCACTGAACCTGTAATCCAAATTTGTGCTTGAGCGCTTCGTTTATTTGAAGTCAAAATTAAGAACATGACGATTGCTTGGCAAAGTATATTAAAGCTTATACCTATCAAGATTAGTCGGTCTCGCTTGTAACTTTTTCTCAATGCTAAAAAGTATAATAGAGCTGTAACGATGACAGCACCTAGCATGGAAAAAACGGGTTGATAGGTGATTGGTAATAATAATGCTTCTGTACTTGTTGTTAAGACGATTAAGAATACTAATGATCCTACGTTTGCACCTTGTGATATACCAATTACATCTGGAGATGCTAAAGGATTTTTCGTAATGAATTGTAAGACGCAACCTGCGATACCGAGTGCAGCGCCTGTTACGATTGAAAGTAAGACTCTTGGCAGTCTTAATGTATTTATGACAAGGTTTATATATGGATCGTCTAACTTAAAGAGGCCGCTTAATACATTTTGTGGTGCAATAAAGCTGTCTCCCAGCATGAGCGTCAGTAAGGTAGTTAACATGAGCAATACGATTAATATAATTAATTTTTTCATTCTGTTAACTCCTTACGATTAAGAATTAAATAAATGAATATCGGCGTGCCGATAAGTGCTGTCGTGATACCAACAGGCAGTTCTCTCGGCATAAGTAAATATCGGCTTAAAATATCACTTAATAACAGTAAACAACCACCTAAAATTCCGGATAAAGGTATAACAATGAAATGGTCATGTGACTTGCATATCATTTTTGCAACGTGTGGTGTAATAAGTCCTATAAAAGCAATCGGTCCTGCTAATGCAACAGCTGAGCCACTTAACAGTACAACAGCTATCATTGTAAATATTTTGATGGTTAATATTTTAGCGCCAAGTCCTTTTAAGGCATCATCGCTTAACATATATAAATTAAGTGGTTTAGCCATGTATAAAGCGATGATTAAGCCACCTAAAATAAATGGCCAAATATACATTAAGATATCAATATGTTTATTGGCAACAGAACCGTTTAACCAATATATCAATTCTTCAATCGCTGATTCATTATATATGAGTAACCCTTGAGTAATGGCCATGCAAAAGGCGCTAATACTTGCTCCGAATAATGTGAGTTCCATTGCATTAAAAGGCTTAAATGGTAATGTTGTTGCTAAAATAATCAATGTTGCGATAATGATTGTACCTATGAATGCCATAGACGCTAATTGAAATACTCCATTCAGGCCAAACCCCACAGTAGCGATCACAACCATTAAGCTAGAACCACTGTTAACACCCATGATGCTAGGACTTGCAAATGGGTTACGGGTAATGGTTTGGATCATTACACCACTAATACCCATTAAAACACCGACAACCCCGCCCAAAATTGCGCGAGGTAGTCTTAATTGTGTGAGTACACGTTGATCTTTAATTGTTTCTCCATTGATATAATGATGCCATATATCTAAAAATGTGAAATGTTTATAACCTAACATCATACTTAAGATGAATAGAGAGATAAACAAACCTGTGAATAGGAGAAACCACCAAAGGTATTTATTTTTCACTTAGCTTAGCCTTTACATCGTCAACCATCATATTGGCAGATAACACGCCACCAGAAGTGTTCCAAACAGCGTCATCTACTTTATAAACATGACCTTTTTTAGATGCATTTAAATCTTTGAATGCTGGATCATTTATCCATTCTTTTTCTAATTGTGATACTTTTTTGTTATCTTCTTGGAAAGTAAAGTAGAAGATGTAGTCTCCATCCATTGCTTTAATACGTTCTTTAGTAACGCCTTTTTCAGCAAAATCATCTTTATCTTGACCTTTCGGACGTTTAATACCTAATTCATCTAAGATGACGCCAGAGAATGTATCTTTATGATAAATTCTTACGTCTCCTGGCATGAAGCGAATCATTGATACTTCTGAATTTGCTTTATCTCCAATTTCTTTTTTAGCTTTTTCTACATGTTTGTCATAATTACTTAAAACTTCTTTACCTTTATCTTCTTTATTTATAGCATTTGCATATAATTTAAAGTTATTTTTCCAATCTCCACGTAATTCATTTGAATATACGGTCGGAGCAATTTCAGAAAGCTTTTTGTATTGAGCTTCTTGTCTGAATTTATTACCAATAATTAAATCTGGTTTTAATTTAGCAATTTTTTCTAAGTTGATTTCACTTTCGCCACCAACTGGTTCAATACCTTTGTATTTCTTTTCTAAGTGCTTATACCAAGGATCACCAGCAAATGAATTTGCAGCACCAACCGGCTTAACGCCCATTGAAACAAGCGCTTCAGTACCTTCGTTAGTTAAGACTACAACACGTTTAGGATCTTTCGGAACTTTAGTCGTGCCCATAGCATGTTTCACTTCACGCGTATCTTTATTTGAAGATTCTTCTTGCTTACCACCACAAGCAGCAAGCATTACAACTAAAACAACTAATACTGATAAAAGCTTTCTCATTTGTTTAACCTCTTTCTAAAGTTGAGTTTTTGAATATTTCGACAATGATTTTCATTATCAATTATAGAATATTACCTTTTTTTGTCAATAATGAATTTGAATTTATTAAATAATAAGCTATAAAGTCGGTCAATTTAGAATAATTCTGTTTTTATATGATTTTTGTAAAAGCACTTTTTCGTGGAAGGTGCTTGTAAGGATACTGTTG
The DNA here is from genome assembly GCF_029024305.1 of Mammaliicoccus vitulinus. Lineage (NCBI taxonomy): Bacteria > Bacillati > Bacillota > Bacilli > Caryophanales > Staphylococcaceae > Mammaliicoccus > Mammaliicoccus vitulinus. Next base: position 161,269 of record NZ_CP118974.1, read on the forward strand.
TAAGCAAGATTGCCGGAATGTGCTAATAAGGCAATCGTTAAAAGCAAGATTGCTGGAACTTGCTCGTAAGGCTACTGTTAAAAGCACTTTTCTTGGATTCTGCTCATAAGGACACCCCCCATAAACACAAGACAACCTGCCCATAAATCCGACCCCCCATAAATCCGGGCCATAACTACAAAATGTGCTGAAATAGTTATATCCTCATAAACAAATTCTATATATATCTAATTTCAGGTAGTTCGTGAGATAAAAATTGTAAATGGCTTATGTCGTACCCATAGCTACCGGCGTATTTGAATACAACCCAATCGCCTGTTTTGATATGGCTAATGTTATAAGGTTGGCCGAAGACATCATTTGGCGTACATAGTTTACCTGCGAATACGACTGTATCGTCACGGATTGTTTTGATTCTGCCAACTGTATCTTCGGATGCTATGATTTCAAATGGTTGGTTATGGTTCCATGCTTTAGGAAATCTGAAATGATTTGTGCCGCCATTGAGCAAGACGAATGTTTTGTTATGCATCGACTTTATATCAAAGACGTTTGCCGCATAATAGCCAATTGGACCAGTAATAAAACGCCCTAACTCAAATGTTAACTGGGGTAGGTGTTGAATGCGTGTTGCAAAATAATCAAAGTCAAATAACTTTTGTTCATCATAATCTATACCTATACCGCCACCAACATTGATTGAATAATCTTCAGGTAAATGTTGTTTATATTGATGCGTGAATTCTACAGCACTTTCTATAAATGTTACGTGAGCGTCTTCGTCTAAGTTATTGCTCATTGAATGAAAATGAAAACCGGTTAATGTGATACGCTCTGTTTCTTTACATAGTTGAATCGCTTCGTCTATATCGTCATATGGCATACCGAATTGCGTTGGTACGCCTGCCATTTTTAATTTTGCGTTAGATACAATATTGCTTAAATTAATACGAATCATGACTTCGATGGTTTGATCAGTATCTTGTAGTAAATCTTTTAAATAGTCTAATTCGAATAGGCTTTCTACTTGTATAGATTTCACATGTTCTTCTATTGCATATGCTAAATGATGCTTTGTCTTTACAGGGCCACCATAAATAATTGGAACTTCAGAAGAGATGGATCTTACTTTTTCAATTTCACCTGAAGAGGCTACTTCAAATCCAGATACATACGGTAACAACGTTTCTAATATTTTGAGATTTGAGTTCGCTTTTGCGGCATAGTAAATGTCATGTTTAGTAACGGATCTTATCCAGCTGATTCTATCTCTTAATCTTGTTAAGTCATAAATATAATAATCATGGTTTGCGTCTTCGAGTGTCTGTTTAATGTTCTCCATATTGATTCTCCTTATTTATCATGAGCATGACACAAATAAGCGTTAAGAGCAGTCCGAAAATCATTGTCATATAAACGATTTGTATATTGAACTGTTCGAATAAGAAGCTCAGCAATATCCCACCAAGTGGAATGAAACCTTTATCCATCATTGCAATAGATAATACAGAGCCTCTATATTTAGCTTCTACATGCTGTTGTACAAGTATTCTATTTGTCGTTCTAAATGCTTGCGATGCAAAGCCCATTATCAATAATACAGCAGCGTATAAATATGTATTGCTAATAAACATGAGTAAGATGATTGTGATGATAAAAATCACAGACCATAGTTTTAAACTTTTCATGCTGTTTATGTTTGTTGACCGCATAAAAATAAGTAAAATGATAATAGAGCCTGCTGCAATCATTGCCGTAAAGAGTGAATAAATCATTGTATGACTACCAAATTGTGAATCGACAATACTTGGCAAAATAATCGTATATGAAAAGCCAAACAACATTGAAAATACACTCGATAACATGAGCAATACAATGATTGGTTTATGTCTTAAATACGACCAAATCTTGTGTTTCTCTTTTTTCTGATGATGCACTTCAGGTAAAGTTTGATTGAATAATATCACTATCAAACTCCCGAGAATAGGTAATGACAGTACAATATTCGAATGGAATTGTGCGAGCAACAAACCGCCGAGAAACGGTCCCGCGAGTCTCGCAATATTTAAAATTAATGCGTTTAAACTAATCGCTTTATGCAATTGGTCAGGCGTCACGAAACTTTGAATCAGTGCATTTCTTTGTATCGTATCAATTGCTTGGAAAAACGAACGCAGCATAATGATGAACAGAATAATATAAATATTCCATTTTTGCCAAAATGCACATGCGACACATAGCGTTAATAACATATTGAATAAATGAATGATATACATTAACTTCGTGGAACTAACCGTATCGATAAGTTTGCCAATTATAAATGCAAAGGCTAACTGTGGCATTAATCTCGCAAAGTTAATATAAGCAATAAATATCGCACTGCCAGTTAGTTGTAGCGTAATCCAATTTAATGCGATAATATCTACCCAATCAATCGTTCGAGCTATAAACTGAGAACTTACAAAACGATGATAAGAATTAAATTTTAATTTCATCATGAATTAAGAGCGGATTTGCTTTTTGTACATAAATATCTTGGCTTTCATTTGATACGCGCATCGTTAACAATGCTTTCTCGTTTATAGTCTCTGTGTAAAATGCTTTTATATCTGCTTCAGTATTTGTAGGGTTTTGAGTTTTTAATGTTTCAAATACAGCTTTGAATTTGCGGTTGATACGTTGCCATAACATGCTTTTCTCGTACTGATAATCTTCGCTAAAGTGCTGAACGAGTGTTGTTAAATGGTTGCTGATCAAAGTGTTTTGTACTTTTTCATACATGCCTTCAGTCGTCGCATTTGTTAAAGCATTGCTTAACGTTAGCCATTCAGGTACGCGAGAAGTGTCGATACGTAGACCGCCAAAGTCTCTGACATGAAGTCGAGTAGGGACACCGTGTATAAATTCAAATGACATGTTTTGAAGGTGTGCTTCTAACCCTATACCGTATTTTGTCATAAGTGTGAGGGCAGTCTCAATTAATATCGATGTATATTGCTCAAACCAGTCGATAGGTGATACGTTTTCACGTGCAGATTCAATGATATTGACGTATACTTTTTCGTTATTTTCATTAAATTCAAATAAGCATGTAGCAGCGTAAAGCAGCGATTGTGCTAATAAATATTGTGTGTTATTTTCTCTTAAAATAAACGATAAATTGCGCTGTTTCGCTTCTTCTTCGTGAATGTAAGTCATGCCGCCATATTCTAAAACAGGTAGACTAATATCATTTAGACGATTGTCCGTTTTATAAATAAATTTAAAATATTCACCGATATTTTTAGAATTGATAATACTATTATTGCTAATTGAGCGAATCGTTGATGTCATTTGTGAATTTACAGGCAGTTTAATAATGGGTGTAACGGCATCTAATGGACATACTGTTCTGAATGATGATGTGCTTTTAACGAGACCGCCTTTATGTTGTAAAGGAATAATGTCTTTAGATTGAATCTCTTCGTAGTAAAATTTATGTATAACATGTTCAAATTGATAAGGGTGAACAGGTATTAAGTCATACCCGTCTGGAACTTGCCCCACGTATCCACTGAAATCAGCAATTATCTCCATTTCTTCTAAGTCTAAATTGTTGTAAAGTAATCCTTTTTTAACGAATAGCCAATTTAACTTGAAAGCTTGGTTATATTCTGGTGAGTATTGCATCACTTCTTTAAATGATAGGCCTAATTTAGTCTTAGCACATGGATGAATATTATGGCCTGTAATGACATACTGTTCACTATGCAATAACGGATGATCACTTTTAGGTGATGCAGAACAATAAATAAAACTCATCGCTTGGTTGATCAGATGATTTTCTATTTCGACGAGTAATTTATGATAGTTAACAGTTTCGTCGCTATGATGATTAAGCCAATCAATCAATTCAAGTGGATCTTTAATATGGCGAGTAGTCGAGCCTTCAGTTATTTGAATATGCTGATTGTGTGAGTCATAAGTAATGTATATATCGTCATTAACATAAAGTGTTGAGCGATTGTTTACAGTTGCTACGTACATAATAGGATGCGTGATTTCTTCGTACAAACACGTTAGTAATTTTTTGAATGTAATGTTAATGCTCTCTTGAATGCAGTGATCGATGTAACGACGCTCATATTTTTCTGTATTTGCATATACCTCATTAATCCAACTCATTTATTTATCCTCCACGTATAACGGATTGTTTATTTTCGTATATTGATAGTCGTAACCTTCAGAGAAAATTCTCATCTTTAATAATGATTTAATGTTGAAAGTAGGTTGTTCTAAAATATTGATGTCAGGTGCACAATGTTCATGATGTTCAGCAATCATATTTCGAATGATCATATAACCTTCACCTTGTTTATAGCCGTAAGTTTCCAATACTTGTACGATTTGAAATAGATGGTTATACAGTACGGCATGAGAGAATACAGATAATAAATCTTCAAATGATTCAGTGATTAATCCCGTTGATGCATCTACATTTATATTTCTGTCGAATAACCTCACACCACCGAAATCTCTCACGTGAATAGATATTGGCATGCCATCTTTAATTTCAACGGTACTGTTTTGCATATGTGCTTCTAAACTAATGCCTTCTTCTAAAATTAAGCGATATGTCGCTTCTAACAAGTTATGTGTATATTCCGTTAAGAACAATTTTGTCGCAGACTCGAATGTCATCTTTTGAGATTTCATAATCGTTTCAATACACTCAATCAATATATGTTTTTTCGTGATGAAACTTTTCGTGATAAGGCTTCCACACACTAAATGATGACTGTCAGAGTCGTGAGGAATGCGTTGCCTCAACATATAACTGCATTTATTCGCGTGTTCCTTATGAATGTTTACATAACCGCCAGCTAAATCTTTTTGGATATAGCTATTATCATAACCATTTGTACGGTATATACGTTCAACAAACTCACTAAGTGCGATGCCGTTTCGGATAGAAGCGGGTGAGACATTTCTAACTGCACTAGTCGCTTGGACATTTACCGCCGTCTTCACAATGCAATTCAGCTCTTCTGCATCTAAAGTTCTAAAAGATAATAACGGATTGCTATCTACAGCTAAATCATACAACGGTATCATAAATTGATGCATAAAAAATTCTTCAAACTGTTCCAACATAAAATGCTCAAGTTGCCATTCATGAATAAACAGTAACTTATAATTTTCAAAAGGGATTTGCTGAGCATTACAGTATGCGTGTACCTTTTGCTTAAAATGATCTAACTCAATGGATTGATTCATCTGAATTTCATCTGCGAAACTCGTGTCACATAATACAGGGATGATTTTCACAGATTGTCTAAACTCAGGTGAATATTTCAGTACATGATTGATATCAAAACCTAATTTAGTCTTAGTCATAGGGTGGAAAGGATGCCCTTCAGTAACACTTTGTTCAAAAAAGACATCAGAAAGATGATGTTTTTCAACAAATTGAAAAATATTATCAAATTGATCAGCATATTTATGATGATCTTGTTCAAATTGAATGTAGCTCAACGTTAAATTGCGAATAGAATCTTGAATTTCATTCATAAGACGTTCGTCTTTAAAAATCGCCTCTTGATCAATATGCTCAAATTCAGCAAGTTGATTGATACGACCCATAACCTCTTCGTGGGCTTTCTTGTATAAAGTTTCAATATCTTCTTCAGAAAAATCTTGAAAATAGTTACGTATATCTTGTATGTGTTCGTTAAAAACAATTTCCAAAAAGATCAACTTCCTTTACGATGTTTAATATTATATTGAGAAACATTCTCAATTATAAGTTTTTTGAGTATTTTGTCAATGAAAGGTATTAATAATAAATAATTAAGAGTGATTATATATAAAAAATATTTTTATACTTTGGCAAGTCTAATACGACTAAATGAGTGGATAAAAAAGTTATAAAAAACAATCTGGGACATAAATGTCCTAAACTATAATGATTTTGTAAAGTGCATGCTTGCCTGGGGTATGGCTCGAGCCTGTAGTCTCTCACTCATACTATTCCCCCGGGCGTCAGCACTTTACAAAATCAGAAATATAAAATCACCCAATCCGAAAATGATTCCCACGGATTGGGTGATTTATTTGAAGTTAGGATTTATGTCTCAAACTCGAGAATGTTATGGAATGTACTTTTAAGTATAAGTAACAAAATTAATACGCAATACCTACACGTGATTGGTTATATTTATTTGATGATAACTGACTATACGCGAAGTCTGCTGTGTCTGGTACGGATATTTTCACAGCGTCTTCTGGTAAGTAATGTTGTTCGACGCGGTATTCGCCTACACGTTCTCCGTCTGGTAAATAAGTAGGACAGACGATTGTCCAATTTAGTGAAGATTTATTGACTAATTCGTACACTTTATGGTGTTCTTCTGCTGCGCGTGTTGTTTTTCTTTTTGATTCGTTTGATTGATAGCGTAATAGGTTACGATCTGTTCTACTTTGCAATATACCTGCAGTACCTATTGTAACAATGCGTTGAATACCTTCTCGTTCCATTGCTTCAATGATAATTGGCATAGCTTCAGTTAACGTTGTATCACCATCTGTACTTAAAGCGCTAATGACTGCTTTATTGCCTCGTACAGCTTGCTCAATGTCACTTTTATTTAAGACATTTCCTTGGATGATATTTAACTGTTTATGATCTGTTGTTACTTTTTCTTTATCGCGTACTAATATCGTCACGTCATGCCCGTCATTCAATGCACGATTTAATATTTCGTGACCAACTCTTCCTGTAGCACCTAAAATTAAAATATTCATGTTTGTTTGCTCCTTTAAAAATAGTATCTCTCATTAATGGTATTAAAAAACGGGTATATATACTAGACAATAAACTTATCAATAGGAGACTACTTATGAAATTTAGTAAAGTACTCAAATATGCAAGTATCATTTCAGCACCCCTTATTGGTGGTAGAATAATCGGTAAATACGCTGTTCAAAATGCTCGTAAAGATTATAAGAAGAACGTAAAACCACCATTATCTCCACCAGGGTATGTGTTTCCTATCGTCTGGTCGATTCTATATTTAAGCATGGGAATTGCACATTTTATAGTTGTAAAAAATCGTGCCAACAAAACCGTGAATGGTATATATTATAGTCAATTAGGATTAAATTACTTATGGTCTATTCTTTATTTCAAATACAAGTTAAGAGGAGCGGCACTGATAGAAAGCTATATTTTATTCAGTTCTGTTATTTTAACAGCAACACAATTTTATAAAGTTAAAAAATCAGCAGGTTTATTATTATTACCATATGTATGCTGGACAGCATTTGCTGCGTATTTAACAACAGGTAACTGGACGCTTAATAAAGATAATCCAAGATATACAGAGAAATAAAGTAAAGTTGTAATGATAGATTTAAGAATAAGTTTGAAACAGCAAGAGCATAAAAAAACCTATCTCAAATGTGCGCTAACCCCATGATGTGGGAGTAAAATAAAAACACTTTCGTTGAATTCATATTAAAATGAATTTATACGGAGGTGTTTTTTCTATGAAAAGAGTGGCATATTCAGTTGAAACAAAATATAAAGTAGTAGAAATGAAACTTAAAGGATATAGTACAAGAGAAATAATGGATGCTTTAAATATTAAAAATGAATCTCAAGTTAAAGTGTGGTGGAAATGGTATAGAAATGGGGAAACACATAGATTCAATCAACAAGTAGGTAAACAATATTCCTACGGAAAAGGAAATGAAGAATTGAGTACTGTTGAGACGCTAAAAATTGAATTAAAGCGCAAAGAAGTAGAAAATGAAATTTTAAAAAAGTACAAGGAATTGGAAAGGAAGTGGTCCCAGAGGTAGTTGTTGAATTAGTAAATGAATTGAAATCTAAATATACAGTGAAAGTCATTTTAGAAACTTTAGATATTCCAAAATCAAATTATTACAGATGGAAAAACAAAGATTTCAGTATATCTGAGGATGAACGAGAAATTATAGAACTATGTAAGAAACATCGTTTTACATATGGTTATAGAAAAATAACTGCCTTGTTAAATAGAAAAAATAATAAACCAATTAATCACAAAAAAGTACAAAGGATTATGCAAAAACATAATTTAAATTGTAAAGTACGAATGAAAAAATCGAAAAGACCAGGGAATGCATATTATAAAACACATAATCTATTAAATAGAAACTTCAAAGCAGAGAAACCTTTAGAAGTACTTTTAACAGATATCACTTATTTACCCTTCGGGAATACAATGTTGTATCTTTCATCTATCATGGATGCTTACAATGGTGAAATTGTGGCATATAAAATCGGTAATAAACAAAATCAAGAATTAGTAAATGAGACATTAAAACAACTTCAATTGGAACCAGGTACTATATTACATAGTGATCAAGGAAGTGTGTATACTTCTTATGAATACTATGCCCTATGTACAGAAAAAGGCATTACCAGAAGCATGTCCCGTAAGGGAACGCCAGCTGATAATGCCCCAATAGAATGTTTTCATGCCTCTCTAAAGTGTGAAACATTCTACTTAAACAGTGAGCTTAGAAGCTCTAATACCATTGTAATAGATATTGTCGAAAATTACATTGAAAACTATAATAAAGTTAGAATTCAACAAAAACTAGGCTACTTATCCCCTATAGAATATAGGAAATTAGCAGCCTAGAAAATAGTGTTTTTATTGAGCTCCCTTAGTAAGGGTGCAGTGCCAATGTATGAGATAGGTTTTTTTAATATGCAAACAACAAAGATTTTAAAGTTTTTTAATGAGTTACTAAGCTGTTATGTGACGTTCTTTTTTCAATATATAGATGATAAACCCTATGATAAATCCGATCACTGCTGGTAATACCCAGCCCATACCGATTGTGAATAATGGTAAGAATTTTTCTCCAAATATGATGACTGCATGTGCAAATTTTGTATTTGCTATAAATTCTGGGCTTGCTTGTATGCCGTCTACAAATGAAGCGATCATTGTGAAATAAGTTGTGAATTGGTAGACGATTTTTGAGTGATTAAATAATGAACTAAATAGCGTCAGCAATATGATTGTAATGGCTAATGGATACAAGAACATTAATACAGGTGTTGAGTATTCAATGATTTTTGTTAAGCCTACGTTAGCAAACACACATGATATGATGCTGACGACTGTTGCAAACATTAAATAGTTCTGCTTTGGAAATAGTTCTGTAAATGTTTCTGAAAAGGCTGTGATTAAGCCGATTGCTGTTTTCAAACATGCGACAATAATAATTAATGACAGTAAGATGATGCCATAATTACCTAAGTAATATTGTGCGATTTGTGCTAAAGCAATCCCACCGTTTTCGCTAGCTTTGAAATGACCTAAACTCATTGTTCCCATGAAAGCTAATAAACTGTATATCACACCCATTAAAATGATGCTGATTGTACCAGATTTAAAAGTTTCTTTCGCGATATCATTTGGATTTGTGACACCAAGTTTTTTAATTGTAGACACGACGATAATACCAAAGGCAAGTGCTGCTAGAGCATCCAATGTGTTGTAGCCGTCTATAAATCCTTTTAATAAAGCACTATTTTCATAATCAGGACTGATTGAAGCGCTTGAAATATTGCCGATAGGATTGATAAACGCTAATAAAATAAGTAATCCTAGCAATACTAAAAAGACTGGATTTAAAAATTTACCGATATATTCTAATATTTTAGATGGTTTTTTAGAGAAAAACCAAGCAACTAAAAAGAATAATATACTAAAAATTGATAAATATAATGTTATTGATGAATTTGAAATAAAAGGTGTAAAAGCTATTTCAAATGAAGTTGTCGCAAGTCTTGGTAATGCATAAAACGGACCGATAACGAGATAAAGTAAAATTGTAAATATATAAGCATATTTAGTATTCACTCTTGTGGCTATTTCAAAAATGCCGCTCGTCTTAGAGATTCCAATAGCAACGATACCTAAGAATGGTAAACCGATCGCAGTAATTAAGAAACCTAAGTTAGCTGTAAAAACATTTGAACCAGCAGATTGACCTAAATGAATTGGAAATATAAGATTTCCTGCTCCGAAAAACAAGCCGAATAATAAGGAACCTATATATAGATTTTCTTTGAAACTGAGTTTATTTTTCATGATAATTATCTTTCTCCTAGTAATTTTTTCAACTTCACTATCTTATGATTTATATAAGGTGGTGTCAAATAGGTATGAGTAGATTTACATGCTGACTAAGGGAAATTAATTAGAGTCTGGGATATAAATACCCATTCTCAAAATAAAAGATCTCTTCATTAGGTTGTAGCCTAGTGAAGAGATCTATTTATATTTTATATTTTATATTTTATATTTTATATTTTATATTTTATATTTTATATTTTATATTTTATATTTTACGATTTTGAAAGTGCATGCTTGCCTAGGGGTATGATTCGAGCCTGTACGCTCTCTAATTATTTCTCATTTCATATAGCAATGCTTGTGCTGTTTCTAAATTTGGTTTATCCATATTTTTAAGTGCTTCTGTTATGAGGTGTATCTCGGTTCCTTTTGCACCTATTTTGATGGCTAATGATTTATAGTGCAAGTTCATATGACCGTGTTGTATGCCTTCTGAGACAAGTGCGCGACATGCTGAGAAGTTCTGTGCTAATCCTACTGCTGCTACGATGTGAGCGAGCTCTTGTGCTGATTCAACGCTTAATAAATCTAAAGTAACTTTAGAAATTGGTAAGAGGTCAATGCTGCCGCCTATAATACCTAGTGTTAATGGTAATTCTATCGTACCTACGAGATATTGTTCTTCTCTATCATATTTCCATGTCGTTAAGCTTCTATACTGTCCATCTTTACTTGCATAAGCGTGCGCACCCGCTTCTAGACTTCTCGTATCATTTCCTGATGCGAGCACGACTGAACTTATGCCGTTCATAACACCTTTATTATGTGTTACAGCTCTATATGGGTCGATGTGAGCCAATACAGATGCTCTTTCCATACGGTGTGCAACGTCTTCGCCACTAACATTACTTTTTTCTAAATCGGACACAGCTATTTTACCTTGTATGCTAATAACGGATGTCGTTGAATAATTCGATAAAATACTCATCAATATATTTGTATGGCTTAATTGTTCTTCTAAGTAATGTGAAATACCTTCAAGTATTGTATTGATAATATTAGCACCCATCGCATCACGCGTATCGATATGTACTTTTAATGACAGCATGCTTTCTTCAGGGAACTCATCGATTTCAATTTTTTGATATCCGCCACCTCTTTTTAAAATAGATGGGTAGACTTGATCTGCTACTTGATGAATTTCTGATTCTAATGCAAAGATATCTTTAGATAATTGTTTTGTATCTGCTACATCATCAAACACAATTTGTCCTAATTTAATATTGTCACTTTTGACGATTTTTAGACCGCCGGATTTGTTAAAGAGTTTAGCACCATAGCTTGCTGCAGCGACAACTGATGGCTCTTCAACCATCATAGGGACAGCATATGATTTACCGTTCACGATAATTTCAGGTAATACGCCAACAGGTAGTGTACCTTGTCCTATAACATTTTCGATTAAGTTTTCTAATAGTTCTTTATCTATTTCTGAATTGTTCAGTAATATTTGCTCAGATTGTTCTTTTATCCAACCATGTTCTTTTAATTGATTAATTTTTTCTGGTCGAGATAAATGTCTGAAATCTTTTGTTAAAGGTTTCATTGAACTCCCGCTCCTTTTTCTATCATTAATGCGATACCTAGACCGCCACCGATACAAGCAGTCGCGATACCAGTGCGTTTATTTTCTTGTCTTAACGCATGTGTAAGTGTTGTAACAAGTCGTGAACCTGTAGAGCCTAGTGGATGTCCTAAAGCAATCGCGCCACCGTATATATTAAATTTTTCATCTGGAATATTAAGATTTTGTTTCACAGGAATACTTTGCGCTGAAAATGCTTCCGTCATTTCGACTAAATCTATATCTTGAATCGTTTTTCCTGTCTTATTTAACAGTTCTTCTACTGCATAAAAAGGTGCGTATCCCATGTATAGTGGGTCACAACCTATCTCGGCATGAGCACCTAAAGTAGCTAAAATTGTATAACCATGTTCTTCAGCATACGATTCGCTCATAAGTATTAAAGCTGATCCGCCATCACTTAAAGCTGAAGCATTACCTGCTGTAACAGTACCATCTTCTTTGAAAATTGTTTTTAATGCAGCTAAATCTTCCATATTACTTTCAGGCCTTACTAATTCATCAGCAGTCATCGTTTCGCCGTTAACATCTTCTAGCGGTACCATTTCTAAGTTAAATTTACCGTCTTTTGTTGCTTTGTCGGATTTTAAATGAGAGTTCATCGCAAACGCATCTTGTGCCTCACGACTAACGTTATATTGAGTTGCAATTTCTTCTGCAGTTAGACCCATTGCGATTTCATGAAATACGTCAGTTAATCCATCGTGCATAAAGCTTTTAACCGGCGCATCACCTTTTTTAAGAATCAGTTCAGGTGTGTTAGTCATACTTTCTACGCCACCGACAGCAACGACATTAGCTTCGCCTAGTTGGATAAGCTGTTTACCTAAAATAATGGATTTAAGTCCAGATCCGCAAACTTCGTTAACAGTCATACCAGGCGTTGTATATGGTAATCCTGCGTTAACCGCTATTTGACGGGCAGGGTTTTGACCAGTTCCAGCTTGAACGACATTCCCGAAAATAACATTCTGTATATGATTAGGATCTAATTGAATTTGGTCCATAGCAGATTTTAAAGCAGCTGTACCTAATTCTACTGCAGAGTAGTTACTCAACTTACCTCTAAATTTCCCAACCGGTGTTCTTTGAGCACTTACGATTACAACTTTATTCATGTTTATATTCTCCTTAAAATTTTATTTACTAATAACTGTAATTAAATATGTTATTTTGATATGATTTAAATATAAAATAACATATTGAGAGGAAATTATTATGGCAATAGGTATCGATAAATTAGATTTTTACATCCCAAATTTCTATGTTAGCATGGATGATTTGGCAAAAGCTCGTCAAGTAGATCCAAATAAATTCAAGATTGGTATTGGTCAAACAAAAATGGCTGTGAATCCTGTGAGCCAAGATATTATATCAATGGGTATTAATGCAGCTCAAGATATTTTATCTGAACAAGATAAAAAAGATATCGACATGGTGATCGTTGCAACTGAATCAGGAATTGATCATTCAAAAGCAGCATCGATTGAAATACACAGCCAATTAAACATTCAACCTTTTGCACGTTGTATTGAAATAAAAGAAGCATGTTACTCTGCAACAGCAGCAATACAGCTTGCAAAAGATTTCTTATCAAATCATCCAGGTAAAAAAGTACTCGTGATTTCATCAGATATCGCGCGTTACGGAATAAATTCAGGTGGTGAACCTACACAAGGTGCAGGAGCAGTCGCGTTATTGCTAAGCCATAATCCTAGAATTTTAGAATTGAATGATGACAGTGTCGCTTATACGAACAATGTATATGATTTTTGGAGACCAACTTCTGAAAGATATCCTGTCGTAGATGGTAAATTATCTAAAGACGCATATATCGAATCATTTAACACAGTATGGAATGAATATTCTAAACGTACTGGTTATGACGTGAAAGATTTTGAATCATTCTGTTTCCATGTACCATTTACTAAAATGGGGGAAAAGGCTTTCAAGACTATTTTAAACGAAAACGTAGAAGATTCAATCAAAAATAGATTAATGGATGCATATCAAGAATCTGTACTATGGAATAGAGACGTTGGTAACATTTATACAGGTTCATTATATTTAAGCTTAATCTCATTATTGCAAAACCATACGTTCCAACCAGAACAAAAAGTATGTCTTTTCAGTTATGGTTCAGGAGCAGTAGGTGAAATCTTTAGTGGTTCAATCGTTGAAGGATATGAAAAAGTGTTAGATAAAGAAAAACACTTAAATATGCTAGATTCAAGAGAACAACTATCAATAGAAGAATACGAAACATTCTTTAACCGATTTGATAATCAAGAATTTGATCTCGAACGCGAACTGAAACAAGACCCGTATTCAAAAGTATATCTAGAAAGCATAGAAGATCATATTAGAACATATAAAATAGAAGAATAGTTATAGAAATATAAATCACCCAATCCGTTGGAATCATTTTCGGATTGGGTGATTTTATATTTCAGATTTTATAAAGTGCTGACGCCCGAGGGAATAGCATGACGCGTGCGACTAGAGGCTCGAGCCATATTCATAAAGCAACCACAGGCAAGCATGCACTTTATAAAATCATTCTTGCGCATTTTAATGGAAATAACAGCGTCATTAATGTGATAATACAAATACATTGATTCAAAGAACGTCTGTTATAAATATGCTTTGAATCAAACTGTTAACAATTAAAAATTCAATCATACAAGGAGAGGTAATATGCTAACGATATATGGACATAGAGGATTACCGAGTAAAGCTCCAGAAAATACGATATCATCATTTAAAGCTGCTTCAGAAGTAGAAGGTGTGAACTGGTTAGAGTTAGATGTTGCGATTACAAAAGATGAACAACTGATTATCATTCATGATGATTATTTAGAACGGACGACAAATATGTCCGGGGAAATAACAGCGTTGAACTATGAAGAAATTAAAGGTGCTTCAGCAGGATCATGGTATGGTGCAACATTCAAAGATGAACACTTACCGACATTTGATGAAGTAATCGACATAGCGAATGAATACAATATGAATTTAAACGTAGAATTAAAAGGCGTAACAGGTCAGAATGGATTAGCACTTTCAAAAAGTATGGTTAAACAAGTAAGTGAAAAGCTGAAAAATTTAAATGAAAATCAAGAAGTATTAATATCAAGCTTTAATGTCGTACTTGTTAAATTAGCTGAAGAAGTCATGCCACAATATAAAAGAGCAGTCATATTTCATACAACTTCATTTCGCGAAGACTGGAGAACACTTTTAGATTACTGCAACGCTAAAATAGTGAACACAGAAGATGCAAAACTTACAAAAGCAAAAGTGAAAATGGTAAAAGAAGCGGGATATGAATTAAATGTATGGACAGTCAATAAACCAGCACGCGCAAACCAACTAGCAAATTGGGGTGTAGATGGTATATTTACAGATCAGGCAGATAAAATGGTGCATTTGTCGAAATAACAAGTAAAGCCATACCAATCAAATCGCTGATGAGTATGGCTTTACTTTATTTCATCAGCTGTTCATTGAAAAACAGCGGTGAGTCTTACGTTTCAGTGACGGTAGGCTAACCTATAGAGTATAATAACTCGAAATATAGAGTGTTACTTTATTAAGAGAACACGACAATTTAACAGAAATGAGAGAGAAATATGAAATACGATGACTTTATAGTAGGAGATACATTCAAAACAAAAACACTCCACGTAACAGAAGAAGATATTATTCAATTTGCGACGACATTCGATCCACAATATATGCATATTGATAAAGAAAAAGCACAACAAAGTAGATTTGAAGGTATTATTGCGTCTGGCATGCATACACTTTCAATGTCATTTAAATTATGGGTAGAAGAAGGTAAGTACGGAGAAGAAGTAGTAGCTGGAACTCAAATGAACAACGTGAAATTTATCAAACCTGTTTATCCAGAGAACACTTTGTATGTGATCGCTGAGATTACAAATAAAAAATCCATTAAAAAAGAAAATGGACTTGTTACAGTGTCACTTTCAACATATAACGAAAAAGAAGAGATTGTATTTAAAGGTGAAGTAACAGCACTTATCAATAATTAAAAATATAAACAAGATGATGATTGTCCTTTTACATATTTTGTAATAATATAAGTTTAAAGCACTGTGGATATAATAGTGGAGGGATTATATTGACTCAGGATAAACATGAAGACGTTAATGAAGAAATTGAAAAAGAACTATTAGAATATCTAGAGAGAAAAGATGAAATAGAAGCTGAAAAACCTACAAAAAAGAAATATAAGAGCTGGGTGTTTATTTGCAGTCTTATCATTGCGATTCTATATATTTCTAGAATTATTATGCAAATATTTTAAGTTCTATAACAATCGATTTACATTCACCTTTATATATTTAAAAAAACAGAGGAAACAACCAAGTTGTTGAATACTTCCTCTGTTTTTTTATTGTGTTGAAACAAAAAACTTAACCGAAAGTCTGAATGCAAGTCTTGATTAAATCAATAATGCTTGTAATAACACCAGTGAAGTCCATATGCAAACCCTCTTTCTATTTAAGATACATTAAGTATAAAATCAAATATGCACAAAATGTTAAAAATTCCCTAATTGATTATTTAGCTTGCATAAATGTCAAAAAATTGAAAATCAAGCAACGACTTTGCATAAAATATCGCCACTTAGGAAATGTGTAGCATTTTGAAATATTAAAAAAGAAAAGTAATTACAAGGACAATGTAGTTCGTGAGTTAATCCAAGAGTTAGCCTAAGTTGTTCTAAGATTTAAGCTCATTTATGTTAAAATGGTTGGTATAAAAATACATGACAAACTTTAAACTAAATTCAAAATGACTTATGGGGTATGCAATTATGGAAAACATTTTAAATATAAATGACAATGAAAAGAGAGTGCTAAGAGAAATTTATAATCATCATAATATTTCGCGTACTCAAATTTCTAAAAATCTAGAAATTAATAAAGCTACGATTTCTAGTATTTTGAATAAGTTAAAGTATAAATCTTTAGTTCATGAGGTTGGTGAAGGTGACAGTACTAAAAGTGGTGGTAGAAAGCCAATACTTCTCAAGGTTAATCATCTGTATGGCTATTTTATTTCATTGGATTTAACTTATAGTTCTGTTGAAGTGATGTACAATTATTTTGATGGTAATATCATTAAACATCAGTCTTTTGAATTGCCTGATAAAAATGTCAGTAGCATATTGAATATATTAAAAAATCATGTGGATATTGACGAGAAATATGATACTTTAAATGGATTGTTAGGTGTGTCTGTTTCCATACATGGTGTTGTGGATAATGATCAGAATGTGATTTATTTACCGTTCCATGAAACAGAAGGGATTTCTATTGCTGATAAGATAAAGGAATTTACGAATGTTCCGGTTGTAGTTGAAAATGAAGCGAATCTTTCAGCTTTATATGAACGTAATTTTAATCATAATTTAGCTTATAATAATCTTATTGCTATGAGTATACATAAAGGTATAGGTGCTGGTTTGATTATTAATAACCAATTGTATCGAGGAGCGAATGGTGAAGCGGGCGAAATTGGTAAGACACTTGTTTCTAAAGTTAATAATGATATAGAAACGTATCATAAAATTGAAGATATTTTTTCACAGGAAGCTTTATTGAATAATTTAAGTCAACATCTTGGTGAGAAGATGACGCTTAGTAAGTTGATTCAATATTATAATGAAAAGCAAGAAGTTGTTGTTGAAGAAATGGAGCAATTTATAAATAAAATTGCTGTGTTAATACATAATTTAAACACTCAGTTTAATCCGAGTGCCATTTATATTAACTGTCCTTTATTCAATGAACTGCCTGAAATATTAGAAGCTATTAAGAACGAGTTCAAACAATATTCACGCAATGACATTCAAATTAAACTCACATCAAATGTGAAATTTGCAACGTTGTTAGGCGGCTCATTAGCGATTATTCAAAAAGTACTGCAAATTAACGATATTTACTTAGACATCGAGTCATGAGTTTATATTGCGCCATATCCAAGATCGTACTAGAACAAAAATTCTAGTACGATTTTTTTTATGGTATTTTCAATTTTCTGACGGTAAGCGTTTACATATTTAATTGGATGTGCTATATTATTTCTAAAGTTAGTTTGTTTATTAAACTAACCAACTAAAACTAGGGGGATTATCATGACATACTTTAACGTCGATAAAATAAAATACGAAGGTTCTAAATCAAATAACATTTATAGTTTCAAATATTATAATCCAGAAGAAAAATTAGGCGACAAGACGATGGCCGAGCATTTAAGATTTAGTGTTGCTTACTGGCATACTTTCACTGCTGACCTTTCAGATCCATTTGGTGTTGGTACAGCTGAACGTGATTGGGATAATTTAGATGAAATGGGTAAATCGAAAGCTCGTGTTGAAGCGATTTTTGAATTTATGGAAAAATTGAATATCGAATATTTCTGTTTCCATGATGTAGATATTGCGCCTGAAGGCAAAACTTTAAAAGAATCTAACGAAAATTTAGATATCATTGTTGATTTAATTCAAGAGAAGATGCAACAAACTGGTAAAAAATTATTATGGAATACGACAAATAACTTCACGCATGAACGTTTCGTTCACGGTGCAGCAACTTCTTCTAATGCTGAAGTTTATGCATATGCAGCAGCAAAAGTTAAAAAATCTTTAGAAATCGCTAAAAAATTAGGCTCTGAAAACTTTGTATTCTGGGGTGGTCGTGAAGGTTACGAAAGCTTATTAAATACAGATATGAAGTTAGAATTAGATAACTTAGCAAACTTCTTCAAAATGGCTAAAAGTTATGCTGAAGAAATTGGTTATGAAGGACAATTTTTAATTGAACCTAAACCGAAAGAACCAACTTCTCATCAATATGATACAGATGTTGCTACTGGACATGCTTTCTTACAAAAATATGGTTTAGACAATATTTTTAAATTTAATATTGAAGCAAACCATGCTACTTTAGCAGGTCATACTTTCCAACATGAGTTGAGATATGCACGCGATAATGGATTATTAGGTTCAGTTGATGCTAACCAAGGACATCCTTTATTAGGTTGGGATACGGATGAATTTCCAACAGACGTGTATGATACAACATTAGCAATGTACGAAATTCTTAAAAATGGTGGATTAAATCCAGGTGGTTTAAACTTTGATGCAAAACCTAGAAGAACTTCTTTCAAACAAGAAGACTTATTATTAACGCACATTGCGGGTATGGATACATTTGCACTTGGTTTAAGAGTAGCTTACAAAATGATTGAAGATAATTTCTTTGAAAATATCATTAATAAAAAATATCAAACATTCAGTGAAGGTATTGGTAAACAAATTGTTGAAGGTACAACTTCATTTAAAGAATTAGAAGAATACGCGCATAATATCACAAAAATTGAGAATGAATCTGATCATTTAGAAGTCATCAAAACGCAAATTAATCAATATATTTTAAATATTAATAATGGAGACTGATAATAATGAATTACGTAATTGGCATTGATATCGGTACGAGTGGTTTAAAGTCAATCGTGGTCAATAAAAGCGGTGAGGTTGTTGACTCACATAGTATTAGCTACAAAACTGAACATCCTAAATCTGGATACAGCGAAATGGATCCTGATGTTTGGTATGAAGCGACATTAGACAGTTTAAGACATTTATTAAACAAGTTTGATCGACAATCAATTTCTGGTATTAGCTTTTCGGGTCAAATGCATGGCTTAGTCGTGATTGATGAAGATGGAAATAGTATCAGACCAGCTATTTTATGGAATGATACTCGTACATCTCAAGAAGTGGAGGATATCAAACAAGCGGTTGGTTTAGAAACATTGCTTAAACATACACAAAATACCGTACTTGAAGGCTTTACACTGCCTAAATTAATATGGCTAAAAAATCATGAACCGGAAAATTATAATAAAATTCATAAGTTTATGTTGCCTAAAGATTATGTTGTTTATAAATTGACGGGCAATGTTCACACAGAACCATCAGATGCCGCTGGAACAATTATGTATAACATTAAATCTGAAGCATGGTCTCTGGAATTATTAAATCAATTAAATATTGATTCGAATATTTGTCCAGAAGTAATTGGTTCGCATGAGAGCAGTGGTGTATTAACGGATCGCATTAGAGAAAAGCTGAATATTGACTGGGAAATAAATGTTTATCAAGGCGGAGCGGATAATGCTTGTGGTGCACTCGGTTCAGGTATTACAGATGAAACGAAACAACTTGTAAGCATTGGCACATCAGGTGTGGCGCTCTCTATTGAAAATAGTCCGAATTACGAAAATGATGGTAATATGCATTACTTTAGTCATTGTGTACCGAATCAAAAATATGTAATGGGCGTGACACTTTCAGCAGGTTATAGTTTAGAGTGGCTCAAACAACTGATCAATACATCTGAAGATTTTAATGTGTTCTTAAAGGATATTTCACAATCTAAAATTGGTTCCAATGGATTGATGTATACACCGTATTTATTAGGCGAACGTACGCCATATAATGATGCATCTATTAGGGGTAGCTTTATAGGTTTAGATGCCAATACGACGCAATTGGATATGAAACGTTCAGTACTTGAAGGTATTACATATTCTATAAATGAAAGTATTGAAATTATGAGAAATAAAGATATTGATATTAAAGAAATCGTATCTATCGGCGGTGGCGCTAAGAATGAAGAGTGGCTTCAAATTCAAGCGGATATCTTTAATGTGCCTATTACGACACGAACTGAAGAACAAGGACCTGCATACGGCGCGGCTATGTTAGCGGCAATGGGTGAACAATGGTTTGACTCATTCGACGATATGAATGAATCTTGGATAAAATATCGCGGGAAAGTATCGCCAGTTTCAAGTCATTCTGAATCATATCATAAACTATTTAACATTTATAAATTAATTTATACTGCAACTCAGCCAATAACGAAAGATTTAACTCAATTTAAATAAAGAACTAGGGAGATGGGGTAATGAGTAGTTATGATAATAAGAAGTTTATCTTTAAGATTGCATTAATTGCAACGCTTGGTGGGCTATTATTTGGTTATGATACAGCAGTAATTTCTGGTGCAGAACAATCATTACAAAAATATATTACAGCAGATTATGGTAGCTTCGTTCATGGTATAACTGTATCAAGCGCATTAATTGGTTGTATTATCGGTGGACTATTGTCTTCAATTGTTTCAAAAAGGTTAGGACGTAAGAAGTCTTTGCAAGTCGCAGCAATTCTATTTATAATATCTGCAATTTTATCAGGATATCCAGAGTTTCTATTTTTTGATAGAGGAGAATCGACTCTTGGATTGCTGATTATGTTTAATATTTATCGTATTATCGGTGGTATTGGAGTAGGTTTAGCTTCTGCAATTTCTCCGATGTATATTAGTGAGATTTCACCATCAGCAATCAGAGGTAGACTCGTATCTTGGAACCAGTTTGCCATTATATTTGGTATGTTAGTCGTATACTTTGTAAACTATGGTATTACGTTTGGTCAATCCCAAAGTTGGGTTGATTTAATCGGATGGCGCTATATGTTTATGACAGAAGCCATACCAGCAATTGTATTTTTCGTACTGTTATTCTTAGTACCTGAAACACCAAGGTATTTAATTTTAGCTAATAAAGATAAAGAGGCACTTACTGTTCTTAACAAAATTTATTCATCAAAAGAACATGCGAAAAACGTATTAAATGATATTTTAGCTACAAAAAGTAAAACTAAAGAACTGAAAGCACCACTATTCAGCTTCGGTAAAACAGTTATTATCATTGGGATATTACTATCAATATTCCAACAATTTATCGGAATAAATGTTGCACTTTACTATGCACCGAGAATATTTGAGAACTTAGGCGTAGGCAGCGATGCTTCAATGATGCAAACAGTCGTTATGGGGTTAGTAAATGTAATCTTCACATTAATCGCGATATTCTATGTAGATAAATTCGGACGTAAACCATTGCTTATTATAGGATCAACAGGAATGGCTATCGGCATGATCGGTATGAGTGTATTAACAGCAAACGGTGTATTCGGATTCATTACATTATTATTTATGGTTATTTATACAGCATCATTTATGATGAGTTGGGGTCCAATCATCTGGGTATTACTATCAGAAATATTCCCTAATAGAATCAGAAGTGGCGCAATGGCTATTGCCGTAGCCGTACAGTGGTTAGCGAACTTTACAATCACATCAACTTATCCATTCATGATGGATATTAGTGGAACAATGACATACGGATTTTATGCAGCAATGAGTATCTTATCAGGCATATTCGTATGGAAATTCATCCCTGAAACAAAAGGTAAAACATTAGAAGAACTAGAAACAATATGGCAAAAAGATAAAAAGCCAGAAACAAAATCAAATCATGTTGAGCCAGAAGTCTTCGCAGAATCAATACAAGAAAGAAGCTAAATATATATAAAACAAAACAACCAGTCACAGTAAATGCGACAGGTTGTTTTTGTTTTATATAGATAACGCAAGTTTTTCATTTTAATTTTATAAAATATTCTAATAATTATTTCAAAATACAATGTGTTTGTTACAATAGAAAAGAATATATATTAAACTAGTATAAATTTATTTGAATAATATATTATAAAATATAAGGAGTGGTTCTTTTGAAAAAGCAGTTCTTTACGGGACTCGTACTATGTTCTTCTTTGACGCTTGTGGGATGTAGTATAAATATCGGTGGTAATTCAGATGATGAAAAGTCGTCTAACAATGATCAAAAAAGTGAGTCGACGAGTAAACAATCCAATAATGACACTAGTAATGATCAATCAAGCAACAATGAAGATAATAATGAAAGTGGTATTAAAAACGAATCTAATATAACTGAACAGCAAAGTATAGCGATGGCAATGCTTGAACCTAATTTAGAATCTAAAATTGTTACTGGAGATGAATTATTATCCGGGAAATATACTCAAACTTTTGGTGCGGGTGAAAAGCAAGAACAAGATATTGATACTTTAGAGCTTTCTGAAAGTCCACAACTGAATAAGATGAAAAATAAACCTGAAGGCATGAAGTTTTATGGCTTGAATGCTTCGAAAGGGAGTTACGCTACGATTGTCGGTGTGAATAAAAAAGAAGTTGTGTATATCATGACTCAAAGTGTGATAAACGATTACAATGATATTAAAGATAGTGAAACAACTAAAATCTTAAATATTTCTGATTTATACAGTAAGTATAAAGATAATCGAAAAGTAGCAAACGTAGCTAATAAAATTGAGTTTGGTGATTCAATGCCATCAAATGATGACGAAGATACTTCTACTTTAGAAGACGACACTGACACTGAACAAAGCGATGACTCTGACAGCAGTTCAGAAGAAGTGACGCGTGATAATGTTATAGATAAAGTTGAATCATACGAAGGTGAAACATTAGATACAGACTCATATACATTTAAAGAACCAGAAAAAACAGATGAAGGAAAATGGGGATTCTCATTTGAAGATAAAGATGGAAACTTAGCAGGATCTTACACCATTGATGAAGACGGTGAAGTAACCGAGTACGATGAAGATGGAGAAGAAGTAGGATCAGGATATTAAGATAGAACAATAGAGGTTAGGACATATATCCCAACTTAAAATAAATCACTCAATCCGTTGGCATCATTTTCGGATTGGGTGATTTTATATTTCTAATTTTGTAAAGTGCTGACGCCCGGGGGAATAGTATGAGAGAGAGACTACAGGCTCGAACCATACCCCTAGGCAAGCATGCACTTTACAAAATCATTATAGTTGGACATTTATGTCCCAGCCTCTTATTTATATTATATCAATAAAGGTTTATCCTTTTTTATGTGCGATTTATAACACTTGTTTAATTGTCCTTTATAGCAACTTATTGTACACTATATGTAAGCGCTTACTCGATATAGTTATTCAAATATAGTAACAATAAGGAGAGTATATATGAAGGATAAAGTGATAATCGTAACAGGTGGTAGTAGCGGTATGGGGAAAGCAATGGCTAAACGCTTTGCTGCTGATGGTGCAAAAGTCGTCATTACAGGCCGCTCTTTAGAACGTCTTAAAGAAGCTCAAAAAGATATAGAACAATATGAAGGACAAATTCTTTGTATAGATATGGATGTTCGGAATCCTGAAAGAGTTCAATTTACAGTGGATGAAACGATTAGAACATTCGGTAAAATAGATGGCCTCGTTAATAATGCAGCAGGGAACTTTTTATGTGCAGCAGAAGATTTATCATTAAATGGTTGGAATTCTGTTATTGATATTGTTTTAAATGGTACTTTTTATTGCTCACAAGCAGTAGGGAAAGAATGGATTAAAAGTGGACGTAAAGGTCGTATACTCAATATCGTTGCGACATATTCATGGACAGCTGGCGCAGGTGTTATACATTCAGCAAGTGCTAAAGCTGGTGTGCTTTCTATGACAAGAACACTTGCAGTTGAATGGGGCACAAAATATGGTATAACCGTTAATGCTATTGCACCAGGACCGATCGATAATACTGGTGGTGCTAAAAAATTATCGTTGTCAGAAGACGCGCGTCAACAAACGATAGACAGCGTACCTGTTGGAAGAATGGGGCAACCAGAAGAAATTGCAGGGTTAGCTCGGTTCTTATTCTCTCCAGAAGCGGAATATATTAACGGAGATTGTATCACGATGGACGGCGGACAATGGCTGAATAGAAATCCATTCTAAAATAAGCAAAAGCATTTCATCATTGTTGAAGCTAAGTGATGAAATGCTTTTTTTCGTTGTATAGAGCTGACGACAAGTCAATATCATGCGACTTACGAATGATATGATGCTGTATTATTTTGATATACTAAATATAAAAAATTAGAATTTTTAGAATTCTTGATACTATTTTATGGTAAATTGTATATAATATATTTAGATTAGATAAATAAGGGGGATTTTATACAGTGCGTTTATTTTTAAAGAAATTATCAATTGCTTCATTGAGTGCTCTAATTGCATTGCCTGCTTTTGCTTCTCAAGCATCTGCAAATAGTGTTGCTCCGAATGAAGATCGTTTGCTTGAAACGTTAGAAAAAGAAGGGGTTATTGAGTCTGCGAATACGCCTGAACAGAAAGATGAAAAGTTAAAGCAATATATGGACGGTAAGGGTGAACAGTATCGTCAGAAATACATACCTAATAAGGGACTTTTTGATAAGAAGTATAACAAGGGAAATAACGGTAAGCGTCTAGGTCAATTGAATAAGAACAAAAAAGAAATGTATAAGAAAGAGAATAATGGTAAACGCGTAGATAAAGTTCAAGAAGAAAAATATAGCGGCAAAGTACGTAAAGATAAAGTGTTAGTGCTTGCTATGGAATTTCCAGACTATCCTAATAGCTCTATCACGAAAGATGAGACGGATATGTATTATGATGAATATCCGATTTCACATTTTCAAGATATGGTGTTTGGAGAAAATGGTTATGAAGGTCCAAATGGTAAGAACTTAATGAGTATGAAACAATATTATCAAAATCAATCTGGCGGCAGTTATGATGTCGATGGTCAAGTACACGGTTGGTACAAAGCTAAACATCCTGCAAGCTACTATGGAGGAAACGTACCAGATGAAAGTGGCAGTGACGGTAAGCCAAAAGAATTGATTCAAGAAGCTTTAGAACAAGCTGCAAATGATTCGAGTATAAACTTAAGTGACTACGATCAATGGGATCGTGACGATATAGATGGTGATGGTGTTTATGATGAGAAAGATGGTATTATTGATCACATTATGATTGTACACTCTGGTCCTGGCGAAGAAGCTGGTGGTGGTAAATTAGGTACAGATGCAATTTGGTCACATAGATGGTCGCTTGATTTCGATGAACAAGGTGAACCATATACAATTCCGGGTACAGATTCAGGTCTTGACCAATTTGATGGTAAATTAGCAGCTATCGATTACACAGTTCAACCTGAAGATGGTGCTGCCGGTGTATTCTCTCATGAATACGGTCATGATTTAGGTTTACCAGATGAATACGACACGGAATATTCAGGAAAAGGTGAACCAGTGTCATTCTGGTCAATTATGTCTTCGGGTAGTTGGGCAGGTGCGATTCCAGGTACTGAACCAACAGGATTTGATCCTTACATGAAAGAAATGCTTCAACAACAACATGGTGGTAACTGGCAAACAGGTAGTGAAATAGATGCATCTGAAATTAATGGCGAAACATCTGAATTAATAGATGAAGCAACAACGAAAGGTACGAACAGTGATGCTATAAAAGTTAAATTACCAGCTAAATCAACGTTGATACAAAAGCCAGCTCAAGGAGAGAAAGCTTATTGGAGTGGCGCAGATGATGATTCTCAACACGCGATGGCAACTTCTTTAGATTTAACGTCAGCTAAGACAAGTGAATTAAACTTCAAAACTTGGTACGACATTGAACAAGGATTTGACTATGCCTACGTTCAAGTGTCTACAGATGACGGTCAAAACTGGGAAAACATAAAAGGCAGTATTACGAATAACGATGATCCACAAGGAAGCGGACAAAACCAAGGTAACGGTATAGATGGTAAGTCTGATGGATATGTAGATGCGAAATTCGATTTATCAAAATACGATGGTAAAAAAGTTAAATTAAGATTTTTATATGTAACGGATAAATATGAAACAAATCCTGGTTGGTTTATCGACCAAATTAAAGTGTCATCAAATGATGGTAAAGCCATTTTAAGTGATGATGCTGAAAGTGATTCTAAATTTGAATTACAAGGATTTGAACAAAGTGATGGTAATAGATATGACGATAACTATTATTTATTACAATGGAGAAACTTCACTGGTCCTGATAAAGGCTTGCAAAATATTAAACGCGGTGGCGGAACGATGTCTTATAACAAAGGTTTAACAGTTTGGTATGTAGACAAGAGTTTCTCAGACAACAATGTGAGCAGCCATCCAGGACAAGGTTTCATTAGTATTGTTGATGCAGATCAAAGTGCATTAAACTGGAAGAAAAAAGGCATGGCAGATGATCCTGCAACAACTCAATTCCAAATTAGAGATGCAGCATTCAGTCTAGATCATCAACCACAAATGAAACTGAAAAATGAAGAAGGTTATGAATTACACGATAATAAAATCAAGAAAAATCCACTATTCGATGATAGCCAAGATTATTCAAATAAAGGTCAACAAGATGCAGGTGTATTATTGCCAAGCAATGGTCTGAAATTTGAAGTCACAGCTAAAAGTAAAGACAATACAGTCGGTAAAGTGAAAATCACAAAATAGTATATGAACAGTAAGCGTCAGCAAATCTTTTAAGATATTGCTGACGCTTTTTTATGGAGAGTAGTCTAAAGGCAGGATTAAAGTATGTGTATTTTTTGTAGGAGAGAAGGTGGCATACATGCGAGTAGGAAAAGTAAGGATGAGTATGCGAGTAGAAAGGGTGAGGTTTGATTATAAGGGATGGCATACGAGCAAGACAGGTAGATCTTGCTAATAAGGGTGGTCATACGAGCATAACAGGTGAATCTTGCTAATAAAGCCAGCCATAAAACCAGCCATTTAACCAGCGTTCATATATATAAATACCAAATTACGTATCTTCACTAATGCTTAACTTTTGCTAAACAGAGAATATGACATATAATGAACGTGAATCTAAAATAACTAAAAAGGGTGATTAAAATGGATGCGAGATTTCCTATCGGAGAGCAAGAATTACCTGAAACAGTAACAATGGATCATATTCAACAGTGGTTAGATGAAATGGGCAATTATGCCAATCGATTAAGAAAAGTAGTGGATGGTCTGGACAGCGCAGATTTGGATAAGACTTACCGCGAAGGTAGCTGGACTGTAAGACAGCTTGTACATCATATAGCAGATTCTCAACTTAATATGTATCAACGATTAAAAATAGCATTAACAGATGATAGAAAACCAACAATAATCAGTTTTGACCAAGATGAATGGGCTAAATTGCCTGATAGTAAATTGCCAATAGAATGTTCACTCAGAATGTTAGAAGGCATGAACGAACGTATAGTAGCAATCGGTCGAGGTTTGACAGAGAAACAATTAAAACGAGCATTTACACATGAAGATAATGGTGAAATTACAGTTGCATCTAAAATAGCAAAATTATCGTGGCACGAAGAACACCACTTAGCACATATAAAATTAGCATTATCGAAATAATTTAAGATATAGAGTCTGAGACATTATACTCAACTCAAAATAAATAAGCATGTCATGTTGCTGATTTTTCTCAGTATTAACGTGATATGCTTATTTTTTTATAGTCTTACAATTTTACTTGTGCATGCTTGTCTTGAGATATGATTCCAGTCGTTTATCTCTCGAAAATTTCGTGTACAATCCTATAAAAATAAAAATATTCTGAAAATTTTACGTAAAGTCTATTGCGAATAATTCAGAAAACGCTTACAATTAAAAAATAGAAATAGAGGGGGTAAAATCATGAATTTAGCAATACTTGGTTTCGTAATGGTTATTATCTTTATGATTCTCATTATGAGTAAAAAGATGTCAGCTTTGGCTGCATTAATTATAGTACCAACAGTTTTTGGGTTAATCGGGGGTTTTTACTCAAATCTAGGTGAATACATGGTGGACGGGCTTTTAACTGTTGCGCCTACTGGTATTATGCTTATATTTGCAATTTTATACTTTGGTGTCATGATTGATGCTGGATTATTTAATCCTGTTATTGAAGCGATTATGAAAGCTGTTAAAGGGGACCCTGTTAAAATTACAATAGGAACTGTAGCTTTAGCATCATTAGTCGCATTAGATGGAGATGGAACAACAACATTTATTATTACAGTTACTGCTATGCTCCCTTTATATAAGAAAATGGGCATGAATTTATACATATTATCAACTTTAGCATTATTATCGATTGGCGTAATGAATATGACACCGTGGGGCGGACCAACAGCTAGAGCAATTTCTTCACTTCAATTAACGACTGAAGAAGTGTTTCTACCTATTATTCCAGTTATGATTGCTGGTATTCTATTTGCTGTGTTCAGCGCATATGTTCTAGGTGTAAAGGAAAGAAAAAGAATCGGCGTAAAAAATCATTTAAGTTTAACTTTAGATGATATGCATAATTCAAATGGCACAGATGAAGACGAAAAGGCATTACTTAGACCTAAAATCGTTATCGTAAATGCACTTTTAACAATCTTATTATTAGTTGCACTCATTACGAATTTCTTACCAATACCTGTTCTATTTATGATAGGTTTTGCATTAGCATTATTAATCAATTATCCAAGTTTGGAAGTTCAGTCGGAATTGATTAAAAGACATGCAGGCAACGTATTAGCAGTTGTTGGTTTAGTATTTGCTTCAGGAATTTTTACAGGTGTCATGAACGGAACTGAAATGGTAGATGAAATGGCAAAAGCATTAGTTAATATTATTCCGGAGTCTATGGGTAATCACTTTGCTTTAATCACAGCGATATTAAGTATGCCTTTCACTTACTTTATGGCGAACGATCCATTTTATTATGGAATCTTGCCAATATTAGCAGAATCAGCACAACAATTCGGCGTTTCAAAAGCAGAGATGGCGAGAGCTTCAATACTTGGACAACCATTACACGTATTGAGTCCATTATATGCAGCAGGTTACTTATTAGTCGGTATGTTAGGAATAGATTATGGTACAAACCAAAAAGTAGTTATGAAATGGGCAGTGGGTTCATCACTGTTTATGATATTTGTAGCTGGCATGATTGGCGTTATATCATTTTAGAGTGAATTTGAGAAGAAGGCTTGTCCATAATTTTATGGTCAAGCTTTCTAATATGGTCAAAATTTTAAAATCAGTAATAATATCTTATAATATATTCATTTAATTTAGGGGATGGAATATATGTTATACGGAAAAGATTTTGTGAATACTCATAGCAAGACACTTGCTGATGTATTAAAAACTGAAATCACAAAGTTACTAAAGCCAAGTGAAAAGTTGTTTTCTTTTGCTTTTTCAGGTAACAAAAATTCTTATTATATTACATTGCTGAATACGGATTTACACCAGTGGATAACATTTAGAATTAGTGATCATAAGAGAAAGGGAACGCTAAAGTCACTGTATACCGTTTATTATGATCATTATCAAGATGTTGAAAGCATGATGGAAATTATTAAACAATATTTAGAAAAAACATCATGGTGTAACTTTAGTTATAAGCATTATTTCATTTTAAAAGCGATTAAAGATATGCCTAATTATAGAGGGAAACTATTAGTGAAAATTCCTAAAGGAGATTACAAGCATATTAGTCATAAAGTGACGTTTGAACAAGAGGTTAATGAAGGGAAAGTATTGATTGAAACGAAAGATATAGAAGAAAACACAACGAAAATCATGCGCTCTTTATATGTTCAAGATATGATTACTAGTGAATTGTATCGACATACAAGAAAGTCACAAGTATTTGTGCCTACTCTAGGAAATAAGATGCTCGATCATTTTCACTCACTATATTATAAACAGTATGAAGATGACTTTTCAGAAGATATTTTTCGAGATTTTAGAGTACCGGATAGTGTAGAACAAATAGTTGAAGCGGATGATAAAGTTATATTAAAAATAGAAGACATTAAAGCCTTCAATCGATACTATGTATATGGTCTCATAAACAATGAAAACAAAGAACTCATACATATTGGTTATCACCTGGGAAATTTAAATATTCAAGATTTAGAAGACATTCCAATCATAAAAGATTATAAACATAACGAAAGATTACTCATAGATCACGCCCTCATATCTCCAGTCGTGTTTATGACAGATATAAGCGAGCGAGAAGCCCAGATTGCCGTGAAAGCACTCATTAATCAATATCGAATATTTAATCCAGCAAATTTAGGAGACGTCGTATCATATAATCAAATGTACAATTATGCCAATGATTATCAAACAAAAAATTATGAAATCAGCTCGAAAATATACGGTAATCTAAATATGATACAACAACATATTCAAACGCAATATATCGATATAGAAAAATTGAAAAACCCAAATATACTCATCGTGAAACTCGCAATAGACACAACCGGACATAGCGTACCAGGAATGAGAACATACTCAACATCATCTAAAATTCTCAAAAGAGCAGTCGTAAGTGACTTAGAAATCAGTGAACAAGTAGCAAAGAAGACACAATATATAATAGGCATTCATCCACATGATGGAAAAGTCATAGCAGTATTTAAAGTGAAAGAACATAAAAAAAGATATACGAAATTCGAAAACGAATCAGGAACATCTAAATACAGCTTTAACTTCTATGCTTATACAGAAAAAGTAACAAGCATCAATGATATCAAACTCATCAAAACGAATCACACTGTATTAACCAACTATAGATTTGTAGACGAAAACGGGAAAATGACGAAGAGTAAACGAAAAATCGTGTTTATTGAGAGAAATAGATGAAGAATAGAAATTTACCATTTTTTGAAGGGGGTTGTTATATATATATAAAGATTTATTTCATAGTATAATGTGTATATGTATACAAAAAGAGTATAAGGAGTTGTAAGAATGAGTGAATTTATAGCAGCTTTAGTAGGGGGAATTTTAGCTTTAATAGGTACATTTTCTGCTGTTTGGCTACAGTTTAAAAAACAAGTTAAAGATAAAGAAAGAGAGTATAATAATGATTTAGTGAGTATGATTGATATACTGACATATAAGTCTTCTAAAGTAAGAAATAACAGACTAGATTTTAAGAATGCTAATTATAGTAAAGAGAATACTATGGAAATTTATTATGATGTAGAACAAGATTTTCGTTCTTTAGATCAACTAATGCAAGAAGTAATAACAATGATGAGTCATCATATTGATGATTCTAATGCATCTATTCAAGAGTTACTAGGATTTTATGAGCCAGTAGAAAGTAGATTTAACAAATTTAGAATAGCATACAAAATATATAACCAAAACTATAACTTAGCCGATTTTGATAAGAATGCCATAGCTTTTTCAAAAAGGAAATTAGACGAAGCTTTAGGTGAATTCGTGAATAACATTAGGGAATTTGCTAAAAATACATATAATCATAAAGTATACGAACCTAGTTTAAATGGTTTAATTCCCAAAAGTGAAGCTATATATAAGAATAAAAATAATTGTTGATAAATAGTCTATGTAGGTTATGAATTGTAAAGATAAGTTAAAAATTTTTATTTACATTTTCTAGGAGATTTATTATAATATCTGTATAGCACTATTTTCATAGGCAACATCAAACCCCCTTACTACTGTAATTAGTAAGGGGGTTTATTTGATGCTGGTTATTTGTCGCCATTTTTCTTACGTTTATCTAACCAGTATGATAACAACGTAAGTGTCACACCTACAATGATAGGTGAGATAATGTTCGAAAGCACTATCTCCATAGGCACCACCTTGTTTTATATTTTTATAAGCAAGGTGATTTTTTAATTTATATATATTAGAGATTAAGGTATTTCACTTTAAATAATTCTTTGATTTTACAGTTTTTATAATGTATATTTGTATTAATTACATATATTTTAAGAGGTGACTAAATGATTTCTATTAACACTAATTTACTCGATTCGATTGTTAAAGGTATTATTGCAGGTTACAAGGATTATATTGATGTAAGAAAAGAAAAAAAGGAAACAATGCAAATCAGTGATGCTTATGCATTTGTAAAATCTAATCATATTGAAGATCAAGTATATAAACATATCAATCAGTATGTAAATATTAGAAAGCAAAATGCTGGTCCATCATGGAAATTATTAAAGTTTAATACAAATGAAGAGCAAGGCAAAAATAAAATCACTTTTATTTTTAAGAATGAAAAATATTTTGATGATAAAAATGTTACGTTTGGTAAAAATCCATTGAATGATAAAGAGAAGAAAGAGAAAAAATATTTAAAATCTTTAATGGAATTTAATAATGGGCTTGATTTTAAACAAATTCAGTTAAAAAGTCAGGAATCATATCAGTTAGATGCAGACAGTTTACTTTTTAAAGATATAAATAATGAAAATAATCATGAAGGTAATATTTTTGCTATTATCACTTATGGTATTGATGTTATATCTAGACAATTAAATTCTGCAAAGTTATGGATACCTAATCCAAGTGATAATACAGCAGTCATGTATTATGATTTAACAGAAAAATTATTGAATATAATCAAAAGTGAAGAATTGTATATTATTGATGATAAAGATTTAGAAGTTCTAAAATCTGATCATGATTTAGATGATATTATTGTAGACCCAGTGTATGAATTTGGGTTTGGAATTGAAGAAGAAATGGAATTTGATAAGGATTAAAAGAATAGGTGAAATAAATGTTTATTGGGAGCAATCTCGAAAGTATTCGAATGCTTAATGGATTAAGTCGTAAAGAACTTTCGGAAAAAGTTGATGTGAGTGAACAGGCTATATGGCAATATGAAGTTAAGAATATGATGCCTGAAATTAATAAGATTTATGATTTGTCTAAGTTATTTCATGTGAAAACAAGTTATTTTATTAGTGAACAACCTGATGCTTTTAAACAGAATTCAGTTGATAAGCATTCTATAGCATTCAGAGCCAAAAGTTATAAAGTATCTACAAAGTTATTGAATAAACAGCATCATCAAGCTAATTATTTGTCTAATTTCACAAATTATTTACTTTCATATGTTAAGTCACCTGTAATGCCTATTTTTGAGTTAATTAATCAACTTGAAGATTTTATAATGTCAGCAGGGGATATGGATAGAATTAAAATCGTCAAGATGTGTGCAAGTATCAGTAGAGAGAATTTATTAGGAAATAATAGTAATAATCGTTTGTTATTTTATTTAGAAAAATCAGGTATTATGGTTTACGAGAAGGCTATAGATAACGAAGCGGATGCATTTAGTTTTTGGTCTGATTCTGATATACCATATATTGCTTTAGGTAATAATAAAGGCGTTGCTGTGAGAAGGAATTTTGATATCGCGCACGAATTATGTCACTTACTTCTACACAGACATATTGAATTTGATATTTTACCTCAAGATGAATATAAGCAAATTGAAAAAGAAGCAGATATATTTGCAGCTGAGTTTCTTTTACCAGAAGCTGAATTTATTAATGACTTTAATAAACTAACAAAAAAATCCAATCCGGATCATATTAAATTATTAAAAGAAAAATGGTTTGTTTCTATTCAAGCTATAGCGATGAGAGCTTATTATCTTGATTTAATGACTGATGTTCAATATAGATATTTTTGGTCTTCTGTTAATAAAAAAGGGTATAAAAAAAGAGAACCTTTAGATGAAGAAATTAAATTAGCTAAACCTGTAAAAATTAATAGCTTATTAAACTTTTTCTTCAAAGAGCGTGTGATAACACCTGAATATTTATTAGAGGATTTAAAGGTGAGTTCTGAGTTTTTAAGTGAAATGGCAAGCATTGATAGTCGTTTAATCGATAAGTACAAGGAAGTAAATAGGAGCACTAATACGGATGTAATATCAAATTTATTTAAATGAATTTAAAATGATAATAGTTATTTTATCTTTAACGATAACAAAAAAGACGCTCAACTGAGCGTCTTTTTTTATACTAATGCTTTAAAGTTTTCTAAGCGATTTGCTTTTTCTTCTTCACTGATATCATGTGCTTTTACGTAGCGGTTACTTTCATGTTCTGCACATTCGTGTGAACATGCACCTAAATATTTATGTTCGTTTTCTTCATTTACTAAGAATTGACGGTTACATTCTGGGTTACTACAGTTAATGTATCTTTCGCATGGTGTACCATCGAACCATTCTTTACCGACTACAGTTTTTTCTACTTGGTTCACATCTACACTAATACGTTCGTCGAATACATACATTTTACCGTCCCAGTATTCACCTTTAGTTTCTGGGTCTTTACCGTATGTTGCAATTCCGCCTTCTAGTTGGCTTACATCTTCAAATCCTTCTTTAAGTAAGAATCCTGAGAATTTTTCACAACGGATACCGCCTGTACAGTAAGTAACAATTTTTTTATCCATAAATTGTTCTTTGTTCTCTTTGATCCAATCTGGTAAATCTCTAAATCTTGTAATGTTTGGACGGATTGCTCCGCGGAAATGACCTAAGTCATATTCGTAGTCATTTCTAGCATCGATTACGATTGTATCATCTTCTAATAATGCTTCTTTAAATTCTTTAGGTGATAAATAATTACCTGTTAACTCTCTTGGGTTTACATCATCTTCTAGATCTAAAGCTACGATTTCAGCTCTTGGACGCACGTGCATTTTTTTGAAAGTATGTTCTTCTGCTTCATCAATTTTAAATGTGATACCTTCAAATCTTTCATCTGCTTTCATTTGTTCCATATATTTGTCTGTGTCAGCTTTCGTACCTGAAAGTGTCCCGTTAATACCTTCCGTTGCTACTAAAATACGGCCTTTAAGCTCTAGGTCTTTACAAAATTCTAAATGTTCTGTTGCAAAAGTTTCAGGGTCAGTAATTGTTGTATATTTATAAAACAATAATACTCTATAATCCATTTTCTAATCTCCTCTAATTCTGTTTATTAATTTATATTAAAAGTCTATTTGATAGTATCTTTGGTGAAGTATGGAACGATATTAATATGAGTGCACATTTTTATCCTCATTATATTGTATCAAAAAAGTTGCATTTTTCAATTGTTTGATTTTGCGAAATAATATGAAATCGTTTTTATTTATCTATTTAACATGAAATCGAGGTGGAAGGGGGATTCATTTTATATGTTGAATGATGTGAAAGTTATAATTGTTTTTATCCGGTTCTACTAGTGAAGGATTTGGTTTAACGCTAATGGAGGCAATAGGATCAGGGTTAGGAATGATTGGATTTGAAGTTGATTATGGTAATACAACTTTTATCGTTCATGACGAAAATGGTCATTTAATACCTATAAATATAACCAAACAATCTGAACAACAAATTGTAGAAAATTTAGCTGATGCCATTATACAATTTTTCAATAATGATCATGCAGCTTATCATAATCGTTCTTATGAAATCGCTGAAACTTTTAAAACAGAAAATATAAAACAAAGATGGTTTGTTTTAATTAAAGAGGTGCTACATGATTAATCTTTTTGAATCATTCGACACAAAAACTAAAGTACTTTATAAGACATTTAAAAATGTTGGTATGGACAATGAAACAATCGTGATTGAAGAAGATGGATTTTTACCTTCAAATGTACTAACGCCTTATCAATTTTTTGCGTGTAACAGTAATCATTCATCAGATCCTTTATTTTTCAATCAAGTGATGATTCCAAGATATTGGGAGATTGAAGGTAGCAATAATTCAGCACAAGTTAAACATATGGGGGAAACGAAAGGTAGAATTATTTATAAAAAGAATTTTAGTTTTAGAATAGTTGAAAGAATAGAGTGGTTAAATAAAAATGGAAAGACACAAGTAATCGACTATTATAATAAGAACGGTTTGAAATATGCTCAATTGTTAGTGGATGATAATCAAAGAAGAATTATCAAGCGCTGGTTCAATGATAAAAATCAAGAAATTATAACTGAGAATTTTATAACAAATGATATCATTTTAAAATGGCGTGACAAGGAATATATTTTTCATTCAAAAGTTCAGTTTGTCATCTTTTATTTGAAAGTAGCTAATATTTCCATGGACAGTTTTTTAATAAATTCATTATCTATATCTTGTGCAGTGCTACACGACTTAAAAGTTGAAGGTAATGATTATTTGTTTTGGCAAGAGAAAACAGGAGATACGATACCTGGAAATATGAAGTTGATGTTATCTAAAAAAATGCGAAGTTGTCATATTATAGCGCCAAGTGAACATGAATTTAATCACTTATCTGAGCTAGTAGAAGAAGAACATAAAAATCGAATTTTGAAATCAGGTTATGTATATGATTTTGTAGGTCAGAACCAACAATCCCATAATGTTTTAACATTAACAAACTCTGATCAAATTCCTCATCTAGAAGAGATGGTGAATAGTCTTCCACAATACCAATTTCATATTGTAGCTTTAACAGAGATGTCACAAAAATTGATGAAACTAAATAGTCATGAGAACGTCATGCTATTTCCTAACGCTCCAAAAGATAAAATTCTTTCTTTATATCAAAAATGCGATATATATTTAGATATTAACAAAGGAAATGAAATTTTGGATGCAGTTAAAAGCGCATTTGATTATCAATTGCTCGTGTTAGGATATATAGAAACACTGCATAATGAAAATTATATTGCCACAGAAAATCAATTTTCATTAGAAAAATATGCTGAACTAATAGAAACTTTAAAAGAACTAGATAATAATGAAGCTATGAGAAATAGCAGATTAAGACATCAATTAGCACACGCAGGTTCAATAGATAAAGTAACATTTATAGAAGGATTTAAATAAGCGCTTAGGCATCAATCACTTTCTCAAAATAAATCACCCAATCCGAAATTGTATTAACGGATTGGGTGATTTTTATATTTTTGATTCTGAGGAATACACTTTACAAAATCATTACTTCCAACCTTTATGATTTCTGTATTTATAAAAAGCTGAAACATCTATGTTTTGTTTCTCGGCAGTTTTGATAACTTGTCCTACATTTTTAAAACCTAATGATTTAAAATAATGAATAAGTTGAGTTTTAGTTAAAGGGTCTGTATGTTTATTTAAAAGCACTGCTAAATCTTCCGTAGTGTGGAAAGGTAAACGATCATCATCGTGTAATGTGATACCATTTTGAGAATAAGTTCTCGCATTAGCATGATTCGCTTCAGTGACACTGACTGCTCCAAAACCTAAAATAACAGCCGATAAAGTAACAGGAATTAATTTTTTGAAATTCATATAATCATCTCCATTTCGTTTGATGAGTTGATTATAATATAAAAAAATCCAAAAAATCGGCATTTAAAAGTTATTTAAT
Source organism: Mammaliicoccus vitulinus (assembly GCF_029024305.1). NCBI lineage: Bacteria > Bacillati > Bacillota > Bacilli > Caryophanales > Staphylococcaceae > Mammaliicoccus > Mammaliicoccus vitulinus. Next base: position 199,081 of record NZ_CP118974.1, read on the forward strand.
AATAGTTAAGAAACAGTTAAGGAATGGGTGATTTTTATATACTTTTCTCCATTAATAACTGCATATCTCCATCATTGTTTACTTCTACGCCGACGTCTTTAAACCCTAGACTAATGTATAGTTTGTAGGCGATTTGATTTGGTTTATCTACAAGTAGGGCAATGTGCTTAATATGGGGCATATGCTCTAATAGATATGTATCTAGTAGTGCTAAACTTTTTTTAGCATAACCTTGTCTTAAATGACGTTCATCTGTAGATAATGATCTTACAAATATAGTTGTTTCTGGTGTTGTAGAAAAGTAATTCGTAAATTCACTGTCTTCATGTAAGACAAAAAATACAACTAAATCATTTTGTTCGGAAAGCCCCAATATGCAATGTCTGTTGGGGTTTTGTTTTGCTAATCTAATATTATCTAGTGGTGCGATAGTGAATTGTAATTGGGAAGCATTAATCTGAAAGTCTTTGATATGTTTATAGTATGAGTCATTATATGATATTAATTTCATGTTACACCTCGTTGTTCAATTTAATCTGAAACGGTATCTCCAGGATTTAATTTTTGTGGGAATTGAGTTTATTGTATTTTAACATAATAATTGAAAATCCAATGTACTTACGGTGTTTTCTTGTATAATGGGCATAACTTATTTTTAGGAGCGTAATGTATGGAAACGATATATTTAGCAGGCGGTTGTTTATGGGGTGTACAAGCTTTCGTGAAGACTTTACCTGGAGTGATTGAAACTGAAGCGGGTAGAGCGAATGGTAGTAGTCATAATAGAGCAGGCGAGTATGATGGTTATGCCGAGTGTGTAAAGACGGTCTTTAATCCTGAAGTTGTAACAGTTAATGATTTGATGGGGTACTTATTTGAGGTTATTGATCCATATAGCTTGAACAAACAAGGTGTCGATGTTGGCTTAAAATATAGAACAGGCGTTTATAGTGAGAATTCAGAGCATTTAGAAGCAGCACGTCAATTTATTAAAAATAGAAACGATGCTGAGAAAATTGTGGTTGAAGTGATGCCATTAACGAATTATGTAAAAAGTGCAGAAGAACATCAAGACAGACTAGACAAATGTCCAGATGATTATTGTCATATCCCACAATCGTTAATAAATAAATATAAATGAAGCAGAGGCGTAAAAAGGTGACTGTGCTTGGATTTTGTATAAGGTGGTAAAAGACAACTCCTAGAATTCAAGTCGTAGGAGAAAAGGGTAAAGTCGTGAGTTAAGTCTGAAGTTAATCCAAGACTGATGTGCACCCCAAAAGTTGAACCTCAAATCTAGCTTATAGGGGTGCATTATTTATGAGAAAAAAATATGATTTTAACTTTAAATTAAAATTAGTAAAAGAGTACTTAGATGGTCAATCAGGTTATAAAGCACTTACCTTAAAACATGACATTTCCAGTTCATCTGTCATTCAAATATGGGTCAATCAATATAAAGAGTTTGGAGAAGATGGCTTACAAGAAAAAAGAAGAAACACTGTTTATACTAGCGAATTTAAATTATCTGTTATAAAATTTAGACAAGAAAATATGTTGTCTTATCGAGAAACAGCTAATCATTTTAAGATTATTAATCCTATAATGGTTGCCAATTGGCAACATCAATTTGATGAAAAGTGTCGTCTTGATCTAGCTAATAAACAAAAGGGACGGTCTATCAATATGGATAAAAAATATTCGGAAACTGATAATAAAAATTCATCTCTAAATGAAAATGAACGTGAAGAACTCGAAAGACTTCGCAATGAAGTTGAAACGTTAAAGGCAGGTATTGCTTATCAAAAAAAGTTACAAGCCTTGACCGACATATACGGAAGCAAAAATCAGAAATAGTAAAGATCATTACGTAACTACACGAAACACTTAATATAAAATTGAGTATTTTATTCAAAGTCGCTAAATTAGCTAAATCTGTATATTATTATTGGATAAATCAGTTCAATAAACCTAATAAAGATGATGAACTGATTAAAGTAATAAAAGAAATATGTAAGGAATCTAATTATACCTATGGTTATCGAAGCGTTACACAAGATTTAAGTAATAGAGGTATCAATGTAAATCATAAAAAAGTAAGAAGATTAATGAAAGAATTAGGGTTATCTTGTTCGAAATTTACGCATAGAGGGCGTAAATTTCGATCATTCAAAGGTAAAGTTGGTAAGGTCGCTAAAAATATAATAAATCGTAGATTTAAAACACATGTCCCTTTTCAAAAAATAGTGACAGATATTACAGAATTCAAGTTGAAGAATGGCCAGAAATTATATTTATCTCCTTTTATGGACTTATATAGTTCGGAGATTATTAGTTTTGAAATTTCAAATCGTCCTTCGTTAGAGATTGTCATCAATCCATTAAAAGAAATGATGGCTATGCGTCCAGATTTAAGCTATCGTTTAACGATACACTCAGATCAAGGTTGGCATTATCAACATTCGCAATACACTAAATTATTAAAAGCAAATAAAGTATTTCAAAGTATGTCTAGAAAAGGTAATTGTTTAGATAATTCAGTTATGGAAAACTTTTTCGGACTACTTAAACAAGAGATGTATTATGGTCAAGAATTCGAAGATTTTCAGCAACTAGAACAAGCTATACATCGTTATATTCATTTTTATAATAATGAAAGAATCAAATCAAAATTAAAAGGCTTATCTCCTAAAAAATTCAGGAAACAAACCTTTCAAATATCATACTAAAAAAGTTCAACTTTTTGGGTTCAGTACAGACATTGTCGAAGTCGTGAGTTAATTCTGGAGTTAATCCAAGAAAATGCCCAAGTCGTGAGTTAAGTCCGAAGTTAATCCAAGACATAGCCCAAGTCGTGAGTTAAGTCTGAAGTTAATCCAAGAAAATGCCCAAGTCGTGAGTTAAGTATTGAGTTAATCCAAGACATAACCAAAATTTCCCCTTGCTATCTTTTGTATAACTTAATATTGAGTCCAGCTACCTCTTAATTACTTTACAACATAAAAAAATCCCCGTTGCTCAACGTATTTGTTGTGCAACGGGGTTCTTTATATTCAATTCTTTATTTCATTGTCCGTGGTAAATACTGAAGTTGAGTGGTTTGATGTCGTTATTTGACCATTCTTCATATATTTTGCTTTTGTTTTTATCATTTTCAACGATGGTAATACCGCAGTCTCCGCCGCCAGCGCCGGATGTTTTACTTGCTCCGCCGTATTTTTCACCGATATCACATAGTTTTTTTAAATGTTGTGTCTCGATGTCTATTGTAGCGAATGAGTCTAAGTATTGTATGACTGTGCGATTTTTTCTAATTGTTTCTTGTACACCTTTAATATTGTTCGTTTTGAAGGCTTTGATAAGTTGCTCAACAAATGTTTGTGATTGATCAAGAAACTGTCCATATATTGTTGGGTCGGCTTTCAGTCGTTTAACTTCACTTACTAAATGGTGTGAAGAGGCTGGTGAACCTGTCCATCCGATTAGTACTTCCATATGTTCTGGTGCTTGTAGTGGTTCTATGTGTAGACCTGGCCAGTTTTTATAAAGGACTTCCAGGACAGATGTTTCTTCGATTTGTTGTTTGACCCAATCATGATCAAATGTACTATAGACTAACCAACCTGTGTAAACACTAACGGCTATATCGCCACAAGAACTTAAGCTTTGTAATTTCATGTTTGCGATAACGGCTAATTTATAAATGTATAAATTGGATAATTGCATATTGTAAAATTCATTTAAGGCTTTAATGACGGATACTAATACAGCGGCGCTAGAGCCTAATCCGTATTTATGTCCTGATGCATCATCTAGGTTACTATCTATTGTAAGGTTATAATGTCTTAAAGTGACATTTGAACTTTTTGCATATTGCTCAAAGACTTCGATAGCCTGTGTAATATATTTAAGTTGATCTGCTGCATCTGTATCAGAAATGATTATTTTATCTTGTTCTCTTTTAAAAGTAATCGGTTCATGATGTAAAGTCTTAGAATGGATAAACCCTGAAGTTGAATGAGTATCTTCTACAGTGGCCGTTACAAATCGGTCAACTGCGATTAATACAGATTTATATCCAGGCTCTGTTACTGCATATTCTCCAGCAATATACAGCTTTCCTGGCGCTTTGACTTGAATCATTTTATCTCTTCCTTATTCAATAATTTCAATTCCTGTGTGTGTAATATCACTCGCAATAACTTGTTCTTTATTAAAAGATTTAAGTAAAGCGTCTAGTATAAATTGTTGGTTTTTCTTTTCAACTAAAATTTTAACATTTGGTCCAGCATCCATTGTAAAATAGCAAGGGAATCCGGCTTTTCTACATTGATGGACAATTTCCATAACTTCATAACTTTCAGGTACTAAATAAGAAAAAGGAGGTTGGGCACCTAAATTTGTAGCGTGCATACGCAATCCATTTTCTTCTATGACTTCGCCTAAATGTTTGAAGTCTTTCTGTTTAATTGCTTGCTTTACAGATGCAATATCTTCATCTACATGATCTAACCAATATTGATAGAATCGAGATGTATCGCGTGTATGAGACATACCAGAACGACTAGAGACTTTTTTGGATTGGTTATTGATTACGACAAAAATCATAGATAAGTCGTCTTCCCAATTTTGTGCATCAATTGAATGCGCATATGATGTTTTATCATCATATCCTTTTTCCCACTCAGCAAATCCACCAAAAATACTTCTAGAAGCAGAACCAGAACCTCTGCGTGCTAATCTTGATAAATCTGTATCAGACATGTTTAAATCAAGCGCTTCGTTGCAAGCTGCTGCTAAGGCTGCATATGCGCTTGCTGAAGAAGCAAGTCCGGCAGCGGTAGGTACATAATTCACGCTATCGATGTATGCGTGTAATGACGTATTACCACGCTCTCTTACGATATCCATAAATTTATAAATTTTCTTAGCTTGTTCTTCGTTAACTTCTTGTCCATTTAAAATTAAAGTGTCTTTCGTATACTCAGGACTAAATGTCACTTTTGTTTCTGTATAAAATTTATCTAGTGTAACGGATAAGCTATTATTCATGGGAATGATTAAGTCTTCATTGGCTTTTCCCCAATATTTAATTAATGCAATATTTGTGTGAGCACGGGCTTTGCCACTAATATTCAATCTCGTTAACCTCCTAATTTTTCAATCCAAGTATGATGTGCACCGAATTTTTCAGCATTTGTCGCTATTTTTTCAGCGATTTCAAGATTTTGTGCGAGTACAATCATACTACCGCCGCGTCCGCCACCAGTCAGTTTACCAGCAGTTGCACCTTGTGTTTTGCTGATTTCAAGCAATGATTCGATATTGTCATGACTGACAGTAAGCTTACGTAAATTATCTTGAGCAAGCTCAAACACATGCGCTAATTGGTTGAAATCATGCTGTTCAATTGCTTCGTTTGCTTCATATACGAGATTGCCAATATGTTCAATATATCGCATATATTGCTCGTCATGATTACATAGTTGATGGACATCTTCGACTGCTTTCTTTGTAGAACCTCGAACACCAGTGTCTATTACAACCATATAACCATTTAATGATAAAGGTCTTAAAGTTGTAACTTTGCCTTGATGGAACCAAACAGGCTTATTAGAAACAATCGTTTGTGTATCAATGCCACTCGGTTTGCCATGAGCGATTTGTTCTGCCCAATTCGCTTCTTCTATTAACAACTCGTCAGAAAGAGGCTTGTTTATATAATCATAACTTGCTCTTACAAAGGCGATAGCCATAGCAGCACTGGAACCTAATCCTCTTGAAGGGGGAAGATTCGTTTCAAAAGTAACATTTATAGAGTCTTCTATATGATGTTTTTCGATAAAACGAGTCGTAACAGCTTTAATATGTTCAGGTGCTTGTTGTAACGTACCTTCATATACATCACTATTGATGTATGAAGGCGCACCTTCACTAAGTGACGCGATTGTTACCTTCACTTTACCTGTTGTAAATGGAATAGCTATTGCTGGTTGTCCAAAAGTAACAGCATGCTCTCCTATTAAAATCACTTTCCCATTTGCTTCCCCATATCCTATTTGTGCCATATCTTCAATCACCTTTAATATTTCCTATTTTATTTTTTGTTAAACAACACTTTATTATTATAAAGCTCTGTCACGATATATTCAAAAACTTTAACTAATTATTATATAATAATTGCATTTTTAATGAAATTGATAACTATTATGTCCTTTTGCGAAGCCTTTTGCCGTAAATAACCAAGAATCGCCACCACGTTCTATATCATTTGCACAAATAATCAATTGATCAGTTCCTGGAATGAAAGCAGGGTGTGTAGATCTTAGCATATGACCTTGATCTCGACCTGGCATTAATATTTGTCCAATTGGATAACCACTTTTGTTAAAAACAAGTACTCTACCTTGACCATACATTGCGACATAAAGGTTGTCATCACTGTCTATACAGCAAGAGTCAGGACCTTCATGGCCAGTAAAATGATAAGGAATAGAAGCACCAAATGGTTCAATCGTAACACCATCTTCTTCTAAAGAAATACGGTGTAATCTATTCGCGTTTGTTTCAGTAACCCAAAGCACACGCTCATCTGTGCTTAAAGCAATACCATTTGCTACAGCAATATTTTGAATGATAGGTGTAATCGTTTGATGATCAGGTGATACATAATAAACACCACCAAGAGGATTAGTTGAGTACCCTCTAAAATCAGTGAAATAGAATCCGCCTTTACGATCAAAAACTAAATCATCTACACAATATTCAGTATCAATATCTGAAACAATATTTTGAGGGTTTCTGCCATCAGCATCTGTGGATATAACACCACCAGAATTTTTGAAATCACCTAAGTAAGACAAATATAAGCGCCCATCTTTATGTATTTTAACAGAAGCCGGGTTTGTTTTCTCAGATTTGAATACAGTATTTACTTTTTTCTCAGGTAAGTCTACGCGGAATATTGTTCCACCAAAAACTTCACATAAAAAAAGGTTGTGATTTCTATCAAAACATAAGCCTTCTAATTGAAGACCTTCGTCAGAAATTTTTAGCCAAGGCTCCGCAGTAACAGTTTGTAAATGTTGTTCACTTGCAAGGAGTGGAACAGCACTTTTCGAAGCTTCAGTATAATATAAAGATGGTATATCTTGATTGCTCATATTCAGCTCTCCTTTAATTTTTATTTTATAAAAAAAGCGTGTGTGCACTTTAAAGATGCGGTTCATATATATGTTTAATATTATCACTTTATATCCTACATTGAAAATGAATATTATATCGTAAAAAAGTCTGATATAAAGCGAGATAGAGATAGGAGTTTTTGGAATGAGCAGGTTAGTTTCGTAAGATATATAGATAGATTTTCGTTTAATTTTGAGGGGTGGCGCTATTTTAGTCTGAACTTCCTCAATATCTCACAAACGGAAAGCAGCTTTCCCCATTAAGAAAAAGCTGCTTCATATTACTCGGGATTTATAATTTTTGAGCGTTGCTCTACGTAAGTTTGTAATTCAGGTGCCAACACATAGCCGACTGATCTCAAGTCTGATACGTTTGATGCGTTGAGCAAGTTTGCTATGACGTGCATTTGTTCAATGAATTGCTTCATATGTTCAATTGTTTCTTCTACGCCGTATTCATCTAAATATTTAAGTACATATCCTGAAAGACCGACTGCTTCTGCGCCTAATACTAATGATTTGATTGCATCAAGTGGGTTTTTAACGCCACCGCTTGCTAGTATATGCATGTCTGTATTTAATAATTTAGCTTCGAGTAAACTTTGCACAGTGCTTTGTCCCCATTGATTTAAGAATGCCATGTCTTTCAATGGTCTTCTTTGGTTCTCGATATCGGCAAAGTTAGTGCCGCCTCGACCACTTACATCTACATATTGAATACCGATGTTTTTAACTTTTTGAATCGTTTCAGCACTCATACCGAAACCTACTTCTTTAATAATGACAGGGATATCAATATGTGCTTGGATTTCTTGGATGTTTGTTAACCAATTTTCAAACTGAGTATCACCTTCAGGCATGATTAATTCTTGTGGGGCATTAACATGAATTTGCAAAGCGTCTGCATTTAGTAATTCAATTGATCTTTTTGCTTTTGCATATTCAATATCTGCGCCAACATTACTTAAAATGATGCCATCTGGATTCTCATCTCGAACAACTGTGAAACTTGCTTCAGCGTTAGAATCTTTTAAAGCTGAATGTGTTGAACCGACTGCCATTGGAATATCACAAGCTTTCGCTATTTGTGCTAATGCCTTGTTAATTGCTGCTGCTCTTTCACTTCCACCTGTCATTGCATTGATATATAAAGGGTATTTAAAAGTGAAGTGAGGAAATGTTGCAGATAAGTCGATTTGGTTTTTATTTATTGAAGGAATGGATTGATGTATTAACTGTACTTTATCAAAATCAGTACCTGCTGATTGATAAGTATCTAAAGCTAATTGAATATGTTCATTCTTTCTTCTACTTCTTAATGAGTCGTCCATTCATTTATCCTCCGTGCATCTATATGTTTAATGATTTATTTTTATCTCATTCACATTATAGCAGTTGTCATATTGAATATAAACTAAACAATATAAATCAAGACACCCTTTAGACTGCCCGTTATACAGACTGTAATTGGCGTTAAATTTTTATGGTAATATAAGAGTCACTACTATATAAATATAAAGCTTATGGAGGGGAACTGTTATCAAACTTAAAGAATTTACTTTAATTATAATTTGTACAATATTGTTAAGTGGCTGTTCTTTACCTGGGTTAGGCGGGGCATCGTCAGAAACTGTTAAAATAACAGCGCTCGCAACAAGCGAGTCTCAAATTATGGCCCATATGATTAGACTACAAATTGAGCATGATACAAATGAAGAAATTAAACCCGTCATTGTAAACAATTTAGGTTCTGCAGCTATTGAACACAATGCGATTTTAAATGACGATGCTCAAATATCAGCTACGAGATATACAGGTACTGATTTAGTAGGTGCACTTGGTTTGGAACCTATTACAAATACTAAAAAAGCCGAAAAAGCAGTTAAAACAGGCTTTGAAAATAAATTTAATCAAACATTTTTTGATTCATATGGCTTTGAAAATACTTTTGCTTTTACCGTAACGAAAGAAACGGCAGAAAAATACAATTTAAAAAAAGTATCAGATCTAAAGAAACATAGAGACAAACTCAGAGTAGCAAGTGATGCAACATGGATTAAACGTAAAGGTGATGGTTATCCAGCGTTCGCGAAAGCTTACGGATTTGAATTTGAAAATATAAGAACAATGCAGATTGGACTCGTATATGATGCCTTGAAGAATAAAAGTATCGATGTAGCACTTGGTTATACGACAGATGGTAGAATTTCCGCCTATGATTTAGTGACGTTAGAAGATGATCGTCATTTCTTCCCACCATATGATGCAAGTCCTTTAGCAACAAATGAATATTTGAAAGATAATCCTAAAGCTAAAAAATCTATCGAAAAATTAATTGGCAAAGTGTCTACTAAAAAAATGCAAGAACTGAATTTCAAAGCTGATGGTAAAAAAGAAGAACCTGCAATTATTGCTGAAAAGTTTCTAAAAGAACATCATTATTTTGAATAAATTATAAAAACACCCAATCCGAAAATGATTCCAACGGATTGGGTGATTTATTTTAAGTTGGGATTTATGTGCCAACCTCTTTATTTATAATGCTATGCCCAACCTCTGAAACGTGTTGCTTCAGCTGTACGTCTAACACCAACGACATAGGCAGATAATCTCATATCTAAATTTCTATTCTGAGATATTTCATAGACTTTATCAAAAGCTTCAACTAATTTTTCTTTCAATAAATCATTGATTACTTCTTCAGTCCAATAAAGACCTTGATTGTTTTGCACCCACTCAAAGTATGACACGGTAACACCGCCGGCGCTTGCTAATACGTCAGGAATTAACAACACGCCGTTTTCAGTTAAGATACGTGTAGCTTCTTGAGTAGTAGGGCCGTTTGCAGCTTCAGCTACAATGCTAGCTTTAATATCTCCAGCATTCTGAGCAGTGATTTGATTAGCTAAAGCAGCAGGTACTAAAATGTCACAATCTAGCCCAAACAACTCGCTATTTGGAATGAGGTTATCAAATAAAGGTGTGATTCTGCCATGTTCTTTACGTAGCTCTAATAAATGATCAATATCTAAACCTTCAGGATCATATAATGCGCCACGACTTTCTGAAATACAGATGATTTTTGCACCTTTATCATGTAAGATTTTAGCGATAAAGCTACCAGCATTACCAAAACCTTGGATGACAACACGTGATCCTTCAATATTAATATTTTTACGTTTAGCAGCTTCTTCAATTGTGATGACAGCACCTAAAGCTGTCGCTTGTTCACGACCAAGTGAACCACCTAAAGCAAGAGGCTTACCTGTAATGAAGTTTGGTGCATTTACTTTATGCATTAAACTATATTCATCCATCATCCATGCCATAACTTGAGCATCCGTATACACATCTGGTGCTGGAATATCTTTAGTAGGTCCGACAATTTGAGATACTGCTCTTACGTAACCTCTAGATAATCTTTCAAGTTCCGTCTTACTCATGTTATGAGGATCACATTGAATTGCGCCTTTACCACCGCCATAAGGTAAATTAACGATGCCACACTTTAAGGTCATCCACATAGATAAAGCTTTCACTTCATTCTCATCGACATCAGGGTGGAAACGAATGCCGCCCTTAGTAGGTCCGACCGAACTATTATGTTGAGAACGATAACCTGTAAAAGTTTTTACCGAACCATCATCCATTTTTACTGGAATACGAACCTTTAAAAATCTAGCCGGCTCTTTAATGAGCTCATAAAGACCTTCATCATAACCTAGTTTATATAAAGCTTCTTCAATAATATTCTGTGTTGAAGTAACAAGATTGCTATTTTCACTCATGATTGACTCTCCTTCTATATATAAAAAACAATATTAAAAAAACATATTAAACTAAATGATAGTACGAATGAAAACATATTTCAATAAAATAAACAGAATTTACAAAAAAATTCGAAAACTATATAATTTTTGGTTGTGTGAAAAATGATTACTTAATGTTAAATATACACTTTATTAATTGGATGAGGTTGATGTGTGTGGTGGAAGTGGAGTCGGGCTCTGAATGTTGCTTGTTTAGTGAGTCTTGCAACATACAGGCGTTCTATGTTGCTTGTTTAGTGAGTCTTGCAACATACAAGCTTTCTATGTTGCTTGTTTGATCAGTCTTGCAACATAGAGCATATACTTAAAAGAACAAACGAAAAATATAATGAAATTGGTAACTCTTAGAGCTAACAAAATCATTTTTCAGAATAGTATTATGAAGTATCTTTTAAAGAGTTAGATTTATGTATTGATTATTACGCGACGTCATATAATATAGTTTCACCTATATTATATATGGGAGCTGTTCAGCATGAATAAAAATTTTAAAGCATACTTAATTTATATCTTGATTATCTTATCTTGTTTATTATTAAGCATTCCAATGTTACGCCACTTAGTGATGGAGAAGTTAGAAATAATGAAAGTTCATTCTCATTTTTCGGTATACCAATTAACGCTTTTATCCATGATAAATCCGTTGATATTAAGTTTAGTCGGTTTGACTTTGGGTCATTTTTTACATCAGAAAACTAAATTAAAATCTGTAATATATCAAAAAGGAAAATTAAAAAAAACATTAATGATTAGTGTTTTGAGTGGTGTTTTTATAGGTTTCATTCTAGTAATTGGGGAATGGATATCTAATGTATTTATACAGAACAAGAATTTGCTTGAAAATTCTTTTATAGAATTATTAGGGGGAGTTAGCTATGGGGGTGTTCTAGAAGAAATTATTATAAGATTTGGATTAATGACTTTAATTAGTTATTCTTTAATCAAAATAACTAAAAGAGAATCTAAATCTGTATATATTATATCGATTCTAATATCCTCACTTATTTTTTCATTAGGTCACTTACCAGCCATGCTTTTAGTATCAAATAGCGATATTACGATTTCTATAATCAAAGTAATGACGTTAAATATGATTGCTAGTACTATTTATGGGTTTTTATACTATAAATACTATTTAGAATGTGCCATGGTCGCTCATATAATGACGCATGTTACATCACAAAGTATATTATTTCTAATAACTTTATTATTTTAGGAATGTCTAAGTATATTTTTATTAAATAAATTCATACAAAAACACACCCCCAACAAGTTATGAAGAATGTTATGATAAAATGTAATCGATAACATATCTTGCTTGAAATGGGGGTGCCTTTTTGGCTGAAATATTCAATATTCTACTAACTGTAGTTGTGCCTATTTTTTTGATGACGGCATTAGGTTATGTTTTGCAAAAGCGTGTTAAATTAGATTTAAGAACGTTAGCTAAGTTAAATATTAATGTGTTTGTGCCTGGATTTATTTTTGCGAAGTTCTATAAGGCTGACTTAGCTGTCAATTTATTATTTTCTATCGTCATTTTCTTTATTATATACATAGTAATGCTTTATATTGTTGCGTTTGTCTTGGCCAAAATGCAAAATTTAGATAAAGGTAAAGAGACGACTTTAACGAACAGCGTGCTCTTTTTTAACTCGGGTAATTACGGTGCACCTTTAAATGATATTGTATTTAAAAGTGATCCACTTGCAATGTCTGCGCAAGTAATCGTGTTAACTTTGCAAAATGTCTTTACCTTTACTTATGGTGTCTTTGCGATTCAATCAGTTCAATTAGGTAAACTTAAAGCGCTGCTGAATTATTTTAAGATGCCAATTATTTATGCGCTTTTATTAGCCATCATCTTAAACTACAACCATATTCCGATTCCTGAATTCATGTGGACAACTGTAAGTTATTTGTCTGATGCCATGATTGCGGTCGCTTTAATATTATTGGGCGCGCAAATTGCGAATATTAAGCTCAACTTTAAATGGTCATCTTCTTATATTTATATATTTATAAGGCTAGTAGTAGGGCCTGCGATTGCTCTTGTGATTATAAAGTGCATGGGTCTAGATGGTATTATTGCGCAAACTTTATTTATCGCTTCAGCGATGCCAACTTCTGTTAACAGTTCGGTCATTGCGCAAGAATATGACAATTATCCTGAGTTGGCTGCTGAGCTTGTCTTTATGTCTACGCTATTCAGTTCGATATCAGTAGTGATCGTCATTTATTTATCTCATATTATTTTCTAATTTATATTGAGATGTTCTTTAAAGGTGTGGCCGAAGTATGCTTCTCGATAAAGACCACGTCGTTGTAATTCTGGGACGATGAACTCTACAAAATCTTCTAAACTATAAGGCAGTGTAGGTGGCATTAAATTAAAGCCATCTGCTACACCTAATTTAAACCAACGTTCCATCTCGTCTACTATTTCTACAGGTGTCCCAATTAAAGTGAGATGTCCACCGCCTGCATTGAGATATCCTAATAATTCTCTCACAGTAGGTTGAGTGTCTTCTATAATTTCTAAAATCGTTTCGTATCTTCCTACAGGACCGTCGAATGCTTCAACTGGAGGCAATGCTGGCACTAGTTCGTCCAATGCCCATTTCGTACAATCTTGCCTTACGAATGTGCTCAGTTGTTTTATAGCATTTTCAATCGGGAGACGTTTATCTAACTTTTCTTTTTTTAATAAAGCCGCTTCACGTGTTTCTGCAACATAAGTCACTAATCCAGGAAAGACTTTAATATATTTATTCGGCGTGCTACTTTGTTGTATCGCGTCGTTTAATTTTGCTCTGTAAGCTTTTGCTTGTTTTATGTTCCAAGATACAGAATAGACGGCATCTGCATGTTTAACTGCTAATGCTATACCTTGCTTAGAAGCGCCAGCTTGCATAGCGACAGGTTTACCTTGTGGACTACTTGGCGTTGATAAAGGTCCATTTACTTGGAAATGTTCTCCTGAATGGTTAAAAGGTTTAATCTGATCATGTTTAATGAGTTGATTATTGTCGCGATCGTGTATGAAATGCTCTTTTTGCCAAGATGTGAACAGTTTATCCATTAATTCAGCAAATTCATTAGCTTTTTGATATCTTTTGTCATGTGATGGCAAAGCCTCCATGCTATGGTTCTGTGCTTCTAAATCGGACATAGAAGTGACTAAATTCCAACCGACGCGACCGTTTGTAGCATGATCAAGCGTTAAAAGTTGTCGCGCGACAGTATATGGATTCGAAAATGAGCTGGATATTGTTGAGACTAATCCAATATGATGCGTCACTTGTGATATTGCTGTTAAATTTATGATTGGATCTAACCAAAATGCAGGGAGTTCACTGTCTGACTTTGCAGGAAAAGACTGGTTATCAGCAAAGAATACAGCGTCTAACAATCCATTTTCTGAGAGTTGTGCTAACGATTGATAATATGAAATATCTCCAATTTGTTCGATAGATGAATCTTCCATCAGCCATGCAGCTTGATGATGTCCACACCCATATAATAAAACACCGATATTAAGTTGCTCGTTCTTGAAATTGCTCATTCATATTCTCCTTATATAGTTTGAAATTCTAGTTCATCGTCAAACCACCATCTACTGTATAATTCTGACCTGTAATACCTTTAGCTTTATCAGAAGCTAAGAAGCTCACCATATTGGCAACGTCTTGTGGTGTCGTTACTTTTTTTAGTGGTGTAGATTGAGCGATTAAATCGAAAACTTCTGGTGTCGTCACTGAACTCGCATCCGTTGTTTTCAGCAATCCACCCGATACAACGTTTGCTGTCACACCATATTGTCCTAATTCCGCTGCAATATTTCGTGTAAAACCAATTAAACCAGCTTTTGCAGTTGTATACTCATGATATGGTACGACTGGATTTTGGAATAGGTTAGTTCCAATACTTATAACAGCACCTTGTTTTCTTTCTATAAATTGTGGAGCAACACTTTGTACAATATTAAAAGCAGCTTTTAAAGTGCCGTCTATTTGTTGTTGATAATCTTCCCAAGAAAGGTCAACAAAAGCTTTTTGTTGCACAGGATCAAATTTGAAATTAACGAGCGCATTATTAACAACGACATCTATTTGTCCAAAGTGCTTCGTGCTCTCTGTTATTAAATGATCAACTTCTTGACGATTTGTAACGTCTGCTTTAATAGCAATAGCTTGTTCATGACCGATTTCAGCTACAAGGTTTTCAGCTTGTTCTTTGCTACTATTGTAATTGATGACGACTTGATAACCTTCAGATGCCAATGTGCGTGCAATTGTGGCACCCAATCCTCTACTACTTCCTGTAACTAGTACTGTTTTAACCATTTAAATCACTCCTATACAAAATTTAAATAAAAAAATACACAACCTTCCCGTAAGAAAGTTGTGTAAAATTAGAAAACATTTATAAAAAGGCATATTCATCCCTTAAAATTCATTTCACAAACACTTTCCTACGCTAGTATTAACTAGTTCAGGTTCAAAGGGTTTGAGTAAATACTCATCTCAGTTTAAAACACCCCTAGTGCATCTATTTAATTACTTTCAATGTATAGTTTTTAACAAATGATGTCAAGTTTATATTAGTTGATAATACCTTATTAACACTGCCTATTTTAAACAGCTTTATATAAGTATACAAAGTATACTTATATAAACGCAGATATCCAGAAATATAAT
Source organism: Mammaliicoccus vitulinus (assembly GCF_029024305.1). Taxonomy (NCBI): domain Bacteria; kingdom Bacillati; phylum Bacillota; class Bacilli; order Caryophanales; family Staphylococcaceae; genus Mammaliicoccus; species Mammaliicoccus vitulinus. The sequence continues at coordinate 214,795 of NZ_CP118974.1, forward strand.
CGGAGTGAGAGAAGGCGAGACAGGGTGGAAGTCGTGAGTTAAGTCCGAAGTTAATCCAAGACATCGCTCAAGTCGTGAGTTAAGTGCTGAGTTAATCCAAGACTGTACTGAACCCAAAAAGTTGAACTTTTTTAGTATGATATTTGAAAGGTTTGTTTCCTGAATTTTTTAGGAGATAAGCCTTTTAATTTTGATTTGATTCTTTCATTATTATAAAAATGAATATAACGATGTATAGCTTGTTCTAGTTGCTGAAAATCTTCGAATTCTTGACCATAATACATCTCTTGTTTAAGTAGTCCGAAAAAGTTTTCCATAACTGAGTTATCTAAACAATTACCTTTTCTAGACATACTTTGAAATACTTTATTTGCTTTTAATAATTTAGTGTATTGCGAATGTTGATAATGCCAACCTTGATCTGAGTGTATCGTTAAACGATAGCTTAAATCTGGACGCATAGCTATCATTTCTTTTAGTGGATTGATGACAATCTCTAACGAAGGACGTTTTGAAATTTCAAAACTAATAATCTCCGAACTATATAAGTCCATAAAAGGAGATAAATATAATTTTTGGCCATTCTTCAACTTGAATTCTGTAATATCTGTCACTATTTTTTGAAAAGGGACATGTGTTTTAAATCTACGATTTATTATATTTTTAGCGACCTTACCAACTTTACCTTTGAATGATCGAAATTTACGCCCTCTATGCGTAAATTTCGAACAAGATAACCCTAATTCTTTCATTAATCTTCTTACTTTTTTATGATTTACTTTGATACCTCTATTACTTAAATCTTGTGTAACTCTTCGATAACCATAGGTATAATTAGATTCCTTACATATTTCTTTTATTACTTTAATCAGTTCATCATCTTTATTAGGTTTATTGAACTGATTTATCCAATAATAATATACAGATTTAGCTAATTTAGCGACTTTGAATAAAATACTCAATTTTATATTAAGTGTTTCGTGTAGTTCCGTAATGATCTTTACTATTTCTGATTTTTGCTTCCGTATATGTCGGTCAAGGCTTGTAACTTTTTTTGATAAGCAATACCTGCCTTTAACGTTTCAACTTCATTGCGAAGTCTTTCGAGTTCTTCACGTTCATTTTCATTTAGAGATGAATTTTTATTATCAGTTTCCGAATATTTTTTATCCATATTGATAGACCGTCCCTTTTGTTTATTAGCTAGATCAAGACGACACTTTTCATCAAATTGATGTTGCCAATTGGCAACCATTATAGGATTAATAATCTTAAAATGATTAGCTGTTTCTCGATAAGACAACATATTTTCTTGTCTAAATTTTATAACAGATAATTTAAATTCGCTAGTATAAACAGTGTTTCTTCTTTTTTCTTGTAAGCCATCTTCTCCAAACTCTTTATATTGATTGACCCATATTTGAATGACAGATGAACTGGAAATGTCATGTTTTAAGGTAAGTGCTTTATAACCTGATTGACCATCTAAGTACTCTTTTACTAATTTTAATTTAAAGTTAAAATCATATTTTTTTCTCATAAATAATGCACCCCTATAAGCTAGATTTGAGGTTCAACTTTTGGGGTGCACATCAGACATTGCCTAAGTCGTGAGTTAAGTCCGAAGTTAAGTCCGAAGTTAATCCAAGACATAGTCCAAGTCGTGAGTTTATTCCAAAGTTAATCCAAGACATTGCTTAAGTCGTGAGTTAAGTCCGAAGTTAATCCAAGACATAGTCCAAGTCGTGAGTTAAGTGCTGAGTTAATCCAAGACATTGCCTAAGTCGTGAGTTAAGTCCAAAGTTAATCCAAGACATCGCTTAAGTCGTGAGTTTATTCCGAAGTTAATCCAAGACATCGCTCAAGTCGTGAGTTAAGTCCAAAGTTAATCCAAGACATCGCTTAAGTCGTGAGTTAAGTCCGAAGTTAATCCAAGACATTGCTCAAGTCGTGAGTTTATTCCAAAGTTAATCCAAGACATATCTGAATATGTGACTCTTTTCATAGAAAAAACACCTCCGTATTAATTCATTTTGATATGAATTCAACGAAAGCGTTTTTTTATTTTATTCCCACAAATTGGGGTCAGTTCAATTCTCTGTTCCAGGAATTTTTATCTATTCTATATTTCTTTCAAGATGCGATATATTTCTTCAGTGCTTTCTGCGTTTATTAATGTTTCTCGTGTTTCATCGTCCATGAGTGTACGTGATAGTCTTTGCAATAGTTTCAAGTGTGTGTCACTGCTATCATTTGGTACGGCTATTAGGAAGATGATTTTTGGTTGTGTATCATCTAAGCTTTCCCATTCCACACCGCTTTTATTGTTTAAGACTGCTACTACTGGTTGTTTGACGACATTTGATTTAGCGTGTGGGATGGCTACGTTCATGCCTATTGCAGTTGTTGATTCTGATTCGCGTTTAAGTACGGCTTCTTTCAAAATTTCTTCGTCATCAATATAGTTGTGTTGTTTTAAATTTAGAATAAGTTTGTCGATTGCTTCATCTCTTGAAATGTTGCTGTTTTCTATTGTAATAACATTTTTATCAAATACTTTAAATTCTTCTGTTTCTGAATTTTGAGTTTCAACGTTTGAAGTGGTTTGATCTTTTTCATCATTCTCATCGATACCCATAAATGACGATGTAATACCACTGTCTGAATCATCTATATCAGCTGGGGATACTGCTGTTTCTTTTTTCTTTAAAAGTAATGCCACAAGCATCGTTACGATACTTCCGACTATAACGGCTATGAAAAACCATAGTACTTGATCTATTCCACCTAAGACAGCTACAATTGGTCCACCATGAGCTACTCGGTCTCCAACTCCACCTATAGATGCTATAACGGCAGCAACCATTGCACCTATCATGTTAGATGGGATAATACGTAGTGGATCTTGAGCTGCGAATGGAATGGCACCTTCTGTAATACCGAAAAGTCCCATTGTGAATGAGGCTTTACCCATTTCAATTTCACCTTTATTAAATTTGCGTTTATTAATAAAAGTGGCAAGTCCCAGTCCGATTGGAGGTGTACATACAGCTACTGCTACCATACCCATAACTGCGTAATTACCTTCAGCAATTAGTGCTGAACCAAATAGGAACGCGACTTTATTTACAGGTCCGCCCATATCGAATGCAATCATTGCGCCGATAATTAAGGCTAAGATGATACTATTTGCACCTTGCATGCCTTTTAACCATGTTGTTAATCCTTCAAAAATGCTTGCAATTGGTGCCCCGATAACGAATATGAAGATAAGTCCTACTAATATTGAAGAGATGATAGGAATAATAATGATTGGCATTATAGGTGCCATTGCTTTTGGAATTTTGATATTTTTAATCCATTTTGCAATATAACCTGCTAGGAAACCAGCCACAATACCACCTAAAAATCCTGCGCCTGCTTCACTACCATAGAAACTTCCATCAGCAGCAATTGCACCACCAATCATACCTGGAACTAACCCGGGTTTATCAGCAATACTGACTGCAATATAACCAGCTAGTATAGGCACCATGAAACTAAATGCTAAGCTACCGATATTTTCGATAGATTTCCAAAACGAATCTTCAGGAATTTTTAACCCTTCAGGTGTAGTGTTCCCGCCTAATGTTAATGCTATAGCCATTAATAAACCACCGACTACGATAAATGGAACCATAAACGATACACCGTTCATTAAATGTTGGTAAACCATTTGTAGACCGCTCTTTTGTTCATCTTCATCATGTGTATGTTTATTACCATTTTTTTCATGGTGTATATGCGCATCTTGATCAATGATACGTTGAATTAATAGTTTAGGATTATGAATACCCTCTCTAACACTTTCATTAATTAATCGTTTCCCGTCAAAACGTGATAAATCGACTTGTCTATCTGCAGCGATAATGATGCCATCTGCTTCTCTAATTTCTTTTGATGTAAGTACATTTTCAGCACCGACACCACCTTGTGTTTCTACTTTTATATCTATGTCCATTTCTTTAGCAGCTTGCTCTAATTTTTCCTGAGCCATGTAAGTATGTGCTATCCCGTTTGGACAAGATGTTATTGCTAAAATTTTCATAACGTCATCTCCTTCTTGATTTAATTGTAAACGCATTCATTGGTGTATAAAAAAGAATAATTGCCGTTAGTAGTGGCAATTATTCTTTGAAGTGCTGAATGATTTTATTTTTGAATTGTTCATCATCAAGTTTTAATAATTGATCAACATCGTGTTCAGTTAAAGCAGCGATACTATGAATGATTTTTTTCATAACTTGGGCATCCTTTTCTGCAATTGCTAAAAAGAAAACGAGTTGGACTTTATGTTGCTTCCAAGGTAACTTTTTGCGATGCCTAAACATGAGTACATGAGATTTAAGAACGCGTGTTGGATCACCGTGTGGTATAGCAATCCCGTTACCTATATAAGTAGAAGAGAATTTTTCGCGTTCTAAAGCACTCTCTATATATCCACTCGTTATAGCATGTTGATTTTCTAATATAATTTGCGTTTGTTCAAAAATATCGACTGTTGTTGAGATGTTTTTTTGAATTGGATACGTTACAAATTCAATAGGTGATAGTGCGTCTTTCTTTAAAATAGGATTTTGTTTTTGATTTAAAATGGTTTGGATTTTATATGCATCGTCTTCAGAAAATAACGGAGAAACTTGAATGACCTCTACTGAATCAGGAACGTGTGTAACATCAATTTCATGTGTCGTGACGAGTATGTCTATATTAGAAAATTGATAGTGGGGCACATCTTCAAGTTTAATCGTATCTGTAATATTAATTTTGTCGTTAAGCTTTTGAATTCTAGCTTCTAATAAACTTGAAATTCCGAGGCCGTAATAACATGTAATGACGATGTTGAAATGCTCTTGAACATTTCTATCTATTGAAGATTGGAAATGTAATGCTAAAAAAGCTATTTCATCTTCACTTAAATTAAGTTGTGCATCTGCTTCAAGATGACTAACTGTTTCATATAAAGCATTAAACACAAAAGGGTATTGTCGTTTAATATCTTCAGTAAGCGGATTATTGATATAGATGTTTTTCACAATGCGTAAATAAGTTCTACTAAAATGAGAATAAACATTTTCACGGAGCAATTGATCTTGTGAGAAGTCGATACCAACTTTTGAATTCATTTGATGTATTAATCTATCTATATAGCTTTGAATAAATATATGTTTAAACCCAAGATCATATTTATCAAAGTAATAGCTAATAAAGAATGAAAATAATTTTGCAGTTTCATCACTTAAATTGTATTTTAACTGTTCGTTGATATTTTGAATGATTGCCCGGGAAATGACGAGTGCTTCTTCGTTAATATCCCATTTTTCATTTGATTTATGAATTCTTTTAAAAATGATAATAAGGTGTACAAGTAATTGTCGTATATGCACATGAGAAGTTTGGATGCCATAATCGTTTAAATGTTGTTCCATAATGTGCATTATTAACTGGCTATGCGCTTTCGGAATTTCATGAAGGATAAAATCTTCTACTTTAACATTATTAGTAGAAAGTTGATTCAAATGAAGAATCGCATTTCGTATATCCATTTCATTGCCGTTAATGGTCACACCTTTTCTTTTGACGAGGTCGACTGAAATATCATAAGACTCACACCAAGATTGAATTTGTGTCATATGATCGATCAGTTCATTTTTACTTATCATAAAATCTTGTGCCAATTGATCTAGTGTCACAGATTGTTTATACATCAGTAATTGATAAGCCAACTTTATAAGTATTTGCCCATTCTTTTCCGCGTATTGTTCTAGTATTTTTTCAAGCTCACTTGTGCTATACAGTTCCTTATTTAATGTATATCCACGACCTTTAACACTCATGATGACACCTTCAATTATTTCGCTATTTATGTATTTGATGTCGTTTCTTACAGTTCGATTAGAAACACTTAAATAGTCAGCTATTTCATTCCCGTTTAAATAACTTTCACTATTTAGTAGTAGTAGCTTGATAAGTTTAACGTGTCTATCTAGCAAAGTTTCCACCACATTCCCAAAATCTCTTTTATATTTCACTTACATTGTAAGCATATCATGTGCGATAGACAAATATAGTAGGTATTTAGCAGGTGTATAGTATAAACAGAATAAATGTATTATCGCATTTTAAATATTATACTAAGTTTAGATAACAAATATATGACATGAAGGTGAGTAAATTGGTTAAAGAAATTTATTTAGATGAAACGCGCATTCCATTAACTTATTTTGAAGATGACGTGGATAACGGTTTGTACAAGATATCGGTAGAATTCGACGTTACGAGTGAAGCGTACCATGATATCGCAGTTTTATTATATAGAGAAAAGTTTAATATTAAAGTTCCTGAAAAAGATAAGGATTTCAAAGGTAAGATATACAATTATGCGACTTCTTTAACGAATTTATATGAGGCAGACCAAGTTGCACAATATCGTCTTGTTCTTGTTGAAATACCAGAAGAAACAAAGGAATGATTAATATGAAATTGAGTATACTTGATCAGTCACCGATATCGCCTAATGAAACTGCTCATGATGCTTTAAAGGGTTCTTTAAATTTAGCTCAGTTAGGTGAATCTTTAGGTTACGCTAGGTATTGGTTAACAGAACATCATGGTTTATCAAACCTTGCTAGTTCTGCACCAGAAGTATTGTTGGCTTATATTGGCGCGCATACGAATCATATTAGAATTGGTGCCGGCGCGATATTATTACCACACTATCGACCTTATAAGGTAGCAGAGCTATTTAATACTTTGTCGACACTGTTTCCAAATCGCGTAGATTTAGGTATCGGTAGAGCGCCTGGTGGTTCTGCGGAAGCGACGAATGCATTATCAACGCAATATTTAAAACAAGTTTGGGCTTTACCTGAACTATTAGAAGAATTGCTCATGTTTTTAAAAGATGATTTTCCAGCAGAACATGAGTATAACAAAGTAGCGGTCTTACCTAAGCCTGATGTACAACCAACCCCTTGGTTACTCGGTACAAGCGAGAAAAGTGCGTTGCTAGCTGCTAAAAATGGCATGCCTTATGTCTTTGGAGAATTTATGAGCGAGCAAGATGGAAAAGCGATTGTGCAAAGTTATCGTGAGCATTTTCAACAAAAGAATTCAAATGTGAAGCCTGAAGTGATTGTTACGGTATCTGTTATATGTGCAGAAACTACACAAGAAGCGGAAGAACGAGCAGTAAAAAGTTTGATTCCTGCAGTTCAAGGTGATGATAAAGCGCATAAAGTGCTAGAATTCGATCAACTATCTGAAAGAGAAAAAGAAATGCTATATGAAATGAAGCGCAACATCATTATAGGAAATCCAAATGTAGTTAAAAAAGAACTTCAATCACTCCGAAATAAATATGGTTGTGAAGAGATTATGATAAGTACGAACACTATTTCTTATGAAGACAGAGTCCAGTCATATCGTTTAATCGCTAAAGCTTTACTAGCATAAATGTTTATTCCAGAAGAATAATATGAAATTAAGGGTGATTTCAAATGATTCTATTGATAGGAAACATCATTATTTCAGTAGGGCTGATTGTAGGTTCAATAATAGAAGAAACAGTAAGAGCAAAACGAAAAAAAGAAAAGCAAAATCAGTCGCAATGACATTCATTTCATAGTAGCAAGTGAAAGTTAGGAGAGATACTATTGAGCATTACAAGAGGTATCAACCATATTGGATTAACAGTTCCGAGTATCGATGAAGCAACAAAATTTTTCAAAGAATCACTAGATGGGAAAATTGCATATGATAGCCAAACCGAAATAGATCCTCCAAGAGCAGGAGAATTTGTTGAAAATGTATTAGGACTAGAAGACGGTGCGAAAATTATTAAAAAACGTATGATGGTATTTGGAAATGGTCCTAATATTGAAATGTTTGAATTTAAAGATGCAAAACAAAGAGAACCGGTCTTGTTGCAAGATATAGGTTATACACATCTTTCATTTTATGTTGATGATTTTGATAAAGCTTTTGAACAAATACAAAAAGCAGGCGGCGTAGCTTTGTCAGAACCACATGAAAATACAAAATATGAAGATACAGAAGGCAATAAGACTGTGTACGTTCAAGCACCGTGGGGAAGTTTAATAGAATTACAAACCATACCTTCAGGATTTTATTACCCAGAAAATAGTGAAGCCAGTGTGTTTACACCAGAAAAATAAATAGAGCCGTTGAATTTATCAAGTCAGGCACCACATGATAAATAGGACCGTTGAATTTATCAAGTCAGTGCCCACATGATAAATAGAACCATTGAATTTATCAAGTCGCGGTCCACATGATAAATAGAGTCGTTGAATTTATCAAGTCGGGCTCCACATGATAAATAGAGCCGTTGAATTTATCAAGTCAGGCTCCACATGATAAATAGAGCCATTGAATTTATCAAGTCAGGCTCCACATGATAAATAGAGCCATTGAATTTATCAAGTCGAGGTCCACATGATAAATAGAGTCGTTGAATTTATCAAGTCAGTGCCCACATGATAAATAGAGCCATTGAATTTATCAAGTCAGGCTTCACATGATAAATAGAGTCGTTGAATTTATCAAGTCAGTGCCCACATGATAAATAGAGCCATTGAATTTATCAAGTCAGGCTTCACATGATAAATAGAGCCGTTGAATTTATCAAGTCGGGCTCCACATGATAAATAGAGCCGTTGAATTTATCAAGTCGCGGTCCACATGATAAATAAGAAAGAGCGTAAATTCTTCTATAAATAGGAATTTACGCTCTTTTAATTTTTACATATTAACTTCAAAATTATCAATGTTTCATATGTTTGTTTATTTCTGATACGAGTGCTTGAACGCCTTGGTGTTCTAAATGTACACCGTCATAAGCAAAGTAATCAGAATGACTTTGTGATGTACTATACCAATCTATTAATTGTACGTTTTTATGAGCATCGGCGGCTTTTGCTAATTTTTCATTTACGCTTTCTTCCCAGTCTCGAGGAACATGCGTGTTGACTACATAAACTTTAGCATTACCAAATAAGTTAATGAGTTTTGTTAAGTCTTCATAAGAAAAATCACCGTTTGTACCGAGTTCTAGCACAACTTGTTGATTCTGCTGTTTAAAGTAAGGGTATTTATCATGAACGAGTGGGATAGCATCATATAAATGACGACCTACTTTGCCATCAATTAAAGAATTCGGATAATTTTTATGTAGTTCTTCTCCAATATCGACCATTACTGAATCGCCAATAAACAAAGGTACATCTTTATAATCGACTTTCTGATGAGCGGATTGTGGATTGTTTATGATGATTTTGGGAACAGGTAAGATCAAGCTTTTATGTGGTGGTTCATTATCTGTAACTGTAAAAGTTGTTTTAACTTCTTTTTTATCCTCATGTTGTAAAGCATCGTAGTGACCTAATAAAATGACGGTTGAACAGCTTACCAAAATTAAAGCGAAACAACTTCTTATTATAAGTGGTTTCAACGCGCTTTTTTTAGGTAAGAAATATTTAAAGCCTTGAACTCTAATAGGTACTTCAACATAACGATAAGAGCATTCTGCTAATATCAAAGTTAAGATGATTTCAATAACAATAATATAAACAGGTATTTGACCTTGTACGAAGTGTTTATTCATAAATGTTATTACAGGATAATGCCATAAGTATAAACTATACGACCTTTGACCAATCCATGAAAATATTCGATTACTCAATACTTTTGCTAAAAATGTACTAGGGTGAACAGCACTTGCAATTGCAGGTAATGTACATAATGATATAAAATAAATGCCTCCAAAATAGAACCAATTATCATTTGATGACACAGTCATTATGAAAAATATTAACAGTGCAATTGAGATAAAACCGAATGATTCTATCACGATCTTCAGCGGTAAATGGATTTGCGCTTTAAGTCTAAATGGTGGCCATATGTATGCGAGTAGGACACCTAACAACAAAGTTTGTAACCTAGTATCCGTGCCAAAATACACTCTTGAATTATCGACATTTGGTTGTGTTATAAGGAACATAGTCAATAAAGAAATAAGAGAACAAACAAAAATGATGAGCAAAAAATGTTGCTTCAGTTTCTTAATTCGTAATAATATCAGAAGCGAAATTGGCCAAAAAATATAGAACTGTTCTTCAATTGCTAAGCTCCACAAATGTTTCAGTGGCATTATTTTAAAGCTATCAAAATAACTGACATCATGAAATATATACCACCAGTTCGATACATAGAACAATGCAGCAATCGCATCTTGTTTAACATTTTTAATGATATTCGGTTCAAACATTAACGTATATATCAAGACGATACTGATTAAAAACAAGACTGCAGGAAGCAACCTTTTAATGCGCTTTTTCCAAAATTGCATCAAATTAATAGAGCCCGTATGCTTGTATTCGTGAATGAGTAAGCTCGTAATCAGATAACCAGAAATGATAAAAAAGGTATCAACACCTAAAAAACCACCTGATAACCATTTAGGGTTAAGGTGATAAATAATAATCGCTATAACAGCTAAAGCTCTTAAACCATCCAAACCATGTAGATATCTAGTCTGGTGTTTAGTGATGTTTTTCTCGTGACCAATCATCTCTCGTTGACTCCTTGATAATTTGTAAAAAATTCCAATCGATAAAATTGTACCATATTTTGACAAAAATATACATTAAAAGGGATAAAGACAAACAGCTAAAAAACCTGTTCATCTTTATCCCTTATCGTTACGAAAAGTTGTCTATCCCATACGTTTAAGCAATTCAGTTTTAATAATATTGAGCGCTTCTTTATAATTTTCAGCAGTATGTTCCTGTGCATTTACAATGAGTAAATCAATTAGTTCAGCGTCACTCTTTTGGCTAACCTCGTCTTCAAATTGAAAAATGTTCTCTTCTGTCTCTTTATGACTCGTGTTCGGTTTAATAATTTGATAGTAACTATCAGCGCCTAATCCACCTTCTTCGATCATTACTGAAATTTCTGAGGATCTGTGTTCATTCTGTCGGTTCACTTTTATAAAATGTTTACCTTCAACAGTCATTTAAAAAACCTCCTTGATTACTATATATTAAAACCCAAAATGCCAAAATAAGAGGATACCCCTATTTACTACAAGTGTATTATTACACTAGGGAAAATTCAAATAGAACGCTCAAAAAATGAAGATTAAAATATATTAGCGCTTTCATACCTTGCAATTTACATTTCATAACAGTTGTTTTAATATAAGTTTATACAGTGTTTTTCAAGTGTTTAAAGGTTTTTATATATAATAATTAGTTTAATAATGCTTTATTCGAAGAGAGAATAAAGCATTATGTAAGCATATAATGAATTTTACAAAAGAAAGGTGATCACAATGGATAATAAGCAACCAAAAGAAATTATTTTAATTGGTGCTGGTATTTTAAGTACGACATTTGGTTCTTTTTTGAAAAATGTTGAACCGGATTGGAACATTAAATTATTTGAAAGATTGGATCAACCGGCTATTGAAAGTTCGAACGAAAAAATAACGCTGGTACTGGTCATGCAGCTTTATGTGAGCTTAACTATACAGTGGATCAAGAAGATGGTTCTATTGATGTAGAAAAAGCTAAAGAAATAAATGAACAATTTGAAGTTTCTAAACAGTTCTGGTCATACTTAGTTAAGCATAAATCTATCGAAAATCCTAAAGAATTTATAAGACCATTGCCTCATATTAGTTTTGTAATGGGTATTCGAAATGTAGACTTCTTAAAGCGTCGTTATGATTCATTAAAATCTTTACCGATGTTTGAAGGTTTAACATACACAGAAGATCATAAAGTTTTAGCGGAATGGATGCCTTTAATGATGCAAGGTCGTAATTCAAACGAACCTCTTGCTGCTAGTAAAATTGATGAAGGTACAGATGTGAACTTTGGTGAGTTAACACGTAAATTAGTTAAAAACATTGAACAACATGACAATGCACAAGTACACTTCCGTCATGAAGTTGTAGATTTTAAACAACTAGATAATAGCAAATGGGAAGTGAAAGTACGTAATCTTGTAACAGGAGAAACAGAAACGCACGTTGCAGATTACATCTTTATCGGTGCAGGTGGCAATGCGATTCCGTTACTACAAAAAACTAAAATTCCTGAAAGTAAACATCTTGGAGGTTTCCCAATTAGCGGTGCATTCTTAGTGTGTAACAACCCTAAAGTTGTGCGTGAACATAATGCGAAAGTTTATGGTAAAGAGCCACCTGGCACACCACCAATGACGGTTCCTCACTTAGACAGACGCTATATTCAAGGAAAAGAAAGTTTGTTATTTGGCCCATTTGCTGCAATTGGACCTAAATTTTTGAAGAATGGATCTAACTTAGATTTATTCAAATCTATTAATAGAAGTAATGTTGTTACAATGTTATCTTCAGGTGTTAAAAATTTATCGCTTGTGAAATATTCAATTCAACAAGTATTACAACGAAAAGAAGATCGTATGAAAGAATTACGTCGCTTTGTACCTAATGCTAAAGACGAAGATTGGGATATCCACATCGCAGGTAAACGTGTACAAGTTATTAAAGATAAAGAAGAACATGGTAGAGGATTTATTCAATTTGGAACAGAAGTTGTGAATTCAGAAGACCATACAGTAATTGCTTTATTAGGAGAATCACCTGGAGCATCTACATCTGTATCAGTTGCTTTAGAAGTAATCGAAAAGAACTTCCCGCAGTATATTGAAAGTTGGGAACCAAAAATTAAAGAAATCATTCCTTCATATGGTGAATCTTTAATCGAAGATACACAATTATTACAAAAGATTCGTAAACAAACAGCAAAAGAACTACAACTAGAAGAATAACAAGTTATAAAGAAAGAACATATTAAGATTAGCTATGAAGAAATCTATGCCAATAGACTTCTTCATAGCTATTTTTTTATGAATAGTCATAAGCTAGATGGCCTTCTTTAATTATCCAACGATTTTGGTTAAATTTTGCGTCATAATGTTTCATTTATCAAATATTATGAATTTAATATTTTCGTGAAATTATACACCGAATTTCGCTTAGTATCTAGTATCTTTCCATAATCATTTATAGGTTTTTTCTATTTATCAACGCTATAAATGTTATATAAATATAATTAAATATTTCCTTAACATTCATCTTACTTTGTCAATTTTTGCTTGTTATCGAACGATGAATATTTTTAAAAATATTATAACTACAGTATGTGAGGAGGTACTAAGTGTTAGTTGTAAATTTTTAATTTTTGTTATTTAAAAGATATTGTTGTATACCTTTTCGCTTTTAATTCATATTTACACTATGTTATATTAAGTTATGTAAGGGCTTACATTATATTAGGGAGGTCTTTTATGTAACGATTGTAATAATGAGAGATAAGGGGATAATCGTATGCAAATTATGTCGTTCAATGATTTAAAAGATATTGTTAAAAGTGGAGATGTCATAGCACTTGCTGCATTATCGGTAAGCAATTTACCTGTTAATGTTTTAAAACATATTGTTAAGGCTCACGATGAATTTGGTAATATTGATGATTTAACGTTTATGTTAGCAAATGATATAAGTGATTATCGCGGGGATGGATATGATTTAGATTCATTTGTTAGTAGAGGTATGATTAAACGTCTCATTATGAGCATTATTATTGGGTCACCTAAAACGATTGGGGCTATTAAAGATAATGAGTTAGAAGCTTACTTTGTGCCACAAGGTTTATTGGCTACCCATTATAGAAATTCATCGAATAAATTTCCAAACATGATTTCTAAAATAGGATTACACACTTCTGTGGATCCAAGATACACTGGCGGAAAAGTAAATAATATGACTAAGGAAGAAATTGTTTCATTATTAGAAATCAATGGTGAAGAATTTTTACAATATGCATTTCCTAAAGTAGATATTGCTTTGCTTCGTGGTACATACGCTGATAGCGAGGGAAATATTTATATGAACCATGAAGCACATTTAGGTGAAGGATATGGTGTTGCTTTAGCTGCTCACCAAAATGGTGGAAAAGTAATTGTGCAAGTAAAAGAAGTTGTACAACATGGTAGTTTTAAACCAACAGAAGTCTTTATACCTGGAGAACTTGTGGATTATGTATTTATAAATGATGACCCAAAATATCATAGACAAACATTTCAACATTATTATAATCCTGCTATATCAGGTGAGTACAAAGTGCTCGATATGCCTGAACCGGCTAATAAATTTAGTATACGTAAAGTGATTTTAAGACGTGCAGCTCAATATTTAAGTGAAGGTAATGTCGTAAGTATAGGGTTTGGCATTAATAATGAGCTTTCTAATTTATTAGTTGAGGAAAAAGTTGATGACTTAGTGCAATTGAATATAGATACTGGTGTGTTTGGTGGCATGATTGGCAGCGGTCAAAATTTCGGTTTGAATTATAACTTAGATGCTAAAATGCGACACGAAATGACTTGGGATTTTATTTATAATGGTGGTTTAGATATAGCTTACTTAAGCTTTGCTGAAGTAGATCAGTTTGGCAATGTAAATGTTTCTAAATATGGCGATAGAATGAATGGTTGTGGGGGTTTCATAGACATCAGCCAAACTGTTAAAAAAATTATATTTTCAGGAACAATGGTAGTCGGAAGTCAGTCTACTTGTAATGATAAAGCATTAGTTATTGAACAAGAAGGTCACTCTAAAAAGTTTGTGGAACATGTGCATAATATGGACTTCAATGCATCTTATGCAAAAGAATTAGGTCAAGAAATTTATTATGTTACAGAACGTGCTGTATTCCAATTAACTGATGAAGGTCTGAAATTGATTGAAATAGCTGCTGGTCTTGATTTGGAAAAAGATATACTCGCAAACATAGCATTTCAACCAATTATTGATGACGAACTTAAAGTGATAGATCAGAATATTTATCAAGACAATTGGGGAGGATTGCAACAATGTATTAAAGGCAATGGTTCAAACTATTAAGGGGGTAGTTTAATATGAATTACGATTGGATAAAGACGAGAGCACAATTTGATGAAGAGAAGGCAGCAGTCACCGATCCGTTAAAAGGAACGGAGTGGACGTACCAAGATTTAAATATTCGTGCTGAAAACTTAGCGAATCATCTTCAAGAACAAGGTGTTCAAAGAGGAGACGTAGTAGGCATATTTGCACCAAATGATGTAGCGGTCATCGATTTATTATTCGCTTCATTTAAAATAGGTGCAGTATACTTTCCGATGAACTGGAGACTGAAACCGAACGAAATTGAAAGTGTGATTGAAGATTCAGGCGTTAAAATGATATTTTATGCAAATCGACATTTAAGTAGTTTACAAGGTATTGCGGATGATTATTTGCACATGGATATTGATTCACCTGAATATGATGAACTTGTACATCCTAGAAATCATAAACCTTTCAAAACGGCCGATGTTGATAGAGATGATTTAGCAGCATTAATGTATACGAGTGGAACAACTGGTTTACCTAAAGGTGTCATGTTCACATATGAATCGTTTACGACAAATGCTGTTAATACGATTCTAACGTATAAAGTTAATGCAGGTTTTTCAACAGTTGTATCGTTACCAATGTTTCATGTATTTGGCTTTAATGACTTAGTTATTCCACTATTAATGGCAGGTGGTTCAATTGTATTGCATCGCTATTTTGAAGGTGAACAGCTCAACGATTTAATGGCTAAATATAAACCGAACTATTTGTCGCTTATACCTACAATGTATTATGCGATGTTAGTTGCACCGAACTTTAATGTTAAGAACTTTGATAATATAGACTTCCTTATTCAAGGTGGTTCAGCGCCATTACCTGGCGTACAGAAAAAATTCGCTAGCATGGGATTAAATATTATTAATGGTTATGGACTAACTGAGGCACCACTTGCGTTAATCAATACGCCTACGAACTCACTTAAAAAGCCGATGAGTATTGGTAAACCTGTTATGTATGTTGAGTCAAGATTGTTTGATGAAGACTTTAACGATGTGCCGATAGGTGAAATAGGTGAATTAGCAATTAAAGGTAAACAAGTTACACCTGGCTATTGGAATAAAAAAGAAGCGACTGAAGAATCGTTTCATGATGGTTACTTCTTAACGGGAGACTTGGCTCGATTAGATGAAGAAGGTGACATCTTTATTGTAGATCGTAGAAAAGAATTGATTATTACAGGTGGAGAGAACGTATTGCCATCTGAAGTAGAGACGGTTCTTTCAGCTCATCCTCTTATTGCTCAATGTGTTGTTGTAGGATTTGAAAGTGAGAAGTTTGGCGAAACTGTATCAGCAGCCGTATTGCTAACTGAAAATGATCCTGATTTTGAAGAAAAATTAGATAAACATATGAGAGAAAGTTTGGCGAGTTACAAAGTGCCGAAAATGTATTTATCAGTTACGAAGATGCCATTAACTTCAACAGCTAAACCTGACAAATTAGAAGTGAAGAAAATGATGAATCGAAAAGCTGAACAATTGAAGAAAAAAGACGACTTAGCATAATTGCTAAAATTTTTTAGATGATTATGTAAGCGCTTTAATAATAAATGGAGGTCATAGTTATGACAACTAAATTAGAGACATTAAAAAAATTATTTTCAGAAGATATTTTAAATATTTCAAAAGAATTAACTGAAGGTGAAGTGAAATTTTTAAAACAGCTAGATGATTTATTAGAAGAGAAATACCGTCCAACGATCAATGAACATTGGGTGAATGCAACTGTACCAGAGGACTTCTTTGATGACATGGGAAAATTAAATTATTTTCAAAATCCGTTATTATTTGAAGGGCGTGAAGGTGCTAAAACACCAAGTCAATTATTCCAATTTTTCATGTCATATGTAGTAGCAAGGTTTGACGTATCGTTAGTTACATTATTAGGTGTACATCAAGGATTAGGTCACAATTCATTCTTGTTCGGTGGCAGTAAAGAACAAATTGCTTATTACATCCCGAAATTACAATCACATGAATTGAGAACATGCTTTGCTTTAACAGAGCCAGAACATGGATCAGATGTAGCTGGTGGTCTAGAAACGACAGCTAAACGTGTAGGTGATAAATGGGTCTTAAATGGTGAGAAAAAATGGATTGGCGGCGCGAATTTAGCCGATGTTATTCCTGTCTATGCTGTAGATGTTGAAACAGGTAAGCCTAAAGGATTCATTGTGAGACCTGAACAAGCAGGTGTAGATATTGAAATCATTGAAAACAAAATTGCATTAAGAATCATCCCAAATACGATTATTAAATTGGAAAATGTAGAAGTTGAAGAAGAACAAAGACTCCAAAATATTAATGGGTTTAAAGATATTGCAAAAATACTTTATTCAACACGTGCCGGCGTAGCTTATATGGCAACTGGCGCTTTAGCAGGTGCGTTACGCGCGACACTTGATTATGTAACTGAACGTAAACAGTTTGGTAAAGAAATTAGTAAATATCAATTGATTCAAGAGAAGTTAGCGATGATGCAAGGTAATTTAGCACATTCCATGTCAATATGTGCACAACTTGCGAGAATGCAAGAACATGGTGAATATGATGAAGTTGCAACTTCAGCTGCCAAAATGATGAATTCACTTAGATTAAGAGAATCAGTCGCAATGGGTCGTGGTATTACTGGCGGAAACGGTATATTGGCCGAATATGATATCGCGAGATTCTTCTCGGATGCAGAAGCCGTATACACATATGAAGGTACACACGAAATTAATGCATTAGTTATAGGACGTGCATTGACTGGTGATTCAGCATTTATTTAGTCTAACTGAGCGAAGATTATCTCAGAATATATTAATTTGGAGGACTTTTTATGACGATAAGTAAAGCGACCGTTCTAGGTGCAGGTACTATGGGAAGTCAAATTGCCGCACTATTAGTAAACGCAGGTTTAAAAGTAAAATTATTAGATATAGTAATAGATGACAATGATCCGAATAAAATTTCTAAAAAAGCATATGATGTCATCACAGATGCTAAAAGACCTTTATTGTTTGATCTAGAATTTGCATCAAATTTATCTTATGGTAATTTTCAAGATGATTTAACAGGTGAAGATGATGCCGATATTTATATTGAAGCGGTGAAGGAAGAATTAGATATTAAACATCAAGTTTGGAAACAAGTTACACAAGTAGCTAAAGAAAGTGCAATATTCGCTACTAACACATCCGGTATTCCGATTGAAGCTATTTCTAAAGCATTTGATGAAAAGGATAAAGAACGATTTTTAGGACTTCATTTCTTTAATCCACCTCGTATTATGAAATTAGTAGAGGTTATACCTAATCGTCATACTTCAGATGCAGTAATTGAAAGAACTCAAGTATTTGCCGAAGAAGTACTAGGTAAAGGTGCTGTCGTTGCGAATGATGTGCCAGGATTTGTAGCAAATAGAGTTGGTACTCAAACGATGAATGATATTATGTACCGTGGTGAAGAACAAGGATTTTCCATTATTGAAGTAGATGCCTTAACGGGTAGAGCAATCGGTAGACCGCGTACAGGAACTTATGGATTATCAGATTTAGTAGGTTTAGATATTGCAGTCACTGTGACAAGAGGGTTACAACAAGTTCCTGAAGAACAACCTTACTTTAAAGATACGAAAGTAGCAGACACACTTGTTAAAAATGGATCGTTAGGTCGCAAGACAAAACAAGGTTTCTATAAAAAAGATAAAAAAACAAGATTAGTTTATGACATAGATTCAAATGAATATGTTCAAGCTGAACAACCAAAATTTGAAATACTATCAAAATTTAGTAAAGATTTACAATCAAATTTAGATGTCATCTTTAACGCTGAAGATGATGCTGGTAAGTTTTTATGGGAAACATTAAGAAATAATTTCTATTATTCAGCAATCAATGTTCCTAAAGCTGCAGGAGATTTTAAAGATATCGACCGTGCACTTGTATGGGGCTTCAATTGGAAAAAAGGACCATTCCAACTTTGGGACTTGATGGGATTTGAACGCGTTAAAACGAGAATGAGAGAAGAGCTTGGAGAATTACCTGAATGGATTGAACAACAAAGTGGTTCATTCTATAAAGAAGATGAAACAATCGAACGTGTAACACCTACCTCAGTTTTTGTTGACCATGAAATATGGAATAGAGAAGACTCTAATTTATCAGTAGCGAATAAAGATCAATTATTACTTAAAATACAAAGTAAAAATAATATTATCTCAGATGGTTTTGCAAATGACTTAATTGAATCAATTGACTTATTAGAACAAGAAGACTACACAAGCATGGTGATATACGCTGGAGGTAACAACTTTAGCGTAGGTGCGAACTTGTACATGATGAAACAGGCTCATGAAAGCAAAAAAGTAGAAGAGTTAGTTGGTCCAGCAATTGATAAGCTTCACGAAAGTTTCAGCAGAATGAAATATTCACTTAAACCTATCGTAACAGCTGTTCACGGAAGAGCATTAGGTGGCGGTTGTGAAGTAGTACTACATTCTCCATTTATTGTTGCAGCTAGTGAAACATATATTGGTTTAGTTGAAACAGGTGTGGGCTTATTACCTTCAGGTGGCGGGTTAGCTGAGTTTGTTGATAGAGTGTTAAGAACGGATCATAAAAATGATGATAAACAAGAATCTATTTCTAAAGTATTAATGAATGTAGGTTTAGCTAAAGTTTCTACGAACGCTTATGAAGCTAAAAAATATGGCTATTTAAGAGACATTGATACAATTATTTTCAATAAAGAAAGACGTATTGAAGTTGCACTCAATAAAGCGCGCTATGAATCTGAAACGAACTATGTACCTAAACCTAAAGCTCAATATCCATCATTAGGTAGAGATTTTAAAGCGTTAGCGCAAGCTCAATTAGACGCTCAAAGAATCGGTCATTTTATTAGTGACTATGATTATGAAATTACGTTAAAAGTAGCACACATACTTTCAGGTGGTGATTTACCACGTAATACGTATATAAACCAAAGATATATTCAAAAGCTTGAAAGAGAAGGTTTCTTATCTCTTTTACAAAATGAAAAAACTTATGATCGTATTACGCACATGCTAGAAAAAGGAAAACCTTTACGTAATTAATAAAGTGCTGAATAAGAGAGGATGAATATCAATGCAAGAGGCATATATAGTAGCATACGGACGTTCTGCAGCAGGTAAAGCTAAACCAGGTGGCGCATTATTTCATGAAAGACCTGATGAAGTGGCAGCTCAAGTATTAAAAGGCGTACTCAATAGAGTAGGTGGCTCATTTAATCTAAGCATGGTTCAAGATGTCATTGTGGGGAACTCTTTTCCTGAAGGATTACAAGGACAAAATATAGCACGCTCAATTGCTTTGCTTGCCGGATTACCAAATGAAGTGCCTGGTCAAACCGTTAACCGTTATTGTTCATCAGGACTTCAAACCATCGCCATTGCAGCGAATGAAATCATGTCAGAGCAAGCTGATGTGCTCGTAGCAGGTGGTGTAGAGTTAATGAGTGCAGTACCAATGGGCGGTAATGAACCAACGAATAATCCAGAGTTGCAAGAAGCAGACACTGGCGTATCGTATCCAATGGGCTTAACAGCTGAAATGGTTGCTGAAGAATATAAAGTAACGAGAGAAGCGCAAGATGCGTACGCTGTCGAAAGTCATAAAAGAGCAGCAGAAGCACAAAAATCAGGTAAATTTAATGATGAAATTATACCTATAGAAGTGCATAAAGTGAAGTATGACGAAAATGGACCGTCTGTAACAAAAGAAGAATTTAAGCAAGATGAGTTAATACGACCAGAAACAAATTTAGAATCCTTATCTAAATTAAGAACCGTATTTAAAGCAGATGGAACAGTGACTGCCGGTACATCAGCACCACTTACTGATGGCGCAGGATTTGTAGTGCTGATGTCTGGCGATAAAGTAAAAGAATTAGGTATCAAGCCAATTGCTAAATTTGTAGGTTTCAAAGCTGTTGGCGTAGATCCTAAATTAATGGGTATCGGTCCAGCTTATGCCATACCTGAAGTGTTAGAATTAACAAACTTATCAGTAGATGATATAGACTTAGTAGAATTAAACGAAGCATTCGCATCACAAACTGTAGCTTCAATAAATGAAGTAGGATTAGACATTAATAAAACTAACGTTAACGGTGGTGCAATCGCATTAGGACATCCGCTCGGAGCAACTGGTGCAATGTTAACAGGTAAGTTATTATCAGAAATGAGTAAACGACCAGACACTAAATACGGTATGGTAACAATGTGTATCGGTGTAGGAATGGGCGCAGCAGGAATATTTGAATATGTAAGGTAATGGTAGTAAGCATTCGATTATTTGAATCGAATGCTTTTTTGTTTGTGTGAAATAGGGGAAGTCGTGAGTTAAGTCCGAAGTTAATCCAAGAGATTGGCTAAGTCGTGAGTTAAGTCTGAAGTTAATCCAAGACATGTACTGAACCCAAAAAGTTGAACTTTTTTAGTATGATATTTGAAAGGTTTGTTTCCTGAATTTTTTAGGAGATAAGCCTTTTAATTTTGATTTGATTCTTTCATTATTATAAAAATGAATATAACGATGTATAGCTTGTTCTAGTTGCTGAAAATCTTCGAATTCTTGACCATAATACATCTCTTGTTTAAGTAGTCCGAAAAAGTTTTCCATAACTGAATTATCTAAACAATTACCTTTTCTAGACATACTTTGAAATACTTTATTTGCTTTTAATAATTTAGTGTATTGCGAATGTTGATAATGCCAACCTTGATCTGAGTGTATCGTTAAACGATAGCTTAAATCTGGACGCATAGCCATCATTTCTTTTAATGGATTGATGACAATCTCTAACGAAGGACGATTTGAAATTTCAAAACTAATAATCTCCGAACTATGTAAGTCCATAAAAGGAGATAAATATAATTTCTGGCCATTCTTCAACTTGAATTCTGTAATATCTGTCACTATTTTTTGAAAAGGGACATGTGTTTTAAATCTACGATTTATTATATTTTTAGCGACCTTACCAACTTTACCTTTGAATGATCGATATTTACGTCCTCTATGCGTGAATTTCGAACAAGATAATCCTAATTCTTTCATTAATCTTCTTACTTTTTTATGATTTACATTGATACCTCTATTACTTAAATCTTGTGTAACGCTTCGGTAACCATAGGTATAATTAGATTCCTTACATATTTCTTTTATTACTTTAATCAGTTCATCATCTTTATTAGGTTTATTGAACTGATTTATCCAATAATAATATACAGATTTAGCTAATTTAGCGACTTTGAATAAAATACTCAATTTTATATTAAGTGTTTCGTGTAGTTCCGTAATCACCTTTACTATTTCTGATTTTTGCTTCCGTATATGTCGGTCAAGGCTTGTAACTTTTTTTGATAAGCAATACCTGCCTTTAACGTTTCAACTTCATTTCGTAGTCTTTCGAGTTCTTCACGTTCATTTTCATTTAGAGATGAATTTTTATTATCAGTTTTTGAATGTTTTTTATCCATATTGATAGACCGTCCCTTTTGTTTATTAGCTAGATCAAGACGACACTTTTCATCAAATTGATGTTGCCAATTGGCAACCATTATAGGATTAATAATCTTAAAATGATTAGCTGTTTCTCGATAAGACAACATATTTTCTTGTCTAAATTTTATAACAGATAATTTAAATTCGCTAGTATAAACAGTGTTTCTTCTTTTTTCTTTTAAGCCATCTTCTCCAAACTCTTTATATTGATTGACCCATATTTGAATGACAGATGAACTGGAAATGTCATGTTTTAAGGTGAGTGCTTTATAACCTGATTGACCATCTAAGTACTCTTTTACTAATTTTAGTTTAAAGTTAAAATCATATTTTTTTCTCATAAATAATGCACCCCTATAAGCTAGATTTGAGGTTCAACTTTTGGGGTGCACATCAGACATCGCCTAAGTCGTGAGTTAAGTCTGAAGTTAATCCAAGACATCGCCTAAGTCGTGAGTTAAGTCTAAAGTTAATCCAAGAGATAGCGGAAGTCGTGAGTTAAGTCTGAGGTTAATCCAAGACATAGCCCAAGTCGTGAGTTAAGTCTTGAATTAATCCAAGACATTGCCTAAGTCGTGAGTTAAGTCCGAAGTTAATCCAAGAGATAGCTCAAGTCGTGAGATAAGTCTGAAGTTAATCCAAGAGATAGCCCAAGTCGTGAGATAAGTCTGAAGTTAATCCAAGAGATCGCCTAAGTCGTGAGTTAAGTAATGAGTTAATCCAAGAAAATGCTCAAGTCGTGAGTTAAGTCCGGAGTTAATCCAAGAGATCGCCTAAGTCGTGAGTTAATCCAAGAAAATGCTCAAGTCGTGAGTTAAGTCCGGAGTTAATCCAAGACATCGCCAAAGTCGTGAGTTAAGTAATGAGTTAATCCAAGAAATAGCTGAAGTCGTGAGTTAAGTCCGAAGTTAATCCAAGAGATAGCACTGTATCCGCATCTCATCTGCAATCGCGTCCACATCTGCAACATCTTACAATCTAGCCATATAAAAACTCCCCGAAAGTTAGATTATCTATTCTAACTTTCGGGGAGTACTATATGCTATTTATTATATTTTTGTTTTTCAGCTTCTCTTAATTCTATGCGTCTGATTTTACCTGAGTTTGTTTTTGGTAATTCTGTTACAAACTCGATTGCTCTTGGATATTTATATGGTGCTACATCTTTTTTAACATAGCTTTGTAATTCTTTTACAAGTTCTTCGTCGCCAGTGATATCGTTTTGCAAGATGACGAATGCTTTGACGATGTTACCTCTTATTTCATCTGGACTTGCTACGACTGCACATTCTTGTACTTTAGGGTGTTTTGTTAATGAGTCTTCTACTTCGAAGGGCCCAATTGTATATCCAGAGCTAATGATAACGTCATCTTCTCTGCCTTTAAACCAAAAGTAACCGTCTTTGTCTAATTGTGCGCGGTCTCCTGTTACATAGTAGTTGCCTCGTTTTGATTTTTCTGTGCGTTCTTCGTCTTTGAAGTAACCTTGGAATAATGATGGTGAATCTAATGAAACGGCAATGTCTCCTGTTTCTCCGTTTGTAATGGGTTCACCGTCTTCATCGATAACGGCAACATGGCTTCCTGGTATGGCTTTACCCATTGCGCCTGGTCTGCTTTCAGTGTCTTTTAAAAATGCGATAAGCAATGTGTTTTCAGTTTGTCCATATCCATCTCTTACTTTAATGTTGAAATTGCTTTGGAATTGTTCTATTACTTCTTTGTTTAATGGTTCACCTGCAGAAACTGCACTATGAAGATCTTTTAATGTGTAATCAGATAAATTAGGTAATTTAGCCATTAAACGATATTCTGTTGGTGTACAACATAATGCGTTTACTTGATGTTTTTCTAGCAAGTCTAAATATTTAGCAGCATTAAATTTACCATTATAAACGAAAGCTTTTGCACCTGAACCTAGTATTGATAAGAATGGACTCCAAATCCATTTTTGCCAACCTGGTGCTGCAGTTGCCCAAACAGTATCTTGTTCAGTAATGCTTAACCAATGTTTTGGTGCTGTTTGGATGTGTGCAAATCCCCAACCGTGAGTGTGTATAACGGCTTTAGGTAAACCTGTTGTACCTGAAGTATAAGATAAGATTGCGATATCATCTCTTTTTGTTTCATCTACAGTGAGTTCTTCACTAGCATTTTGTATTTCTTGATTGATTGATATCCAATTTTCTTGCTCAGATCCTACGATGAATTTTGTTAAATCATCGAATTCTTTAATACCTTCAAATTCGACTGTACATTGATCGATGGCTACTACAGCATCCACTTCACCATGTGTAATTCTATGTTGTAAATCTTTCGTACGTAACATTTCTGAACTTGGAATGATGATAACGCCGAGTTTAAGTGCAGCAATATATATTTCATAAGTTTTAATAGAGCGTGGCATTAAAATAAGTACTTTGTCACCTTTTTTCAAGCCGTGGTTTTTAAATATATTCCCAACTCTATTAGCGTTCTTTATCAGTTTTGAGTATGTAATTGTTTGTACTGTACCTTCGACATCTTCAAAAACGATTGCCTCTTTAGATTCGTCGGTAGTATATTTTTCGATTTCATTAACAATATTGTATGTTTCGGGTGCTATTAAGTCTGTTTTTTTCATGCTAATCTCCTCATTTTTATTATTATCTTATTTTAACAATGAATAATCATTAATACGAATAAATGAAACTATATGAAAACAGTTAGCATCAATCTATTGACATTTTTTAAAAATAAATATATGTTATTAAAGTATATTAAAAACGATATCATGTGAAAATCTTTAGCAAGCAGCTAATAATAATTGGCTAATTGAAAAAGATATTGATAAGTCTTAGTTTAACATTAAATATTTCTCAGGAAATTACATATAAGCAACATAAATAGTAAGGAAGCAATTAAAATAACTATACAAAGTTAGTTTGGTTGAAGCCGACAATTAAAACAAATCAGTTTAAATGATTTGTTTTACATTGTCGGCTTTTTTTATTGCTTTTGTCAGAAAAGGGGCAAACGAGATGACGTATTTATTAACATTATTTTTTATTTCAATTGTATTAGCTGTGATAAGTGGAATTGTATATTTAATACCGAAAGTTCCAACACGATATGTTCATGTTCATTTGGTTATTGTATCTATTCCAGTTTTTATAGCATTTATAGGATTAGTTTTTATGAATGAAATGATAGATATAGGATTTTGGCATTTAGATACTTTATCTTGGTTGCTTGCCTTTTTTATTTTAAGCATTGGACTTATCCTTCAACGATTTTCAGTTCGATATTTAGATGGTGATGCACAGTATCGTAAATACTTTGCGTTATTTACTTTCTTGACGACATTGGCTTCTGTCGCGTGGTTAAGTAATGATCTTAGATTAATGACGTGTTTATGGGGATTAACGCTTTTTTGCTTAACGTTGTTAATAGGTTTAAATGCAAAGTGGCAAATTACAAAACGAGTTGCTAGAAGTACGAGCGTAATCTTTTTTGTAAGTTGGTTAGCATTACTCATCGCAATGTTCATGACTTACAACGTTACAGGTGAGTGGAATCAGTCGTTAATATTTAAAGGTGACAACTTAGCTCAGTTTAAATCTTGGCAAGGTATTGTGATTCAATTGTTGTTAGTATTATCAGTTATTATTCCAGCAGCACAATGGCCATTTCATAAATGGCTAATAGAGTCTGTTGCTGTGCCGACACCAGTATCAGCTATTATGCACGCTGGTATTGTAAATGTTGGGGGCGTTATTTTAACACGCTTTGCACCAATTTTTACGAATGAATGGGTTATCACGTTATTAATTATTATAGCGACGGTATCCGTGTTAATTGGATCAGGCATTAGCTTAGTACATGTGGATTATAAAAGACAGTTAGTTGGTTCAACAATTGGGCAGATGGGATTTATGTTAATTCAATGTGCGTTAGGTGTTTATTCAGCAGCAATCGTACATCTTATTCTGCATGGTTTATTTAAAGCGACGCTATTTTTACGTTCAGGATCGGCTGTGAGACATTTTGATATGCCTTCAAGAATGAATGAAAGTGTATCGTATATATGGGTGTTGCTAGGTCGATTGTTAGCAATCATTATTGGAATAATGTTTTGGCTTATGGCGCCAACAAACAGTTATCAAATTATAAGTGCATTAATTTTAGCATGGTCGTTATCTGTTTCATGGACGCAACTCGTAGCATTTGGTGAAGGGAAACTAGGTCGCATAATTGGTCTCGTTGCATTAGTGATCGTTGGTGCTGCTTATTTTGCTGTACACCATTTATTCCATGACTTACTTTATCAATATTCAATCTACAGTAATGAGACGCCATTGTTAGCTGTCATCATTATGGTGATATTGCTGCTCATAGGTAGTGGCTTGAACTTATGGATTGGAAGAAATCAATCATCTAAGTTCGTTACGATTATATATTTATGGTTGATTCATATAGGCGAAGCAAAGACTCAAAATATAGAAACACATCCTCATTATTTAAAAAATCATCTATTTAAAGGAGGTTATAAACATGACTGAAGCAGTTGGAACACATCAAACTGTTTATGATTTGATTAAACGAGCAAGTCGTGTCATAACACCACTTTCTCCGATTAATATTTTTGCGGCAAGACATCCGTGGGCAAATATGGAAGAAGAAACTTTTGAAGAAGTCGCAAGATCGTTTGAAAAAACACAAAACATAAATTTATATCCGAGTGAAAGTTTATTAACCTCTGCGATTCAAAGAGGAGAAATTCAACAAGATGTTATTGAAAACAAACTTGCTCAATGGTTAAAAGGAAGAAATGATGATTTAAATATAGAGATAATAGAACAATATTGTAAACAAAAAATCATGAATGATGTAAATAATATTATGATTTCTAACCATGATAAAGAGAAGTTGGAAGCATCATTAGCAAATATGAATAAGCCTTATAAAAACGAGCATAAACACGTACTCAGCTCATATATCATGCATCACTCTGGTCAATCGTGTTTAGACATACTGAATGCTCAAATGATTAAGTGGTGTAAATTATATCTCGATGATACACAATCAGGTTGGTCAATTCCTAAATATGGCAAAGGATTTTATAAGACTTGGAATGAAATGGCACACTTTGATCCAGCATTAAATAAATTGATGAGACATAAAATTAAAACGTTACCTTTAGAGCCAATTGAGTCGATATATTATTGTTTGAATCGACTTGGGATGACTGAAGATGATTTTCAAACTTATTTAGAAGCACATTTGTTATCACTTCCAGGATGGGCGGGTATGTTGCTTTGGAAAGATGAACAACTCGTTTTAGTGACTGATTACTTAGCAATAAGACTTTCTTTAGAATGGGCGCTTATAAGTGATGAGTCAGTAGAACTATCGAACAAAGATAACATTGATATAACACCAATAGTTTCATGGATTAAGTGTGGCATGTTTACGGTGGACAGTTGGTTACAATTATCAAGCGAGAATCAAGATATATATATTTCTTTTGCGAATGATTTTGATCACATTACAAGACATAAATTGTTGTTAGAAGCTTGGGAAGATACTTATGAACATCGTTTAAAACAAGAAATTTCATCTCACATATCTACTGAGTATAAAAAAGAAAAAGTTGAAGCGCAGCTAGCTTTTTGTATTGATACAAGGTCTGAACCATTCAGACGTCAATTAGAGATGGAAGGCCCTTTTGAAACAATCGGTATTGCAGGATTCTTTGGTTTACCGATAGAGAAATGTGAATTAGGTCACCATCACACGCATAATTCCTTACCTGTTATGAACAAGCCACAGCATAAAATATATGAATATGTAGATACACGTCAAACTACTCAATATATAGAAAAAAAGAAAAGCTTATCTTCACTCATTTATACGTTTAAAAAAATGAAACAGAATGTATTACCAAGTTTATTATTACCTGAATTGACGGGTCCGTGGCTAAGTTTACAAACCATTTCAAGAAGTTTTGCTCCTAAAAGTACAGGGTGGTTGATTAATCAATTTAATCAAAAAGTATTAAAGAAACCAGAAACGAAACTTTCTATTGATAGAAGTCAAAATGATCACAATGAATTACCGATAGGATTTACAAAACAAGAAAAAATCATTTATGTAAGAGAAGCTTTAAAACTGATGAATTTAACGGAACAGTTTGCTTCACTTGTTGTAATTTGTGGACATGGAAGTCATAGTGCAAACAACCCTTATGCGTCCTCATTAGATTGTGGCGCTTGTGGAGGTTCGGCAAGTGGATTTAACGCTAAAGTTTTGGCTACTTTATGTAACTTGCCTGAAGTTAGAGCAGGACTTATTAAAGAAAATATAATTATTCCAGAAGAAACTGTATTTATAGCGGCTGAGCATTGCACGACAGTTGATGATTTACAGTGGGTTTACGTACCTGAACTTACTGATCAAGCGACAGCATCTTTTGAAAAATTGAAAAATGTCTTACCTACCGTTAGTCGTCATGCAAATCGATTAAGACTTGAACACATTCCTGGGATGAGTCGTTCGAAAAGTAACTCTAGAACGAAAGCTGATAGATTGTCGAGTGACTGGAGTGAAATACGTCCAGAATGGGGACTTGCTAGAAATGCTGCATTTATAATTGGGCAAAGAGCGCTAACGGAACAATCTCAATTGGATGGGCGTGCATTTTTACATAATTATGATTGGACGAAAGATTTAAATGGAGAAATTTTAAATACAATTATGAGTGGACCTGCAACTGTAGCACAATGGATTAACCTTCAATATTATGCATCGACTGTAGCACCTCATTATTATGGTAGTGGAAATAAAATCACGCAAACAGTTACAGGTGGCATTGGTGTTATGCAAGGAAATGGTAGTGATTTACTGACGGGATTACCATGGCAATCTGTGATGAAATCTGATGAAGAATATTATCATGCACCAATTAGATTACTAGTTGTAATCCAAGCGCCAAACATCTATATAGAGAACTTGCTCAATCAAAATAAGACGTTTAGAACGAAAGTTGAAAATGATTGGCTTCTATTATCAAGTATTGATGAAAAGGATGAATGGCACAAATGGTAATTTGATCAAAATAAATACGGTGAGAGGATGTATAATATGAATGAAGAAAAAAATATACTCATACTATCTGATTTAAATACACATCTAGAAAACCAACTTCTAAAATCTTTGGAATTCAAACCTGGTAAAGTGATGACAATTAATAGTTATCAGGCTGAAATATCTCATGCCTATGGTGACGTGATGAGATCAATTATAATTGCTATTTACCAATATGATGTACATGAAATCTATATAATAGGAAGTTCTACCTATATGCATACAATTGAGTTGCCTAAAAGTATCGTAAGTAATACTGAGAAAATTAAAACACTCGATTATTTGTTTCGCAATTGTAAACCGGAATTTAGTAGTGACAATATAGTAGATTGGCTAAATGGTGAAAATGATATTGATAAAAGTTTAAAAGCGAGTGTCAATCATATTTCAAATCATCCACTCATACCAATAGGCATTAAAATAAATGGTGTAAAGATAAAAAAAAATGAAACAGAGGTAGTAATAGAGCAAACTACTTAACATACAATAACTAGACTAAAATATGCAACAAGGAGACGATAAATATGGACATAACAAAAGGCGCATGTGAATCATCAATAAGTAAAGCCATTACACAATGGGAAAAAGAATACTTAGGCAGAGGATCATTATCTGTAAAAACAGATATATTGAGAGATATGATTATAGTAGATTTACAAGGCGTATTAACACCTGCTGAATATAGTGTTTGTGAAACGCAAGAAGGCTTACTATCTATTAAAAGAACGCGTTCGAAATTAGTTGAATCAGATATGGAGAACTTATATAAAATGATATATAACATGACGCAACATGAAGTTAAAAGTTTTCATACTGATTTAAGTTCACTTACAGGTGAACGTATGATGATATTTAAAATGCATCAAAATATTGAAGCATTATTTAATAAGTAAGAAAAGCCTATATATCAATAATGAAAGCCTTTTTATAAAACGAATATAAAAAATTAAAGTTAACGTAAAGAAAAGTTCATGAAATCTTTACACTAGATTTACAATGATAGTTTAATATTCACAATGGTTACAATAACTTTAAAGAGGTGTCTTATGGAACTGTCGGCTTTAGAAATTATCTTTACATTTATTGGTGGTTTAGGTATTTTTCTATATGGTATTAAGCAAATGGGTGATGGCTTACAAGCAGCAGCAGGAGATAGGTTAAGAAGTATATTAAATAGATTTACGAGTAATCCACTAATGGGCGTACTAGCAGGTATGATTGTTACGGTATTGATACAGAGTAGTTCGGGAACAACAGTTATTACTATCGGGTTAGTAAGCGCAGGATTTATGACGATGAGACAAGCCATTGGTGTTGTCATGGGTGCTAACATAGGAACTACAGTAACAGCATTTATTATCGGTATTAATATTGGAGACTATGCTTTACCAATACTAGCATTAGGTGCTTTTTTAATATTCTTCATTCAAAAACGTAAAGTTAAAAATATTGGTATGATTTTCTTCGGATTTGGTTCACTATTCTATGGACTCGAGTTAATGAGTGGTGCAGTTAAACCATTGGCAGACTTAGATGGATTTAAACAGATCATGTTAGATATGTCTTCGAATCCATTTTTAGGCGTAGCAGCAGGTACATTCGTAACTTTAATTGTACAAAGTTCAAGTGCTACAATTGGTATTCTTCAAGGATTCTTTGCGAATGATTTAGTATCATTGCATGGTGCTTTACCAATTTTACTAGGAGACAATATTGGTACAACGATAACAGCAGTACTAGCAAGTTTAGCAGGTTCGATAGCAGCAAAACGCGTAGCAGTCGTACATGTTATGTTTAACGTGATTGGTGCAACAATATTCTTATTAATATTGCCATTTTATGAAGCGGCAATGCAATGGGTTCAACATGCATTGAACTTAAACCCTAAAATGGTTATTGCATTTGCACATGGAACATTTAACGTAACAAATACACTCATTCAATTACCATTTATATTCGCATTAGCTTGGATTGTAACGAAGATTATTCCAGGTGAAGATTTAAATGAAAAATATAAACCAAAATATTTAGATAATAATTTAATTAATAGAGCACCGAGCATAGCACTACAAGAAGCACAAAATGAAATACAAAACATCGGTAAAATGACAGTTTCAATGTTAAATAATGTTGGAAATATAGATGATAAATCTATAAAGAAACATAAACAAAAACATGTAGCAGTAGATAACATGTACGATAATGTAAGACAGTATTTAAATAAATTATCAGAGAAAAAGTTATCTGCTAAAGATGCTGAAAGATTGTCAGTGTTATATGATGTAAATAGAACGATATTAAAAGTTTCGTCATTAACAGAAACTTATTTAGAAGAACTTCAGAAAAAACAATCGGCAGATATCCATATATCTGAAAAAGCAGAAAAAAGCATCGGTCAATTATATAATCACGTCAAAGTATCGTATGAAAAAACATTCGAAGTATTCGACGTTTATGATTATATTAAAAAAGATGAAGTCGTTAAAAGAAGTGAAGATTCTTATTTATTAGAACACGAGTTACGTAAAAAACACATTAAACGATTAAGTTCCGGAGAATGTTCTCCAGAAGGCAGCCTTGTTTATATAGATATGATTTCCGTTCTTGAAAGAATCGGATATCACTCAAGAAATATATCTGAATCTATGATCAATTTAGGTGAAGACACATATACACAAACATCAGAAGTTAGATTATAAAAGTAAAGATAGGCTGAGACATGAACATCTCAGATTAATATAAAAGAGCGCAAATTCTTATTTTCGAAGAATTTGCGCTCTTTTTATTTTTTATTATTGGATGAGGTTGGTGTGTTTGGCGGGAGAAGGGGTCTAAATGTAGCTTGTTTACTCAGTCTTGCAACATTCAGACCTCCTATGTAGCTTTTTTGGTGAGTCTTGCAATATACAGGCCTTCTATGTTGCTTGTTTAGTCAGTCTTGCAACATACAGGCGTTCTATGTAGCTTGTTTGGTAAGTCTTGCAACATTCGGGGCTTCTATGTAGCTTGTTTGGTAAGTCTTGCAACATACGGAGCTTCTATGTAGCTTGTTTGTGTAGTCTTGCAACATACAGCATGTACTTAAAAGAACAAACGAAAAAATATAAGAAAAATGAATATTCCTCACGATTTTGTGAAGTGCTGACGCCCGGGGGAATAGTATGCGAGAGAGACTACAGGCTCGAACCATACCCCTAGGCAAGCATGCACGAACAAAATCGTGAGATTTTAATATATATAAAGATGTTTTCACTAGTCTATAACCTAATGAAGACATCTTTTATTTTAAGTGAAAATATTTTTAGCTTATGAAAATATATACAGATGTGAAATATAAGTGTCTATACAAGGGTTATTCATTGGTCTTTGATCATTTTTATCTTAACATAGTTATATAAATAAAAATGTAAGCGATTTCTAAAAATTAAAATTAATTTTTAGAAATACATAAAAGGGGCTGTACGTATGAGTTTAAATGTTGGAATCATTGGTTGTGGTGGTATCGCAAACGGTAAGCATTTACCTAGTTTGCAGAAAATAAATGAAGTGAACATTGTTGCTTTTTGTGATATTGAAGTTGAAAAAGCGCAAGTTGCTGCTGAACAATATGGAACTGATAACGCGAAAGTTTACGTAGATTATAAATTATTGCTGGAAGATGATTCTATTGATGTTATTCATGTATGTACACCAAATAGTTCTCATAAAGAATTAACGATTGCTTCTCTCGATGCTGGTAAACATGTTATGTGTGAAAAACCTATGGCTAAGACGACAGAAGAAGCGAGAGATATGATTGAAGCGGCTAAACGTAACGGTAAAAAGTTAACAATTGGTTACCAAAATCGTTTCAGACCTGACAGTCAATATTTACGTAAAGCAACCCAACGTGGTGACTTAGGTGATATTTATTACGGGAAAGCTCAAGCTATCCGTAGAAGAGCAGTACCGACTTGGGGTGTCTTTCTAGATGAAGAAAAACAAGGCGGCGGGCCTTTAATCGATATTGGCACACATGCTTTAGATTTAACATTATGGATGATGGATAATTATGAGCCTGAATCAGTTATGGGTTCAACTTTCCATGAGTTAGGTAAAAAAGAAAATGCAGCGAATGCATGGGGACCGTGGGATCCTAAAAAGTTCACTGTTGAGGACTCAGCTTTTGGATTTATTAAAATGAAAGATGGCTCTACGATTATTCTCGAATCAAGTTGGGCTCTCAATTCATTAGATGTGGATGAAGCAAAATGTGCACTTTCAGGAACTGAAGGTGGCGCTGATATGAAAGATGGTTTAAGAATTCATGGTGAAAATTTCGGCTCTTTATATACTTCAAATATAGAGCTTGAAAATAAAGGCGTCGATTTTTATGAAGGTGAAACAGTTGATGAGGCTGAAGTAGAAGCGCGTAGTTGGATTGATAGCATTCTGAATGACAGTGAACCAGTTGTTAAACCAGAAGAAGCGATTATCATCACTCAAATATTAGAAGCACTTTACGAATCTGCTAAAACAGGTAAAGCTGTTTATTTTGATTAATAAAAAGGGGATATCGATATGAACATAACAGTATGGAACGAATTTAGACATGAAGTAGAAAGTGAAGCAATTAAAGCTGTCTACCCTGATGGTATTCACAATGTTATAGCAGGTTTTTTAAGTAAGGATCATAAAGTTAAAACTGCAACATTAGATGAAGCTGAACACGGCTTAACGGATGAAGTATTAGCGCATACAGATGTCTTAATTTGGTGGGGACATAAAGCACATGATGAAGTAAAAGATGAAATTGTAGCTAAAGTTAAGCAACGTGTACTAGATGGTATGGGACTTATTGTGTTGCATTCAGGTCATTTTTCAAAAATATTCAAAAGTTTAATGGGTACAACGTGTGATTTGAAATGGCGTGAAGCTGACGACAGAGAAAGACTTTGGGTGGTTGATCCAACACATCCTATTACAGAAGGTCTAGATTCATACATTGAGTTAGAAAAAGAAGAAATGTATGGTGAACATTTTGATATTCCTGCACCTGATGAAACAGTATTTATAAGTTGGTTTGAAGGAGGAGAAGTCTTTAGAAGTGGTGCGACATTTAAACGGGGCAATGGTAAGATTTTCTACTTTAGACCAGGACATGAAAGTTATCCTACTTATTATAATGAGCAAATCCAGCAAGTTATTAAAAATGCTGTTGAGTGGGCACGCAATCGAAACACACCGAAACATCAATATGGCAACGCTCAACCACTAGAAGAAATTAGTGAAAAATAAAATAGGAGACTTCAATTATGAATAAACTCAAACTAGGTGTCATTGGTGTTGGTGGAATCGCACAAAATAGGCATATACCAGCTTTTCAAAAATTAAATCACTTAGTAGAAATAGTAGGTGTGCAAGATATTAATGAGGCGTTATCTCAGAAAGTAGCATCTCAATTTCATATTTCGAATGTTTTTACTGAATATGAAGAAATGTTTAGTGAAGTGGATGCGGTTGTTATATGCACACCGAATAAATTTCATGCTGAAATCAGCATTGCAGCTTTAAATGCGGGTGTGCATGTGTTTTGTGAAAAACCAATGGCGATGAAACGAGAAGAATGTGATGCCATGATAGAAGCGTCGAAAAAATCTGGTAAGTTATTAGCAATTGGATATCATTATCGTTTTACAGATGCGGCTATTACTGCTCATCGTGCAATTGAAGAAGGTGTTGTTGGAGATCCACTTGTAACAAGGGTACAAGCGTTGCGCAGACGTAAAGTACCAGGTTGGGGTGTCTTTACAAACAAAGAACTTCAAGGTGGAGGAAGCCTTATAGATTATGGATGTCATTTATTAGACCTTGCTATGTGGCTACAAAATAATGCACAACCAGTAGAAGTGTTAGGCAAGACTTACAACCGTTTAAGTAAAACACCAAACCAAATAAATGACTGGGGTGCTTTTAACCATGAAACATTTGAAGTAGATGACCATGTTTCTACTTTTATAACTTTTGATGATGGTTCAACGATGCAGTTTGAATGTTCGTGGTCGGCAAATATTAAAGAAGATAAAATTCATTTAAGCATGTCCGGAGTTGAAGGTGGTCTCAATGTGTATCCATTTGAAATATATCAACCTCGATTTGGAACGTTCTTTAATGAACAAGCATATGCTGAACATAATGAAGACGAGGCAGCACAAAGACAAGCTTTAAATTTCGTTAATAGTTGTTTAGGTTTAGAAGATTTAATTGTGAAGCCGGAAGAAGCTCAGCGTGTAAGTTCATTAATAGATGCGATTTATCAAAGTAGTGAAGAAGGCAGAAGTGTAAGAATAAAATATTAACAAATTTCTAAGGGGTGTTACATATGAAAATTGGTGTATTTACAGTGCTTTTTCAAGATAAAACATTTGAAGAAATGTTAGATCATGTAGCGAATTCTGGTTTAAAAATGGTCGAAATAGGAACAGGTGGTAACCCAGGAAATCATTTTTGTAATTTAGATGAATTATTAGAAAATGAAGACAAAAGATCAGCATTTATGGATGCCATCACACAAAGAGGTTTGGAAATTAGTGCGTTTAGTTGCCATGACAATCCGGTATCACCTAATAAAGAGTATGCTAAACAAGCACATGAAACATTTATTAAAACGGTCAAATTAGCTTCAATACTAGGTGTACCAGTAGTAAACACTTTTTCAGGGATACCAGGATCAGATGAAGATTCAAAGCATCCTAACTGGCCTGTAACACCTTGGCCAACAGCATATTCTGAAATTCTAGAATGGCAATGGGAAGAAAAATTAATCCCATATTGGAAAGAAGCGGCTCAGTTTGCTAAAGATCACAATGTTAAAATAGGTATTGAATTACATGCAGGATTCTCAGTGCACACACCATATACGTTGCTGAAACTAAGAGAAGCAACAAATGATGCAATAGGTGCAAACTTAGACCCGAGTCATCTTTGGTGGCAAGGCATAGATCCAATAGCAGCAATTAAAATATTAGGCAAAGCCGATGCAATTCATCACTTCCATGCGAAAGATACCTATATCGATCAAGAAAATGTCAATATGTATGGATTAACAGATATGCAACCGTATAGTTCAGTCCAATCAAGAGCATGGACGTTTAGAACAGTCGGTTATGGACATAGCCCGCAAGTATGGGGAGATATAATAAGCGCATTAAGAATTAATGGATATGACTATGTCGTAAGTATAGAACACGAAGATCCAATCATGTCGGTCGAAGAAGGGTTCCAAAAAGCAGCCCACAACCTTCAGACAGTTAACATAAATGAATCACTAGATAATATTTGGTGGGCATAACAAAACCACAGCTTCAGCTTGTTTCAAAACTCGCTGAAGCTGTGGTTTTTAGTTTGAGATGACTTGGTCTTGGTGCCGAAGTCGTGAGTTAAGTCTTGAGTTAATCGAAGACATAGCCAAAGTCGTGAGTTAAGTCTGAAGTTAATCCAAGACATAGCCAAAGTCGTGAGTTAAGTCTTGAGTTAATCCAAGACATAGCCGAAGTCGTGAGTTAATTCTTGAGTTAATCCAAGACATTACCTAATCAATGGATGAGTCATAGATAATAATGAAATGTATGACGACCTTCTTTTTTAAAGTGTTTATTGCATATCTTCCTAATTGCCCATCTATTCCCTCCACACCAGGCTTCCGCTTCTTTCAATGTAAATGGCTCATTTTTCAATACGTATAATTCTTTCAAGTTTTCTAAATATAGTGATTGTCTTGTAGTGGTTGTTGAACAATACATACATTGCCCGTGTCTCATGCGTTCGTCTATGTGTATATGTCCTACTTTTCTACAGTGGGGGCATCTTAATCCTGGGGTTATTTTAGTGAATGGGATTAAGCTTTTAGGATAGATTTGTGAAAAATCTTGTTGCAGAGTTTTGATTTTATTCAATATAGATTTGTTTTCGTGAGTTTTATAATTTTTAAATAACTTTGGGATTTTGTGTAGTTCTGTTGGGAGTAACACTTGATTTCGATTTGGGATTTCTGTGTGAATTGTAAAAGTGGGATTGGTAAAGATGAGATATGATTCGATTTCACGGTTAATATGAAGTTTGGAGTTCATATTCTGCTCTCCTCATCTGCTGAAAAGGTGTTGGGAATATATTTCCGTAGCTATTCTTCATTTGATTATCAACAATATAGTAGTCGCCATGATAGTGTTTAATTTCTAGATTGATTATTTTTTCATCATCTACAACTAGAAAATCAATTTGAACTTTATTTTTAATATCTAGTCTGAGATTGTATTCATAATTTAATTTAAGTCCTTGATCTAAGATTGATTTAACGATTCTTTCTCCTTCTTCTCCTTTTAACTGAGTATAAATTTCTTTAGTTGTTTCATGCTCTTCTATACGATTATCAATCGCTTGAAAGTAAGTAATAGGTTCCATATATCGACCTCCTGTTTTTTTCTCCATATTATATATCATTATGTCTAAAGAACATAAATGCTTTTTTATAAAAAAAGTATAGCTGATTTAACAAAAACACTCATTCTGTAAAAAAATAAACACAAACTCAAAAAATCAAAATCATTTTTGAGTTTGTGTTTATTTTTATCGCATCTAAGAAACGCTCGTTTTTAGAACCTATAACAGGTGTTGGTATTTTTTGAACAGTACGTGATTTTCTAAATGTACATGTTCGTGTGTATCGTGTTCTAATTTCTCTAATCGTTGATATACGAGTCTCCATGTGCCGCATGCTTCTAATGGAGGTTGATAGTTATTAGTGATAGAACGAATTTCCTTCAATAATTGTCCAGCTTCTTCGTGGTCATCAATAAGTGACATGATGGTTTCAGAAAGGTTATCTGTGTAGTTTCCTGAGGACGCTTTAATTAGTTTTGGAAAAGAATGTTGATCTTCGTCTTCAATATGTTGTAAAAGTGTTTGTTTCAGTTTAGTATATAAATCTTTTAGTTCTAGTAAATATGAATGATTAGGACCGTGTACTTTAGCTAGCTTAGTAACATAGGGTGTAAGATTCTTGAACTCTTCTCTTAAAGTTTCGTGATAGCGAGATTGTATATATTGCATTAACGATGGTGCGCTTAAATATTTTATATCGATATTTCCAGTATGATCAGTTTGGGTAATGCTATTTAATTGGCTTAAAAGCGTTTCTAAATCAACATTTTTGTTATTAGAAGTTGCGTGTTCTATTGATACATCACCTCCACAACAAAAATCAATACCATATTTCCGGAAAATATCAGCAGATTTTGGGATATCTGTTACGACATCTGCAACATGACGTTCTTTAGTAATCATTTGAATGCCTCCTTTTGAAATAGTCATATATTTTAGCTTAATTATAGTATATAAAAATGGTTCTCAATATTAGGGAATTCCATTAATATGACATAGGGTTTGATAATGGGCAATCGGATAATAAGAAGCTTTTTAATTCACAAAATGAAAGCGATTGCAAATGTTTTCTATTCATAAATAAAAATTATAAAAAATAATTTAATATTTAAAAAATTAACCCTGAAATTTGATATAGTGTACATAAGGGGAGAGTGAGTTTTATGAAGAGAATTATTTTGATAGCATGTGCTTTTATAGGTGTAATAGTAGGTGCTGGATTTGCATCTGGTCAAGAAGTGCTACAATATTTCACAAGCTTCGGCATTATGGGAATATTTGGAGCTATCATAACAACAGCATTGTTTGCTTATGTAGGTATGATGCTTGTTTGGCTCGGAAGTAAAATGAAGACAGATTCACATAAAGAAGTCATACATAAAATAACTGGAAGATCCGTTATTGGCGTTATTGTAGGATGGATTATTGATTTAGTTATTATCTTCACACTATTTGGTGTAGGTGTCGTAATGTTGGCAGGTGCAGGTTCAAATTTAAGCCAACAATTTGGTATCGCACCTATTATCGGTACTTTAATTATGACTGTCCTTATTCTTTTTGCAGGTATGTTAAAAGTTGAAGGAGTAGTTAAAGTAATAGGGAACATAACACCGTTTCTTATTGTCTTTATCGTCATCATTTCAGTGTATAGTTTCTTCACTGTAGATACATCGTTTGCTGAATTAAATAAATTATCAGTGGCACATTCATCACCATTGCCAAACTGGTTTATAGCAGGTATTAACTATGCGTCATTTAATACTGCGGTAGGTGCATCAATGGCGATTGTCATGGGTGGTGCTGAAAAAGATTCTAAAATCGCTAGTATTGGTGGTTTAATCGGTGGTATTGCTTTAGGTTTAATGATTATATTAAGTCATTTAGCTATTTTCACTAAAATCGATACAGTAGGAGATCTCGATATGCCGATGTTAGGTATTGTCAATGAAATATCTCCTGTCTTAGGTGTCCTCATGGCGATTGTTATATTCGGCATGATATTTAATACAGGACTAGGCATGTTTTATGCGTTTGCTTCTAGATTTACATTTGTCGGTTCAACACCTTTCAAAATATTCTATACGGTATCTGTAATCGTTGGATTAGGCTTAAGCTTTGTAGGATTTACAGATTTAGTTGCCATTTTCTATCCGCTAATTGGCTATTTAGGGTTAGTACTCATATTAGCGCTCTTATATGCACCATTTAAAATGAAGTTTGGAAAAAAAGAACTTTAAATATCATGTTCATTATCTGCTGCAAAGGTTAACTTTGTGGCAGTTTTTATTTGTAAGTTTACATATGAATATATGTAAACGCATAATCATAAATTTCTTACTGTGTAGTCTACAATTATAAGTTATACTTCAATAAAGGGTTAAGTGACAAGAATGGAGTGATAACGTGGAAAAAATAAGAGATCAATGGTCTTCTAAATTAGGATTTATTATGGCATCTGCTGGTGCTGCAATCGGTATTGGGGCAATATGGAAATTCCCATATGTTGCTGGTCAATTCGGCGGTGGTGCTTTCTTACTGTTGTTTGTTATATTTACGCTATTTATAGGATTACCAATGTTAATATCAGAATTTATAATTGGACGTTCTACGAGTAAAGAAGCGGTTGCTGCTTATGATTCATTGGCACCTAAATCACCTTGGAGAATAACGGGTAGACTGGGCGTCGTTGGATGTTTCTTATTACTATCTTTCTACAGTGTAGTTGGTGGATGGATAACGATCTATACGCTATTAGGTTTAACGGGGAATATTATTTCTGATGATGCAAATTACGGTCAAATATTCGAACAGATTATCGGACAACCTTTCACAGTGCTCATCGGTGTATTCGTGTTTATCTTAATGAACGTCATCGTCTTGAATTTTGGTATTAAAAAAGGAATTGAACGTGCGAATAATATTTTAATGCCTTTACTATTTATTTTCTTTATCATACTTGTTATAAGAGCAGTTACTTTAGAAGGTGCATCTGAAGGATTATCTTTCTTCTTTAGTTTTAATTTTGAAGATTTTTCAGCAGAAGGTGTATTGTATGCACTTGGACAGTCATTCTTCTCGTTAGCAGTAGGCTTTTCATGTATGGTTACTTACAGTTCTTATTTGAGTAAAAAGGAAAGCTTACCTACATCAGCTGCGACCGTATCGGCTATGAATATCGTCGTTTCAATCTTAGCTGGTATGGCTATTTTCCCAGTCGTATATGCATTTTCATTGGAACCGACTGAAGGACCCGGTTTATTATTCATAGTACTACCAAATGTGTTTAGTCAAATGGCATTCGGTTCAATATTCTTAACTTTATTTTTACTGTTATTCTTATTTGCAACATTGACATCATCTTTCAGTCAATTCGAAATCATTATTTCGGCATTAGAAAAAGAAGGTAAAAGATCTAGAACTAAAATTGTATGGATAATAGGCTTGTTAACATTTATTGCATGTATACCATCTTCATTATCATATGGTGTTCTGGCAGATGTATCTATATTCGGTAAATCTATATTCGATGCAACAGATTATTTAGTAAGTAATATACTTCTACCGATTGGATGTTTGCTCATAGCGGTATTCATCTCATTTAGAATGGATCAAGCAATCGTGAAAAAAGAATTCCAAATGGGTAACCAACTATCTTTAAAATGGTTTGAATTATGGAAATTCTTAATGAGATATATCATACCTATCATTATTATTATCGTATTTATATGCTCACTTTAAATTCGAAACGAAATCCATGAAAAGAGGTGTCATAATTGGAATTTAAACAGTTGAAGTATTTTGTGGAAATCGTTAGAAATGGTGGTATGACACAAGCTGCAGATTATTTGTTTGTAGCGCAATCAACAATAAGTAAAGCTGTTAAAAATCTTGAGAATGAATTTGATGTAA
Source organism: Mammaliicoccus vitulinus (assembly GCF_029024305.1). NCBI lineage: Bacteria > Bacillati > Bacillota > Bacilli > Caryophanales > Staphylococcaceae > Mammaliicoccus > Mammaliicoccus vitulinus. The sequence goes on from NZ_CP118974.1 coordinate 256,824, forward strand.
CACTTTTTGACCGTTCTCAAAAACATATTAAACTGACAGATACGGGAGAAGTATTTTATGATAAAGCAGTAGAATTTTTAACGTTATTTGATCATTTAACATTAGAACTCAATGATATATTTGAAGTTCAACGAGGACATATCAGATTAGGCTTATCACCGATGATAAAAGTGGATCTCATTACAGATAGTCTGGAAAATTTTCATAAGAAATACTCGAATGTTACATATGAAGTGACTGAAGGCGGCGGGAAAGCGGTAGAACACTATATCAATAAAGATGAAGTGGATATTGGTGTAACAACATTACCCGTAGACTCTTCTAAATATAATAGTATGCCTTTGTATAAAGAAGAGTTGTTTTTAGTCGTTTACAAATCACATAAGTTCGCTCAAAGAGCACAAGTTGCCATTAGCGAACTGAGAGATGAGGAATTTGTGCTATTTCATGATGATTATTATTTAAGAGATATGATTATAGAAAATTGTCGTAAAGAAGGTTTCTATCCAAAAACTGTAGCGAAAATATCACAACTGACTTTTATAAGCAATATGATAGAGAGGGGACTAGGACTTTCAATAGTCCCTCGAAGCATAGCAGAGCAAATGAGTAATGATGTTAGAATGATTGAACTTAAAGGTGAGAAAATATATTGGCATCTAGGACTCATTTGGAAAAAAGGCGCATACGTTAACAACGTTACAAATGAATGGATAATATTTTTAAAAGAATCACTAAAAAAGAAATAAGCAGCTTGGGAGATCATTCCCTTTCTTATAATAAATCACCCAATCCGTTGGATACATTTTCGGATTGGGTGATTTTTATATTTCTGATTTTTTTATGTATTCCAAAACGGAATAGTTTATATCGATAATATGTATTTTATTAATAGTTCAAATGCCCCTATAATGATGTCTATAACGATTTATAAAAGGTTGTGTTTAAATGATGAAACTATTTATTAAGATACTATTCCAAGTATCTCTCATATATATGATTACGCAAATTGGAAAATGGCTACAAGAAATACTGCATATACCGATTGCTGGAAGTATTGTTGGCCTCGCATTTCTGTTTTTCTTGCTATTAACGGGTATTTTGCCTGAGCATTGGATTGAAGTTGGCGCTAATAAATTGATTAATGTTATGATTCTATTTTTTGTACCTTCTATTGTTGGTGTAATGGATATCGCAGATCAAATTGGACCAAGCTACATCATTATGGTTGTGTTATTGATTATAACGACGAGTTTAGTTGCGCTGTCATCTGGCTATGTTTGTGAAAAGATTTTAAATATAAATAAAGCGAATAAGGAGAATGCATCATGATTATAAAAACAATTACAATGATATTGTTAACACTTGGATGTTTTATAATCGCTAAGAAATTACAACTTAAATATAACCATCCTATGCTTAATCCTGCGCTCATATCTTCAATCATGATAGTGAGCGTATTGCTTATTCTAGGATTCAACTATACAGACTATATGACAGGTGGCTCTTGGATACATCAATTTTTAGATTGTTCGGTTGTGAGCTTAGCGTTCCCTTTATATAAATATAGAAAATTAATTGTCGCGAACTTTAAAATTATCATTTCTAGCGTATTAACGGGTATTATGGTTAATTTTATTGTGATATATGGCGCACTTTATGTAATGGGCTACCCTAGTTCGACTATTGTTACCGTATTGCCAAGATCGATGACGGCTGCAGTAGGTATAGAAGTTTCACATCAAATGGGTGGAACAGATACGATAACCGTTATGTTAATTATTGCTACGGGTTTAATAGGTAGTATTCTAGGTAATTTCTATATAAGTAAAGCTAGGTTTAAAAGTGATTTAGCGAAAGGTTTAACGTATGGGAATGCATCCCACGCATTTGGTACAGCGAAAGCATTAGAGACTAACTTGCAAGCAGGCGCGTTTAGCACAATTGGTATGATATTAACTGCAGTGTTAAGCGCAATTTTGTTACCTTTTCTTTACTTAATGATGACTTATATTTAAATTGTTAATAATAGTGAATTATAAAAGAAGTTATGGTGTAAAATCACTATAACTTCTAATTTTTTGTGAAAAATCATAGAGAAATTCATAATTTTAATATAAATTTTTATTCATTAATTATGTATAATAATACGAAATAAAAGTATGTAAGGTTTGTAATGTTTGTTAAATAATAACTTAACGCAACCGTTATAGCAATATTTGTAAAGATTTTAAATACTTGTTTATATATATTTATTCATAACAAGCGACATTCTTCATTGTATTTAATTTGCATTATTATTGAAAAAACTATAGTGTCTTTATTGTGATTTAAATCATCGTGTTCATTAATAGTGATTATATTGACGATGTACATTAATCGACAACGAGGAGTGTTCAGAAGTGAAGAAACATAAAGTAATGGACTGGTGGACATTTTACGGGACGGTCGCTGTATTGCTTGTAGCAGTTATACCGATGATGGTATTCCCAAAAGCTAGTCAAGAAGTTATAACAAGCCTTAATGACATGATCTCAAATTCATTAGGTCCATGGTATTTATTACTTGGCTTGATTGTATTTGCGTTTGTATTATACATAGCGTTTGGTAAATATGGAAACGTTACTCTAGGCAAAGCGAGTGATAAGCCTGAGTTTAATAATTTTAGTTGGATATCTATGCTGTTTTGTGCAGGTATAGGTTCCGATATTCTATACTGGGGTGTAATAGAGTGGGCGTTTTACTATCAAGTGCCGCCATATGGTGCGAAAGGTATGACAGATGAAGCACTCCAATATGCAACAATGTATGGCATGTTCCATTGGGGACCGATTGCATGGGCTATTTATGTGTTACCTGCATTACCTATTGGATACTTAGTATTTGTTAAGAAAAAACCGATTTATAAAATCAGCCAAGCTTGTAGACCAATTTTAAAAGGGCAAACTGACAAATTTGCTGGTAAAGTTGTAGATATTTTGTTTATTTTTGGTTTGCTTGGTGGTGCAGCAACATCTTTAGCACTCGGTGTACCAATGATTTCAGCAGGTGTTGAACGACTAACAGGACTCGACGGTGAAAGTATGGTCATGCGAAGTATCATATTAATCATCATCACAGTTATATTTGCATTTAGCTCATATACAGGATTGAAAAAAGGTATACAAAAATTAAGTGACATTAATGTTTGGCTAACGTTCTTAATTTTGGGTATCGTACTGATTGTTGGTCCGACAGTATTTATAATGGAAACTACTGTAACTGGATTTGGTAATATGCTTAAGAACTTCTTCCAAATGGCAACTTGGTTAGAACCGTTTGGTGGAATTGGAAATAGAAAAGAAACCAATTTCCCACAAGACTGGACGATATTCTACTGGTCATGGTGGTTAGTATACGCACCATTTATAGGTCTGTTTATCGCGAGAATTTCAAAAGGGCGTACTTTAAAAGAAGTGATATTAGGAACAATTATATATGGGACTTTAGGTTGCGTATTATTCTTTGGTATTTTCGGAAACTATGCTGTCTTTTTACAAATTTCAGGACAGTTTGATGTTATTCAATTTTTAAACCAACATAGTGCAGAAGCAACTATTATAGAAGTAATGCATCAATTACCATTCCCCAAAGTGATGATTGTCTTATTCTTAATCTCAGCATTCTTATATTTAGCTACTACATTTGATTCGGGTTCATATATATTAGCTGCAGCAACTCAAAAAGAAGTGATTGATGAACCATTAAAAGCAAATCGCTTATTCTGGGCCTTTGCTTTATGTTTATTACCATTCTCTTTAATGTTAGTAGGCGGAGAACAAGCATTGGATGTTTTAAAGACTGCTTCTATTTTAGCGAGTGTACCGTTAACAGTTATATTTGTTATGATGATGATCTCATTTATACGAACATTAAATGAAGATCGGATTAAATTAGAAGAACGAGCAGACAGGCTCAAAGAAGTAGAACGACGTTCATTAAGAATCGTCCAAGTTCGAGAGAAAAAAGAAGACGATAATTTATAGATTGTTTAAAAAATGTTCGTAATTTTTGAGAAGAAATTACGGGCATTTTTTTATATTAAATTGACTGAAAATTAAAAAAGAACAGTTGACATCATACTGTGTATCGGGTATGCTAAACATCATAATTTATTATTTCTTAGTATTCTTATCTGTTTAAAATAATTTACTGTAAATCGATGGATTTTTAGACAGAAAAACGAGAGAAATAAGCATAAGGAGGACGTTATATATCATGGCAGAAGTGTTAACTTATGAACGTTTTGACACTGATCCTTTTAAAGATATTGATATTGACGATGAAACGAAAGGTGCATATCAAATAATTAAATGGGCATATGAACATTACGGAGATTCTATAGTATATTCTTGTAGTTTCGGGGCAGAAGGTATGATTTTGATAGATTTAATATCAAAAGTTAAAAAAGATGCGAAAATCGTATTTTTAGACACAGATTTACACTTTCAAGAAACTTACGACTTAATTGATCGTGTTAAAGAAAGATATCCTTCATTGAATATCGAATTAAAAAAACCGGATTTAACATTGGAACAGCAAGCTGATCAATATGAACCAGCTTTGTGGACGAGTGATCCAAATCAATGTTGTTATATAAGAAAGATTAAACCGTTAGAAGAAGTATTATCTGGTGCGACAGCTTGGGTTTCAGGGTTAAGAAGAGAACAATCTCCAAGTAGACAAAATACAGATTTCATTAATAAGGATGAAAGATTTAAAGCTATAAAAGTTTGTCCTTTAATTTATTGGACTTGGGATGATGTATGGGCTTATATGGAACGTCATGATTTAACTTATAACGAATTGCATGATTCCAATTATCCTAGTATCGGGTGCATACCTTGTACATCACAAGTTTCGTCTTCAGGGGATTCACGTGAAGGAAGATGGAAGAATTTCAACAAGACTGAATGTGGACTGCATACAGCGAATAGTAAACCTAAGTAAATGATCTAATTAAAAGATTTTTATAATCTTTTTTTAGTATAAAACATACTATTCCAATAAGAATAGTAAAATTGTGTAATTTAAAAATTGGACAGGATGAGGTGACATTTTTGGAATTAACAGTAACAAACAGCCCATTTAATCAAGAACAGTCAGAAAAATTAAATCAAGTACTTTCAACGCTTACAAAAGAACAGAAAGTTTGGTTTAGTGGTTATTTAATAGCGGCAGCTGCCCAAAGTAATCAATCAAGCGTGTCAGTTGTTGAACCAACTGTAGCAGTGAGTAATGAACCAAAACCAAAAACGAGAGACATTACAATATTGTTTGGTTCTGAAACAGGAAATGCTCAAGGAATAGCTGAAACGTTAGAAAGTAAATTAAAAGAAAATGAATTTAACGTTAATCTTGCATGTATGGAAGATTTCAAAACGAAAGATTTAAAGAAAGTAGAAGATTTATTTATCGTTACTGCAACTCATGGTGAAGGTGATCCACCTGATAATGCCATTACTTTCCATGAGTTTTTACATAGTCGTAAGGCACCTAAGTTAAATGACTTAAGATACTCTGTCTTAGCTCTAGGAGATGAGTCATATGAATTCTTCTGTCAGACGGGTAAAGATTTTGATAAGAGACTAGAAGAACTAGGAGCAGAGAGATTACATCCTAGAGTTGATTGTGACTTAGACTTTGATGAACCAGCTGAAAAATGGATGGAAGACATCTTGAATTCAATTGGACAAACATCAGTTCATGAATCTGATGAGCCAGTTAAAATTGATTCAGAAGATATATCGGCTACTCAAACGTATTCTAGAACTAATCCTTACGAAGCTGAAATACTTGAGAACATTAACTTAAATGGTAGAGGTTCAAATAAAGAAGTCAGACACATTGAGCTATCTTTAGAAGGTTTCAATGATTCCTTTGAACCGGGAGATTGTATTGGTATATTCCCTAAAAATGATCCGGAAGTAGTATCAGAATTAATTGAAACACTCGTTTGGGATCCAGATGAAAGTGTTCCTATTAATGATGCAGGCGATACGTTAAGTCTTCGTGATGCACTTACAAACCATTTTGAAATTACAAAACTTACAAAACCAATTGTTACGAAAGCAGCTAATATTTTTGGAAATGGTGTGTTATCCGAAAAAGTTAAAAAAGACAGATGGATATACGGATACGTTGAAGGTAGAGATTTAATTGATTTACTCAATGATTTCCCACCAGAAGATTTACAGCCAGATGCGTTACATCAAATTTTAAGAAAATTACCAGCTCGAGAATATTCAATTGCGAGTAGTTACCAAGCGACACAAGATGAAGTACATCTTACAATTGGTGCCGTTAGATATCATGCAAATGATAGAGATAGAAAAGGTGTTTGTTCAGTTCAATTCGCTGAACGATTAGAGCCGGGAGATACAGTACCTATTTACTTGAAAAAGAACCCGAACTTTAAGTTCCCTAAAACAAATGAAACACCAGTTATCATGATTGGTCCTGGTACAGGTGTAGCACCATTTAGATCTTATATTCAAGAAAAAGAAGAACTAGAACTTAATAATAAAGCATGGTTATTCTTTGGAGAACAACATTTTACAACAGACTTTTTATATCAAACAGAATGGCAAGGCTGGTTGAAAGATGGTGTGCTTGATAAATTGAGCGTTGCTTTCTCTAGAGATTCAGAAGAAAAAGTATACGTACAACATAGAATCGAAGAAAATGGTAAAGAATTTTATCAATGGATTCAAGAAGGCGCTGCTATATACGTTTGTGGAGATGAAAAGCACATGGCTAAAGATGTGCATCAATCCATTTTGAATGTCATTCAAAAAGAGGGCCATTATAACGAAGAAGAAGCAGAAGAATTTTTAACTCAATTGAAAAAAGACAGAAGATATCAAAGAGATATTTATTAAGAGGGGGCATTATTGTGAGCACTCAAACTAATTTATCCGAAAAATTAGATGAACTGGAACACATTAAAAATAGAAGTAATTATTTAAGAGGAACAATTAAAGAAGGTTTAGCAGATGAAATCACTGGCGCAATAGCTGAAGATGATACGAAATTGCTTAAATTCCACGGAAGCTACATGCAAGATGATAGAGACATCCGTGACGAGCGTCGTAAGCAAAAGCTAGAACCAGCTTATAGCTTCATGATTAGAGTTAGAGTGCCGGGTGGTACTGCAACAGCTGATCAATGGATTGCAATGGATGATATTTCTACAGAATATGCAAACGACACAATCAAATTAACGACAAGACAAGCATTTCAATTCCATGGCATTTTAAAAAGAAACTTAAAGAGTTCTATGCAAAGTATTCATCATGCAGTGATGGATTCACTTGCAGCATGTGGTGATGTAAACAGAAATGTTATGTGTAACCCGAATCCGTATCAATCAGGCGTTCATAAAGAAGTCGATCAACTTGCAACTGATATTAGTGATCACTTATCTCCACAAACAGGCGCGTATCATGAAATTTGGTTAGACGACGAAAAAATTATTGATACTAAAGAAGAAGTAGAACCAATGTACGGTAGAACTTATTTACCTAGAAAATTCAAAATCGGTATCGCTGTACCACCTTCAAATGATATCGATGTTTACTCACAAGATATTGGACTTATTTCAATTATTGAAGATGGCCAATTAGTTGGGTTCAATGTCACTGTCGGCGGTGGTATGGGTATGAAACATGGTAATACTAAGACATATCCTCAAGTAGGTAGATTGCTTGGTTACTTCCCTAAAGAAGAAGCAATTGATGTTTGTGAAAAGATTTTAACAATTCAAAGAGATCATGGTAATAGAGAGAATAGAGCAAATGCTCGATTCAAATATACAGTTGATCGACTAGGCGTGGATTGGATTCGTGAAGAGTTGAATTCAAGACTTGGTTGGGAAATTGAAGAGCCAAGACCATTTGAGTTTAAACATAATGGAGATCGTTACGGTTGGACTGAAGGTAGTGGCAAATGGCACTTTACACTATTTATACAAAATGGGCGTGTGAAAGATACACAAGACTACAAGCTAAAAACAGCTTTAAGAGAAATTGCTGAAATTCACACTGGAGATTTCCGTTTAACACCTAACCAAAACTTAATTATTGCTAATGTAGACAAAAGTAAAAAGAATGAAATTCAAAAAATTATAGATAAATATAATATTACAGACGGCGAACATTATACAGGACTTAGAAGAAATTCAATGGCTTGCGTAGCTTTCCCTACTTGTGGTTTAGCAATGGCTGAATCTGAACGTTATTTACCTACACTTATTAATAAAATTGAAGGTCTTTTAGATGAAGCGGGCTTAAACGAAGAAGAAATTACAATTCGTATGACAGGTTGTCCTAACGGATGTGCGAGACCAGCATTAGCTGAAATTGCATTTATCGGTAAAGCACCAGGTAAATACAACATGTATCTTGGTGGTGGATTCAAAGGAGACCGTCTAAACAAACTATATAAAGAAAATATTGGTGAAGATGAAATTTTAGAAAGTTTAAAACCAATTCTTATTCAATATGGTAAAGAAAAAAATGATGGCGAACACTTTGGAGACTTTGTTATCCGTAAAGGCATTATTAAAGAAGTGCATTCAGGACAAGACTTTCATAGTTAATCAAAAAATGGGGTGAAAGAATGGGCAAAGTATTCTTGGTTGGTGCTGGACCGGGCGATCCAGATCTAATAACAGTTAAAGGTATTAAAGCAATTAAACAGTCTAACGTCATTCTTTACGATCGACTCGTTAATAAAGCGTTGCTTGATTATGCGACTGAAGATACAAAAATGATTTACTGCGGAAAAAGCCCTGACAATCACTCATTAACACAAGATGAAATTAATGAGTTACTTGTGAAATTATCTTTAGAAGGTTATACCGTTACACGACTAAAAGGTGGAGATCCCTTCATATTCGGTCGTGGTGGTGAAGAAGCAGAAACATTAAAAAATCATGACATCCAATTTGAAGTTGTTCCAGGTATTACAGCTGGTGTTGCAGCACCAGCTTATGCCGGAATTCCTGTAACTCATAGAGATTACAGTTCGTCAGTTGCTTTTATTACAGGTGTAATGAAAGATTCGGTTGATGAAGATGAATATTGGAAACATTTAGCTTTAGGTCCTGAAACGCTTTGCATTTATATGGGTGTCAAAAAGCTGCCAGAAATTAAAAGATTGTTAGTAAAACATGGTAGAAGTTCTGATACACCTGTTGCATTAATACATTGCGGCACATCAAATCATCAAGTAACGGTTACTGGAACTTTAGATGATATTATAACGAAATCTAAACATATAAAAAATCCTGCAATGATCGTCATAGGAGAAGTTGTAAAACTAAGAGAAAAGATGAGTTGGTTTGAGGAAGTAGCAGACGAACAACATGTTCCACAACTTATTTATTAATACTGGAGGGATACAATGATAGGCGTATTATATGTCAGTCATGGTAGCAGAATTAAAGAGGCGACAGATGAGGCTATTTCTTTTATTGAATCCGTTAAAAAGAAAATAGATATTCCACTACAAGAAATTTGCTTCTTAGAGTTAGCACAACCTGATATTCAGCAAGGTGTAAAAAAATTAATAGACAATGGTGCTACTGAAATATCTGTTATACCAGTATTATTGCTCAGCGCAGGTCATTATTTTAAAGATATACCTAATGAAATTGACGAAATAAAGAAATCATATCCAGAAGTTACATTTACTTATGGAGAGCCTTTAGGTGTTCAACCAAGATTAACAGCTATTCTTAAAGCGCGCATTGAAGAAACGAATGTTTCACTCAAAGAAGATGCGAAATTGCTCGTTGTAGGAAGAGGAAGTTATAATCCTCAAACTCAAATAGATATATCAGTTATTGGCAATGCATTAAACGAAACGACTGAATTTAAAAATGTAGAAGTTTGTTATTTAGCTGCATGTGAGCCTTCCTTTGAAGATGCGCTACAAAGAGCGTTACAAGCAGAACATTCTCAAATATTTATAGCACCTTATCTCTGGTTCACTGGCGTTTTAGAACGTCATATAGAGAAAACGGTTAAAGAACATAATACGAAAAGTGACATTATCGTATGTGAACATTTAGGTCATCATCCTTCTATACAAGAAGCATTGAAAGACCGTGTACTTGAAACACTTACTACTCAAAAAGTCTGAATATATGATTAAAGGGTGATTTAAATTGGCATATGTTCCTCTCAATATTGATTTAACAAATAAGCAGATTAAAGTCATCGGCGGTGGAAAAATTGCTGAACGAAGAGTGAAAGCCTTGCTCGATAGTGATGCAACGATTCACGTCATCAGCCCAGACCTGACAGGCAATTTATATCAACTTTATCTTGATGAAAAAATAATATGGTATAAAAAATCTTTCGAATCAAAGGATTTGGATAATGATGAACTTATTATTTCTGCTACAAATCAAGAAGAGGTAAATGATGTTATTAAAAAGTCAGCCCCTATTCATAGTCTCATCAATATGGTCGGAGATGCACAAGGTGGCAACGTTATATTTCCTGGGACATTAAAACGAGGGAAATTACAAATAAGCGTAACTTCAACTGGTGCAAGTCCGAAGTTAGTTAGTAATATTTTGAATGATTTAGATAAGCAATATCCTATTGATTATGCAGAATATGTAGATTTCTTATATGAATGTCGCATAATCATTAAATCATTAGACCTAGAAAAAGCAAAAAAGAATCAATTGTTAGAATCCATTTTATCTGATCAATATTTTGATGAAGATGAACAAGAGAAATTAACAAATTGGTTAAAACGACAACCTAAAAAGAGGGCAAGAGAGGAGTAGCATATGCGAAAACTAACGATATTTGCAATTGTGGGATTTTTAGCTCAATTAATTGATGGTTCTCTCGGGATGGGATTTGGCGCAACTTCTTCTTCACTATTATTAACATTTGGTGTTGCCCCAGCAATCGCATCTGCAACAATTCATTTTTCTGAAGTTGCAACGACAGCAGCGTCTGGTATATCACATTTAAAGTTTAAAAACGTAGATAAATCCATCATTTTAAAACTTGCTTTACCAGGTGCAATTACAGGGTTTATAGGTGCGGGTGTGCTTAGTAACCTACATAGTGATTTTATAAAACCATTTATAGCCATATTTTTATTAACGATGGGTGTTTATATTATTTATCAATTTGTGTTTAAAAAACAACAAAACAATAAATTAAACAGTGGTAAGTTATCTGGATTTGTCCTTGTTCCTCAAGGCGCTATTGCAGGATTTTTAGATGCAATAGGTGGAGGAGGCTGGGGTCCAGTTAACACACCTTTATTGCTATCTCAAAATAAAATTGAACCGAGATATGTGATTGGTACTGTTTCAGCGAGTGAATTTTTTGTAACAATTTCTACTTCGTTAGGCTTTATTATTTTCCTTGGATGGAGTCAAATTAACTTACTACTCGTTGTGGCATTAGCTTTTGGTGGTGTAGTTGCAGCGCCATTCTCAGCTTGGTTAGTGAAAACTTTACCAGTATATGTTCTTGCAGTACTTGTAGGCGGACTAATCATATTTACAAATAGCAGTGTATTATTAGGTAACTTTGTAAGCAATGAAGCAACAATCAACATAGTAAAAATTGGTATTGTCGTTGCTTGGTTAGGTCTCGTCTTATTTACACTTTACCAACATAATAAATTTCCTTTCAACATTCAAAACCAAAAATCAAAAGAAGTAGACCAAATTAATTAATAGGAGTGAACATTGATGGTATCAACAACTCAAAAGACTAAAGAAACGATCAAGCCTCATGGTGGCGAATTGATCAATCGTCAAGTTAAAGGTCAAGAAAGAGAACAATTAATTGAAGAAGCGCAATCGTTTCCTAAGTTAACATTAAATCCTTGGAGTTTATCGGACTTAGAACTTATCGCAATTGGTGGTTTCAGTCCGTTAACAGGATTTTTAGGTGAGAAAGATTACGTGAGTGTAGTAGAGAATGTACGCCTAGAAAATGGCTTAGTATGGAGTATTCCAATTACATTGCCAGTTACAGAAGAAGAAGCAAACAACTTTGAAATAGGTTCAAGCATCGCTTTATATGGTGAAGATGATCATCTATATGGTGTGTTAAACCTTGAAGAAAAATATACTTATGATAAATCAAAAGAAGCTCAAAATGTTTATGGCACAACAGATGTCGATCATCCTGGTGTGAAACGTGTTTATGAAAAAGGCAATGTATATCTTGCAGGTCCTATTCAACTAGTAGACCGTCCTAAGCATGATGAATTTAGTGATTTCCATTTAGATCCTAGTGAAACGCGTGAATTATTTAAAGAGCTAGGATGGAAAACAGTCGTTGGTTTCCAAACAAGAAATCCAGTTCACCGAGCTCATGAATATATTCAAAAAATAGCACTTGAATCAGTAGATGGTTTACTATTAAATCCACTTGTAGGTGAAACAAAGTCTGATGATATTTCAGCAGAAATTAGAATGGAAAGTTATCAAGTCATCTTAAAACATTATTATCCTGAAGAAAGAACAAGACTTGTAATATATCCTGCAGCTATGAGATATGCTGGCCCACGTGAAGCGATTTTACATGCACTAGTACGTAAAAACTATGGTTGTACGCACTTTATTGTCGGTCGTGACCATGCAGGTGTAGGTGATTATTATGGCACTTATGATGCACAAGAATTGATTGCTCAATATGAAGATGAAATCGATATTCAAATCTTTAAATTTGAACATGCATTTTTCTGTACAGTTTGTGAAAATATGACAACTGCCAAAACATGTCCACATGATAAATCCAAGCATGTACATTTAAGCGGAACAAAAGTAAGAGAAAAATTGCGTAACGGTGAGCAATTACCAAAAGAATTCTCTAGACCAGAAGTGGCAGATGTATTAATTAAAGGCTTAAAACAAAACTAATTTCTTTAGGAGTGAAACAATGAGCGCGTCAACAAATATCACATGGCACGATTCAGAAGTAACAAAAGAACAACGACAAGAAAGAAACGGCCATAAAAGCGTCGTTATTTGGTTTACAGGTTTGTCTGGATCAGGGAAATCAACAATTTCAGTTGCTTTAGAAAAAGCATTATTTGAACAACAAATCACATCATATCGCTTAGATGGTGATAATATTCGTCATGGATTAAATCAAAATCTTGGATTTAGTCCAGAAGATAGAAAAGAAAATATTCGACGTATAGGTGAAGTAGGTAAACTTATGGTAGATGCTGGTGTTGTTACAATGACAGCATTTATTTCACCGTATGAAGAAGACCGTAACATCGTAAGAAACATTCTTGAAGACGGAGAATTCATCGAAGTATTTACAAAATGTAGCTTAGACGAATGTGAGACAAGAGATCCTAAAGGACTTTATAAAAAAGCAAGAAATGGTGAGATCAAAGAATTCACTGGCATTAACGCTCCTTATGAAGAACCATCTAACCCGGAGATTGTTATAGATACAGAACACGAAAGCATTGAAGAATCAGTCAATAAAATCGTGTCATACTTAAAAGAAAAGCAATATTTATAAATAGCTGTTCTTAAAATAAAAGGTCTCTTCATTAGGCTATCGCCTAGAGAAGAGACCTTTTTTATGTTTTAAAATCGTTATAAATATCTATTTTCCTTAAATATTTTCGTTTGTTCTTTTAAGTACATGCTCTATGTTGCAAGACTTACTAAACAAGCAACATAGAAGCACTGAAAGTTGCAAGACTGAGCAAACAAGCAACATAGAAGGGCTGTATGTTGCAAGACTGAGCAAACAAGCAACATAGAAGGTCCGAATGTTGCAAGACTGACCAAACAAGCAACATAGAAGGTCCGAATGTTGCAAGACTGACCAAACAAGCAACATAGAAGCACTGAAAGTTGCAAGACTCACTAAACAAGCAACATAGAAGCACTGAATGTTGCAAGACTTAAGAGATATCGTGCGATTTTGGTAAATACTGGATAAAACGCACGAAGACTTGAACTGCACCCTGTCAAGTAGACAACTAAAAAATGAAATTTGGGCTGTCTTCATATTTAAGCTATGAGGGCAGCCATTTTTAATGTAATTCGATCTTCATTAAAAAACTTAATGTATTGATTGATACTATGCTTTGCTTTATCAATATTTTCAAAACTATGCATCTTACTTCCTTTAAATAATTCGCTTTTTATTATGCCCCATACATTCTCCATAGGTCCATTATCAATGCACTTGCTTACACGAGACATACTTTGAATCATGCCGTTTTCTTTTAAAATCTCTTTGAATGATGGACTTGTATATTGATAGCCTCTATCACTATGCAATAAAATACCCTTGGTATTTTTGCCTCTTATTGCTTTTTTTATGGTTTTAAATACAAACTCATTATTGTTGGATAAATTGATTTCATGACTGATTATTTTTTTACTACCAAGATCATAAATTGCACTTAAATAAGCTTTCTGCCCGGTTTTCAATCTGAATTCAGTCACATCAGTTAACCATTTTTTATTTGGAACTGTTTCATTAAATTCGCGATTAAGTACATTTTCTGCGACATAGAAAGGTGTGCTCTTTATATATTTCTTTCGCTTTCTTCTGATAACAGCTTTTAAACCTATTTGTTTCATTAGTCTGTATATACGTTTGTGATTAACTTTTTTCTGTAGCTTTAATCTAATATAAATGTATATACGTCTATAACCATAAATGCCTTCATACTTATTAAATATATCTATGATATCGCCGATTAATTCTTTGTTTTCCTGTTCTAATCGTGGTGCCTTTCGGCTCATCCACTTATAATAACTCGCTCTAGAAATTTCTAGTACTTGGCATAACCATACTATTGGATAAGTATCTTTTAGCGATTTGACCGTTTTGTACGATGCTTCTTGCCTGATTTTTGTTTCATCAACTGCCTCTCGATCTCTTCCTCTTTTTTTAATACTTCGTTTTCCATTTCTAAATATTTATTTCTTTCTTCAAGTGCTTTTATACGCGCATTCAACTCTTCTTCTGGTGTCATGATGCTTTGTGGCTTACCTTTACCTCGACCATCAATAAGACCATCTTTACCATGTTCTTTATACTTTTGAATCCAACTGTAAAGTTGGCTATATTTTAAATTGAATTTTTCAGAAGCTTCTTTGTACGTTATATTGTGATCTAAGCAGTATTTTACAATCTCAATTCTTTCTTCTAATGTCGTTTTTTTAGGATTCACGATATACACCTCGGGTTCATGTGATTTATTTTTCTTACCCTCAGTATACTGAATTATCCACTGACGTACAGTTGATTTACTTCTTATGTTATATCTAATAGCTAAACCTTCTAGTGAAATACCTTTGTTTAAATAATCTTGAGCTACCTTCTCTTTTAACTTCCTTGAATATTTGGGTCTAGAAGCATGTGGTATTAGAATATCTATCCCGTGTTCAAGATACATATGATATTTGTATCTTAATTCTTTAGAATTATAGTTCAAATCAAGTTTTCTTAAAGCAGTTTCAAAACTATAACCATCCTCAACTATTTCAAATAATTTTAAAAATGTCTCAACAGATAACTTTATTTTTCTCTTCATATATAAAAACTCCCTTCAAAGTTTTGTTTTTAACTGTCTACTTTGAAGGGAGCATATCAACTCAAAAGATATCGTGCGATTTTGGTAAATACTGAATATAAAGCACGAAGACTCAAAAGATATCGTGCGATTTTGGTAAATACTGAATATAAAGCACGAAGACTCAAAAGATATTGTGCGATTACGATAAAACCCAGCCAAATCGCATGAAGACTCAAAAAAACATCTCATCTCTAGACAGCCTTCTAGAAATGAGATGTTTATTTTTTTGAGTGTGTTGTTTTTTATTGATTTCTACGTTCTGGTATAGGGAAATATTTATATATTTCGCCTGTTTTAATGGCATTACTAATATTCGATAACCATTCGTAATAAACTTTATAGTCTTCTAACTGTGTATAAATAATAATGGCTTCTTCTTTAGTTTCTTCATCGACGTCATCTGCATCTATAATTTTTTGTAGCAATACTTCTGCGTCTTTTACAGAATCCATATTAATAGAAATTTCACGATCCCATTTTCTAGAGAAGAAGTTATTAAAGAATATAAAGAAGTCTTTCTCAGCGATAAAATGTTGCTTTCGGCTTCCTCTTGTAAATTGTTGTTTGACGATATCATACTCTTGTAGTTTCTTAACACCAGCGCTCATGCTCGGCTTGCTCATTTGAAGTTGTTCGCGCATTTCATCTAGTGTCATACTACCTTCAAACACCATCGTGCCATATAGATTACCGACGCTTCGGTTGATACCGTATAAATCCATCGTTTCTCCGATTCCGTTAATTACGATGTCTTTAGCTTGGTCTAATTGCTTTTTGTAGTTATCTGAACGTACCATTACATACACCTCCAATAATTACTTTAATTGTACCACGAATTCCTATACATTGTAGTGACTTTTCCGCTACATGTCTATTAGTAATACTTGTATAAAGACAAGTTTTAAAAAGACTTTGAAGATTTGACGGGGTTTATATTTATATGCTACCATAAGTTTGTAAAGTTCGTTAAATAAAAATTTAACAAAGTTAACGGAGGTAGTTTAAATGGGATATATAGATCGTTTATCTAGACGTCAATTTATAAATGGTGAGTGGGTAGAAGCTTCTAATAAAGCGACTCGCGAAATTATGAATCCATATAATCAAGAAGTTGTAATTTCAGTATCAGAAGGTACTAAAGAAGATGCCGAACAAGCTGTTTTGGCTGCAAGAAAGTCATTTGAAACAGGTGAGTGGTCACATGAGACAAGTGAGAATAGAAGTCAAAAAGTTAGAGCAATAGCAGATTTAATAAAAGAACATAAAGAAGAGCTTGCTGAACTTGAAACGTTAGATACTGGTAAAACGTTAGAAGAATCTTATGCAGATATGGATGATATTCATAACGTATTTATGTATTTCGCTGGATTAGCAGGAAATGACGGTGGTGAAATTATTGAATCACCTATCCCTAATTCAGAAAGTAAAGTTGTTAAGGAGCCTGTTGGTGTTGTTACTCAAATCACACCTTGGAATTATCCATTACTTCAAGCTTCATGGAAAATTGCGCCTGCTCTAGTAACAGGTTGTTCACTCGTTATGAAACCAAGTGAAATTACACCGCTAACAACAATTCGTATATTTGAATTAATGGAGCAAGTTGGTTTTCCAAATGGTGTGATTAACCTCGTGCTAGGTAAAGGTTCAGAAGTTGGTGATGTATTGTCATCTCATAAAGAGGTCGACCTTGTTTCATTTACTGGTGGTATTGAAACTGGTAAGCATATTATGAAACGTGCAGCAGATAACGTGACAAACATTGCACTTGAATTAGGCGGTAAGAATCCTAACATCATCTTTGATGACGCGGATCTAGAATTAGCTGTCGATCAAGCTTTAAATGGTGGTTATTTCCATGCCGGTCAAGTTTGTTCAGCTGGTTCACGCATAATCGTACACAACGATATTAAAGCACAATTTGAATCTGCATTAGTGGATAGAGTTAATAAAATTAAAATTGGCAATGGCTTCGATCAAGAAACTGAAATGGGTCCACTTATCTCTGGTGAGCATCGTGCCAAAGTTGAGAAATATATTGAAGTTGCGAAAGAAGAAGGTACTACAATTGCTGCTGGTGGTAAACGTCCAGATAGAGCAGATTTACAAGATGGTTTCTTCTTTGAACCTACAGTCATTACAAACTGTGATACTTCAATGCGAATTGTTCAAGAAGAAGTATTCGGACCAGTTGTAACGATAGAAGGCTTCTCTACAGAACAAGAAGCAATCGAGCTAGCTAATGATTCAATTTATGGTTTAGCTGGAGGTTTATTTACTCAAGATTTAGCTAAAGCAAACCGTGTAGCAAATAAATTGAAGATGGGTACTGTTTGGATTAATGATTTCCATCCTTACTTTGCACAAGCACCATGGGGCGGATATAAACAATCTGGTATCGGTAGAGAATTAGGTAAAGAAGGTTTAGAGGAATATATCATTTCTAAACATATTTATACAAATATAAATCCTGAACCAGTGAATTGGTTTAGTAAATAAAAACAACAATGATTATGGAAAGCGTAGGAGGATATTAAGATGAAGAAATCTTATGATTATATAATTATCGGTGGCGGAAGTGCCGGTTCAGTATTAGGAAGTCGTTTAAGTGAAGATAAAGATAAGAGCGTTTTAGTATTAGAAGCAGGCAGAAGTGACTATGCTTGGGATTTATTCATTCAAATGCCAGCAGCACTTATGTTTCCATCAGGTAATCGATTCTATGACTGGAAATATGAAACTGAGGGAGAACCTCACATGGGCGGTAGAAAAGTAGCGCATGCAAGAGGTAAAGTATTAGGTGGATCTAGTTCAATCAATGGTATGATTTATCAACGTGGTAACCCTATGGATTATGAAGGATGGGGAGCACCTGAAGGCATGGAAACATGGAAATTCGCAAATTGTCTACCATACTTTAAAAAACTAGAAAAAACTTTTGGAGCAGATAAATCAGATCAATATCGTGGTCATAATGGTCCAATCAAATTGAGAAGAGGTCCTGCAACGAATCCATTATTCCAAGCATTCTTTAATGCAGGTGTTCAAGCTGGTTTCAATAAAACACCAGATGTGAACGGATTTAGACAAGAAGGTTTTGGACCGTTCGATAGTCAAATTCATAATGGTAGAAGAGTTTCAGCTTCACTTGCATACTTAAGACCAGCAATGAAACGTAAAAATTTAACAGTACAAACAAGAGCGTTTGTAACAGAAATTAATTACGAAGGTAGAAAAGCAACTGGTGTTACATTTAAGAAAAATGGTAAGAAACATACAGTAGGAGCTGGAGAAGTCATCTTATCTGGTGGTGCGTTCAATACCCCACAACTATTACAACTTTCAGGTATTGGTGATTCAGAACACTTAAACTCTTTAGGTATTGAAACACGCGTACATTTACCAGGTGTAGGTGAGAACTTCGAAGATCATTTAGAAGTTTATGTTCAACATGCATCTTCTAAACCAGTATCAGAACAACCAAGTTTAAACAAATTCAAAATGCCTTTCATTGGTTTACAATGGATATTTGGTCGTAAAGGACCAGCAGCAAGTAACCATTTTGAAGGTGGAGGATTTGTTAGGTCAAATGATACCGTAGAATATCCAAATCTCATGTTCCACTTCTTACCGCTTGCAGTACGTTACGACGGACAAAAAGCAGATGCGAAACATGGTTTCCAAGTTCATATTGGACCTATGTACTCTAACTCAAGAGGTAGCTTGAAAATTAAATCAAAAGACCCATTCGTAAAACCTAAAATTCGCTTTAACTATTTATCTACAAAAGAAGATGAACAAGAGTGGATTGAAGCGATCAAAGTAGCAAGAAACATCTTAACTCAACCAGCCTTAGCACCATATAATGACGGAGAAATATCTCCAGGGCCTTCAGTCCAAACAGACGAAGAAATTTTAGATTGGGTTAAGAAGGATGCAGAAACAGCATTGCACCCATCATGTAGTGCTAAAATGGGACCAGCATCAGACCCAATGGCTGTTGTTGACCCAGAAACAATGAAAGTACACGGCATGGAAAACTTAAGAGTCGTTGACGCATCAGCAATGCCACGTACAACAAATGGTAATATCCATTCGCCAGTACTGATGTTAGCAGAAAAAGCGGCAGATATTATTAGAGGTAAAAAACCTTTAGAGCCAGAAGAAATAGATTACTATAAACATGGCGTACATCCTAAAGATGCAGGCATTATGAAATAATATAAATTTTAAATGATTGAATTATATAAAAAATCACCCTATCCAAAGTGAATTCTAATGGATAGGGTGGTTTTTGTTTAACTTGTACTGCCTTCCCACAGGGTAACAGGGAGGATATATTCTTTTAATGTTTCTTTGCTTTCTAATCTATCATTCAATACTTCAATGGCTTTTGATGATATTTGATTGATAGGTTGAATAATAGTCGTTAACTCTGGGAAAATGGTACGCATGAGTTGTGTGCCATCATACCCTATGAGTAATATATCTTCTGGTATTTTTTTATTGAAATTTTTAGCGAGTTTCATGATGATTGCAGCATCTAAATCATTTGATGAAAATATAGCTTCAATATCGGGTTGCTCTTCAAACATGCGATTGAATATTTGAATTTTATCTTTATAAGGTATATTGAAGTCGACCGTATAACAAATGGGTTCTAGATTATATTTTTCCATAGTATCTTCATATGCATTGCGGCGTCTTTGAGCGGGTGTGTTAAGATAATCTGGTCCTGCAATATGTATGATCTTTCTAGCGCCTTTATCAATTAATCTTTGTGTTGCGATTTGCCCACCTAAGTAGTTATCTGATTCTATAATAGGAATATCTTCGTTCATAATTTGGTCAATTGCAACGATAGGTAAATTATCATTTTTATATTGTTGAATGTTGCGGTTATGAGTACCAACAATGAGTCCATCTACTTGATTAGATAGCAGTTGGTTTAAATAGTTTGTTTCTTTTTCAGGGTCATTCATAGAATTACCTATAATGACTTTATAACCTTGTAAGTAAAGTTTCTTTTCTAATTCCTCAACGAGTTCTCCAAAAAATGGATTCGTTACTGTAGGGAATATTAAACCTATAATTTGAGTCTTTTTGTTATATAGTTGTCGTGCTACAGTGTTAGGTTGATAATTTAATTTTTCCATAGCATCATAAACTTTATCGATTGTTTCTTGGCTTAAGTAGCCTCGTTTATTCAATACTCTAGAAACAGTTGTCTTTGAAACATTCGCTAATTTGGCAACATCATCTAATTTAGGTTTCATTTTAAATTCCCCTCGATTCAGTATTTAAGCTATTAATCATCATTATATCAAAAATCAATATAACTTCATTAAATACAGGTCAACACAACAAAACCAAACCAAAATAAAAAGATCTCTTCATTAGGTTTTAAACTAGTGAAGAGATCTTTTAATTGTTTTAAAAGTCTTACGATTTTGAAAGTGCATGCTTGCCTAGGGGTATGGTTCGAGCCTGTAGTCTCTCTCTTATACTATTCCCTCAGGCGTCAGCACTTTACAAAATCGTGAGGGATATCGTTTATTATGCTAAATTTATAGATTTATGTTCTACTGTTCTGAATTGTAGTCTTCAGAAAGTGTATGCTTGCCTAAGGCTATGGTTAGGACCTCATGAGAGGTGACTATTAATATTGCATTGCTTTTTCATTTAGTTGATATAGATCGTAATTTGTTGCAACGCCATCAGAGGCATTTATCCAAACTTGAGGAACGTCTTCAGTATAATAGCGTTCTGTAAATACAGCTTCTCCTCCATTAATAAATATTTCTACTGAACTTTTATCAATGAATATTTGTAGTTCCACTGTGTTTTTAGCTGAGATTAGTGCAAATCGTGAGTCGTCTTTGTCTGGACGGTATAGTTCAAATTCATTTGTTTGATTATCATAATTTAAAGATAATAATAATTGGTTAGACGCATCTTTTAATTCGAATGAAGTTGTTATTTCTTTTCTTTCTTCAAACTTATGTTCTAAATTCACTTCTATATGTGAAGATTGTTTTGATAATAATGTAGGCTCTTCTAAATATATATGTCCAGAATCCAATGTCTGAGTTCTAAGTTCCTTTAATTCATCGACAGGTTTCATATATAAATGATTATCGAGCAATACAAGTTCTCTTGGTAAAGTTAAAGCACCAGCCCATCCATCCTCTTTTTCAGGCATAGGACTTTCCCACATAGCCATCCAACCAATTAGAATTCTTCGGCCATCAGGTGTAGTTGTAGTTTGTGCAGCATAAAAATCATGACCATAATCTAACTCTATAAATCTATCATGACTAAATGTGGTCTTCTCTTCATTTAAATGTCCCAGGAAATAACCTGTTTGGAATAAATTTAAATATTCTTTTCCTTGCTGTTTAATCCCTTGAGGAGAGCATAATAAAATATCTTTATTATTTAATGAGAAGAAGTCTGGACATTCCCACATAAATCCTTCCTTTTCTATGCTTTCAGATTTGGCTATATCACCAATATAATCCCATTCCTTTAAATTATCAGATTGATACAGAATGACTCTGCCTAATCCATCTTTTCCTTGGCTTCCAAGAATCATGTAGTATTTACCGTTATCTTCCCAAACTTTAGGATCTCTGAAATGATGTGTATTGTCTTCAGGCTCTGATTCGATAATTGGGTTATTTTCATACTTTGTAAAATTCACACCATCTGTACTATATGCCATATTTTGATTTTGCCAAAAATGGTCTGGATCATTGTCTCCATAATAATGATGACCAGTATAAAACAAGTATAAAGTATCATCTTTAACAATTGCACTGCCTGAGAAACATCCATCTTTATCTTCTGTAGAACCTGGTGTTAATGCTATCGGCAAGTCTTCCCAATGTACTAAATCTTTACTTCGAGCATGTCCCCAATGCATTGGTCCCCATTCAGGACTATACGGATAATGTTGATAAAAGATATGATAATACTCATTAAAATAGCAGAAGCCATTTGGGTCGTTAATCCAACCAGATTTAGGCATAACATGATAACCGAGTCTATAGCGGTCATTAGTAATTTGAATTTGTTCGTTAGTCATTTTATTCACGCTTCCTTTTCTTGTATTTTATTTTGACGAATGAAAGGATCGCCGTTTACATCTTCATCGTCTTTCTTTAATGCAACTACAGCAAATAAACCAGCTAAACCAGCGATTCCGGCAATTATTAAGAATGTTTGATTGTACCCGATATGATCTCGCATAGTTCCAAGAGGTGTAGATAATATAACTTGCCCAATTTGTGCAGCTATTTGAAAACCTATCATATATAACGTTGCAGATAATTTAGGATTAAAGTGCAACGTTATGTATCTAAACATTGGTAACATAAATAATGGAACTTCAATAGCATGCATCATTTTGATCATTGAAACAGCAATAGGATTGTAGAATAGTCCACTTAAACCAATTCTAGCTACCATGAAAGCAACAGCTAAAAGTAGAGTGTTTTTAACACCTACCTTAAACATAACGATAGGAATAACACCCATCATGAGCGCTTCAAAAAATACTTGAATTGAGTTTAAAGTTCCATACATTTGTTGTCCTACTTCAGGTGATGCGAATAATTTAGTATAAAAATCTGGGAACATTTGTTGATCATAAATTGTGTAGAATGACATAGTAAATGTTATAAAAATAATAATAATCCATAAATGAGATAATTTTAGTAATGAAAGCATCTCTTTAAAACTCGGAATAGCTGAGTCTGTTTCATCATTAGCAATTTCACTTTTAGCTATATTTTCAGTTTTAGGTTTCCACAAAATAAGATTTAACAATAATACCAAACCTAATAAAGAACCAAGCCAAAAATTATATTCAGGATTTTTCACAAATAAGAAACCAGCAACTAACGCTGAAACTGCGTAACCGAAAGATCCCCAAGCACGAGCTTGTCCATATTTAAAGTCGAAAAATCTACTAAACCTTTCCGAAACAGCTTCGTAAATACCCGCTGCTGCCAGAAAACCAGATGATAAAAATAATGAACCTACAAAAATACCTGCGATAAAATGACTCTGTATTAAAGGTCCATAAATCCATACGAAGAAAGGACCTACTAATAAAGACATAGTTGCACAAAATATTAATAAAGATCGCTTAATGACGAGTCTATCTTGAAGAATGCCATAAAGAAACATCAAGAATAGAGTAGTGAGGGAGTTAGCAGAATAAATCGTTCCAACTTCACTCCCGGATAATCCGAGACCATTTTTTTCAGAAGTTAACCAAATTTGGAAGAAAGACCACCAAATTGACCATGAAGCAAAAAACAGTAATAAAGTAAACGAAGATTGCAAATAAGACTTGTTCTTAAGCGGTTGTAAATAGTTGCTGAAACTCAATTGTAAAACCTCCTTTTATTTTTGTAAGGGCTTTCTTATTGAGAATTGTATATTTAAAATAAACATATGTCAACCGGTTAACATATCAATTTTACTCATAAAGAGTTATTTATCGCTTGGTATATGGTGTTTATATAATATAATGTATTAATTAAAAAAAGAAAAAAGCATCAATCCATTTGAAATGGATTGATGCTTTTAAATTAAACGTTGAATTTATTAATTCTTATTCACTGAAGCGTCATAGATAGAATCTACAGCGTCTTGTAAGCCGCTATCAAATTCTTCTGCTGATTGTCCTGCGAATAGGTCAGTTACTAATGCGCGTGAGAAGCTTGCGATAAGATTGTCATTTTCTTTCAATAATTCGTTTGCTTTCTCTCTAGAGTAACCGCCTGATAATGCTACGACACGAACGACGTTAGGGTGTTCGATTAATGATTTATATTGATTTGGTTTTGTTGGAATTGTTAATTTCAACATTACGTATTGATCTTCATTTAATTTATCTAATTCTTTAGCAATTTCATCTTTTAAGATGTCTTCGATTGCTTCTTTATCTTTAGCGTTAATGTTAACTTCAGGCTCAATAATTGGAACTAATCCTGCTTCGATGATTTGTTTACCAATTTCAAATTGTTGTTCTACGACTTTAGCGATATCATCTTTATTAGCTTCTAAGATGTTTGAACGCATTTTAGTACCAAATACGTTACGTTCTTTAGCACGTTTTAGTAATTCGTCTAAACCTGGAATAACTTTCATTAATTGAACGCCGTTTTCTTCATCAGCAAGTCCTTTGTCGACTTTTAAGAAAGGTACAATACCTTTATCTGCTAAGTAATCAGAAGTATATTTTCCTTCTACTTCACGGTCCATTGTTTGTTCAAATAAAATGGCACCTAATATTTTTTCTGAACTAAAAGCTGGTGATGTAATAATACGTGTTCTCATTTCATGAACAAGCGTATACATTTCATCTTCATTGCTGTATTGATTTTCTTCGATACCGTAATCTTTAAGAGCTTTCGGAGTACTACCACCACTTTGATCTAGTGCAGCTATAAAACCTTTACCATTTTTTATTTTTTCAAATTGTTCTTGGTTCATTTTTTCCACTCCTTTAGATATTATTCACTTATTAGTATGATGATTTTTAGTTTTTATCGCAAGTCATACAACTTTTTAAGTTATTAAGCGTAAAATTATGTCGAATTTAAGAAGATTGGCTTACTTTCGTTTCATAAATAGGCCATACGTTTTATGATGTAGGTTAGGGAGGATTCTCAATGAATAAAAAATCAGCAATATTACTAATCAGTGGCTTAGCAGTTCTTGCAATTGCAATGGCAGCACTATTATTATTCTCAACACAAAAAAGCACATACTACGGCTACATGGAGAATGGTACAACAGCAGAAAAAGTAGTAAGTGAGAAAAATAATGAAGTAACAGAAAGTGTTAAAGTTGAACCAACGAAGGATTTCAAACCTAAAAAAGGTGACTTCGTTAAACTTATCTCAAATGATGATGGGAAAACATTTTATAAAAAAGAAGTGGTTACACACGATGATATACCACACGGCTTAATGATGAAAATACATGAAATGGATATGTAATATCTAAAGATAAAAGCTACCACAATTTTTAAAATTGTCGGTAGCTTTTATTATTTAAGTATTCTCTATTTCTTTATTAAATTCTTTAACAAGTTTAGTAACTTCTGGACCTATGATGATTTGAGCATTATGTTTATCTATTATAACAACACCATGAGCGCCAGTTTGCATAATTTTGTCTTTATTAATTAATGAAGTATCTCTAAGTTCTAACCTTAATCTAGTAATGCAATTTTCATATTCTATAACATTATCTTTAGTACCAATGTTTTCTAATATTTTTTTAGACATGTATCGGTACTGATTGTGTGTTAAAGATAAATCTTTCTCTTCGTCAGATTTTTCTTCATCAAAATTACTTTCTTCTATTTGACCTATGATCGGAACGTTTCTGTTAATGATATAGAAGTAAAATGTAACAAAGTAAAGTATGAAGAAACCTATTCCTACTGGTATAATCATCCAACCCTTATCTGATAATCCTAAATTCAACACATAGTCTATAATACTACCACCCCATGAGAAACCTTCTCTAATGTGTAGGTAGTATAAGGTCATTCCGGCTAAACCAGTATATACAGAATGTATAAAGTATAAAAATGGTGAAGTGAATAAGAATGTAAATTCGATAGGCTCAGTTATACCAGCAACTATTGCAGTGAAACTACCTGATCCCATAAGTGCTTTTGTATTTTGTTTATTGTATTTTGCAGCTTTTGAAATAGCTAAAGCAATGGCAGGTACGCCAAACATAATCGATACAAAATATCCACTTAAGAAATAACCTGCTGTTGGGTCACCATTTAAGAATCTTGTAACTTCACCATGAACCACTTCTCCACCAGACGTTTTGAAATCTCCCAATCCAAAGTAAATATAAGTGTTTAACACATGATGTAAGCCAAATGGAAGTAAAAATCTATTTAAAAATCCATTTATAAATACACCTAACCCTCCTAATGTGACAAGGCTTTGAGCTAACCAATCAATTGATGATTGAGCATAAGGCCAAACTAAGAAGCTTATTCCCGTTACTGGTAGCATAAGTAATATAATCATGGTAATAGGGAAGTTCTCTCCAGAAAAGAAAGAGAAGACTTTCGGTAACTCAACATCTTTAAATTTATTGTAAACCCAAGCTGCAAGTAAGCCTGAAATGAGACCCCCAAACACACTCATATTCAAATCAGAATCAAGTATATTCAATCCTTCTTTTAGAATCGATATTGCTATAAAACCTGTTAGAGCAGGAATCCCTCTATCTTTAGTTTTTGATAATCCCATTGCTATCCCGATTGCTATAAGAATATCTATATTATTAAAAATTGCTCCTGATGCTTGAAATAGTTTCCAGTCCAATAAATCTTCGGAACTGATTCTAAAAAGTATACCTGCTGCTGGCAAAGCTACTATTGGAATAAGCATTGATCTACCAAGCTTTTGTAAGAATCTCATCATAACAAATGTCCCCCTTTGACATTACAAATCAGAATAATTGATTAAAGTTATTCCATTTATTTCATTAAATATTTCCTTCGCATGTTCACTTGTTAAAAAATCTAATTCTTCAATTCTTGGCATGACAAAAGATGAATGGTCTCTTAAAAACTTATCTATATATGCTGGGTGACACATGATTTCAATTGAATCATATTTTTTGTATTTGTCTTTAATAACTTCTAAAGAATTTAAAATAATTTCAGGGTGATATTCAAAGTAATCGACCATTTTATATTGGGAGTATTTATTTTTATTTTCTAAATTATTTCTTATAGGAAGTTGATATTCAGTTGCTAATTTTAAAAATACAGGCAGTATTAGCTCCAAATTATTAACATGATGATGACTATCAAGATGAGTGGGTGTTAAACCTGTTGATAAAAACTTTTCTATTTGGGCTTTCCATTCATCATATAATTCATTTACATCAATGTAATATTTTTGATCATAATGAGATATATTTCTAAAATCACCATTGCTATCTACTAAACTATATAAGTTTTTAGTTAGTGGCTTCCCACACGTTAAGGCTAGGTGAATACCAACCCCTAAACCTGGATTAGCTTTGGCTAATTTGATTGCATGTGTAAACCCAGGCATATTTGTTAGGCACGTTGTGGAAGTGAGTATACCATTCTTATAAGCATCGATAATTCCGTAATTCACACCATTTGAATATCCGAAATCATCTGCATTTATGATAACTTTCATATTTTATTCTCCTTCTAGTTCAAATTAGGCCAGTATTCTTTATTAGCTTCAAATAAATCGTTTAAAACATTTTTAGCTTTGTTTGTATCAATGACAGTTCTGTTTAAAACGAGCGCTTGTAATAATTTGTTATAGTCGTTTTCAAAATAAGCTTCTACGACTAATTTTTCATAAGCATATTGATTTTCTAACAGTCCTTTATAAAATGTGGGAATTTCACCTACTTTAAAAGGTTCTGCACCATTTTTCCCAAGCAGAGCAGGGACTTCTACGAGAGCATCACTTGGAAGATTAGGAATGATCCCTTCATTTCTTGTTATTATGATAAATCTTTCTTTCAAATGATGTACAAGTGAAGCGGCAATACGGATCATGTATACACCGTGAATATCTCCTGAAATATCAATGTTTTCAGTATTATTTTGATTGATGATAGTGTCACAATCGTTAAACACTTCTTTTTCACGGCCGTTTATAACTTGTCTAGCTCGAGTGTTATTTGCAGATTCCTTTTGAGACAGTTGATTAGGGTAAAGATAATACTGTAAATATGTGTTTGGTAAATACTCCTCGAAATCCTGTACCATTTGTTTTGCTTGCTTAAAGGTTGATTGCCAAGATGGATCATTAGCAATTAATTTGTCTGTCGGTTTAAAGTCATTATTTTTTATAAGGTGTTTTAGTTCTGAAGTGTAATCATGACCATATTTATTTCGGATTTTTGTAAACCAACCAAAATGATTCAATCCAAAATAATCAGCTTCTAAATTCCATACGTCTTCATCCAATATATCTGCGTAACTTTTCATAATTGCGATAGGCATATCACATATATTTAATAGTCGATTATCATCAGGAAAAACTTTATCCAATGCCAATCCAACTATCGCTGCAGGATTTGTATAATTTAAAACCCAAGCTTCTTTATTAATTGAACGAATATCTTTAACAAGTTGAATCATATCTGGTATTGATCTCAAACCGTAAGACATACCTCCAGCTCCACAAGTTTCTTGTCCAACTAATCCATGTTGAATAGGAATTTGTTCATCTAATTCTCTCATTAGCAAACCACCCGTTCTTATTTGAACGAATATGATGTCAGCATCTTTAAAAGCTGTTGATTGATTAGAAGTATATTCAAACTTTTCTAATGAAGGGTAATGTTCTTTTAACAAAATATTTGCAGCTTTTCCTATCTTTTCTTGACGAGAAATATCTGTGTCATATAACGTAATCTCGCTTAGTGGCAGGTGATTGGCTTCTTCAATTAAACTCATTAAAATACCTAAAGTATAAGTGCTTCCGCCACCCACAATTGTTAATTTACTCTTTTTCATTATTTTGTAACCCCTTTCACGTGTATTATACAATATGTATGTTAAAAATCAATACAAATATAATACATATATATAATGTGTATGTTTTTTGAGTTAGAAGTGTTAAAATAAAATGTGAAAGTGAGGGGTTTTTATGAGTGATAAGAAAATGCCTTTATATCAAAAAATCATGAAAAATATTCAGGATTACATAAAAAGTCAAAGTCTTGAACATGGAGACGTTATACCGACAGAAAAGACTTTGTCGGAAAAATATAAAGTGAGTAGAGTGACTGTTCGGAAAGCTATCTCTAAATTAATAGACAAAGAAATATTGTATAGTGTTAAAGGTAGTGGAACGTATGTAGCTTTTCCTAAATTTGAACATAATTTATTTAAACTACAAGGATTTACTGAAGAGATGCAGCCATTTCATGATTCAATTAAAAATGAGGTATCAGAATTTAGTCTTATTAAACCTAATGCACAAATACAAGAAATACTCAATATTAGCAATGATGAAAAAGTATATAATATTAAAAGAATTAGGAAATTAAATGGCGAAGCTTTGATCATAGAAAATGCATATATACCATTTGAGTTATTTCCGGATTTGTCTATTGAAGCAATGACCAAATCAAAATATGGATATTTAAAAGAAAAAGGGTATGCTATTAAAAAAAGAGTAGAAGAGTTTGTACCTAAATTGCCAAATAAAGATACAATGGAGATTTTTAACATTGATTCTAATACACCATTATTAGAGTTAAAAGCACATTCAATATTAAATAATGATGAAATATTTGAATACTCCGAAGTGTTGTATCATCCTAAAAAATATAAATTCAAATTAGAATTATCAAGATAAGGGGTGAGTATATGATTATTAGAGACAAAAAAGAGTCGGATATTGAAACGTTAGCTAAAGTTCATTTTGAGTCTTGGATATCTACATATAAAGGGATTGTTTCAGATAATTATTTAGATAGTTTAACGTTACAATCTTATATTGAAAAACATCATATTTTTAATGCGCCGTGTATTGTAGCTGAAATTGATGGCGAAGTGGTTGGATTCTTAATGTATAGCAAAGATAAAGATGAAGATACGAGCGACAAATGTGGTGAAATTATGGTGATCTATTTATTGCCGGCATTTCAACACAAAGGTATAGGCACATGTTTAATGCAAGAGGCAGAAAAACGTATGAAATCGGAATATGATCAATTAAGTCTGTGGGTGTTAGAGGATAATATACCTACTGTTAAATTTTATGAAAAAATGGGATTCAAAAAAGATGGTAAGTATGAGCTTGAAGAACTTGGAAATGTTTTACGTGAAACGCGAATGATTAAAAATTTATAAGACACATGATACAGAGATGACAATATTAATGTCATCTTTTTTTGATTTTTACTTAATATTAATAAAAATATGATTAGTATTATTATACTAGGGTAACATATCAAGAAAGGAGGAATTAAATATGAGTAAAATTACAGATTCGCTTTTTAGTGCCTTAGATAGCATTATTGCTTTTATACCAAACTTGATTAGTGCAATTATATTATTAATTGTAGCTTGGTTAATCGCAGTAATTGTTAAGACGATTATTGTGAAAGGTTTAAGTGCAATTGGTTTCGAAAAATGGTTAGAGAAAAAGGGGTTAACAGAAGCAGGAAGTGGCAAATCAGAATCTGAAGGATTAATTCAGACATTTGGTAAATTAGCTTACTTCATTATATTCTTGTTATTCTTACCATCAGTGTTTGATGCATTAAATATGACATCTGTATCAACACCTATTAAGAACATGATGGGTAGTGTATTAGACTTCTTACCTAGAATTATTGTTGCGGTTGTAATATTAGTAGTAGGTTTATTTATCGCAAAAGTATTAGGTACATTAGTTAAAAACTTATTAACAAATTTAAATGTTAGTAAATACAACCACTATGTAAACTTTGGTGACAATAAAGAAAGTATTGATATTCCTTCAGCTGCAGGCTGGGTGATTTCAACAATTATTGGATTATTCTTCATTGTTGAATCATTAAATACAGTTAATTTAGAAGTATTAAACACAATCGGTGAAGCAATTATCGGCTACTTACCATTAGTAATTTCAGGAGCAATCATCTTACTAATTGGTTTCATTGGTGGTAACTTGTTATCTAAATTAATTAAGAGATCAACAGGTAACGCATTTGTTTCAGAAATTGTGAAGTACTTAGTAATCATTGTTTCAGTATTTATGACTTTAGATCAATTAAACTTTGCTCAAAGTATTGTTAATGTAGCATTCTTACTTATCTTAGGTGCAGTAGCAGTAGCATTTGCTATCTCATTCGGTATCGGTGGTAAGTCGTTTGCAGAAAAAACATTAGCGAAAATAGAGCGTAAAGCTGAATCAAACGATAAATAATATGTTTATATAAAGAACAGTTTGGGACATAAATACCCATTCTCAATATAAAGATCTCTTCATTAGTTTAGGAACTGCATCCTTAAAATGGTAACTTAATAAAAATACTATTTTCTAGGCTGCTAATTCCCTATATTTTATAGGGAATTAGCAGCCTATTTTTTGTTGGATTCTAACTTCATTATTTAAATTAATATTGGTTAATGGTATTGTTTGATTTGCTAATAATATCATAAAAGGAGGAATTCTATGTCAATAATCTTATTATTCCTAGGGGTTCTATCAATTTCTTTATTAATATTTGGCTTCTTAAAATCTAATAATTTTATTAAATATCTTGGTTTCATAATACTATTTTTAATAGTATTTATAGTTGTATATTTTCTATTTTTAACACCTCCAGAAAATTTAAAAAAGTGATGAATTATTGGATTAACTGCAGACTTAACTCACGACATGGGCAAAGTCTTGGATTAACTACAGAATAAACTCACGACATGAGGGAAGTCTTGGATTAACTCCGGAATAAACTCACGACATGGGCAATGTCTTGGATTAACTCCGGAATAAACTCACGACATGGGCAAAGTCTTGGATTAACTACAGAATAAACTCACGACATAGGCGAAGTCTTAGATTAACTCCGGAATAAACTCACGACAAGGACGATGTCTTGGATTAACTCCGGAATAAACTCACGACTTGGGCAATGTCTGTACTGAACCCAAAAAGTTGAACTTTTTTAGTATGAAATTTGAATGAAACATGTAAAAATGACAAAAAAACCAAACGCTTGTCCACGTTTGGTTCATCCACAGTCTGAGAGACTCCTTTTTCAATAAGGAGTCTCTTAATCGTTTGAAAATCTAATATCGTCTTAATAGGGTGCAGTGCCGTTATAGCCGAGTGAAGAAATCTAAAGTAAATAAAGAAATTGGTTTAGATAATATGAGTACCCATATAATGACGCTTAAATTTATGTAATGTTTCAACCATCAATTTCAAATCCTAAATCTTGTATCATATCGTAATCTAGTTGATTAGGCTGGCCATCTGTAATTAAATAATCGCCAACAAAAATAGAATTTGCGACCATGAGAGATAGTGATTGAAGATTTCTTAAATTAACTTCACGACCACCAGCGATTCGTATTTCTTTAGTAGGATTAATTAACCTAAACATACATAATATTCTAATGCATTTCATAGGTGTTAAGTCATCCATGCTTCCAAACTTTGTTCCTTTAATAGGGTGTAAAAAGTTGATTGGAATACTATCTGCATCTAAGTCATTAAGTGTAAAAGCCATATCGATAATATCTTCGTCTGATTCCCCCATACCACATATCACGCCTGAACAAGGCGAAATGTTCTTCTCTTTCATAATATTGATTGTGTTCACACGATCATCAAAACTATGAGTCGTAACAACTTCATCATGATAATGAGCACTTGTATTAATATTATGGTTATAACGATCTACGCCACAATTTTTAAGAGATTCAGCTTGTTCTTCGTTAGTTAAACCAAGACAGGCACAAATCTTTAATTGTGGATGATTTCTTTTAATTTCTTCTACTGAACGTGTAATGTGAGATATTTCTTTATCGCTAGGACCACGACCACTCATGACAATGCAATATGTGCCTATTTTATTTTCAGAAGCAACTTTTGCACCATCGACAATTTGAGTTTCTGGAATAAGTGCATAACGTTGTTCTTTCTTCTTAACATCTCTAGATTGTCCACAATAACCACAGTCTTCAGGGCAAATACCACTTTTAGCATTTAAAATCATATTAAGTTTAACTTTTTTACCATAGTAGTGGTAACGTACTTTGTAAGCTTCATTTACAAGTGTTAAAGTATCAATTTCATTATCTTGATATATATTTAATGCCTCATTAAAAGTTAAGTATTGTCCATTAATTATATTTGTGCCTAAATTCATTATGTTGTCCCCCTTTATAATTATTAATAGAATACTAATAATCTTTACTATTGTAAACCTTTATTTAAATTTGGTTTACAATGTAGTGACATATTACAGATTATGGTAGTAAAGCATCCATCATAGTGTTACTATGTATATAAATAGTTTTTAAATATATATAAAGGGAGAACATGAAGAATGAAAAAAATAATATCAGTCATCTTATCATGTTGTTTAATCGCGATAATTTCAGGGTGTGGAAATGATGAAAAAACAGCAGCAAGCTCGACGAATGAAGGTAAACATAAAGAAAAACAAACTAGCGATAAATCAAATGCAAAATTACCAAGTATCGTTTTCGAGTCAGATAGTAAAAATGAAACACTATCAAAATCACAAATACATAAAAGTATTCAAAGATACTTAGATACAAATGAAAATATTTATAAAGTAACTTCAAATATAGAAGGAAAAATTTGGGAACACAAACCTTTAACTAAGAAAGAAGCGAATCAATTAGAAGAAGGACGCAAGTTGGAAGAAAAAAATGATCGAAACTTTGCAAACTATATAGAAAAAAATAAACTTCCGAATGGATATCAAAAAGAAACGAATAGATTGAGTGAATATTTCACAGCTTACAATCAAACAATTTCTCAATTAGGTGACCATGTTCAAAAATTAGAAAATGAAACAGAAAGTGGTCTTATATCAACGAAAGAAATAAAAGGTATAGTAGCTGATGGCAGTAAAGTCAATGGGAAACAGCAAGCGAAAATAGAACGATTTCTTAAAAAAATCAATGTTAAAACGAATGCTTTTGAAGTGTAACAGTTTTTATCGAAAGTAGGCATGATTTATGAATATATTGATTAAAAAAAGCATTTGCTTTTGCGGCAAATGCTTTTTTGACTTTAGTATTTAGATTTTAAGTTTTCTTTTTCATTATCAGATAGAAATGCGTGCTCGATTGCTTTAATATTAATGTCTTTAATTTCATCTATTGTCATTAAGTTATGATTGTACAATAGTTCGTATTCAGTATTTAAATTAGTACTTGAAACGGTTCTATTGTCTGTATTGATATTAAACGGGATGTCTTGTTCTATAAGTTTTCTTATGTTGAGTTCATCTAATGTTTGTATGGCTTTTGTTTGCAAGTTACTCGTTGGGCAAATTTCTAGTAATACATTACGATTTTTTATGTATTCTAGAGCAGTATTGTCACTAATAGCAGCTACACCGTGACCGATTCTTCGTGCTCCGAGTTCAATACCTTCTATTATATTATGTATACAACCACATTCACCTGCATGCAATGTTAAGTGACTATTTGAATGATTAGAGTATTGAATGGCTTCTTGTATCGCACTGGTAGGAAATGCTTCTTCAGGTCCAGCAAAATCAAAACCAACAACATGACGAGTTTCATTTTTAAGTGCATTTACTTCTGTAAAAAGGTCAATATTTGTTTTATTTTCATGATGTCTCATACCACATACAAGCATATTCACTTTGATTTGATATAATGATTCTGCTTTATTAGCACCATTATTAACGGCTTCTAATATTTCTTTTAAATTTAATCCTTTATCCATATGGAAAAGTGGGGCGAATCTGATTTCTATATATTTGATGTTGTCATGATGTGCTTGCTGAGCAACATCTATAACGGCTTTTTCTAAGCTATCTTTAGTTTGTAATACTTTTAATATCGTATCGAAAGATTTCAAGTATTCATCTAGACTCTCACACGCTTGATCGACTTGAATATCTTCTATATTAATATTCACTTGTTGTTCACGTGCTAATTGTTGGATCAGTTCTATGCTTACAGATCCATCTAAATGGCAGTGTAGTTCAGTTTTGGATATATTATTTACAGTAGTCATTGATAATAATCCTTTCTCTCTTTATTTTTAGTAATGTTTAAATATAAACATAGTTATTTATTATATAGAAATTTAGGAAAAACTGGTAGTATTTAGCACAATTGTGTAGATTTTGTGATTAAGAAAATAAATTTATTATTTATTTTAAGCAAGACTATTGGAATGTAGATATTAAAAATGCTATATTTGTAAAATATTTAAATAAATGTTTATTGAAAATTCAATGTATACATATTAAGAAGGGTCGAACATGAATAATAACTTAAAAAGAGAATTAACATCAAGACAAATGCAGATGATTGCTATTGGAGGTACGATTGGCGTAGGTTTATTTATGGGGGCCACTAGTACCATTAAATGGACTGGACCTTCAGTTCTATTGGCATATGCAATTGCTGGAGTGTTTGTGTTTCTTATAATGAGAGCATTAGGAGAAATGGTCTATATTTATCCAGATACAGGATCGTTTGCTAAATTTGCTAATGATTATATTCATCCGTCATTTTCATTTGTAACTGCTGGGAGTAGTATTTTCAACTGGATTATTGTAGGCATGAGTGAAGTCATTGCAGTTGGATCTTATTTCAAATTTTGGTGGCCAGATTTACCTTCATGGATACCAGGATTAGCAGTTGTTGTTATATTATTAGCGGCAAATTTAGTATCAGTTAAAATGTTTGGAGAATTTGAATTTTGGTTTGCGGCAGTAAAAGTTGTAACGATTATTTTAATGATTATTGCAGGTTTAGGACTAATATTATTTGGTATAGGAAACAACTTTAATCCAATTGGTATCAGTCATTTATGGGATCATGGAGGCTTCTTCACAGGAGGGTTCAGCGGATTCTTCTTTGCATTATCAATCGTATTTGGCTCATACATTGGTATTGAGTTAATCGGAATTACAGCAGGTGAAACGAAAGATCCACAGAAAAATATCGTAAAAGCAATTAATAGCGTTGTTTGGAGAATACTTATATTTTACATTGGTTCTATTTTCATCATCGTAACCGTTTATCCTTGGGATGAAGTGAATCAAATTGGTTCACCATTTGTTGCGACATTTGCCAAAGTAGGTATTACTTCAGCAGCAACTATTATAAACTTTGTCGTGATTACAGCAGCCATGTCAGGTTGTAACTCAGGTATATTTAGTACGAGTCGTATGCTTTATACATTATCAAAACAAAAACAAATATCTCAAATATTCTATAAAACGAATAAAAACGGTGTTCCTCATATTGCAGTTATTGCAGTATCAATTGGTATTTTCTTAGGTATTATTCTAGACATCACATTACCTTTAATATTGGGAAAAGACACAAATATATTTGTATATGTATTTAGTGCAGGTGTGCTACCAGGTATGGTACCTTGGTTTGCGATTTTAATCAGTCATATTAACTTTAGAAAAAGAGAACAAATCAAAGACCATCCATTTAAAATGCCATTCGCACCGGTAAGTAACATTATAACGATTATAATGCTTATTGCCGTTGTCATCGGTATGCTATTCAATTCTGAAACTAGAGTTTCAGTAATTATTGGAATGATATTCATACTTATTATCAGTTTATATGCGTTTATCAAAAAACCTTAATACAACTTTAATATAAAAATCACCCAATCCGTTGGTATTATTTTCGGATTGGGTGATTTTTATTAGGTTATATATTGGCTCCTTTAAAGCTTCTATATTATAGAACAATCTTATCACCAACCTTCATAAGTAAACTATTTAATGATGACTATATACAAGTGGAAGAACATCAAATGATAGGGAAGTCTTCGGTTTGTCTTGCGTAAGTCTTCGGGACGTATGGACATCAAGATGTATAGCGCTTTTAAAAGTAATTCGCGAATGAATTTGAGTAATATAATATTTGAATAATGTTCTTTCAGCATGTATAGTTAAAAGAAGAAATTCAATTTGAAAGGAGTGAGGTCGTAATGGAATGGCTCATAGGATTATTAGGAGAAGACATTGTAATCAATTATGTAGCATTTAGTTTTCATTATTTTGTTCCATTATTATTGACGCTCTTGTATGTTTACTTGCAAATGCAAGCAAGCATCAAGCTCCACAAAAATTGGGTTATAAGGTCTTCAACTGAAGTAGAGGATCAATACATGTTTGTATGGATTGTACCAATACTAAGGTGGAGAATACGTTGTTTATCCAAGACCGTCGACGAAGAAGACGCTTTGCCAATATATTAATTCATATTTAATATATTGGAGGAGAAATTTTGAAGAAATTATATACAATTTCAGCATTTTTAGCAATAACATTATTACTAGGTGGGTGTGCACCACAAGAAGGCGGCATGTTCCACTCAACGTTTGTAGAACCATTCGTTTACCTTATTGAATTTTTCGCTTCATTCTTTAACAACAGTTACGGCATTGGTATCATCATCGTTACCTTATGTGTAAGATTAATTGTCATGCCATTTATGTTGCGTTCTTTTAAAGGACAAAAGAAAATGCAATTTAAAATGAAACAGTTAAAGCCTGAAATTGATGAAATTAATAAGAAAATGAAAGCAGCTAAAGATGATCAAGAACGTACACAATATAGTCAAGAGATGATGGCTTTATATAAAGATAATAACGTGAACCCATTGAATATGGGCTGCTTACCAATGCTTATACAAATGCCAATACTTATGGCGTTGTACTTTGCTATATCACATAACGATGCATTCGCAAGTCATAGCTTTGCATGGTTTAACCTTGGTACGCCAGACATATTTATGGCACTTATAGCGGGCGCGTTATATTTATTACAAGCATATTTATCAACACGATATTTACCAGAAGAATCAAACGGACAAATGAAATATATCATGTATTTAAGCCCAATAATGATCTTAATTGTGAGCATGAATACACCAGCAGCTTTACCATTGTATTGGAGTGCTAGTGCCATCGTGCTGATCATTCAACAATATATATCGAATAAATATTTTAATTACCATGAAGAAGAAATGAAACCAGAAGCAAGTCATTAGAAATGACATACAAAAAAGACGCTCAGTCAGTGAGCGTCTTTTCTTTTTTTCTCTTTTTTCTTCGCTTACTTATATCATAAATCAAAATAATCACTACTACTACACAAAGCGGATAAATTCTGAATTCTGAAGGGATAAGTAAATTAATTACTATCAGTGTAACAAGATATACAAGTATGAATATTAAGTTTTCTTTTTTGAATATATTATGTTTTTCATATGAATAAATATCTGTTGTTAATAATAGAACGGTGCTTCCAATGGATATGCCTATTATAGCGGTCCAATCAATTGTATTGAAAATAAATAATTGCGTAACCACTGCAATAAATATCATAGCTAGTCCGAACGTACCGCCATAAATCCATTTTTCTTTCATGATTTCCACATCCTTACTTAAGAAGTATTCTGAAATGAACACCTTTTTTTGTTGGTAATATTTTGAATGTACCATTGTGGAATGATATGCAATCCATAATGATTGTACACCCAATACCATGTCCTTCTTTGTTGTCCTTCGTTGTAAAGTTTGAATGTAGCATGTTTTTCTCTGCTGTCTTGTTGATGCCTTTACCATCATCTTTGTAATCTACAATTAACCCATCTTCTTGATTTTGAATGGTGATTTGAATTTTAGGGTTTTGTTTATTGTGATCAATACTGTTATCTATTAAATTCATCATCATGCGTTCGAAGTACAATTTATTTCCATAAAATTCTTTTGATGAAAGATGATTATTTATTTCAAATTTATTGTATTGAATAGATTTAATAAGTTGATTTAAAGTTTCTGAAACGTTAAATGCTTCTTTATGAACATTCATTTGATCTGTTTCTTGTTTAAAGTTTTTGTTTAAGCTATCGATGAGCTCTGTCATATAAGATGCTTTGTCTGATATTAAGATGGCATATTTTTTAGTATCTATTGTTTCTGATGATAACAACCTTGCATAACCATATATTGAAGTTAATGGCGATTTTAAATCATGTGATATTTGGCTAAGCCACTTTTCTCGATAATAGTTGATCTGATTTTGATAAATTTTATCTTCTGTAAGTTGTAAATTCAGCTTTTCTACAGAAGCATTCAACTCCTTGAAAAGTTTCTTAGTTCTTTTATTATAATGTTTAGAACTAGGTTTAAATAACTTACCTTTAGAAAGGTTTTCTATCCAATCGTTGTAAAAGAATAACGGTTTAGAAATACGTCTTGAAATAATAAATGCGAACATAATAACTAAAATGATATTGAGTAGTAATAGTAATAAATATGAGATGGCTAAAAATTTAAAAGTATTATTTTCAATTTCAGTAAACTCAGTAGTATATACAACTTTTTGATGTGCTGGATTTTCTATGAACATCATTTGATTATTTTTCTCGATATGCTGGTATGCATTGTAATTATTAATATATAAGCTGTTGATAAGTTTTGTTATGTCTATATTTTCTTTGTTGTTCAAGTTATGTTTGTATTTTTGTGGATAAATAAGCGCTACACTTAAATGATCGTTTTTAAATGGGATTGTTGTTGTGTTATAAATATTATCAATCAGTTTATTTTTAATGTTTTTATGTTTCTTAGGGTACAGTGCGTTTCCTTGATTATCGATAATGTATAGTTGTACATTATTTTCTTTTAACTTTTGTTTTAAATCATTACTTAAATTGTAACCATTGTCTTCTTTCGATATTGACATTTCCATGTAAAAATCATCTGCTGTATTTAAATCGTTGTAAGCCAATTTGACAATATTCGTTAAAAATAAACCAATACCAGCACTAGCTAAAATTAAAGTGATGGTTAGAAAAATAAAAATATATTTTGTGAATTTCCAAGTGAATCGTTTGTTCATATCGTCAACCTCTATAAATGTAACCTTTTCCTCGTACTGTTTGGATAAGTTGAGGATTGTTAGCATCATTCTCTATTTTCTTGCGTAACGTTCTAATGTGAACCATTAAAGTATTATCATCTACACTTATTGAATATCCCCAAACATGCTCATAAATTTGGCTTTTCGTTACGACTTTGTTTGTATTTTTAATGAAATACATCAGTAGATCATATTCTCTCGATGTTAAATTTACTTTTTCATTATCAATGACGACATCAGTTGTATCTAAATTAACTTTTAAATTTTTATTGTTGTGTGTATGACTACTTTGAATATGTACACCAACTCTATAAGCAAGTTCGATTGGATCGAATGGCTTCTTCACATAATCTACAGCACCATTTTCAAACCCTTTATAAACATCTAAATCTGTATCTTTAGCAGTTACGACGATCAGTTTAGTATCTTTATTTTTAAAATATTTAACAAGTTCATAGCCATTTTCTGATTTTAAATTTAAATCAAGAAGGACTACGTCGAAATGATCGTTCTTAAGTAATTGTTCAGCTTCGAGTTTATCATTTGCTAAATATATTTTTCCTAACTGTTTATTTGATAGAGAGATTTTAATTAACGTTTGTATATCAAAATCATCTTCTACTATTAATATTTTTGCTGTCACTTATAACACCTCTATATAAATAATTGTATAACTCAATTCTAACCATATCTACTGCATTCTGTAAAATTAAGGTAGATTTAAGATTTACATAAGTCGGAATTTATTTAAAATTGGTAAAATAGTATGTGAGGTGGCAAAAATGAAGAGAATAGAAGTTGTGGATGCACTAAGAGGTTTTAGTTTATTTGGGATATTTATGGCCAATTTATTAATATTTCAATTTGGATTAACAGGTCATTTATACATAGAACATTATCATTTAGATGCAATTAACAAAGGTATTTATCACTTTATAAAAATTTTGTTTGAAGGAAGCTTTATGCCTATATTTGCGATTTTGTTTGGTTTTTCATTAGACAAATTGTATCAATCTATGAAAACAAAACAAGTTAAACATCCAAGAGTTAAATTATTAAGACGCGCACTGTTTTTAATGTTAATTGGTAGTTTCCATGCTTATTTCATAT
Organism: Mammaliicoccus vitulinus; assembly: GCF_029024305.1. Classification (NCBI taxonomy): domain Bacteria; kingdom Bacillati; phylum Bacillota; class Bacilli; order Caryophanales; family Staphylococcaceae; genus Mammaliicoccus; species Mammaliicoccus vitulinus. Next base: position 298,266 of record NZ_CP118974.1, read on the forward strand.
GGGAAGGCGATATATTATTTGGTTATGCTATATCTATGTTAGTAGTTATACCATTTATATCTTTAAAAAGTAGATTTTTTAAATGGGTTACAATCATAGGTTTCGTATTTATTTTGGCGATATCAATCATTTCATTATTTGATAGTTCAGAGCCCTTTTTAAATGAAGGTGATAAAGCGACATATGTACATGACATCAAATCAATGTTTAGTGAAGGTAGTTACTGGGATATTCGTAACGTGGATGAACAAATAGAAGACCCTATGCTATTAGAAATGAAAAATGAACTAGGAGATGCAATGGGCTGGTTCTTTATATTCATCATTTTCATGGAAATACCTTATTTTACATTAGGTATTTGTTTATCAAGATATAAATGGTTTGAGAAAAGTATAAGAGAAACACGATTTTCTAAATTATTTATTTATCTTATACCGGTTTCTTTAGTAGGTAAGTCATCTTATTTATGGATATCTAATGAGAATATCTCTGAAAGTTTGGCAACTACCTTTGGCATCGTGTTGGCAATTGGATTTATATGTTTGTTTAAATATTTATACCAGACATATCAAGACAATATCATATTTAGAGGATTTGAGAACTTAGGAAAAATGTCTTTATCCATGTATATGATGCAAAGTGTGATAGGGACACTAATTCTTTATAGCTATGGATTAGGTTTGTTTGGGAAAAACATACTCGTATTAACTTTTTTAAGTTTTGTTTTAATTTATATTTTACAAATGGTTTTAGCAAGTTGGTATCAAAAATATTTAAGATATGGACCATTAGAGTATCTTTTGAGAATGTTTACTTATTGGAAAATTAAAATACCAAAGGGGAGATGATATAGTAATGATAAATGTGGTTAAAAAGATAACGCGCATTTTGATATTTATATTATCAGGGTTATTAATGACAAGATATATTGTTCAGCAGCTTAATCAATTTACGGATATGCATTTAACGTGGTTTTGGTTGGAACAAGTACCATATAGTTTCATCATTATTATTACATTATTTTTCATATGCTTAGTTATTAATAGTATGTTCAATACAGAGGAATAGAAAAAAGCTGCTTCACAGTTGTGGGGCAGCTTTTTCTTATATATTCGGTTTAATGGATTTCACATTTTTAAAGCCGCTTTTTTTACTAGCGAGGTGTTCCATGATGTCATGCCAGTCTGTGCCGGCTTCTTCAAATGTTTGTTGTAGTAGTTCGTTTTGAGCTTTGTTTAAAGTGTGAACGAGTTCACTGCCTTCTTCAGTAGGATATAATTGTTTTACTCTTCTATCGTTATCTGAATCTACGTATCTGATTAATCCTTTTTCTTTTAATTTCTTGAGTGATGCGTGTGATGCTTGTTTTGAAATTTCTAGCGTGTCTAGTAAATCTTTCATTGTGATACCAGGCATTTGATCTATAAAGAATAAAAATCTATGATGCTGCCTGCTCATGCCGTGATTTTTTATAATATCATCAGCTGTATTTATAAATGTTTTGTATGCGAAGTAAAAAAGCATATGATCATAATTATTTTTATTATCCATTGTGTCGACTCCTTTTTTCCTATTATAAAGGATAGTTTCGAAAAATTCATTTTTAGGTCAATGTTATTGACTTAAATTATAAGTAATAATATAATAATAATTGTTAAAGATATTATTAAACGTTTGATATGAGATCAAATTGTTATTTTTTTAAGTTAATAGGTCAAGTATATTGACCTATTAAAATCCGTATAAATAGAAAAGGGGAATCGGCTATGAAAAAACGTGTTGGGGAATATTTAATGGATGCATTAAGTACAGCGGGTGTTAAGAAAGTTTATGGTGTACCCGGAGATTTTAATTTAACATTTTTAGATGACATTGTTAGTAGAGACGATATGGAATGGGTAGGCAATACAAATGAATTAAACGCGAGTTATGCAGCTGATGGCTATGCAAGATTAAATGGTATAAGCGCAATGGTTACAACATTTGGTGTTGGCGAATTAAGCGCAGTAAATGGCATAGCAGGATCTTATGCTGAACGTGTACCAGTTGTAGCAATTACTGGGGCACCAACGACTGCTGTAGAAGAAGCGGGTAAATATGTTCATCATTCTTTAGGTGAAGGTAAATTTGATAACTACAGAAAAATGTTCAAAGAAATTACAACTGCTCAAGGTTATATCACGGTAGACAATGCTCAAACAGAGATTCCAAGACTCATCAATGCAGCAATATCAGAAAAAAGACCTGTTCATCTGCATTTACCAATAGATGTTGCACAGTCTGAAATAGATGTTAAAGAAGCGTATAAAATACCTGAACCGATTCATCAAGATGTATCTAAATATATCGAAATGATTGAACAAAAATTACAAACAGCTAAACAACCAGTTATCATCACAGGTCATGAAATCAATAGTTTTAAACTACATGATGAATTAGAACAATTTGTTGAACAAACTCAAATACCTGTAGCCCAATTATCTTTAGGGAAAGGTGCTTTTAATGAAGAAAGCCCATTTTATATGGGGATTTATGACGGCAGCATTGCAGAAGAAAAGATAAGAGATTATGTAGATAACAGTGATGCCATTTTAAATATTGGTGCCAAATTAACAGACTCAGCAACTGCAGGATATTCATATGGCTTTGATATTGATGATGTAGTCATGATCAACCATCATGATTTTAAATTAAATGATACTGTAACATCTGAATTTACATTGCCTAATCTTGTAGATGGATTATTGAACATACAATATAAAAATGAAACACATTTCCCAGAAAATATACGTGCTGAAAAAGGTGATTACACAATCGATAATGAGCCATTAACTCAAGAAACGTATTTTAAAATGATGCAAGATTTTATAGGAATTGATGATATTATTTTAGCAGAACAAGGAACATCATTCTTTGGTGCGTATGATTTGAATTTATATAAAGATAATACGTTTATTGGTCAACCATTATGGGGTTCAATAGGGTATACATTACCAGCAACAATAGGCACTCAAATGTCTGATTTATATAGAAGAAACATCTTATTAATAGGAGATGGGTCATTACAACTAACAGCTCAAGATATTTCCACAATGATTAGAGAAGACCTTAAACCAGTTATCTTTGTAATCAATAACGATGGTTATACAGTAGAACGTAAAATCCATGGAGAAAATCAACCATATAATGATATTCACATGTGGGATTATAAACTGTTACCAGCAGTATTCGGTGGTAAAGATAAAGTGGCCGTTCACGATGTAGAAACATCTGAAGATTTAAAAAATGTATTTTTACAAATTGATAAAGAACCAAACCAAATGCATTTTATCGAAGTAAAAATGGGCGCATTAGACGCACCAGAAAAACTCGACGCAATTGGTAAAGCATTCTCAAAACAAAACAGCTAAATGATAAACCCCCGAAATGACCTGATTGATCATTTCGGGGGTTGTTTTATATATATAATCGAAGACACGCCCGCTGAATAAAGACAAAAATCCTAGAAGTCTAATCATGAAATAGATTTACCTATTTATATATACCTAAGATTGATATTTTAGTTTAACTTTTCCTTCGCATTCTCTATAATAATTGTAAAGAAATTCGGAGGTACATCTATGAACAGTCAAAAATATTTATTAGCTATTAAAAATAGAATTATTCAGGAAAAACTTGATGAAGAAACGAGAAACTACATTAAAGGTCTGGAAGGCGAGGTTTTTGTTAAACGTATTCTAGATGAATATCCTGATCTTAATTATTTATATGATTTTCACATAAGTCATAAAAATCGTGTTCAAATTGATTTCTTAATTGTAACAGATGACGCTATACTACACTTTGAAATTAAACATTATTCTGGAGATTATACTATAAAAGATAGTCAGCTTATTAGTGAATTTGGAAATATGTTTTTCACACCTTTTCAGCAATTACGCCGAGCCAATCATGAATTAAACTCCTTAATATCCGTCTTTAATATTGATAAACCATTACATTCTTATCTTATTTTTACAAACCCCAAATTCACTTTAAAAGGTTCAATACCAAATCATTTCAATATTTTATTACCAACTGAATTACATAAATTTAAATACATGTTTAAAAATAAGAACATTATAGAAAATGCAAAGATCTTACAATTATTTCAACGGGAGCATAGAGATTTTTCACATGTTTATAAAAATGTTAAGAGAGTTCCGATGTCATGTTTAAGACCAGGTTTAAAATGCCCGAAATGTTGGAGTGTCAGTACAATTGAAATAGAAAATCGTAAAAAATATTTTCACTGTAAATACTGTAATTTTGAAGATAAAAGAAATAAATTATACTTGTACAATTTAATAGAATTATATCTATGTAAGGGTGAACCATTTACTTTAGTAGAAGCACAGGAGTGGTGTGGTGTTGAGAATAAACATACATTAAGAAGAATATGTGATAAGCATTTTAATAGTAATGGTAAGAAACCCAAAAAATATTTCCCTATATTGCAAGACTGATGAAACAAGCAACATAGAAAGCCTGTAAGTTGCAAGACTGACCAAACAAGCAACATTCAGACCGCAGACCCCTGACCCAGCTCCCGCCAAACACTCAACCTCATCCAATTATAAAAAGCTGGGCACATTATGTGTCCCAGCTTCCTCTTAAGTCATTATTGATTTATGGTCATGTTTATTTATGGATGAAAGATTACTTTGTCATAATGTTTCTTTTTGTTTACTAAGTTATAAAATGTTTCTGGGCCTTTTTCTAACTCGAGTCTATCTGAAATAATAGGGTCCACATTGATTTCTCCTGTAGACATATAGTGTAATGTGGCTGTCCATTCTTCTCCAGGGAAGGGCGCTGATAGGCCGTTCCAAGATCCTATAACGTTTAGCTCATTTCTTAATATTTTTTCAAAGTGTTGTCTTTTGATTTCGATATCTGAATAGGGAATGCCTAATAATAAGACTTCTCCGCCTTTAGTTGGCAAAGTGAGTACTTGTCCTATAGTAAAAGGTGACCCTGCTGATTCTACAGCGACATCAATTTTCTCCGGTATAGCTGATATTGCTTGATCTAACGCTTCTTCTATTGAGTTAATTGTATAATCTGCGCCTAGTTGCGTTGCAATTTCTAGTTTGTGACTATCAATATCTATTGCAATAATTTTTGCAGCACCGAATATTTTGGCCCATTGTATTGCTAATAGACCTATACTTCCGCATCCCATAACGGCTACTGTTGCACCTGGTTTCATATGTGTGCGATAGAATCCGTGTGCAACAACTGCAGATGGTTCAACCATGGCTGCTGTGTCTAAATCAACATTGTCTGGGAGTTTTAATACGTTGCTTGCGGGTAGTTTAACAAACTCTGCAAAACAACCTGGTTCATAGGATCCGATAACATATAAGTTTTCGCATCTAGAGTATTCGCCTTTTTCGCAATAATGACATTGGTGACAGACGACGGCAGGGCAGCCTGTTACAGTGTCGCCGACATTTAAGCTTGTGACTTCACTGCCTATTTGCTCAACTATACCGGAAAATTCATGTCCAAATGTCATACCTTCTTTATATGGTCCGAGTTTCTTATATCGAGATGTATCTGATCCACATATACCAGTTGCTTTAACTTTAATAATGACATCATCAGGTGATTTAAGTTCGGGTTTATCCGTATCTTCAAATCTTAAATCTTCAATGTCGTACAAATTTAGGGCTTTCAAATCATTTATCCTCCCCTCTGTTTTTACATGTTATGACGTTTGTTCTGAAGTGACTTTCTTTTTCTTGAAAAGTTTTGCTCCAAAATAACTAATGAAAACAGCACTGTTACAAATTAATAAGTTATCCATATAAATACCTGTAATACTTCTCATCGGTCCAAGCATAAAATCTAACATGTGTTCAACCATAATCAACATTCTCCTTTTTATCTTTAAAAGATGATTTATTTATTCGATAGGGCGAAGTAAGACTTTAATACCTTCGCCGCCTTTAATGTGATTGTAACCTTCATCCCACTCGGTAATATCAAGTTCAGCTGTAACGAGTGCTTCTGCGTCTACTTGTCCTGAGCTCATTAATTGTAATGATGGTTCCCAATCAGCAGGTTTCTGACTTCTGCTTCCGACTACTCTAATTTCTTTTTGAACGATTTTTTCTAAATCAAATGGAATTTCAGCGTCTTTAAAAATACCAACTTGAACGTAATTTCCCTTTTTACGCAATAAATCGAGTCCTTGTTTAGCAGCAGGTACAGCGCCTGAACATTCTAATACGACATCTGCACCATAACCATTTGTAATATGATTTACGTATTCTTTTAAATCTGTATGTTGAATATTCACTACATGATCTAAATTAAGTTCTTCAGCTTTATCTAAACGTGCTTTATCATTATCTAATCCAGTAATAACGACTTTGCCACCTTTACTTTTAACGACTTGCGCTACAAGTAAGCCGATAGGGCCGGGACCCATTACAACAACAATATCATCTTGTTGTATTTCAATTTTAGATACTGCATGGTGTGCACACGCTAACGGTTCAGTCATAGAAGCTGCTTTATAAGATACGTTATCTGGTAATTTATGAACACTTGCAGCTCTTGCAACAAGGTATTGCGTGAAACCGCCATTTTGTTGTGTACCTAAACCTTTACGATGGTTACATAAGTTATAATCACCCGTTTGGCAATATTCACATTCACCGCAAATATAATAAGTTGTTTCAGAAGTCACACGGTCACCAACTTCAAAATCTTGAACGTTCTCTCCAACTGTTACGATTTCACCGGAGAATTCATGACCGAGTGTTACTGGAAAGTTTACGTTGTAATGACCTTCATACGTGTGAACATCTGTGCCACAAATACCAGCGTAATGAACTTTTATTTTGACTTCGTTTTTTCCTGGTTCTGGAATATCTCTATCTAATATTTCTAAGTTGCCAAATCCTGGTGCTGTTTTGACTAATGCTTTCATGTAATGTCATCCCCTTAATGTTAGTTGAACAAATCAAAGAACTTGAAGATAATATAGTTTAAGATGTTACCACCTTGGTCAAGACTTGAGATTTGTGATGATCCTGATGGCATTTTAACGCTTGTACCGTCAGCCATACTTGTGAAAATAGGTGCTACATCAGTTGCGATGTATAGTGAAATAGCGATCATAACTGTACCTACGATAACAGAATGAATGATGTTACCACGCGCTGCACCAACGATGAATGCTACAATAAATGGAATTGTTGCTAAGTCACCGAAAGGCAATACTTGGTTACCAGGTAAAATAACAGCTAATAACACTGTGATTGGAACTAAAATCAAAGCAGTTGAGATAACTGCTGGATGTCCTAAAGCTACAGCAGCATCTAAGCCGATATAAATTTCACGGTCACCAAAACGCTTGTTTAACCAAGTACGTGCGGATTCAGATACAGGCATTAAACCTTCCATAAGAATCTTAACCATACGAGGCATTAATACCATTACAGCTGCCATAGACATACCTAAGTTAATAACATCTCCAACATTGTACCCAGCTAATAAACCGATAGCTAAACCGAGGACAAGGCCTACGAAGATGGATTCACCGAAAGCACCGAATCTTTTTTGAATTGTTTCTGGATCTGCATTTAATTTGTTAATGCCAGGAATTTTTTGAAGTCCTTTAACTAAGAAAATACCTGGGACATAAGAAATTGTACTACCAGTTGCGATTGATACACCTGGTAAATCATAGAACTCACTCATCATTGGAGCAGTCCAGTCAGCTACTTTTAAGCAGACGATTTGGAATAATACAGCAGCAACAAGTGACTGCCAAATACTACCAGAAATTGCATAAACCATAGCACCACAGAATGTATAGTGCCAGAAGTTCCAAATATCAACGTTCATCGTTCTCGTCGTCTTAGTTAATAACATAATGACATTGATAACGATACCTAATGGAATAATGAATGCTGCTATTACTGAGGCCCATGCAATAGAAGACGTTGCAGGCCAACCTACATCAATAACATTTAAGCTAACGCCTAAGTTTTTAACCATTGCTTGTGCAGCTGGTCCTAAGTTGTTAACAAGTAAATCAATTACTAAGAAAATACCTACGAAGGCAACACCAATTGTTAAACCAGATCTAAATGCTGCTCCGACTTTTTGTCTGAAGAATATCCCTAATAAGAATATGACAATCGGTAAAATAACCGTTGCACCTAAATCAAGAAATGCTTGAATAAAATTTACGAAACCATTCATTCCCTACACCATCCTCTTTTTTAGAAGAATGAGGATGAAATATTATTGTTATTTCAACCTCATGCTAGTTTTTAAATTTAATTATTTTAACTTTGTAATACGTCTAATATTTCTTTTTTCGTATCTTCAATACCGATACCAGTTAAGAAGTTACGTGCGTTAATTACTGGGAAATCATATTTTTTTTGAGTCATTGCTGTTGTAACTAATAAGTCAGCCGTATCAACGTAAGGACCAACTTCAGTGATTTTAATTTGTTTTAAATCTACTTTAATATTGTGTTCTTTAGCCATTTCTTCAATTGCGTTATTTACCACTGTTGACGTTGCGATTCCTGCTCCACATGCTACTAATACTTGTTTCATAATTATTTCCTCCTAATTTGAGTCGATGTTTTCACCGGACTCTTCCATTTATATTTTTTATGCTTCACTTAATTCTTTGTCTATTGCATCTACAATTGTTTGTTTATCTTGTGCGTTGGCGATTAATGAAAGTAATTGATCATTTTGGAAAATACCCATTAATTTTTGTAATAGTGAAAGTTGTGCATCTTCTTTATCCATTGCTAACATGAAAATTAATTTAACATCAGTTGTTTCTTCTAACTCTCCCATGATGACAAATGGAACTGTTTCCTTTAAAACTGCAATACCAATTGATTTTGATTGGACATGTTGTATATCGGTATGCGGGATTGCTACTGAGCAATATACAGTTGGTAAACCAGTTGCAAATGAACTTTCTCTTTCTATGACAGCATCTTTGTAAGTCTCTTTAACGTAACCATTTTGATACATGACATCGGCTAACTTACTCAATGCTTCCACATTTGTCGCAGCCTCTACATCAAGAATGACGTTCGAGACATCGATTTTTAAATCTTGCATGTTATGCAACCCCTTTGATTTAATCTATTTTTGAAAAGTGTTGAATCATTTCGAAAACATCCTTTTTTGAATCTGTATTAACCATTTGTTTAATAACTGCTTGATCTTGAGACATATCTCTCAATTGGAGTAGAGGTCGCAAATGCTTAAATTTATCAGTTGCAGCTATGACGACGAAAATATGCACCTTTAATCCTGTACTTAACTCAAGCGGTTGTTCTAATATCAACATGCTCATAGATGTTCTATGAACAACTTGTTCTCCGTCAGCATGAGGAATGGCAATGTTTTGGTTAATTACCATATAAGTATCATCGAAAGCTTCATGCATTTTTTCTATATATTGAGCATCAATATACTTCATTTTGACGAGTGGGTCGGCTGTTAAGCGGATGGCTTCATGTATATCGGCGACACTATGAACAAAGTTAATGTGATTGATCGGCAACAAATCTTGTAAGTTTAAAGTACTATTGATGGATAATGTCGATGCTTTCACGGATGAATAAGCATGTGTATCTTCAAATTGTTCTTTAACCTTTTTAGAAAGTTCCGTTTCATCATGAATTGTTGCGTGTTCTCTTATAATTGACATCATTTTTTCAACTTGTATTTCAGTTTCTACCGTGTTGTTTAATTGACCAAATACGTGCTGACGTAATTCGTGTTTTTCTTGAGCCGTTAATATCGTTTTAGTAATGTATAATCTTTTATTCGTCATGATATGCATTGGTGAAAAGACAATGTCAAAATCTAACTCGTACTGATTGAAATCACGTAACGATAATGCATCTAGAAAAATGAATTCTGGAAATACACTGCGTAGTTCTTGTAACATCAGCTGTGAAATGGAAGTACCTTGCGTACAAACGACAACTGCTTTAACTTTTTGCTCGATTTCTTCATCTTGCCTTCTTAAACTGCCTCCAATTAATATGGTTAAATAAGCAATTTCATTCTCTGGCAATGATTGACCGAAAAATTTCTCTAAAGGTTTAGATGATAGCTTTACGAGATGAAAGAGTTCTTTATAATCTTCTTTCAATGAATTTTCTAAGCCATCTATATCCGATAATTGATATCTAATACGATAGAACGCAGGTTCCATATGAAGCATCAATTGATTAATTAAAGCATCTCTATCTGTAAATGTAATAAAAGTAATTTTTTCAAATTGATCAATCATCTCATCAAGTGCTTTTTTAAGCTCTGGAATGTGTTGAACATCACTGACTTCTGACCATTGAACACTTGTTGATAATAATTGTAATGTTATAAATAACTTTTCTTGTCTTGGAATATCAGGATAATCTGAGGTCAGTATCTCGGTTGCTTGATATTCTTTAGTATCTGATAAATCATCATATCCAATAGAAAATGATGAAACTATTTTGTCATGCTTTATTCTTCGTAAAATTAAGTAAAGTTTGTATGGTAATGTTCGAGTACTTTGATCAATGAACTTCCTGTCTAAATATTGTTCGATTTTTGTAATGTGACGATCGATTAAATCAATTTTATCTTCATCAATTTTCAATCCTGTTACAATATCTGACTGAGAAAAATGCATTGTGAATACTTTATCGATAAGCCTCATGAGAAGCCTACGTATTTCAAACTCATTACCTACTAAGTAGTAACCATTAGTACGATTGTATTGAAGATGAACTTCATATGGTACGATAAGTTCTTTCAACTTCTTAATATCATTCAGTACGGTATTTTTACTTACTTCTAAATCTATTGAGAAGTGATTTAATGAAAGACCTTCTTCTTCACTAAACAACATCAATAAAATGAGGTGCGCGCGTTGATAGGCAGTGTATACCTGCTCATTTTTTTGAGAGGTGGATTCATTTGGTACATTTAAGAAATCTTTAATTGCGTCATCAACGATAAAATAACCTTGGCTAGTTCGTTCGATTTCCGGATAATCTTGTTCTTTAAACCAGTCATTTAACTTTTGAATCCTGTATCCAAGTTGTCTGCGTGAAATGTTAAACATCGATTCTAAGTCTTTACCTTTAATTTTGGGGTTTTGAATCATTTCTGAAATGATATTAAAGTTTTCTTTTTGTATTTTGAATCCCTCCTTTGTTGTTACACATAACTTAACATAGGTAATCAAAGAGTTGTACAATCTTTAGTCACAAATGTAATTAAGTTTTGTGTACATCATTGTGATGAATGCTGGATAATAGTGTTTTAATCTGCAATATTACGATTTTGAAAGTGCATGCTTGCCTGGGGGTATGGCTTGAGCCTGTAGTCTCTCGCACATACTATTCCCCCGGGCGTCAGCCCTTTACAAAATCGTGGGGAATATCTAAGTGAAATTAGGGTGTACGTAAGAAGACTGTAGAGATATTATGCTCAATTCACACTACTGTTTTTTAGTAAATAGCATGATATGTTTTAAAATCTTACGATTTTGAAAGTGCATGCTTGCCTAGGGGTATGGCTCGAGCCTGTAGTCTCTCACGCATACTATTCCCCTGGGCGTCAGCACTTTACAAAATCGTGGGGAATGATTAAGGTGAAATATAGATTACGTTGTTCAATGATTGTTACGGTCAAAACGCACGAAGACTCAAAAGATAAAATAAAAAGAGCGTAAATTCTTATTTTTAAGAATTTACGCTCTTTTATATTAATGTCCCAGGATCAGTCTTAACATGATTAGGGGAATTATGATTCTTTTGATTGATTGTATAATTTCTCTTTCATATCAGCATTTATTTTTTTAGCTTTTTTAAAGTAAATACCTTCAAAGTAACTTGTCGTACCCAATTTATAGAACACTAAGGCAACTATTGAAATCACGACAAAGTCATAAGGATAGTGAATCCAATTAAGTCCATTAAATTCTTTACTTCCTATAAACGATAGGAATGAAAGTATAATGAGATATGCGATAATCCAAATACTACCGCCGATTTGTTTTTTAGTGTTTTTCCAATTTGTTTTATATTCATAGAAGAAATAAATTGGTAAGCCTAAAATGATAATGAATATTACTTGAGCAGTTGTTGGCCACATAGCCCAATAAATTGCGAGTGACGCTACAACAAATGAGAATGGCGCCATAAAACCTAACATTTTTGCACGGAATGGCCTATGCATATTTGGTGCCATTTTACGTAATGAGACAACGGTTGTTGGACCAGTTAAATAAGCTACAAGTGTAGAGGTAGAAATGACACTTGCTAAAACTGCCCAATCACGGAATAGCGATACCATAATCATACTTACAATGGTATTAAATATAATTGCTACACGTGGAATATGATATTTAGAATTCATTGTTCCTAAAAACTTAGGGATATGTCCGTTCTTTTCCATTGCACGTAATACACGACCTGTAATTGCTACGAATGATACGCCTGTACCAAATGGAGAAACAACGGCTTCTAAATACAATAGAATTGCTAACCAATTTAAACCTAATATGATTGCTAAGTTTGCAAATGGTGAATCAAAATTAATACCGCTCCAACCACCACTTTCAGAAAGCATATCTGCTGGCATAGAAGTGATAAAAGTGCTTTGTAAAATAATATATAAAGCTGCACTTAAGGATAATGAAATGAGAACCCCTCGATATATATTTTTTTCAGGGTTTTGTATTTCAGACCCCATGTTAATAATCGTTTGGAAAGCATTAAATGAAAAGATTATTCCAGATGCTGTAGTAGCAGCAAAAATCGGTGCACTACCATATGGCATGAATTCACCCATTGATGAACCATAGTTTCGAGTATCAAATCCAGAAATCATTAACATAATGATTGTTACTAATGGCACACCTAGTTTGAAGAAAGAAATCAAACTTGTAAATGAAGTTAAAAGTTTAACTGACCAGTAATTTAATAATGAGAATATGATGATAATAATAAATACTGCAAATAATCCCATGTTACTAATCGAGCCATCATGCATTAGTTGACTAGTTGGTTTAGCCCAATCCCATGGCCAAGAACTAATATATTGAACAGCTGAGACTGCTTCTATAGGTATAATTGTTACTAACGATACCCAATTGGCCCATGCTGCAATGAAACCTAGAAGGGAACCATGTGTATATTGGGCATAATTACTCATACCGCCTGATTGTGGAAACATTGTACCAATCTCTATATAATTATAGGCGATAGATCCTATAACGATAAACCCAATAATCCAAGAGATAATGGCTGCAGGACCTGCAATAGCTGATGCTTCCCATGCTCCGAATAACCATCCAGAACCTATTAATGAACCTAGACCTAATAGTACAAGTTGTGTTAGGTTAATTTTTTTATTTTGGTTTTGACTACTCATAAAATCTCCTATTCAAATTTTTTATAATTAATATAAATTTCGTTGTTAAAATTTATGTACGGATAATTATTATACGCTTGTGAATATATTAGTCAAATGTAGGTAGTGTCTTGAAGCGTTTTTAAGACATGATTATATGAATTTGATTTTGTAGATATATTTACGAGATTAGCCTTCTCGTAGTCTAAATTGGAAGCATGTTCAATTGAACGATATTTAATACTTGATTGTGACGTTGCGTAACGAAATACAATAATTATATATTGATGTAATGTTTAATGAAGATAGGAGAGATAAAAATGCATATGACAACTGGAGAAGTAGCGAAATTATGTAATGTTACAGTTAGAACTGTTCAATATTATGATAAGAAAGGGATTGTAAGTCCTAGCAATACATCTGAAAATAACCGTAGACTTTATACAGAAGTGGACGTTAACGAATTAAGACTTGTGCTGACTTTGAAGGATATGAACTTCTCGTTAAAAGAAATTAAAGAACTCATAAATTCTAATCAATCCATAAACACACTGAATGTTTTATTAAGCGAGAAACTCATTGAACTTGAAGATGAAATTCAACAACAAGCTGAACAAGTAGAACAAATTAAATTTGTAAGAGAGAATATTAGTAAAGAAAGTGAATATCCCGTATCAAATGTACTTAACTTAAATAATAAAATAAAAAAACATCAAACAATGAAGACGTTCAGAAGAAAATTTATGGGGATATCACTAGTAGTAGGGGCATTTCAATATAGTAGTATCATCATGTCCATTATGAAGAAGAAGTGGAAACCAATTATTTTAATATATCCATTTATATTCATATATGCTGTGCTTGCATCTAAAAAATACTATTCTGTCGTGCGTTATTTATGTCCGAATTGTCAAAATGAATTCAAACCACTATTTGTAGAATGGTTCAAATCGAATCATACTTACCAAACAAGAAAATTGGCATGCCCACATTGTGGCGCTGAAAGTTACTGTATCGAAACACACGAATAAGTAAGAAGCGTGAAAGAGGCTATAATCACTTCGACTAAACTTTGCTTCTAAAAGAGAAAATAAAATAATTCAAAAACCATCACTTAATGTTATGTGATGGTTTTTTTGAATTATTGAGGTATGACATCAATTTCCATATGCACTAAATAACCATTTTCATCAAACGATGCGAGATAATATTGATTCAATGTACCGTACTTTAAAAATTGATCTCCTTCATCAACAATCATTGTCTCTTTATGAGCTTTTTTGAATGCTTGTTGAGTAACGACACCTGATTTAACATCAAACATGATGTGCCGACTTTACCGTTTTTATCTTTTAAGATTTTAGTATCATAGACAGTTGTGGATTCTCCACCAGTGCCAGTCTTAGCGTCAGCTTCTGTTTGATATCCATTAATTGTAACGTTATCTGCGTACAGTGCTTCTACAAAAGAATGTTCTAATACGAAGTTGGGATTATTGTATGTGTAGCCATCATAGTTATACCATGGTGTTGTTTCAGACTCTGATTGAGCTGCAATTGCATGATCTGTATTTCCAACAGTTGTTATGCCAAGTAATAAGCTTGTTGTTAATGCACCGGTCCCTATTAATTGATAAACTTTCTTCATTCTCCCCACGCCCTTTATTTGATATAACGTTTATTTTGCCTGACTGTCATGATATATGTTGTAATAATACACTACCCTTAATACGCTACGTTAACCAAAATAATCGAATTGATTATCGAACGTAACATCTTAATTATTATTGTGTATTTATTCACAATTTAAAACATAATAATATTTTTAAATTTATATTGTAAGCGTTTCCTAATTATGCTATATTCAACTTATTAATCATTAAGTCATCATATGACCGCATGAATTTTAAGGAAAATTAATTAAGAAAGTTGGATATTTATGAAACAAAAAAGAACAAATATAAGATGGTATTTTGCCGTCGTCTTCTTTATTATAGGTATTATTGCATATATGGATCGCTCAAATATCTCGATTATCGCAGGACCAATGATGGAAGATTTGAACATGAACAAAACACAATTTGGTCTTTTAGCGTCATTCTTTTCATTAGGGTATGCGTTGATGCAAGTTCCTTCGGGGATGCTTGCAGAGAAATTCGGACCTAAAAAGATGCTGACAATCGCATTATTATGGTGGAGTGCTTTCACAATTTTAACGGGTATTGTTAAAAACCACGGTTTTCTATATTTCGTGCGTTTCTTATTTGGTGTAGGTGAAGCACCAATGTACCCATCAAATGCTGTTTTTAATAGTTATTGGTTTAATAAGAACGAAAAAGGTCGTGCTTCTTCTGCACTATTAGCTGGGTCTTACTTTGGTCCTGTTATTGCGCCAATCGTTACAATTGCGATTATGACATCTTTTGGTTGGGAAGCAGTATTCTATATCTTTGGTTTAATAGGTGTTGTTATCGCTATTTTATGGGCTATAATTGCGAAAGATTTACCAGAACAACATAAAATGGTCAATGAAGCAGAGAAACAATTCATTATGCAAACGCGAGATGTAGTTGATACTGAAAAAACAACTGCACCTTGGAAATTATTCTTTAGTCGCTTTAGCTTTTATGCCATTGCCGCACAATACTTTGTAGTACAGTTTATCATTACATTATTTTTAATTTGGTTACCTACATATATTCACGAAGAGCATCATGTAGAATTTAAAAAAATGGGATTTATTGCTGGTGCACCGTGGTTAGCGATGTTTATACTAATCATGTTAGGTGGAACAATTTCAGATAAAATTTTATCAAGTGGTAAATCTAAATTCGTCGCACGTGGTTTTATCGCAATTACTGGATTCGTCGTGTTCTGTATATCACTGTACTTTGCGTTAGCTACGAGTCAGTTATATATGACTATCTTCTGGTTATCACTTTGTCTTGGTGGAGTCGGTTTATCAATGGGAATGAGTTGGGCAACAGCTACAGACTTAGGTCGTAACTTTGCGGGTACTGTTTCAGGATGGATGAACTTATGGGGTAATATTGGAGCATTATTAAGTCCGATATTAGCTGGTTTCTTAGCAGACAAAATTGGTTGGACATGGACGTTACAATTAATGATGGTTCCAGTAGTATTCGCCATCATCATGTGGTTCTTTATTAAACCAGATAATCCATTAGTAAAAGAAGAAACTGTATAAAATTTTAATCTATTGCCTTAAACAAATGGGCAATAGATTTTTTCTAATTAAAAAAGTTTAGGTATACCTAATAAAAATATTTACAAAATAAAGAAATGGGTTTATCCTCTTGGTATAAGAGGTGTTCGAAATGGGGAAAAGTTTAGAAGAAATTAATAGTACTGTCTCTTTTGATGCAGAAGCAAATGCTTTTAGAAAATTCCTAATGTATTTAGGGCCAGGTTTGCTTGTGGCTGTTGGATATATGGATCCAGGTAATTGGATTACTTCAATGGCTGGAGGAGCACAGTATGGATATATATTATTATTTGTCATTCTCATTTCTAGTCTTTCTGCTATGTTATTACAAAGTATGTGTGCGAGATTAGGTATTGCGAGCGGCATGGATTTAGCTCAAGTAACAGAGCATATGACGAATAAAAGTTTAGGTATATTTTCATGGGTATTAGCTGAATTAGCTATAATGGCTACGGACATTGCTGAAGTAATTGGTAGTGCAATCGCATTGAATTTGCTATTTAATATACCGTTAGTACTGGGTGTCACAATAACAGTATTAGATGTTCTACTGTTACTTATGATTATTAAACTCGGTTTTCGAAAAATAGAAGCTATTGTTGGTGTGCTTATATTTACGGTACTTGTAATATTTATGTTTGAAGTGTACTTGTCTTCACCTGAAACAAGTTCATTATTTGCAGGCTTTATACCAAGTTCAGAAATCGTAACAAATAAAGGTGCTTTATATATTGCATTAGGTATTATCGGTGCGACTATTATGCCTCACAATTTATATTTACATTCATCTATCGTGCAATCAAGAAATTACGAAAGAACAGACAAAGGTAAAAAAAGCGCAATTAAATATGCTACAATCGACTCAAATATACAATTATCAATTGCTTTTGTTATTAACTGTTTAATATTAGTGCTAGGTGCTGCATTATTTTTCGGAAGTCATGAAGCACTAGGGAGATTCTTTGATTTATATGATGCACTAAGCCATTCACATGTTGGTGGTGCAGTAGGTGGCGCATTAATGAGTACATTATTTGCCATCGCATTATTAGCATCCGGTCAAAATTCAACCATTACTGGAACGTTATCAGGCCAGATTGTTATGGAAGGATTTTTGAAAATTAAATTAAAACCATGGTTACGAAGAGTGATCACAAGAATCATTGCTGTAATTCCTGTGTTTCTCTGTTTATGGTTATATGGATCTAGCGAAACTAAAATTGAAGATTTGTTAATATTTACACAAGTGTTCTTAAGTTTAGCTTTACCATTTAGTATCATTCCGCTTATTATGGCAACAAATAATCCGAAAATAATGGGTGAGACATTTGTAAATAGAACATGGATGAGTATTTTAGCGTGGGTATTAGCAATTGTACTGAGCGTGCTCAATGTATACTTAATAATTGAAACAATTTCAGAATTTATGTAGATAAAATGCCAAGGTGTGTGATGACTTGGCTTTAGTGTGTCGGCAAAGTCTTAAACTTTGCCGGCATTTTTTTATGCGCATGCTTTCCGCGAGCATGTTCTCAGCCTGTAGTCTTCAAATCATGCTGTTCCCGCAGGAGTCAGCGCTAAAAAAACACCAAATATTAGCAAATTATTTTATAATATAGATGAAATTTTATTTAGGAGTTGATTCTATGTTGAATTTTATTTTGAATTTATCAAGTCAGGGCTCACATGATAAATAGAGCCATTGAAATTATCAAGTCAGGCTCCACATGATAAATAGAGCCGTTGAATTTATCAAGTCAGGGCTCACATGATAAATAGGACCATTGAATTTATCAAGTGAAGGCTCACATGATAAATAGAGCCGTTGAATTTATCAAGTGAAGGTCCACATGATAAATAGCAATAATTCTTTATACTATTCTCCACGATTTTGCAAAGTGCGGACGCCCGGGGGAATAGTATGAGTGAGAGACTACAGGCTCGAGCCATACCCCTAGGCAAGCATGCACTTTCAAAATCGTAAGATTTTAAAACATATCATACCGTTTACTAAAAAAAGCCAACAAGTTCACTTTAAGTGACTTTGTTGACAGTCTGAAGCCAAGGCGTGTGATGCCTTGGCTTTTTTACCTTCTATCTCTCTTTTTTTCAGCGTCTATTAATAATTTAATGGGTCCTGTTGAGTTTAACAAGATGAGTCTTTGCGCCATTTCTTCAGGGGAGGTACGGAATGATTGGTTAATCCATCCTTGTATCATCCCACTATATGCTGAAGCAATGTATTCTGCTACTATTTCTTTTTCTAACAACATGTCGTTTTCAGCGCCTGTGTCTTCGAAGAACATGATATATCTTTGTTGTATATGATTTTTGAGTAGTATATAAAAGTCTGAATAGTAATTGAACATCGTTTTATAAAAATAAGCATAATGTGATATATGACTAAAGATATTATTGGCGATGTAAAATTGTGATTCGCTAATGCTATGATGCTTTAAATAAAAAGTATAAGGTTCTCCAAAGAGTAATTGAAAGTGACTTGTTATTGTTTGTTCTGCTAATGCTTCTATTGATGGGTAATGTCTGTAAAACGTAGAACGGTTAATTTCTGCATGCTCACACAGTTGTTTAACAGTTATAGATTCAAGACGAGTTGTGTTAAGACAATTCAATAAAGCAGATTGTATTTTGTTTTTTGAATTTTTACGTTTATGATTCATTATTTTCATCCTTTTGATATATGCAACACAAATGAGGAATGTGTTGTATTTATCATGTTACACATATTGTTTTTCAATGTCGAACGTTTTTATAATGGACAGTGTTCATACGTTAAGGAGGAGAAAATAATGAAACAAGATTCCAAAGATTTAAAAGAAACTTTGTTAAATAATAAACATAATAGATTAAATCATGATACTTTTGATTTGAATGTTGCCTTAGAAGAAATTCTTAATTCAGTAGGTTATTCAACTGCTGATAGTGGTGGGAAAGTGACTTTTTACGGTAAAGATCCGATTATGCCAAGTACTTTAAGGATTGCAGGATTAGCAGGTTTAGGACTAGCAGCCAAATCGGTTGCATTAGCACATCTATGGCAAGTTAGAGGAGGAAAAGGCCAAGATATATATGTCGATATAAGAAAAGCTGTGAAAAGACTATCTCCATTTTATGAGCGTAAATGGGAAACTTTAAATGGATTTCCGGCTAAAAGCCAAGAAGATCCTCATACACCCTTTAGATTTAGCTTTTATGAAACGAAAGATAATAGATGGGTAATGCCATTAAACCCATACCCGAATGCGAAAGAACATGTATTGGATTTATTAAATTGTCGTGGCTCTAAAGAAGCGGTTACTGAAGCAATTAAGCAGTGGAATGGGCATGATTTAGAAGAAGCAGGTTCCAAAAAAGGAATCGTGATGCCTCTCGTGCGTTCACTGGAAGAATTTATAGAAGAAGAACAATTTAAGCATGTTGCAGAATCAGAACTTATTGAAATAAAAAAAATTGGTGAATCTGACCCTAAACCATTTACAGAAAATCCAGAACAGCCATTAAGTGGTATACGCGCTTTAGGTATGGGGCACGTTATTGCTGGTGCAGGATTAGGTAGAGGACTTGCTTTACATGGTGCGGATGTATTAAATGTATGGAGACCAACAGAGCTTGAAGTTGAAACAATGTATTTAACATCAAATGTAGGTATGCGTTCAACGTATTTAGATATTAAGCATCAACCTTCTCATAGAGCTCAATTGGATGAATTATTAAATGATGCAGATGTGTTTTTTATAAATAAAAGACACGGATTTATGGAAGAATATCAACTTACAGCACAAGAATTAGCTGAACAACATCCTGGTATAATCCATGCTTCTGTAAATTTACATGGACATACAGGTCCGTGGGCTAATAGAAATGGATTTGATCAAACTGCAGGTAGCGTGACCGGCGTCATGACTTTAGAAGGAACAGATGAGAAACCTGAACTACCTCCAATCGTAGTTGTGAATGACTATGTTATTTCTTGGTTGTTAGAATTAGGGACAATTAAAGCTTTAGAAAGAAGAGCTGTAGAAGGCGGTAGTTATAGTGTGTCTGTTTCATTAAGTAAAGTTTCAGCATATTTAATGTCTTTAGGTATCTTTGATAAAGCATATGCTCAAGAAGCATCTAATAGTAACGAGGAACATCGCATCGTTGCACCTGAGCAATTTGAAGCGGAAACACCTTTAGGCACATACGTAGGTGTAACGGATCAAGTCGAAATGTCTGAAACACCTGGTAAATATGACACAGTGTTAATGGTAAGAGGTTCAGATAAACCCGTTTGGAAATAATGATATAAAGCTATAAAAAAGCCGATAGATGAGCATGACAAATGCTCTCTATCGGCTTAAAATTTATTTATTTATTTATTCTTTGCTTAAACTCACTTTAATATCAGAAGGTCCAGCAAGTAATGGTTTGACACTGCTAAAGAAAGTTTGGAAATGCTCACTATTATTATGAGATTCTATAGCTTCTTGGCTTTCCCATATTTCGTACATTAAATAAGTGTTTTCATTTTCTGTAGCTTTAAAGTGTTCGTAACCGATGTTGCCTGCTTCATTTCTTGACGCTTCAACTAAATCTTTAACTAATGATTCATATTGTTCAACAGATTGTGCTTGAACTTGGAATTTAGCATTTATGATAATCATAAAAAAACCTCTTTCTCTCTATCAATTTTAATTACTATAGATGCATCATGACAGAATAAAAAAGAATTGTAAATTTTGAAAGCTTGGAATTTTAATATTTTTATTCAGCTTTTAATTTCGAATGTTTAATGCCATAAGAAAAGTAAACGATGATTCCTAAAATAAACCAAATCATAAATGCTATCCATGTTGTACGGGATAAGTTTGTCATAAGATATAAACATATGCCAAAAGATACTAGAGGTAATACAGGATAGAATGGCACATTAAATCCTTCTGTTGGAAGTGTATGATTTCTTCTTAGGAACAATACACCTATTGAAACTGTACAGAAAGCAAACAATGTTCCGATATTAATTAATGAAGCGAGTTGTGATAGAGGTACAAGACCTGACACAACGCCCATAGATATTGTGAGTATAATTGTATTGTGTACCGGCGTTTGTTTTTCGTTTGTTTTCGATAATACTTTTGGCAATAATCCATCTCTGCTCATTGCAAATATTAAACGTGTACCACCATAAGACATCACAAATATGACTGTTGTCATACCTACTATCGCGCCTAATGATAAAAATCCTGCAATCCAATTTTGATTAATCGATTGTAGTGCAAAAGCTACAGGTGCGCCAACGCCTTCTAATCGCTGATACGGCACAACACCAGTTAGAACAGCAGAAACAATAATATACAAGATTGTACAAATTGTTAATGCACTTATAATACCTATTGGCATATTTTTTTGAGGATTTTTAACTTCTTCAGCTGCTGATGATACAGCATCAAAGCCAATGTAAGCAAAAAATACCATTGATGCACCAGTTAATACACCATTGAAACCGAATGGTAAGAAAGGCGTCCAATTTTCAGGTTTAACATAGAAGACACCTACGATAATAAATAATAAAACCACCAAAATTTTAATAATAACCATAATATTATTAATTCGAGTAGATTCTCTTACGCCATTAACTAATAATGCACCGATGATGATAATAATTAAAAAAGACAGTAAATCGAAGTATTGACCGCTACTAGGATCATATGATCCAGATAATGCTTTTACTAAATGAATATCCATACCGGATAATAAATTGATCACATATGACGACCAACCACTAGCTACAGCAGCTATTGCCAATCCATATTCTAACAATAATGCCCAACCTAATATCCAAGCGATACCTTCACCGAAAACATAATAACTATATGTATAGGCGCTTCCTGCTTGAGGAATTTTTGATGAAAATTCTGAGTAACATAATGCTGCTAAACCACATCCAATTGCAGCAATAATAAATGAAATCATAATTCCTGGACCTGTAATAGTTGAAGATATTTCACCTGGTAAAATAAAGATACCACTACCTACAACAGCACCGACCCCAAGCATTGTTAAATCAAATGCGCCGAGTGTTTTTTTAAGTTTTTTATTTGATTGAGAAGAAAGCCACTGTTTCTTCTTGAAAAATTGATTCATGTTGCACCTCCGGCAGATAATTATACATAGATTTATCTAAAAATTCTATATGTTTAAATAATTAGATTAGTGTAATTTTATTTCTAAAAAGGAATTAATGTGTACTTATTTTGAATATTTAGTGAAGTTTAAGGGAAAGTAATTAAATATGAGGAAATATTTAAAGGTTAAACAGACTGTTTGACTAACTTAAATATCAAGTCTAATATTTACTATCGTGAAGAAAAAGGATATAAAAATTTTTAATAATAAATGAGGAGGAACAATCATGAAAAATGAACAAATCGTATTAGCTAAAAGAACAGAAGGTATTCCTCAAGATGAAGTATTTAGATATGAAGATATAGAAGTAAGAGAACCAAATAACGACGAAGTATTATTAAAAACGATATATGTATCGGTAGATCCTTATATGAGAGGTAGAATGAATGATTCAAAAAGTTATACACAGTCATATGAAATAGATAAACCTTTTAACGGACATATTGTTGCAGAAGTCGTTCAGTCAAACTCAAGTGAATTGCAAGAAGGAGATATTGTAACGGGAATATTACCTTGGCAAAAATATATTACAATTAACCAAAAATATGTAACTAAAATAGCATCTGACGAAGTGCCATTATACCTATATTTAAGTGTACTAGGTATGCCAGGCATGACTGCTTATCAAGGATTGTTGAAAATTGGTAAACCTCAAGAAGGAGAAACAGTTGTTGTTTCAGCAGCTTCAGGAGCAGTAGGATCAGTAGTTGGACAAATTGCTAAACTTAAAGGCGCTCATGTAGTTGGTATAGCAGGTGGTTCAGAAAAAGTGAATTATTTAACGGAAACATTAGGTTTCGATGAAGGTATAGATTATAAGAAAGATAATTTTGCTGAAGAACTTGAAAAAGCAGTGCCAAACGGAATCGATGTATATTTCGAAAATGTAGGCGGAGAACTTTCTGACGAAGTATTTAAACACCTTAATAAATTTGCACGAATTCCAGTATGTGGTGCAATATCTTCATATAATCTTAAAGGAGAAGATATTGGTCCTCGTATTCAGCAAGTTCTTATCAAGAGCCAAGCACTTATGCAAGGCTTTATAGTTGCGCAATTTAACGAAGATGTTAAAGAAGCTAGTGAACAATTGGCGCAATGGGTGCAAGAAGGTAAAATTAAATCAGAAGTAACAATAGATGAAGGATTTGACCAAATACCAAACGCATTCCGTAAATTATTTACAGGTGATAACTTTGGTAAACAAGTTATTAAAGTAGCAGATTTATAAAAATTAAAAAACAATTTAGGAGTCTGGGACATAAATACCTAAACTCAAAATATAAGATCTCTTCATTAGGCAATTGCCTAGTGAAGAGATCTTTTTATATTTTAAAATCGTAGAGAACGTAACCAAGAGAAATTAGGATTACGTTGTTCAATGATTGTTACGGCCAAAACGCACGAAGACTTGATATGCTCCCTTCAAAGTAGACAGTTAAAAACAAAACTTTGAAGGGAGTTTTTATATATGAAGAGAAAAATAAAGTTATCTGTTGAGACATTTTTAAAATTATTTGAAATAGTTGAGGATGGTTATAGTTTTGAAACTGCTTTAAGAAAACTTGATTTGAACTATAATTCTAAAGAATTAAGATACAAATATCATATGTATCTTGAACACGGGATAGATATTCTAATACCACATGCTTCTAGACCCAAATATTCAAGGAAGTTAAAAGAGAAGGTAGCTCAAGATTATTTAAACAAAGGTATTTCACTAGAAGGTTTAGCTATTAGATATAACATAAGAAGTAAATCAACTGTACGTCAGTGGATAATTCAGTATACTGAGGGTAAGAAAAATAAATCACATGAACCCGAGGTGTATATCGTGAATCCTAAAAAAACGACATTAGAAGAAAGAATTGAGATTGTAAAATACTGCTTAGATCACAATATAACGTACAAAGAAGCTTCTGAAAAATTCAATTTAAAATATAGCCAACTTTACAGTTGGATTCAAAAGTATAAAGAACATGGTAAAGATGGTCTTATTGATGGTCGAGGTAAAGGTAAGCCACAAAGCATCATGACACCAGAAGAAGAGTTGAATGCGCGTATAAAAGCACTTGAAGAAAGAAATAAATATTTAGAAATGGAAAACGAAGTATTAAAAAAAGAGGAAGAGATCGAGAGGCAGTTGATGAAACAAAAATCAGGCAAGAAGCATCGTACAAAACGGTCAAATCGCTAAAAGATACTTATCCAATAGTATGGTTATGCCAAGTACTAGAAATTTCTAGAGCGAGTTATTATAAGTGGATGAGCCGAAAGGCACCACGATTAGAACAGGAAAACAAAGAATTAATCGGCGATATCATAGATATATTTAATAAGTATGAAGGCATTTATGGTTATAGACGTATATACATTTATATTAGATTAAAGCTACAGAAAAAAGTTAATCACAAACGTATATACAGACTAATGAAACAAATAGGTTTAAAAGCTGTTATCAGAAGAAAGCGAAAGAAATATATAAAGAGCACACCTTTCTATGTCGCAGAAAATGTACTTAATCGCGAATTTAATGAAACAGTTCCAAATAAAAAATGGTTAACTGATGTGACTGAATTCAGATTGAAAACCGGGCAGAAAGCTTATTTAAGTGCAATTTATGATCTTGGTAGTAAAAAAATAATCAGTCATGAAATCAATTTATCCAACAATAATGAGTTTGTATTTAAAACCATAAAAAAAGCAATAAGAGGCAAAAATACCAAGGGTATTTTATTGCATAGTGATAGAGGCTATCAATATACAAGTCCATCATTCAAAGAGATTTTAAAAGAAAACGGCATGATTCAAAGTATGTCTCGTGTAAGCAAGTGCATTGATAATGGACCTATGGAGAATGTATGGGGCATAATAAAAAGCGAATTATTTAAAGGAAGTAAGATGCATAGTTTTGAAAATATTGATAAAGCAAAGCATAGTATCAATCAATACATTAAGTTTTTTAATGAAGATCGAATTACATTAAAAATGGCTGCCCTCATAGCTTAAATATGAAGACAGCCCAAATTTCATTTTTTAGTTGTCTACTTGACAGGGTGCAGTTCAACTTAGAAGATATCGTGCGATTTTGGTAAAATCTGGATAAAACGCACGAAGACTCAAAAGATATCGTGCGAGTTTGTTAAATACTGGATAAAACGCACGAAGACTCAAAAGATATCGTGCGATTTTGGAAAATACTGGATAAAACGCACGAAGACTCAGAAGATATCGTGCGATTTTGGTAAATATTGGATAAAATGCACGAAGACTCGAAAGATATCGTGCGATTTTGGTAAAGAGATCTACAGTAAATAAATTTCCTGAGCTTAATGGATATCAACATTAAGCTCAGACTACTCCTTTATAGACATATCTTTTCGTGTGATATGTTGGCAGTATGAACATCCGGAATTTAAAAGATATTCAATTTAGGATTGTATAAATATAGCAAGAAGTAGATAATATTATTTAATAGAGAAAAAGAGGTGCGTAAATTGTCATCTAGTAAAGCTTATAAACAACTATTATTAGGTATGTTATCACTTTTTATCGTTATGGCGATTGGTCGATTTTCATACACGCCCGTTTTACCTTTCATGCAAAAAGCAACTCATTTAAGCAATCAAGATGCTGGACTATTGGCGACGATTAATTATTTAGGTTATTTAATCGGTGCCATGATTCCGACTTTCTTGATTATGAAAAGTAAGGTTATTGATTTAAAAATATACTTATTAATAAACATTATTTCTGTATTGTTGATGGGTTTTACACATGACTTTGTAACGTGGAATATTTTAAGATTTGTAGCCGGTATTACAAGTGGTACTGTATTTGTGCTTGCTTCTAATGTTGTATTAGAATCTTTAAATAAAGGTGGCAAGTCTCATTTATCTGGGTTCTTATATAGTGGCGTGGGTATTGGAATATTTACGAGCAGTATCTTTGTTCAACTGTATACGGATAGCGAAACATGGGCATCTACATGGATCATATTAGGTGTCGCATCTTTAGTGATGGGGTCAGTTGTTATTTTCTTAATGAAAGATATTAAAGAACCTATAAATTTAGAGAACAAGAACTTAAATGTAAATAATAAAAGTGAAGCATATACAAAGTGGTTTATGGTATTCTTCTCAATTGCTTATTTATTAGAAGGTGCGGGATATATTGTAACAGGTACATTCTTAGTGGCAATTGTTGAATCTATTCCAAATCTGAAAGGATATGCTGCGTTAAGTTGGATGTTTGTAGGTTTAGCGGCAATACCATCTTGTATATTATGGTCTATTTTAGGAAATAAAATTGGGTTTATTAAAGCAATCTATCTAGCATTTATACTCCAATTTATAGGCGTCATATTACCAGTATTTTCACATAACACTGTAAGTTTAATTATCAGTTCATGTTTGTTTGGAGGAACTTTCTTAGGCTTAACGACGCTATTTATGTCACGAGGCCAATTAATGAGTGCAATTTCAGGTAAAAATTTAGTAGCGTTATTAACATTTATCTACAGTCTTGGGCAAGTAATAGCGCCTTACTTTGCAGGAATATTAATTGGAGATACAGATAATTACAATGGTGCACTTATTTTTGCGTCATCGTTGTTAGTACTAGCAATAGTTGCTATATTTATAAGCCAAAGACCAGTTCAGAAGAAGTTGAAGAAGTAGGAGAAACCCAAAAACACATAGTAAAAATAAATGACCTATTGAAGAATATTGACGATGAACAAGTTCTTGAATGTGAAGTGAAATTCCAATTTTGTATATAAAAAAGAAAAAGAAGAGAGGCATAAATATGAAGAATGAAAAAATATACACGATGTCTGTATCAAGCGTATACCCGAACTACGTTGCTAAAGTAGAGAAAAAAGGAAAAACCAAAAACGACGTAGATGAAATTATCAATTGGCTCACGGGATATAGTCAGCAGGAATTAGAAGAAATATTAGCAAACAAAATTGATTTTGAAACATTCTTTAAAGAAGCACCGAATAAAAATCCTAATAGAAAACTAATTAAAGGTGTTATATGTGGCATACGCGTTGAAGAAATCGAAGAACCACTCATGCAAGAAATCAGATATTTAGACAAATTGGTTGATGAGCTAGCAAGAGGAAAGAAGAAGGAGAACATATTTAGAAAAGAGAAGTAATTCAACTATGTATTCTATTAAAAGTTATGAAAATAAAACAAATTAGCCTTCTTACTGAATGCGTTCTTTATCAAACACCACGGATATAGAGTGCGCATTGATGATATAGAACATTATTTATCAGGATATGTACAGTATCAGAAGGTGTTTAAATGATATTAACCGACTCAAATAGCTGTTTCACTATGATATTGCTATCATCTTTTTAATGGTATAAAATATTGTAAAAATAACAATATTTGGTTGAAAAGGAATGGTAATGAACGTGATTTCTGCGAATAGTATTATTGCTAAAATGAAAAATCAAAAGATTAATTATGACAAAGTGATGCGTAAGATGATTAATGAATGGCAACGTAGTGATAAGCGACCGAGCATTTTAATTCATAGTTGTTGTGCACCTTGTAGTACATATACGTTAGAGCTTTTAACGCAATATGCGGATGTGGCCATATATTTTGCGAATCCTAATATTCATCCTAAGCGTGAGTATGAAAGACGAGCAAAGGTTCAAGAAGATTTTGTTGAGCGTTTTAATGAACGGATGAATACGAACGTGAAATATATTGAAGCGCCTTATGAACCTCATAAATTTATGAAGATGGTTAAAGGCAAAGGTTTAGCTGAAGAGAATGAAGGCGGATTGAGATGTACGGCTTGTTTTGAAATGCGTTTAGAACTTGTAGCCGAAGCTGCTGCGAATCTTGGATATGATTACTTTGCCAGTGCTTTAACATTGTCTCCTAAGAAAAATGCACAATTGATTAATGAATTGGGGATGGAAGTGCAAGATATTTTTCATGTCTATTATTTACCTAGTGATTTTAAGAAGAATAAAGGTTATGAAAGGTCTATAAAGATGTGTAATGAATATGAAATTTATAGACAGTGTTATTGTGGTTGTGTGTTTGCAGCGATGAAACAAGGTATTGATTTTAAAGAAGTTAATCAAAATGCTAAAGCTTATTTAGAATCATGTAGTAAGAGTTGTTTATAATTTTGTTTGCAAATGAATCTTAAAACCGATATGTTGTAGGTGAATGAAAATTAAATATAATAAGCAATAAACCACTGGAAGTGCCTTTTAAATGGCTGAGATTAAAGTGAGACTTTAAAATTCCTTGAACCTGATCCAGCTTGTACTGGCGTAGGAAAGTGGCGTATCTTTAGTTGAAGTTTAAGTTGACGCTATTTTCTTATTGAAAATAGTGTTTTTTTTATAAAAAAGGAGGATAAAAATGAAATTTACAGATAGCGTATTTAAAAGAGTTGAACCAATATGGGAATCTTATATGAAACATCCGTTTATTCAAGGACTAGGCGATGGGACACTTGATGAAGAGAAATTTAAACATTGGCTGAAACAAGATTACGTGTATTTGATTGAATATGCGAGACTATTTTCCATTGGGGCTGCTAAATCAACAGATTTAAAGATGATGACGACTTATGCAGATCTAGCAAACGGTACGTTGCATACAGAAATGGATTTACATCGTAGTTATGCTAAACAATTTAATATATCTGAAGAAGAGCTTGAACAAACAGAACCAGCCCAAACAACAGTAGCTTATACGAGTTATATGTTAAATTTGGCCCAACAAGGTGGAATTGAGAACGTTATAGCTGCAATTTTAACGTGTACATGGAGCTATAGCTATATAGGCTTGAAGTTAGCTGAAATTGAAGGTGTAAAGGATCATCCGCTATATGGAGAATGGGTTAATATGTATGCATCTGAAGAATTTAGTACATTTAAAGAAGACTGCATTCAATTAATGGATACAGTTGCAGAAGGTAAGACTGAAGAAGAACTTAATCGTTTAGAAGATATTATTGTAAAGACAAGCTACTATGAATATATGTTCTGGGAAATGGCTGAGAATCTTGAAACATGGCCAGTACCAGTGAAATAAGTTGTTGTTTTGTAAAATCTACGATTTTGTTCGTGCATGCTTGCCTGGGGGTATGGTTCGAGCCTGTAGTCTCTCTCATACTATTCCCCCGGGCGTCAGCACTTTACAAAATCGTGGAGGAATATTTATTTTCATATATTTTTTCGTTAGTTCTTTTAAGTACATGCTGTAAGTTGCAAGACCGACTAAACAAGCAACATAGAAGGCCTGTAAGTTGCAAGACTGACGAAACAAGCAACATAGAAAGCCTGTAAGTTGCAAGACCGACCAAACAAGCAACATAGAAGGCCTGTAAGTTGCAAGACTGACGAAACAAGCAACATAGAAAGCCTGTAAGTTGCAAGACCGACCAAACAAGCAACATAGAAGGCCTGTAAGTTGCAAGACCGACCAAACAAGCAACATAGAAGGTCCGAAAGTTGCAAGACT
Organism: Mammaliicoccus vitulinus; assembly: GCF_029024305.1. Lineage (NCBI taxonomy): Bacteria > Bacillati > Bacillota > Bacilli > Caryophanales > Staphylococcaceae > Mammaliicoccus > Mammaliicoccus vitulinus. Next base: position 328,639 of record NZ_CP118974.1, read on the forward strand.
GAGTAAACAAGCAACATTCAGCCCCCGACTCAACTCAAAATAAATAACAACTCATTGCACTGATTTATTCAGCTAGAAATGAGTTGTTATTTTTTACAAAATCGTTATCATTACAAAATCGAATTATGAGTACAAAAAAAGACACTTCGTATAATTTAATAAACAATTTTTAATATGCATATAAATATTTAAAGGATGGATAGTTTATGAATTTGTGTACCATCACTATTGAAGTTCTTTTCGTCTAACCAATGCTCATATTGTTGTTTAATATTTGGCCATTCTTTATCTATAATAGAGAACCAATCTGTATCTCTATTTCTACCTTTATATACTAACGCTTGTCGAAAAGTACCTTCATATGTAAATCCTAATCTCTTTGCTGCGCGTTTAGAAGGGTCGTTTAAACTATCACACTTCCATTCATATCGTCTATATCCTAATGTTTCAAATACGTATTTAGCGAGTAAGTACTGAACTTCAGTAGCAATGCGTGTTCTTTTTAAAAGAGGTGAATAATGGATATGGCCAACTTCAATAGATGAAGCTTTAGTATTAATACGTAGCAGTGATATTATACCTAAAGCTTTGTCAGTAGTTTTATCAACTATCGCAAAGAAATAAGGATCTTCGGAATGGATACGATTATTAATTAAAGTACTAAATTCATCTTTATCGTGAATTGGTTCATTTGGTAAGTAAGTCCAATTTAGATCATTATCTGTGTCACATAACAATTCAAATAAATCGTCTAGATGACTCGTATTTAAATGCTCTAATTTACTATATTTGCCTTCAAGCATTTCAATGCTCGGTTTATCAGCTTGTTGAAAAGATTGAACGGCGTCACCAATAGGTTGATTGTATGCATTATATCTCATATGAACATCTCCTTTATTTTTATGATAGCACAAAATTAAATAAGAGAACTTTTATGAAAGAGGATGTCTTTCCAAAATCTTATTTACAGTTAAATACACTAAATGAACGATGATTAAACTAGCTACCGTATCAGAAAAGAAATGAGCATTTAAATAAATTCTTGAACACATCATTGAAATGATTAAAATAGAAGAAATCCACTTTACGATATATGTGTTGTATAAAGCGAGCAATACAAATAAGGCTACAAATAATATTAAAGTATGCAAACTTGGAAAGCTAAATCCTTCAATTAAATCTGAAGGTCTCGGTCTTTGGATAATATATTTTAGCAATGTTCCTGTAATGAGAGCAGTAATCGTGAAAATTAAATAAGGTAAGAAGTGCTGCTTGTTATAGAAATACAAACCTATAAATATGATGCCTATTAAAAAAACTGTATGTAATGGCGAGAATATAAAAGACACGATAGATAAATAATTATGTAACCTAAATTCAATTGTATTATTTTGAATAAAATGATAAACAGCGTGATCTATCGGGTATATGTATTTAGTAAAAATAGATACAATGATTAATAGTAAAATAATTGCATAACTCATAATGAGCATTGAGTCTTTCTTCATGATGCTTATAACTCCTTTGAGTATATGATTTTAAGCTTAATTTAATTTTAAATAAAAAGCTCATTATAAACAATGAGACTTTAGAACTAACTAATATAATGAAAGAATTATGTGCTGTGTTATAGTTTAAGGAAGTTTTCAAGATGCTTTATACGAAAAGAGGTAATGTAATGCGACCGATCAATGAAGAAAAAGTCATTCATAATCTTGGACAATTAGGAGACAATTATGGTCTTTTAGTTTTGGCTAAATTGAGCAATAAAGAACAAGAGCAAAGAATCATACTCTCTGAACTCGAGCATTATAATCAACACATGATTAAACAATCACTTGAATTATTAGTAGAAAATCAATTTTTACAAGTTAGAATAGAAGAGATCATGCCACCTAATATATATTATAAGCTCACGGAACAAGGAGCATTATTAATACCTGTACTTGAACAGATCGAAGCGTTGAAAATATAAAACAAAGCGGCAGGTCGATGAAGTTATTAATAAGATTTGGGACATAAAAGCATTCTTATTTTAAACAATAATATATTTCTTATACAATAAACATAGGAGGGATAGTCATGAATAAAGATTGGCAATCACAATTACCTATAAATAATATTAAAGAAATTATACCCGTTAGTGGTGGAGATGTTAACGAGGCTTATAAAGTAGAAACTAAAGATGGACCATATTTCTTGCTCGTTCAACATAATAGAAGTGAAACATTTTATGCTGCAGAAATCGCCGGTTTAGAAGCATTTGAAGCGGCTGGTATTACCGCCCCTGTAGTTAAAGGTTACGGACAAATTCATGATGATGCTTATTTAGTATTGAGCTATCTTGAAGAAGGTCGCTCCGGCAGTCAAAGGGAACTTGGTAAACTTGTTGCGAAGTTGCATAGTCATCATGAACCACATGGCAAGTTTGGTTTCCATTTACCATATCATGGTAGTGATATTACGTTTGAAAATGGATGGAAAGACTCGTGGATCAATATATTTGTAGAACAAAGGTTAGACCAACTGAAAGATGAAATTGTTCAGAGAAAATTATGGTCTAACGATGAAATTTTATTATTTGAAAAAGTACGTGAAAAGATTGTAAAAGCTTTAGAAAATCATAATAGTAAGCCTTCACTCTTACATGGAGATTTATGGGCAGGTAATTTTATGTTTTTATCAAACGGAGAACCTGCTTTATTCGATCCATCGCCTTTATATGGAGATAGAGAATTTGATCTCGGTGCTACACGTGTATTTGGAGGATTTACGAATGAATTTTACGATGCATATAATGAGACATTACCTTTAAGTAAAGGCGCGAATCAAAGAATAAAATTTTATGAGCTTTATTTATTAATGGTGCATTTAGTGAAGTTTGGTTCTATGTATGCAGGTAGTGTAAATAGAACGATGAATGAAATATTAGATTGATAAACAAGAAAAATAGAACGTCTGTAAGTTGCAAGACTGACGAAACAAGCAACATAGAACGTCTGTAAGTTGCAAGACTGATCAAACAAGCAACATAGGAGGTCTGTATGTTGCAAGACTGACGAAACAAGCAACATAGAACGCTTGTAAGTTGCAAGACTGACGAAACAAGCAACATAGAACGCTTGTAAGTTGCAAGACTGATCAAACAAGCAATATAGAACGACTGTAAGTTGCAAGACTGACCAAACAAGCAACATAGAACGCTTGTAAGTTGCAAGACTGATCAAACAAGCAACATAGAACGTCTGTAAGTTGCAAGACTAGCCAAACAAGCAACATTCAGACTCGATCCCTATAAGAAAACGACCAATAATCATTGGTCGTTTTCTTATTTATTATATTGAATAGTCGCTGTTAAATGAACATCTTCATTACTTATATTGCGATACGTATGTGTAACGTCTGATTCGAAATGTATAGCATCATCTTGTTTAATTGTATGTTTATGCCCATTTATTTCAATTTCTAATACACCTTTATGAACGATAATATATTCTTCTGATCCTACATGATGACCTTCTGATACCATTTCGGCATTGCCTTTTAATTCCATATTAAACATTTCAAAGTTCTTATCTATATTGAATGGGAAATAAGGATATATGATGACTGTTTGATCGTCGTTATAGATTGGAACGATATCTGCTTTAGACACACAATTGATATTGTCATCTTTATTGGAGATTAAATCTGATATAGGTAGATGTAATCCATTAGCTATTTTCCATAATGTTGTGATTGTAGGGTTAGATTGTCCGTTCTCAATTTGGTTGAGCATCGTTTTACTTACGCCAGTTCTTTTGGATACTGTGCTCAAACTTAATTGTTGTGATGTGCGGTATTGTGATAAATTATGTGCGACGATTGTATGGATATCTTTCATAAATAAAACACTCCTATTTACTTTATAACGAACGCATTGTACAATATAATGTGTTCTTTATAACGAACGTTAAGTACATTATAGCAGAAAAATTATTGAAGGAGTATCATACACGATGAATAATATTAATAGAAATAATAAACAAAGCTGGATACTGTTTATAGGCATCTTATTAATTGGGGCAACTCTAAGAGCACCAATTACTTCGGTTGGAATAGCTTTACCATCAATTAAAGAAACATTAAGTTTATCTAATACATCAGTCAGTTTAATTACAATTATTCCGTTACTTTCTTTTGCAGTTATTTCGTTGTTTGCTGCAAAAATAAGTAATAGATTTGGTATAGGACGTACTGTATTCGGTGCGCTTATATTTATATTTTTAGGAATTATGTTGAGAGCGATAACAGGCATATCTTGGCTTTATTTAGGCACAGTTTTAATCGGTGTAGGTATTGCATTTGGAAATGTTTTAACACCAGGCATAATAAAAATGAATTTTCCTTTACGCATAGGTATTATGACAGGGTATTACACAGTTGTGATGAACATATTTGGTAGCCTTTCTTCATATATAACTGCACCATTAGTTAAGCAGTATAACTATAGTATCGCGATTAGTTTAATAGGTGTGATAACTTTATTAGGTATTATTGTATGGTCATTTCAATTGAAAAAACATGATCATGTAAATTCTTCTCAAACAAGTACTAATATCAATGTTTGGAAATCGCCGTTATCGTGGCAAATCACATTATTAATGGGTGGACAGTCTATGATATTTTATTCACTCATCAATTGGTTGCCTGAATTTTTATTAAGTAACGGTACACCCATTAATGAAGCGGGTATTTATTTATCTATTCTACAATTAGCCATTATTCCACTTACATTTGTCACACCGATATTTGCTGAAAAGATGAATAATCAAGTGGTCATTACTTTTGTGACAGGTTTATTATTTGTTCTAGGAATATTAACGTTAATGCTTCAACCTGGCTGGGCATTTGTAGGTATCATATTAATAGGCATCGCAAGTGGACTAGCATTTGGCTTAGTCAATACGTTCTTTGGACTAAGAGCAGAAAGTGGTCATACAGCTGCTAAATTATCAGGAATGTCTCAATCAGTAGGTTACTTATTTGCAGCAATCGGACCGTTATTCTTCGGCATATTGCATGATGTCACACAAAGCTGGAATGCTTCATTTAGTATTTTACTGATAACATCATTACTCATCATGCTCGTTGGATCACAAGCAGGAAGAAATAAAACAATAGAACAAACTTTACAAAAATAAATAAATTATGAAAGTGGTATTTTAACTAAGAAGTTGAAATATCACTTTTTATAAAATGAAGAGAAAGTTATAGAATAAATTACAATATAGTGAACATAATACATATAAAATAATAAAAATAGGAAAACGCTTTCCAAGAATGCTTTATTTTCTGACACTTTATAGTATAATTGTCCCATGAAGTTTGACGCATTTAAATTTGATGAATTTAAACAAGGAGTGACACGAAATAATGGAAGACAATCATTTAAAAAGGGGTCTTAGCTCACGCCAAGTTCAGATGATTGCACTTGGTGGAACAATCGGTGTAGGTTTATTTATGGGTGCATCTAGTACGATTAAATGGACTGGACCATCGGCTATATTTGCTTATTTAGTAGCAGGGCTATTTTTGTATTTAGTAATGAGAGCAATGGGAGAATTAGTATACTTATATCCAACAACTGGTTCATTTGCCAACTATGCAAGTGATTATTTACATCCAGTAGCAGGCTATGTAACTGCTTGGAGTAACATATTCCAATGGATAGTAGTAGGAATGAGTGAAGTTATCGCAGTCGGACAATATATGCAATACTGGTGGCCAGACTTACCAACCTGGATACCTGGTGTCATAGTTGTCATTACATTAGCAGCAGCCAATTTAGCTTCAGTTAAAGCTTTTGGTGAATTTGAATTCTGGTTTGCAATGATAAAAGTCGTAACAATTATTTTAATGATTGTTGCAGGGTTTGGTTTAATATTCTTTGGACTAGGAAATGGCGGAAATGCTATAGGTTTAGGTAATTTAACTGAACACGGAGGATTCTTCCCTAATGGTATAGTAGGCTTCTTCTTTGCTTTATCAATGGTTGTTGGTTCCTATCAAGGTGTAGAACTAATAGGTATTACAGCAGGTGAAACGAAAGATCCACAGAAAAACATAAAGAAAGCTGTAAACGGTGTTATATGGCGTATTTTAATCTTCTACATAGGTGCAATATTCGTTATCGTAACAGTTTATCCATGGGATCAACTAGGTAATGTAGGTAGTCCATTCGTTGCAACATTTGCAAAAGTGGGTATTACAATTGCAGCAGGATTAATTAACTTTGTCGTAATTACAGCAGCAATGTCTGGTTGTAATTCTGGAATATTTAGTTCAAGTCGTATGGTATACACGTTAGCTCAAAAAGGACAAATGCCTCGTATATTTAAAAAAGTAATGAAAACAGGCGTTCCATTCTTTGCAGTATTAGCAATTTCAATTGGTATCTTTATAGGTGTTATTTTAAACATCTTATTACCATTATTTATAGATGGTTCTGAAAATATATTTGTATACGTATATAGTGCTTCTATTTTACCAGGGATGGTACCATGGTTTATGATCTTATTCAGTCACATTCAATTTAGAAAAAAACATCCTGAAGAAATTAAAGATCATCCATTCAAAATGCCATTCGCACCATATACAAACTATCTGACATTAGGGTTCTTTATTTTAGTACTTATCGGTATGTTATTTAATGCAGAAACAAGAGTATCCGTTATTATCGGTATCGTATTCCTATCAGCAATGACACTTATATACTTCTTAAGAGGTTATCATAAAGTAGATAGAGGCGAATATTAAGCCTAATTAAATGAAACATCCTGTCACTAGATTAACGTTCTAGTGATAGGATGTTTTTGTTTAATCTTATTCATGCATGTTCTTTACGAGAATAAACATCGTTATAAACTGATAGCATGTTAAGGTATAATAACGCTATATACAATTAGATGAAAGGTGATACTTATGGACAAATATTTATATATCGCACATGGCTATAACGCAAATAGTCATAAACATTGGTTTAAGTGGCTTACTGAACAGTTTCAAGGTGTTCAGAGTAAAATTTTAGATTTTCCGAATGCTTCGAATCCTGTTTTGAAAGATTGGAATGAGACATTAAGGAACGAAGTTGATTTATCTTCTGGTGAAAATGTGATTGTAGCACATAGTTTAGGTGTTGTTACGTTGCTGAATTATCTTTCTCAATATGATGGTGACATTAACGTTAAAGGGATCATATTGGTTGCAGGATTTTATGAAGTTATCCCTGAACTCAATAAAATTGATGAATACATACAACATACGGATATAGATTTTGACAAACTTCAAGCGCAAGTACCTAATATTGTAAGTGTTGTTGCAACAAATGATCGCGTTGTTCCATATGAACTGAGCGAAAATTTATCGAAAAGATTGAATTCAAAGTTTATAACAATCAATCATGATGGTCATTTTTGTGATAGGGATGGTTATACTCAATTTCCCGAAGTTGCGCATTATGTAAATGAAATATTTAATCAATAAAAAAACGCCCTCGGCTATTGCCGTGGGCGTTGGATTAGTGTGTTGAATAAAAATTTAGTTTAAGTACTGCTTATTTAATTATGCAGTTACCCATTGTGAAGCGCCTGCAGTGTTGTATAATTTAACAGCTGCTGCATCTTGTACTGCTTCTGGAGCTTCTGTAGGTGATACACCTTTATATTGAGCAGGAGCTACTGAATCCCAAGTAGTTTGTAGGAATTGGTATTTACCTGCTGCACCTGAAGATGCGTTAACAGCTTTTAAGTCACCGCCTGATTCACGTTGAGCGATAGCTTTTAAGTGATCATTAACGTTTACATTTGAACCTTCAGAAGCTGAAGATGTTTGAGCTGTTTTAGTTTCTTGTTTTGGAGCTTCAACTTGTTGTGGAGCTTGTTGAGTTGTAGCTTGTTGTGTTTCTTGTTTTGGAGCTTCAACTTGTTGTGGAGCTTCTTGAGTTGCTTGTTCACTAGCAGTGTTATTTGCTGCTGGAGCTGGTGTTTGTTCAGCTACGTTTTGTTCAGCAACTGGTTGTTGTTGCTCAGCTACAGGAGCTTGAGTGCTTTCTGAGTCAGCGGCATTAGTTGCGTGATATTCCCACGTAAAGTTTTGACCATCTGATTGGAAGTTATACTCATAACCATCTAATGCGAAATTAATATCATATGCGCCTTCTTGGACAGCATGTGCATTAAGTTCTGATGAATTTGATTGAGCTAACTGAGCTAATTGCTCTTTATTTACGCCTTGTTCAGATGCATCTGCTACGTGTGTAGATGCTACCCCTGTTGCTCCGATTGCTACTGCTAATGATGAAGATAAAATTGCTTTTTTCATAATTTTAAAACCCTCCGAATAATTTTTTTATTTATTAATATTTTATTTTTAGATGATGATTTCTTTGTTAGTTAATAATTCTTCCCTAAAAATGGGACAAACCAACAATAACATAAATAGAGGCTTTGTAAATTACAGTCAAATAACAAAAGATTACAATGTGAAAGATATATTGTAATAATGAATTACCAACGTTATATTTTGTAATAATACACTTAAATTTACCGATTGTATACAATTGGATGGGAAAAAGGTCTAAATATGAATGGAGTATCGAAATGCTTTCATGACAGTTTTGAAGTTCAATATTAAGAGAGAATGTTCAGCTTTAAAAAATAGCGTTTGTCGATGTGCTATCATATAGAAAGAAAATTGGAATTTATAATTTTTAAGAGGAATTTAAGATTATGAAGCATTTAACCGCTATAAAAATAATTGTAGAAAATCCGAGTTTGTTAGTGCGAGTAGGGATAAGAAGAAATATATCTTCAAAAGACTGAATTATCAGTATTATTACTACTTGTATACTAATCATAGTGGTGCGTAATATCTTTGAAATATTTGTAATGTTATTGTAATATATAGGTGTACAATTATACTAAAAGGGAGTGATGATAATGAATAAAGTGGCGAAATTAACAATTGCAACTAGTATTTCTATCGGAACAATCTTTGGAATAATAGATATACCTAGTCAAAACGGTAATGATGTCGAAGCTGCAACAACACCTTATTATCAGTTTAAAGGATATACAGGCTATGATGGTAGCTTTATTTTAGATTCAACCTTCATCAACGCTTTAGAGTATAAGAATATCACAATGAACGGGTTCAGAGTAGTACAGCCCCAGTCGAATGACGGAGGAGCATTTACGCATAGAACATCTTATGATCAAACTTACTATTTTGGTGATAAACATGAAAGTGAATATGCGGCTAGTGTAAAGTTTCCTGTGAAAAAGAAACATATAACTCAATCACAAATTATCAATGCATATGGAAATGATTATACTATAGAAGAAACTAGTAACGGAAAAAATTATAGATTCATTGTTGGGGGCAATATCATTATATTTACTATGGACGATAATTATGTCACAGAAGTGAATATCGGCGAAGATTTAGAATGATGAATACCATTGAAAATTAATAATACGAACTATATAATAAATATAACTTGAATGAACGGAGGTGTTTTAGATGTTTCTTTTAGCTCATAGTTGCAGATTTTTAGTAATCGTTCGCAACAAATTTGCAAATGTTTCTTCAAAATTGGTGAAGTGTGTCTTTTTTGAAAGAAAATATAGCTATAAGGAATGTCTGACACCAGCTTCCTTATAGTCCAATTTTGGAGGAAGCAATATGAATATTATCAATATGTCTAAATTAACTAAGTCTTATACAGGTGAGGTCATTTTTGAAAATATCAAATATGACTTGAATGAAGGAGATTGTGTAGGTTTAGTTGGAAGAAATGGAGAAGGTAAGAGTACTTTATTAAAATTGATGGCTGGCATAGAATCGCCGACAGAGGGGCAAATAAGCTGGCAAAAGAATATATCAATTGGATATTTGAATCAATTACCGACTTATGAAGATGATAAGCAAGTATATGAATGTTTATCTGAAGTGTTTGAAGAAATCAATCATATTTCAAAGCAAATGCAGTCAATTGAAACCGACATGGCTAATCAAACTGACCAAATGGAACAGTTATTAAAAAAATATGGGCACTTGCAAGAACAATTTGAAGAACGTGGTGGTTATGAAAGAGATGCTCAAATAAGACGCGTGAGCCACGGATTAAAAATCAACCACTTATTAAGTCATACGTGGGGGAAATTGTCTGGAGGAGAAAGAACGAAAGTCGGTTTAGCTCAAATACTATTACAACAACCTAAATTATTATTGTTGGATGAGCCGACGAATCATTTAGATATTTCATCTATTGATTGGTTAGCAGATTTTATAAAACAATATTCTGGAGCAGTTGTCATTGTTTCACATGACCGATATTTTTTAGATGATACAGTAAATCAAATAGCAGAAATCGATCAAGGCCAATTGCATATATATCATGGAAATTATAGTTATTTTGTTAAAGAAAAAGAAGCGAGAATTATACGTGAATTTGAAGCTTATCAAACACAACAAAAGAAGATAAAGAAAATGGAAGACTCAATTAAACAATTGAGATTATGGGCAAGTCAGGCAAAGCCACCAAATGCTGCAATGTACAAACGTGCAAAAAGTATGGAGAAAGCATTAGATAGAATAAAGAGATTAGATAAACCAATATTAGAACACAAAAAGATGAACGTAAACTTAGCAGAAGGACAGCGCGTTTCAAATGACGTTATAGAATTAGAGCACGTTTCAAAAATGTATGAAGATATATTGTTTGAAGAAATAGACTTGCTCATTAGAAGAAAAGAACATGTAGCAATCATAGGAGATAATGGAACAGGGAAAAGTACATTGTTAAAAATGATGATGAATCAAATAGAGCCAGACGAAGGAATAGTTAAGCGTGCATCCAATTTAAGAATAGGCTATTTATCGCAACATACATTTGAAGACATTGAAGATCAATCAGTAATTGCTACATTTAGAGAAGCAGTTCATGTTACAGAAGGACAAGCAAGACATATACTTGCACAATTTATGTTCTATGGAGAAGACGTATTTAACAAAATAAGCAGCCTAAGTGGTGGAGAGAAGATGAGGTTGCGTTGGGCACAAATAGTGAATCAAGACTTTAATGTGCTCGTATTAGACGAACCAACGAACCATTTAGATATAGACGCAAAAGAAACTATAGAAGATGCACTGATAGATTACAATGGAACAATCATTGCAGTCTCACATGATCGGTATTTTTTGAATAAACTATTCGATACAACTTATCTATTAAAAGATAAAAAGCTAACAAAATACGAAGGTAATTACGATTATGTAATAGAAAAAACAAAAGAAAACAAAACCGACGCCTAAAAAGGCGCCGGTTTTTCTTATCTTTCTACATATCTTTTTAAATGTTTAGCGGTTACTGATTCTTTAATGTTGAGAAGGGCGTTTGGTTCTCCGCTATATAATATTTTACCGCCGTTTGCGCCTGCTCCGGGGCCGACGTCGATTATCCAGTCTGCATGTGTCATCATTGTCAAATTATGTTCGATTAGTATGACGGTATTGTCTTGATTAATGAGTTGTTCAAAACATGATAGCAGTGTTGGTATATCATCTTCATGCAGTCCAGTTGTTGGTTCGTCAAATATAAATATTTGGTTTGAAGCGGATTGGTCTAAATATCGACTGAGTTTAACGCGTTGTATTTCTCCGCCTGATAAAGTATCAAGTGATTGACCTAACGTCATATAATGCAGACCGGTTGATTCTAAATGTTTGAGTCTTGTGTATACTTTCTGGTTGTTTTTGAACATGTCGATACCTTCTTCAACAGTCAATGCTAATACATCTGCTATTGAATAGCCGTTTACTTTAGCTTCTAATACTTCTGGTTGATATCTTGTCCCTTTGCATACTTCGCACACTTGTGAAAAATCTGGCATAAATGCAAGTTCTGTTTTGATTATACCTTTACCATGACATTCTTGGCATGCGCCATCTGAATTATAACTGAACATACTTTTTTTCAATCCTGTTTCTTTACTGAAAAAGTCTCTTACTTCATCAAAGAGATTCATATAGGTTAGTAAATTAGAACGATTGGATGCATGCACGGGTTTTTGATCGATGAATGTCGTTGCTGTATGAGATTTCAGTCCTGTTTTTAGTAATGTACTTTTACCAGAGCCTGCCACACCTGTTATAACAGATAAGATATTTTTAGGTATATCAACGGACACATTTGATAAATTATTTTCGGATATGTTTTTTAAGTTGAAATATTGTTGTGCTTTTCTAGGCGCTGATTTTAATTTATGTTGACGTTTTAAAGCTTTGCCTGTAGAAGTATCAGAATGTAATAGTTCATGATATGTTCCTGTAAAGGTTACTTCTCCACCGTGTTTACCTGCTCCAGGTCCGATATCTATAATGTTGTCTGCTATTTGAATGACATCTGGGTCATGTTCTACAACGAGCACGGTGTTGCCTTTGTCTCGAATGGATTTCATAATATCATTAATTTTCTCGATATCTTCAGGGTGTAAACCGACGCTTGGTTCATCAATAATATAGACGAGGTCAGATAAAGGACTGTTTAAATGACGTATTAATTTGATGCGCTGAGATTCTCCACCTGAAAGAGAAGGTGTCTTGCGATCAAGTGTTAAGTAATTGAGTCCGACGTATGATAAAGCATTTAATTGTTCTAATAATGGTTTGATAATATATGTTGCTTTTTCATCTTTAAGTTTATTTAAAAAGGTAATAGCATCATCTATTGGAAGTGCTGTAAAGTCAGTAATGCTTAGACCATTAATTTTGCAACTCAAAACTTTGTCATTTAATCTCTTGCCATCACATTCAGGACATTTATGAGAAGTGACAACTCTATTGACATCTTCTAAAAAACGTTTCTTTTCGAAATTATCATTGAGTAAAAATGAACGTCTAAAACGGTGGATTAAACCTTCGAATTTAGCAGTTTTTGGCCAATTGTCAGGCGGGTTTTTAAGCTTTTTTGGTTTTGTATATAGAAAAGTGTCCATTTCTTCTTGAGTATAATCTTTAAGCTTTTTGTCATTATCGAATAGACCACTATATAAATAGCGTTTACCACGCCAGCTATCCGGTCTGAATGAAGGGAATTTTATCGCATCTTCATTTAAAGATTTATCATAATCTAATAACTCATTTAAGTTGATATCTTCAACATAACCTAAACCTTGGCAACGTTCGCACATGCCGCTTGGATTATTAAAAGAAAAAACGTTAGAATAACCGACAAATGGCTCGCCAATTCTTGACCATAAAAGACGAACTGAAGCGTAAATATCGGAAATAGTACCTACAGTAGAACGTGAATTACCACCTAATCTTTTTTGATTAATGATCATAGCTACTGGTAAATGTTCAATTCTATCAACGTCAGGCTTTTCATAAGATGTCAGTTGGTTTTGAACATAACTTGAATAAGTCTCGTTTAATAAACGCTCAGATTCTGCCGCTAACGTATTGAAAACGAGCGATGATTTTCCGGAACCTGATCTTCCAGTGAAGACAGTGAGTTGATGTTTCGGGATATCTATATTAATGTTTTTTAAGTTATTCTGGTTTGCACCATGTACACGTATGTATGACATATTATTTCACCTCAATATTAGTTTACCCAAATATCAATGATTACAAAACGATAGACCCATTAAATCATGAAATTCATGTACAATAGAAAGATAAAAAGGTAAGATGATAACGATTACATATGTAAAGGAGCATGTTTATGTGGATTGATGTTACACAAACGTTAACAAATGATATTGCAAATTGGCCAGGAGATGAACCATTCCAATTTAAATTATCAGCAACTAAGGAAGAAACAAGTTCTGTAAATATTGGGAGCATTTCAACAAGCACGCATATTGGAACACATATGGACGCCCCATTTCATTTCGATAATGACGGTATAAAAATTCATGAAATTGATGTGAATAGGCTGATCGGTGAGGCTACATTAGTAGAATTTATTGGTGAAAAACTGATTACACGTGAGCTATTAGAGCATGTCGATATTAAAGGGACTATTGTTATGATTAAGACAAAGTATGAAGCACATTCAGATGTGTTTCCTGATACAGTTCCTGTATTAACAGAAGATGCGATAGCTTATTTATCTTCAATTGGTATAAAAGTATTTGGAATTGATGTACCTTCAGTGGATGACATAGATTCTAAGACTTTAGATAATCATCATGCATTCAATCGTTATGATATTATTAATATTGAGAACTTGTTATTAGAAAATGTTGCACAAGGTTATTATGACTTTATAGGGTTACCGTTGAATATTGTAGGTGCAGATGGGTCGCCAATTAGAGCGGTTATTGCTAAAAAGGGGGAATAGTCATGAGCAAATACCAAGATGATTCAATTAAAGGGGAAAGTGTTAAAACAGATTTCACAGAAGATATGACGTATAGTGAATATTTAGGTTTAGATAAGGTACTTTCAGCACAACATACTTTAACAGATGCACACGATGAGAAGTTATTTATCATTGTACATCAAGTTTCAGAACTTTGGATGAATCTGATTATCCATGAAATAAATTCAGCTTGTGATGACATTAAAGTAGATCAATATAAACAAGCTTTTAAAAAGTTAGCGCGAGTTGGTAATATTCAAAAACAACTCATTCAAGTATGGGAAGTCTTATCAACAATGACACCAAGTGATTATTTGAAATTTAGAGATGATTTAGGCAATGCTTCAGGATTTCAATCTTTTCAAAATAGAATGATCGAATATAGCCTCGGATACAAAACAACACATGCCTTAAAAATATATGAAAAAGAACCAACGATTTATAATCAGCTGAAAACACAACTTGAACGACCAAGTATATATGATGAAACGATTAAAGCAGTAAGTAGAGCAGGATTCGATATTGATAAAGAGGTATTGGATAGAGAAGTTACCCAAAATTATGTAAGAAATGACTCCGTCAAAGAAGCATTTAAAGAAATATACTTAAATTCAGAAGAACACTTTGAATTATACGAATTGCTAGAAAAACTCACAGACGTTGAAGATAGATATAGTCAATGGCGATTTAGACATATGAAGACCGTACAGAGAATTATTGGATTTAAGATGGGTACTGGAGGCAGTTCAGGTGTGAACTATTTAAAACGTGTTATTGACCAGAACTTCTTCCCAGAATTATGGGAGCTACGTACTGAACTATAGAAAGTTGCAAGACTGACTAAACAAGCAACATAGAAGGTCTGTATGTTGCAAGACTGACTAAACAAGCAACATAGAAGGTCCGAATGTTGCAAGACTGACTAAACAAGCAACATAGAAGGTCTGTAAGTTGCAAGACTGACCAAACAAACAATATAGAAGGTACGAATGTTGCAAGACTAACCAAACAAGCAACATAGAAGGTACGAATGTTGCAAGACTGACTAAACAAGCAACATAGAAGGTCTGTATGTTGCAAGACTGACCAAACAAGCAACATAGAATGACTGTATGTTGCAAGACTAACCAAACAAGCAACATAGGAAGTCTGTAAGTTGCAAGACTGACCAAACAAGCAACATAGGAAGCCTGTAAGTTGCAAGACTGATGAAACAAGCAACATAGAAAGCCTGTAAGTTGCAAGACTGACTAAACAAGCAACATAGAAGGTCTGTAAGTTGCAAGACTGACTAAACAAGCAACATAGAAGGTCTGAATGTTGCAAGACTTACTAAACAAGCAACATAGGAGTTCTGAACACACCAACTTCATCCAATTAAAAGTTTGGGACATCATTCCCAACTCAAAATAAATCACCCAATCCGTTGGAATCATTTTCGGATTGGGTGATTTTTATATTTCTATTTTTTTCTCTAGTTTATATTAATTAATGACTCATTTCGCTATCTTTCACATCTGTTATAAACATGTGACCTGGCGCGTGTGTGATCATAATTTCGGGCTTGGCATCTAAAGCTACCGATTGTGGTGTGACACCGCATCCCCAAAACACGGGTACTTCATTAGGTTTAATATTTACAGAATCTCCAAAGTCAGGTGTAGCTAAATTTTGAATGCCTATTTCACTTGGGTTTCCGATATGAATAGGTGTGCCGTGTACTTCTTTAAATTGTGTCGTAATTTCAGTTGCTTTAATGGCTTCTGCCATCGTCATCGGACGCATACTCACTGTAATATTTCCTTGGAAAGTACCACTCGGTGTTGCTGGTATATTTGTGATATACATAGGTACATTATGATTTTCTTCTATATGTCTAACTGGAATGCCAGCTTCTAGTAAAGCATGTTCAAAAGTAAAGCTACAACCAATCAGAAAGCTAACCAGATCATCAGTATACAAGTCTGTAATATCTTGATATTCTTCGACAAACTTACCATCTTTATATAATCTATATAATCCTACATCAGTTCGTATATCCGCTTCTTTACCGTACTTCATAAATGAAGGTGAACCTACTTCAGAAACATCAAGTAATGGGCATGTCTTAGGATTTCTAAAACAAAACTTTAAAAAATCATACGCATATTTGGAAGGTAAAATAACGACATTTGCTTGCACATATCCTTTTGCCATTCCGCTTGTAGGTACTTGTAATGCTCCGCTTCTAATTTGCGCTCTAATTTCATTTGGTAATGCATTTTGTAAATTCATTGTCATATCCCCTTTGTTCATTGGTTATATATAGAATATTATATCATTTACTTTTCATTCAATAGATTTCATCATTCATATGGTAAAATGTTTATTGATATAAATGTACGTGAAAAATAAAGAATCGATAGGTGTAAATATGTTGAATTTATTTGTTTTATTATTAGAACGGGTTGGTCTGATTATACTAGTCGCGTATATATTAATGAATACATCGTATTTTAAAAATATGATGGGCGAACGTGAAAAATGGTATGTAAAATGGCGTTTAATTATTGTATTCTCATCATTTGCATTGCTCTCTAATTTTACAGGTGTCGCAATACATAATGGAGAAATCGTTTCGAGTATGATTTATCTACATCTTGGACCTGAAGTATCGCTCGCTAATACACGCGTATTAACAATAGGTGTTGCTGGTCTTATCGGTGGACCTTTTGTAGGGGTTTTTGTAGGTGTATTATCCGGTATATTTAGAGTTTATATAGGTGGTGCAGATGCATATACTTATTTAATATCATCAATCGTGATTGGTTTAGTAGCTGGATACTTTGGCACATATGCCATGAAATCTAAAGGCTATTTATCTGTTACACAAAGTGCTTTAGTAGGTGCTTCTACAGAAGTGATACAAATGATTTGTATATTATTATTTTCTTCTCAAAAATCTGATGCATGGGAACTTGTACAGCTTATAGCACTTCCAATGATCATTATAAACGGTTTAGGAACAGCTATATTTATGTCTATTATCATTTCAACCGTCAAACAAGAAGAGCAAATGAGAGCTATTCAAACCCATGACGTTTTAAAACTCGTTAATCAGACGTTGCCTTATTTTAAGGAAGGTTTAACAGAATCATCAGCACATCAAGCAGCAAAAATCATTAAAGATTTAATGAAAGTATCAGCAGTAGCCATTACTAATAAGACGCATATATTAGCGCATGTTGGCGTTGCAAGTGATCATCACACACCTGACAAAACGATTATTACAGATTTGTCCAAAGCAGTGATTGAAACAGGAAATCAAAAAGAAGTTTATTCAAGTAAAGATATAGGGTGTCAGCATCCAAACTGTCCGCTTGAAGCGGCTATAGTTATACCGTTATATGTACATGAGGATATTGTTGGCACATTGAAATTATATTTTACAGATTACCATGATCTAACATTTGTAGAGAAAAGGTTAGCTGAAGGCTTGGCAAAAATATTCTCTAGCCAGTTGGAACTAGGTGCTGTAGAGACTCAACAGAAGTTATTACAAGATGCTGAAATTAAGTCATTACAAGCTCAAGTGAATCCTCATTTCTTCTTTAATGCGATGAATACCATTTCTGCACTCGTTCGAATAGATCATGAAAAAGCACGTCAGTTATTGTTACAAATGAGTCATTTCTTTCGTTCTAATTTACAAGGTGCGAGAAATAATACGATTACGATAGAGAAAGAGCTCGAGCAAGTTCGTGCCTATATCGCTTTAGAACAAGCAAGGTATCCAGATCACTTTGTTATTGAATGTAATATACCTCATCAATATCAAACTGCACTTGTGCCACCTTTTGTGATTCAAATATTAGTAGAGAATGCCATTAAACATGCCTTTACAAACCGAAAAGATGATAATCGAATTTGGGTAACAGTAAGTGGCAATGACCAATCGATTAAATTAGCTGTAAAAGACAATGGCCAAGGTATTCCAGAAGGTAAGAAAGAATTGTTAGGAAAGACTATCGTAGAATCACAGTCGGGAACAGGTAGTGCACTTGAGAATTTAAATAAACGATTAATGGGATTATTTGGTCAAACAGCAGAATTGGAAATTGAGACGAGCAATCAAGGTACGACAGTAAGTACTGAAATACCACATAAATATAGAGAGGTGGATATGTAATGCATGCACTTATCGTTGATGACGAACCGTTAGCACGTAATGAACTCAAATATTTACTCAATCAAATTGGATCATTCAGTCAAATAGAAGAAGCGGAAAATATCGAAGAAACTTTGGAACAGTTGTTATCTCATGAATTTGATGTCATTTTCTTAGATATTAACTTAATGGAAGAAAGTGGTCTAGACTTAGCAAAGAAAATTAATAAAATGAAACATGTTCCACACATCATATTTGCGACAGCGCATGATACTTATGCAGTACAAGCATTTGAGTTAGAAGCTACAGATTATATATTGAAACCTTTTGAAAAAGCGAGAATTGAGCAAGCGATTAAGAAGATTACAAACAGTGAGTCATCTCAATTAAATGAAACAAAGCTTGTGAATCAAGATGAAGTGTTGCCGATTGAAATAGAAGACCGCATTTATGTATTGAATTTAGATGACATCATTGCTGTTTCAGTGAATCAAGGCGTGACGACAATTAATACTGTAGAAACAGAATATGAAACAAATGAGCCGCTCAGTTATTATGAAAAAAAGCTCAATCAATCTAAATTTATTCGTATACATCGTGCAAGTATCATCAATAAAAAGCATATCCAATCTGTTGAACACTGGTTTAACTCCACGTATCAAGTAACATTGACCGGTAACATCAAATTACAAGTGAGTCGTTCATATATGAAGCCATTTAAATCAGAAATTGGGTTAGTATAATTTTCACAGTATTAAAATGGTAACTTAGCCTTGAAATATTGCATCTCGCCATGAAAACGCTTTATTTAATTATTTTCATAATAAGATAACCTTAACAGATTAATTCGGGAGGTTGTCAAAATGAAAAAAGTAAATAACTTCTTTCACCAAGTATTAACCATATCAATTATATTATTGATATCTCATGTAATAGAAAGCTTCATGCCAATACCAATGCCAGCATCAGTAATTGGCTTAGTATTGATGTTTGTCGCATTAACAACAGGAATCGTAAAATTAGAACAAGTAGAAGCGGTCGGCACAGCATTAACAAATAATATTGGATTCCTCTTCGTACCAGCTGGTATTTCAGTTATTAATTCATTAGGCGTATTAAGTACTAGTCCAATACTCATCATATTATTGATCATCATTTCAACAATTTTATTACTCGTATGTACAGGCATATTTTCACAAATGATTATTAAACCGAGTGAAAAAACAGCTAAAAGTACGAAAGATATTAAACATAAAGGTGTGGCAGGTGATTACGCATGATGGAACATTTAGGGGTCAATACACCATATTTTGGTATCGGATTATCAGTAGGACTGTTCTTAATCGGTACATATTTATTTAAACGTTCAAAAGGATTTTTCTTATTTGCGCCATTATTTTTCAGCATGGTAGGTGGTATCGTATTCTTAAAAGCTACAGGCATACCATATGAAAATTATAAAATTGGTGGAGATATTATTAATTTCTTCCTAGAACCAGCAACAATATGTTTCGCAATTCCTTTGTATAAAAAGCGTGAAATATTGAAAAAGCATTGGCACCATATTATGGGTGGTATTGCAGTAGGTACAGTAGCAGCATTAGTCATCATTTATATTGTGGCCAAATCATTCCAATTTGGTGATGATATTATCGCATCTATGTTACCTCAAGCTGCGACAACAGCTATCGCATTACCAGTTTCAGAAGGCATATCAGGTATTAAAGAATTAACATCATTAGCAGTTATTTTAAACGCAGTAATTATTATGGCACTAGGTAATAAATTATTGAAATTATTTAACATCACAAATCCTATCGCAAGAGGACTGGCATTAGGTACAAGTGGACATACATTAGGTGTAGCAGCAGCGAAAGAACTCGGTGAAGTAGAAGAATCTATGGCAAGTATTTCACTCGTTCTAGTAGGAGTCGTAGTTGTAGCAGTTGTACCATTCTTCGTTATGTTCTTGTTGTAGCAAAATAGTGAGTAAGGGATATAAGTACCTATACTCAAAATAAAAAATCTCTTCATTAGGTCTCGCCTAGTGAAGAAATTTTCTTGTTTTAAACTCTCACGATTTTGAAAGTGCATGCTTGCCTAGGGGTATGGCTCGAGCCTGTAGTCTCTCACTCATACTATTCCCCCGGGCGTCAGCACTTTACAAAATCGTGGAGGAAAGATATAAATATTTTTTGCTATTTATCATGTGAGCCTTGACTTGATAAATTCAACGGCTTTATTTACCTACTAAAATCCACTTAGACAATATAAAAGTAATAGGTATGGTGATAACGAGGCCAATAAATGGTGCGAATGTTTCATTCAAATGTAGCCACTGTACAAATATATATAATAATAAAGTTTGCAAACCCATATTCACAACTTGTGTAATAGGGAACTGAACGAATTTCTTAATTGTCGGTTGTACATGATATACAAAATAACAATTTAGATAAAAAGATATAATAAAGCTGATGATAAATCCTGAAATATGACTTACTAAATAGTTAATATCTAAAACTTTCAGCAATAGTAAGTATACCCAGTAATAGTTGATTGTATTAATGCCACCAACGATAATAAACCGAAAAATCTCTCCGTATTTCTTGTACATGTTGTTGCTCCTTTATAAAACTTGATTCTTTATACGACAAGTCCACGCTTGTTACTATACTGTTCATATAAATGGTCTTGTGCAATTTCTTCTAAGATTTCAACGACTTTATAGACTTCTTCATATGAAGTGTATAAAGCAATGGGTGCTAATCGAATGACGTTTGGCTCTCTAAAATCAGGTATAACCCCTTTGTCTTTAAGTGCGAGACTGATTCGATACGCTTCATTGTGAACTAAACAAACATGGCCACCACGTTTGAAATCGTCACGTAAATTACCAACTGAATAGCCATAGTCGGACAGTTTTTCATCAATAAGGTACATTAAATATGCAGTGATATGTAAAGATTTATTTCTAATAGCATGCATACCAATTTCGTTGAAAATATTAAGTACACCTTCAAGTGGTGCCATAGAAAGAATGTTAGGCGTACCAACTTGCCAACCGGATGCATCAGGTTGATGTTCGAAAGTGTGATTAAGCTGGAATTGTGTTTCGTCTTTGTTACCAAACCATCCAGCTGTACCAGGATTTCGATTGAAGTGTCTTTTATTAATATACAATCCTGCTGTAGCACCTGGACCGCCTGATAAATATTTATACGTGCACCATACTGCAAAATCAGCATCAATTTGTGTGAGATCCATCTCAATTGCCCCGATAGCATGACATAAATCCCAACCGATTATGATGTCGCGTTCTTTAGCCGCCATTGTTAATTTTTTCATATCTAGTACTTGTGCACTTCGATAAAGTACAGTAGGCAATAGAATAAGTGCAACATCATCTGTCATAGCTTCAATAATCGCATCTTCATCAATAAATACACCGTCTGAACTTTTGACGACTTTAACAGCATTTTTAGGATCTAAACCTTTTTGACGTACTTGACTATCAACCGCATAACGATCAGTAGGAAAGTTTAAATCGTCGACTAATATTTTATATTTTTTATCGGTAGGCTCGTAAAAGGTACTTAAAGCTTGATGAATATTTGAAGTGGTACTACCAACTATAACCACTTCATCTGATTCAACACCAATTAACGGTGCCATTTGTGAAGCGATGTGTTTAGAATAATGGTAGTATTTGCTATCTTCAATATTCCAAATCTTAATGCCTTCCTTTTTCCACACTTCTAGAGCATTTAGTAATGAAGCTTCAGCATCTTTAGAAGCAAGACCTAAAGAATTACCATCCATGTATATTTCATGAGGTTGTATGTAAAAACGATCACGCACATGATGTAAAACATCTGCCTTATCTAGAGCCTCAGCAAACTCTTTCGTTGTGTTAAATGCAGTATCCATAAATTTCATCCCCTTTAAAATAATGAATCATTCTTTAACTATAATTGTATACTTTCATAACAAAAGTAACAAAGATAAAATAAAATCACCCAATCCGAAAATGATTCCAATGGATTGGGTGATTTATTTTCAGTTGGGATTTATGTCCCAGACTCTATTAAAAATTTTAATCATTCATTTTAACAACTAATCTCGCTGCGTCACCTTTTGCTAAGCGATCAAAGCCTTCGTTGATTTCATCTAATGATAATGTGTCCGTAAGTAATTCATCAATATCTAAACGTCCTTGTTTATATAGTGCAATAAATCTCGGTATATCTCTTACAGGTACACAACTTCCTACATAAGAACCTTTAATTGTTCTTTCTTCAGCAGCTAATGTAACTTGTGGAAAAGAGAATTCATGTTTTGGATCTGGTAATCCTGTTGTTATGGTTGAGCCACCACGCTTTGTTATTTTATACGCAACTTCCATAGCTGGAACTACACCTGCTGTTTCAAAAGCATACTCTACACCGCCATCAACATAATTTTTAATTTGTTCAACGATGTCTTCATCTCCTGAATTAAATGTAGCAGTAGCACCTAGCTTTTTAGCTAATTCAAATTTATTAGGATTAATATCTATTGCAATGATTTCGCCAGCTCCAGCTAATTTAGCGCCTAAAATGGCGTTTAGACCAATTCCACCTAGACCTACAACGGCAACTGAACTACCTGGCTTAACTTGAGCCGTATTAATAACTGCACCAATTCCTGTAATAACTGCGCAACCGAATATGGCTACTTTTTCAAAAGGAATGTCTTTATCGACTTTTACAATTGAATGTTGTGATACTACAGCATAATCAGCAAATCCTGAGATACCTAAGTGGTGATACATGTTGTCTGCTTCGTTATGTAGTCTCTTTCCACCCTCAAGTAGTTCACCTTTTTCATTTGAAGCAGCACCATTTTCACAAAGGGCAGGACGACCTTCACTACAAGGTAAACAATGACCACAGCTTGGAATAAATGTACAAACGACGTGATCGCCAACTTCGAAGTCTGTTACATTATCGCCGACTTCAATAATTTCACCAGCAGCTTCATGTCCAAGCGCCATAGGAGTTGGTCTCGGTCTACTTCCATTAATAACAGATAAATCTGAATGGCATAAACCAGCAGCACCAATTTTAATGAGTACTTCATTTTGGTTAGGTTTGTTTAATTCAAGTGTTTCTATTTTTAAAGGTTTACTCTCTGCATAAGGACTTGATAAACCCATTTCATGTAATACAGCAGCTCTCGTCTTCATCAATTAACACTCCTCAATATTTGTCCTTATTCATAATATCCATCTGTAGATTTTCTGAATCCTTCAAATTGATCTCCATCATGACCAAACCAAATTTGAGCATTCTTTTCTTTTGCTAATCGTTTAATTTTTTCGACTGATTTTGCCCATCCGACAGAATCATATAAAATGCCAGGTGGTTTTAAAATGTCTCCCATACTTTCTTGAGTGTAAATAGCATCAGAAGCTAAAATGAGTGTTCCAAGTTCTTGAGTTTCTACTTCAAGACCAATCATTCCCCATGCGTGGCCGCTTCCAAAGTTAAGTACTTTGACACCTTGAACAATTTCTAAATTATCTTCATATGGTTTAATCGTTTTCCAAGTTAAGTCATTTTTTATCCAGGCATCAATATCCGCCCAAATATAGGCACCAGCCTTTTGATTGCGAGCATAGGTTTGCATCGTACCATTGAGTTCGTCATCATGAACGATTACAGTAGCATTTGTAAAATATTCAAGACAACCAGCATGGTCTAGATGTAAATGTGATGCCACAACATAATCTACCTCACTTGGATCAACATTAATTTGTTCAAGTCTGTTAGGTAAATAGCAAGACTCATCAGCAGTGTACGGAAATGCTTTTTGTGTCTGATTAATCCATCTTCCGTTATCTCCCATAGAATTTGGGTTACAAGCTGTATCGAATAAAATTTTTGCTTCAGGATGATCGATAAATACAGTATAAATAGGGAATTCAAACATTTCGTTTGGAGCATTTGGATTGTCTAAAGTGGCTTGATTCGAACCAGCAATCATTAAGTTTTTGTCCATTTTCATACGTCCATTGTCTAATACATAAAGTTTTATTCCTTGGTTATTTACATTTACCATAACTCATCACCTCACATTTAGTGTATATTTACATTGTATGTGTAAACGTTTACGATGACAAATAAAATGAATAAAAGAGTTCGATAGGAATTAAATTTAAAAGATTTATTTATCCGACATGCTGCTTGTGGCGGAAGCGGGGTCTGAATGTTGCTTGTTTGGTAAGTCTTGCAACATACAGACGTTCTATGTAGCTTGTTTGGTGAGTCTTGCAATATACAGGCGTTCTATGTTGCTTGTTTGATAAGTCTTGCAACATAGAGGCTTTCTATGTAGCTTGTTTGGCGAGTCTTGCAACATACTGACTTTCTATGCCGACTATTACAGACAATATAAAAATAAAGGCTAAGACAAATTAATTTGTCTTAGCCTCTAAAAAATATAAATAATATTAGAATGTTTGTCCTAAAGCTATAGCACGTTCTATACCATCTGCTTTAATTTCTTCTGCTTTTTCTGGATTAGCATTGTGTCCTTCTACGATTAATCCTTCGAAATCAGTAATGCCATAAAAACTCATCATTTGTCCGATATAACGGTGACCCATTTCTAAATCAGCTGCTGGGCCTTCACTGTAATATCCACCGCGTGCTTGTATATGAAGTGCTTTTTTATCTGGTAATAAACCAACTGGACCTTCAGCAGTATATTTGAAAGTTTTACCTGCTACAGATACTGAATCTAAATATGCTTTCATTACTGGAGGGAATGAGAAGTTCCAGAATGGTGTTACGAACACATATTTATCAGCATTAACAAATTGATCACTTAATTCGTTAAGACGACGTACTTTACCTTGTTCGCCTTCAGATAGTGCGTCAAATGCTTCTCCTGATTGTAATTTACCCCAACCTGCAAACACATCAGCATCAATTTGTGGAATGTATGAATTATATAAATCAATATGAACGACTTCATCGTTAGGATTTGTAGCTTTATAACTTTCGATAAATGCTTTAGCTGTTGCCATTGAAAATGAAACAGTCTCATCATGTGGATGAGCAGTAATAAATAATACTTGTGACATAATAAAATTTCCTCTCTATAATAAAAATTAAACTAACTATAATTATTATACTTAGAAAAGATGTTAAATCAATAGGAATGCTCATGAAAAAGTGGGGATATTACACTTTCGAAATCGTAAAATTTAAAAAGATCTCTTCACTAGGCGATAACCTAATGAAGAGATCTTTTATTTTGAGCATGTATCTTTATGTCCCAAACAATTTTTACTTAATGGACGGTATATAGAATTGTGAGTTTTCGTAATGGAAAATGATTTTAGAATAGTCAAACGGTATGCCAGTACTTGTATAGAATATTTGTTCATATTCTAATGAGGGATCGCCTTCTTTTAATTCTAAGTGTTGGGCATTTTCTTGAGATAATTTTTCGATTTTGAAATAAATATCTGTGAAACCGACTTTGACTTTTAAATTGTTTTCTATGTAATCAAATATAGAGCCGTTAGCGATTTCTTCATTCATATAAAGTACTACATTTTTACTGAAATAAGATGTTTCTATACAAAACACTTTGCTATCTACATATCTAATACGTTCTACATAGTATACGGATTCATTATCTTTTAATTTTAATTGATTTTTAATATATTCTTCAGGTTTCATTTCGGTCACTTTCAAGACTTTACTTGTAACTTCATGACCTTTTAAATCATCTGAAAATCCATCTGCAGTAAATAAATTTAAGAAACCATCTCTTTTAGGGTTTCTGACATATATACCGCTTCCTCTTGCTTGATATATCAAGCCTTCTTTTTCAAGATTTTTTAAAGCATTGATAATTGTACTCTTACTAACATTAAATTCAGCTCTCAATATTTCTACACTAGGTAATTTGTCTCCAGCTTCATATTGTCCATTCTCTATTAACGCTTCTATACGTTCTGCGATTAACTCGTACTTAAGCATATTAAACCCCACTTTTTTCTTGATAATACTTACATTATAGCATTTGTTAAATTAATAGTACTATATAAATTTATATCTATCTTTACAAATTGTATCGGTATAATTATAATGTAAGTGTATACAAAATAGAAAACGAGATAATCGAGGTGGAATTATGGCGAATAAGAATGAAAGAATAGCGAAAGAAATTCTTGAGGTCATAGGCGGGGAAGAGAATATTGTTAAAAGTACTCATTGTGCGACACGCTTAAGACTAGTGTTAAAAAGATCAGACCCAACTGCAAAAGAAAAAGTAAAGAAAATTGATGGTGTAGTCACAGTTGTTGAAAATAATGGACAATTCCAAGTTGTTATCGGGCATAATGTAGGAGAAGTTCATAAGTCGTTTGATGAATTGATTGGCGGTTCGAATCAGGGCCAAAATCAAAATGAATCAGAAAACAAAGGAAGCGTATTAAACAGAATTATTGCTACCATGTCAGCAGTATTTGCACCATTCATTTATATTTTAGCAGCTGCAGGTATTTTACAAGGTTTACTCATATTAATTAATTTAATTGTACCTTCATTTGCTAAAACGGGAACTTATGAAGTGTTCAATTTTATATCTTGGGCACCGTTCACATTCTTACCAATTTTTATTGCGATTACAGCAGCAAAACATTTTAATGTAAATATGTATATCGCTATCGCTTGTTCAGCAGCATTAGTGAGTCCGGATTTTACTGCAATACTAGATAGAATTGGAGATGGAGAAACAGTTAGATTATTCGGTATGCCTTTAACTGAAACAGTATACACATCTTCAGTTTTACCTCCATTATTACTCGTTTGGATTTTATCTTACTTAGAAAAATTCTTAAACAAGACAATTCATGAAGTTGTAAGACCACTGTTTGTACCATTCTTATCTATCATTATTATGGTACCAGTGACATTATTAGTGATTGGTCCAATTTCAACATTGGCAGCACATGGAATAGCAAATGGATACAATTCACTTGTAGAAGTTGCACCTTGGTTAGCAGGCGCAATTATCGGTGGCTTATGGCAAGTGTTTGTCATATTTGGTGTACATTGGGGTATCACACCAGTCGTCCTCGCAAACTTTGAACAACATGGAAGTGACTCATTCCAAGCTTACCAAACGATTGCCGTTATCGCTCAAGTTGGTGCAGTAGTAGGTGTGCTTATTAAAGCTAAGAGCCAAGAAGTTAAAAGAGTGTCATCATCTGCAGGGATTACAGGTATTTTTGGTATCACAGAACCAGCAATATACGGTGTGAACTTAAGATTTAAAAAGCCATTCATTATTGCATGTATCAGTGGTGCAATTGGCGCATTTGTTGCTAGTTTCTTCAACCCTAAATATTATGCTTATGCAGGATTGCCAGGTCCACTAACAATTGTAAATGGCTATAATGCAGACAATACATCGTCAATTTGGGGTATTTTAATCGGTACTGCGATTGGGATCATCTTACCAATCATTTTAATTCAAATTTTTGGTTATGGTGAAGATACAACTGAACAAGTAGAAAATGCTGATCCTAATCAATCAGATGTAATCATTCCTAATGAGAAATTAGAAATAGAAATTGCTTCACCTGTATCAGGAAATATTGTTCAGCTTGAAAAAGTGCCAGATCCAGTATTTTCAGAAGGTTTAATGGGTAAAGGTATAGCAATAGAACCTGATGAGAGTATCATTTATAGTCCGGTAGAAGGAAAAGTAACCATGATTGCACCATCGAAACACGCGATTGGTATTAATACATTAGATGGGGCTGAAATATTAATTCATATTGGTTTAGAAACTGTAGAGCTTAATGGTGAAGGATTTGAAGTATTAGTATTAGAAGGCGATACATTATCTGCTGGAACGCCTTTAATCAAATTCGAAAAAACATCATTAGAAGAACAGGGATATAACACGATTACGCCGATTATAGTAACGAACAGTGCAGAATTCAGTGAAGTTATACCAGTAACTGCATCAACATCTAACAAAGGTGATGTGATTTTAAATATCATTAAAATATAAAGGAGATTTTAACATGGCTAAATTAAATAAAGACTTTTTATGGGGTGGCGCATTAGCTGCTAACCAATTCGAAGGTGGATATGATCAAGGTGGAAAAGGATTAAGCGTCCATGATGTTATGACAGCTGGTGAACATGGAAAAGCGAGAGAAATTACAGAAACAATTGAAGCAGACAAGTTCTATCCAAACCATGAAGGTATAGATTTTTATAATAGATATAAAGAAGACATCGGTTTATTCAATGAAATGGGATTGAAATGTTTACGTACTTCAATCGCTTGGACACGTATTTTTCCAAATGGAGATGAAACAGAGCCAAACGAAGAAGGTTTGAAATTCTATGATGACATAATTGACGAGTTATTAAAATACAATATAGAACCCGTATTAACATTGTCACACTTCGAAATGCCTTTACATTTAGCACGTGAATATGGCGGTTTCAGAAATCGTAAAGTTGTAGATTTCTTTGTACATTTTGCAGAAACAGTATTCAATCGTTATA
Source organism: Mammaliicoccus vitulinus (assembly GCF_029024305.1). Taxonomy (NCBI): domain Bacteria; kingdom Bacillati; phylum Bacillota; class Bacilli; order Caryophanales; family Staphylococcaceae; genus Mammaliicoccus; species Mammaliicoccus vitulinus. The sequence goes on from NZ_CP118974.1 coordinate 357,782, forward strand.
AAGATAAAGTTAAATATTGGATGACATTTAATGAAATCAATAACCAAATGGATACAAGTAATCCACTATTCTTATGGACGAACTCAGGCGTCACATTGTCAGAAGATGAAGATGCAGAAGAGGTATTGTATCAAGTCGCACATAATGAATTAATCGCAAGTGCACTTGCTGTTACAAAAGGTAAAGCAATCAATCCTAACTTTGTAATTGGAAACATGATTTCACACGTGCCGATTTATCCATATTCATGTAATCCTAAAGATATTTTAGAAGCGGAAATTGCAAGTCGTCTAAGATATTTCTTCCCAGACGTTCAAGTAAGAGGTTATTACCCAGGTTATGCACTTAAAATGTTTGAGAAAAAAGGATACGACATTAAGTGGCAAGAAGGCGATGACGAAATCTTGAAAAATGGAACTGTAGATTATATTGGATTTAGTTATTACATGTCTACAGTGGTTAAACACGATGCACAACAAAGTGTTGAAGATAACATTGTAAACGGAGGATTATCAAATTCAGTTGCTAATCCATATATTAAAGTGAGTCAATGGGGATGGGCAATCGATCCAGTAGGTCTTAGATATACATTAAACGCATTGTATAATCGCTATCAATTACCACTATTCATCGTAGAAAATGGATTCGGAACAACAGACGAATTTAAAGAAGACGGAACAATAGACGATCAAGAAAGAATTGATTATTTAAGAGAACATATCAATGCATCAATCGAAGCGGTAGACGAAGATGGCGTAGAACTAATGGGTTATACACCATGGGGCGTGATTGATATCGTATCATTCACAACAGGCGAAATGAAAAAACGATATGGTTTAATTCACGTAGACCGAGATAACGAAGGCAAGGGAACACTGAAAAGAACTAAGAAAAACTCATTCTACTGGTATAAAAATGTAATCGATACAAATGGTGAAGAATTAAAATAAAATAATCAAAAAGTGCGGGACATAAATATTCAGTCTCAAATAAGAAGTTGAAAATTTATGTCTCAGCCTCATTTTAGATAGTTGACAAACCAAACGAGGACAAACGTTTGGTTTGTTTTTTGGGTTTAGTACAGTTATGACCTGAGTCGTGAGTTAAGTCAGGAGTTAATCCAAGACATGGCGCAAGTCGTGAGTTAAGTATTGAGTTAATCCAAGACATAGCGTAAGTCGTGAGTTAAGTATTGAGTTAATCCAAGACATGGCGTAAGTCGTGAGTTAAGTCAGGAGTTAATCCAAGACATGGCGCAAGTCGTGAGTTAAGTATTGAGTTAATCCAAGACATAGCGTAAGTCGTGAGTTAAGTATTGAGTTAATCCAAGACATGGCCCAAGTCGTGAGTTAAGTATTGAGTTAATCCAAGACATAGCGCAAGTCGTGAGTTAAGTCAGGAGTTAATCCAAGACATAGCGCAAGTCATGAGTTAAGTATTGAGTTAATCCAATAGATTTTTGTACGTACTTAAACAATCAAAAGTGTACATTATTAACTTATATTTTCATTAATCCATGACCGGTCATAGTCTAAGATTCTACCATTCCTAACCCGAAAACATACAATGTCTAAGATTAACAACCATCTTATTCAAATAGAATGCTGGACTCAAAGTTTTAATTGGAACTCAACGAAAAAAGACTGCTAACAAGTTCACGTTAAGTGACTTTTCCGATAATCTAAAATATTTCTTCATTAGATTATCGCCTAGTGAAGAAATATTTTTATGTTTGAAAACCTTACGATTTCGAAAGTTCATGCTTGAATAGGGGTATGATTCAATCCTGTAGTCTCTCATACGATTTCCTCAAGCGTTAGCACTTTGTAAAATTGTGAGGAGAAAATCCAAGTGGAATCTAAAGTGAATAAATTGGTTTAGCTTTAATCGCTATCAAATATTTTATAATTATAGTAAAAAGAGCGCAAATTCTTATTTTTAAAGAATTTGCGCTTTTTTAAGTTAATTTTGGATGTTAATGTCCACTTCATTTTTATAGTATAAATTGAAATTAATTGGATATACATTAATGCATATTAAATATTTGAATAGTAATAATGTTGATTTGATTAGTCGAGATTGTCGTGTTCATTTAAAAGTGAATTATAAAATTAATAAAAAAAGTTTAAAAATATGCATATTTCTAGGATATATAGTATTTTATATTAATCGTTAATTACAACGTTGTACAATACAAACTATATTTATATATATTATCTTTAATATTTAAATATTGTTTAATATAAAATTGCAAAGTATAATAACCTATGATAAGTGCTCAAAAAATAAAACTTATCAAGGTATAAATGATAATACATGGGAGGAATGTAGAGTGAAAAAAAAGCATAAATCAAACCGGGGGAAATTAGATTTTATTTCTAATAAACTGAACAAGTACTCTATTAGAAAATTTACTGTCGGTACTGCTTCAATTTTAGTTGGAGCAACGTTACTTTTTGGTTTGAGTGATGAAGCTAAAGCTGATGAGTCAGCAAATAGTACATCAATACAAGGTGAATCTAAAAATAATAATGAGGTCAATCAAGCTGAAGAACCATTAAGTGAACAACAATCATCATTAACAGAAGAAAATAGTGTGGAAAGTCCAACAACAGAAGAAAAAGCAGCAGGAGCTAATACAACAGAAGAAGCGAGCACAGAAGAAAAAGCAACAGCAGCTAATACAACAGTAGAAGCGAGCACAGAAGAAAAAGCAGCAGGAGCTAATACAACAGAAGAAGCGAGCACAGAAGAAAAAGCAGCAGAAGCTAGAACAACAGAAGAAGCGAGCACAGAAGAAAAAGCAGCAGAAGCTAGAACAACAGAAGAGCCGAGCACAGAAGAAAAAGCAGCAGAAGCTAGAACAACAGAAGAAGCGAGCACAGAAGAAAAAGCAGCAGAAGCTAGAACAACAGAAGAAGCGAGCACAGAAGAAAAAGCAGCAGAAGCTAGAACAACAGAAGAAGCGAGCACAGAAGAAAAAGCAGCAGAAGCTAGAACAACAGAAGAAGTGAGCACAGAAGAAAAAGTTGATTTAGTAGAATCAGTTGCAAAGGATATATATAACAAAAAAGAAATAACTGATAAAGAAAAAACAGAACTTTTAAAAGCATTACCAAAAGACATTTCTAATTTAACAAATAATGATGTCGAGAAACTTGTATTAAGCGAAGCATTGAAAGAAAGTTCAAATGAAAAAGATAGCCAACCAAAAGCTATAGTCCGTTCTATAAATACTAATACAAGAACTGCAAATACAAATAATATTTCATTATTGAGAAGTGTTAGAGAAGCTGAAAATATTATGGTTACTAATAATGGAACTGATAATTTTAATTATTATGGAGATGTAACCCATAAGCAGTTTCCACAAGAGTTTCCGGGTGAAGGTGTTATTACTGCAATAAATGAAAATACTAACACAAATACTGGGACTAAGGGTGCTTTAGAATATAAGAACAAAATTGATTTTAACAATGACTTTGTTATAACAGTGCCTGTAGCTAATTCAAATCAACCAAATACAACGAATTCAGATGGCTGGGGATTTATTTTTACTGAAGGAACTGGAGCTGATTTCTTAAAGCAAGGCGGCATTTTAAGAGACAAAGGTTTAGTGAATTCAGCTGGATTTAAAATAGATACTTCTTATAATAATATCCAAGGCGTAGCTGACCCAATGGATAAAGATAAAACAAATAATTTAAATCAAATTGGTGCAGTTAAAATTGGTTATGGTACTTTTGTATCGAATACTGCTGATGGAACAAGTAAACAGGTAGGTACAACAGCGATAGGGACTAAAGATAAACCTGCTAATAAGATTATATATGCGGATAATGCAACTAATATTTACGATGGTAAATTTCATGGTCAAAGATTTAATGATGTGCTTCTAAGTTACAATGCAAAAACTGGTATGATGACTGCAACTTATGCAGGTAAAACATGGCAAGCAACAACAGATGAATTGGGTATTGATAAATCAAAAAAATATAATTTTTTAATTACTTCAAGTCAAATGCCAAATAGATATTCTTATGGAATAATGAGAACGAAATTAGATGGTATTGCAATTACAGCACCGAAAGAGACTTTGTCATCTGATATATTTGATCCAATTTACCCAGGTGATCATACTAAACCAGGTATTTCAGTTACATCACCACCACCTTCAGATAGTAGTAATAAAGTAATTCCACCGAATTCAACATACAAAATTAAAGAAGGAGGTATACCTTCAGGGTGGACGGTTACAATAAATCCAAACACTGGAGAAATTACATCGACTCCATCGATTGGTATAAACCCAGGAACGGTTGTAGAAATTCCGATAGAAATAACATATCCTGATGGTTCGACTGATAGTACCTCGAACAGAGTTACAGTAGACAAAACTTATAAAGATGAAAATGACCCAGGATATGAAGAAGGCACAACAAAACCAGGTCAACCTGTAAATGTCGAACAAACTGGAGATAAAGATTTACCACCAAATACGAAATTTGAGATCCCAGAAGGCAGTAACATTCCAGAAGACTGGACAGTTGAAGTAGATCCAGACACAGGTGTGGTAACAGTAACGCCACCGGCGAATAGCCAACCAGGAGATTCAATAGATATACCAGTAAAAGTGACATATCCAGATGGATCAACAGAAGAAGTGCCATCAAAAGTAACGGTTGAAGAAGATAGTGACTCAGACAGTGATTCTGATTCTGATAGCGATCCTGACGTAGGTAGCGACTCTGATGTAGACAATGACTCAGACGTAGATAGCGACTCTGATGTAGATAGCGATTCAGACTCAGAAAGTGACTCAGACGTAGATAGTGACTCTGATGTAGATAGTGACTCTGATGTAGATAGTGACTCTGATGTAGATAGTGACTCTGATGTAGATAGTGACTCAGATGTAGATAGCGACTCTGATGTAGACAGTGACTCAGATGTAGACAGCGACTCTGATGTAGATAGCGACTCTGATGTAGATAGCGATTCAGACTCAGATAGCGACTCTGATGTAGATAGTGATTCAGACGTAGATAGCGATTCAGACGTAGATAGCGATTCAGACGTAGATAGCGACTCAGACGCAGAAAGTGACTCTGATGTAGATAGCGACTCTGATGTAGACAGCGACTCTGATGTAGATAGTGATTCAGACGTAGATAGCGATTCAGACGTAGATAGCGATTCAGACGTAGATAGCGATTCAGACGTAGATAGCGATTCAGACGTAGACAGTGACTCAGACGTAGATAGCGACTCTGATGTAGATAGTGACTCTGATGTAGATAGCGATTCAGACGTAGATAGCGACTCAGACTCAGACAGCGACTCTGATGTAGAAAGCGACTCAGATGTAGATAGCGACTCAGACAGCGACTCAGATGTAGATAGCGACTCAGACTCAGACAGCGACTCAGATGTAGATAGCGACTCAGATGTAGATAGTGACTCTGATGTAGATAGCGACTCTGATGTAGACAGTGACTCAGACTCAGACAGCGACTCAGATGTAGATAGTGACTCAGATGTAGATAGCGACTCAGATTCAGACAGCGACTCAGATTCAGACAGCGACTCAGATGTAGATAGCGACTCAGACGTAGACAGCGACTCAGACTCAGACAGCGACTCTGATGTAGATAGCGACTCTGATGTAGACAGCGACTCTGATGTAGACAGCGATTCAGACTCAGAAAGCGACTCAGACTCAGACAGCGACTCTGATGTAGAAAGCGACTCAGATGTAGAAAGCGACTCAGACTCAGACAGCGACTCAGATGTAGATAGCGACTCAGACTCAGACAGCGACTCAGATGTAGATAGCGACTCTGATGTAGATAGCGACTCAGATTCAGACAGCGACTCTGATGTAGATAGCGACTCAGATGTAGATAGCGACTCAGACTCAGACAGCGACTCAGATGTAGATAGTGACTCAGATTCAGACAGCGACTCTGATGTAGACAGTGACTCAGACGTAGATAGTGACTCTGATGTAGATAGTGACTCTGATGTAGATAGTGACTCTGATGTAGAAAGTGACTCTGATGTAGAAAGTGACTCTGATGTAGATAGTGACTCTGATGTAGATAGTGACTCTGATGTAGATAGCGATTCAGACGTAGATAGCGACTCAGACTCAGACAGCGACTCTGATGTAGAAAGCGACTCAGATGTAGAAAGCGACTCAGATGTAGATAGCGACTCAGACGTAGACAGCGACTCAGACTCAGACAGCGACTCAGATGTAGAAAGCGACTCAGATGTAGAAAGCGACTCAGACTCAGACAGCGACTCAGATGTAGATAGCGATTCAGACGTAGATAGCGATTCAGACGTAGATAGCGATTCAGACGTAGACAGTGACTCAGACGTAGATAGCGACTCTGATGTAGATAGTGACTCTGATGTAGATAGCGATTCAGACGTAGATAGCGACTCAGACTCAGACAGCGACTCTGATGTAGAAAGCGACTCAGATGTAGATAGCGACTCAGACTCAGACAGCGACTCAGATGTAGATAGCGACTCAGATGTAGAAAGTGACTCTGATGTAGATAGCGACTCTGATGTAGACAGTGACTCAGACTCAGACAGCGACTCAGATGTAGATAGTGACTCAGATGTAGATAGCGACTCAGATTCAGACAGCGACTCAGATTCAGACAGCGACTCAGATGTAGATAGCGACTCAGACGTAGACAGCGACTCAGACGTAGACAGCGACTCTGATGTAGATAGCGACTCTGATGTAGATAGCGACTCTGATGTAGACAGTGACTCAGACGTAGATAGTGACTCAGATGTAGACAGCGACTCTGATGTAGATAGCGACTCTGATGTAGATAGCGACTCAGACGTAGATAGTGACTCTGATGTAGACAGCGACTCAGATTCAGACAGCGACTCTGATGTAGATAGCGACTCAGACGTAGATAGTGATTCTGATGTAGATAGCGATTCAGACTCAGATAGCGACTCTGATGTAGATAGCGACTCAGACGTAGACAGTGACTCAGACGTAGACAGTGACTCAGACGTAGACAGTGACTCAGACGTAGACAGTGACTCAGACGCAGAAAGTGACTCTGATGTAGACAGCGACTCTGATGTAGATAGTGATTCAGACGTAGATAGCGATTCAGACGTAGATAGCGATTCAGACGTAGACAGTGACTTAGACGTAGATAGCGACTCTGATGTAGATAGTGACTCAGACGTAGACAGCGACTCAGACTCAGACAGCGACTCAGACTCAGAAAGTGACTCTGATGTAGATAGTGACTCTGATGTAGATAGCGATTCAGACGCAGATAGCGACTCAGATTCAGACAGCGACTCTGATTCAGAAAGTGACTCTGATGTAGATAGCGATTCAGACGCAGATAGCGACTCAGATTCAGACAGCGATTCAAAAGTAAGTATGGGTCCTGGATCTGGTTCAGACAGTAATGACGGCAATGGTACTGCTAAAGCAGCTACTATAAATGATGATCGCGATGGCAAAGGTGAAAACAAACAAAGTTTACCGGATACTGGTGAACAGCCTTTAACTAACACTACTTTATTCGGTGGATTACTTGCTGGATTAGGATCATTATTCCTACTTGGTCGTCGTAAAAGAAATCACAATGAAAATAACTAATATATTCAGTTGAATAGCAGTTAAGTGGTTAAGTCATATGACTTAACCACTTTTTTATAATATAAATAAATAGACTATTGAATTCATTCTTATGCACCATTGTTAAAGTGTGAGAATCACTCCTCCGTCAAATGAATCAAAAGCAGTAGTTAAAATGTTCAAAATAACTTCTTCTTTGCCTCGTGATAGAATGCTTAAAGTAAAGAATAATTTTATATGTAAAAATGTGGCTTAAGTCTTAGGGTTGATTTAGCGAAGTACTTTAAGTGATAATGAAAAGTACATAGGAAAAAATGACTGAAGGAGTCCTTTAAATGCAAGAAAGAAAATTAGTCGCTGAAAAGGAAATTGAAATCAACATTTACGATATAGATGCTATGGGAATAGTGAGTAACATAGTTTATGTAAAGTGGTTCGAAGATTTAAGAACTGCATTTATTAATAAACATATAACTTACTCTGAAATGATGAAAAATAATATATCGCCTATATTGATGAGAACGGAAGCTGACTATAAAGTACCATTAAATATTCATGATAAACCAATTGGTAGATGTTGGTTAGTGAAAGTGAGTAAATTGAAATGGGAACTTGAATTTGAAATCTCGACAAAAACTAAAGTTCATTGTACTGGTTATCAAAAAGGTGGATTTTATGATGTTGTTGAAGAAAAGGTAGTACCAACGCCAAAAGAATTGTTAGAAATCTAAATAAGGGGATAAAGATGACGCATTTACAAAATGAATTAATTAAACCAATTGCTGTTTTTGATGCGGGAATAGGTAGTTACTCGATTGTTGAATTGTTAAAAAAGGAATTTCCGGGACAAGATTTAATTTATTTAGCCGATCGTAATCAATTTCCATATGGTCAAAAATCTAAAAGTGAATTAAAAGAGGTTATCAAGGAAACTGTACAATTTTTAGAACAATGGGAGCCAAGTGTGATTATTATCGCATCAAACGCGCCAACGATAACTGTGTTAGATGATGTGAAAAGTGACTTTAAAACTGAAGTGATTGGTGTTTATCCGCCTATAAAAGAAGCAGTTGAGAAATCGACTTCTAAACAAATTGGTATTTTAGGTGCTCAATCGTTAATTGAAAGTGAAGAATTAGACACTTATATTCAAAGAGAATTATCTGAAGGTGATGCTTATAAATTTAATGCATCGTCATTAGTTGAACTGGTTGAAACGAGTACGTTTATTTCAGATAAGTATCATACTTTAATTGCTGTAAAAAAGTTTATTGATCATATTATAGAGGAACACGAAGATATCGATGTATTTACTTTATCATCGACTCATTTACCTTGGCTGTACAGTTATTTCAAAGAATTATACCCACACATTATGTTTATAAATCCAGCACATACTATTATTGAAAAAGTGAGACAGAAGACGTCTAAAGGTAATGGTATTATAAAATCTTTAGTTACAACGAACGACAACTATAGAATAGAAGATTTTGAAACAATGCTTGAACAATTAAATATACAGTTGGAGTTAGAAGAAATTAGTATAAAATAAAATTTCTCTTCATTAGGTTATAGCCTAGTGAAGAGTTTTTTTATTATAAATTTCATGATTTTGCTTGTTCATGCTTGATAAATCGCTGAACACCAGTTCTCAAAGCCAACCATATTCAAAAATCACTTATTTATCTGTTCAACATATAGGCCATTAGTATGAATTTGTTAGAAAAGTGACAAAATTCAATTATTTCAAGTGTTTAATTAATTTTTTGTGATAAAATTTTAAAGTAAAGATATAAGGGGAGGGTGGTCTGTTTTGAAAGTATTTTTAAAATTAGGATGGTTTATTAAAGAAGAAAAAAAGAATTATATTATTGGTCTATTAATATTATTATTAGTAGCTTTAATTGATTTATTGCCACCGCAAATTATTGGGAAGGTTATTGATGGTATAAGTTTTAATACGTTAACGAAGAAAACACTTTTGATTTATGTCATAGTACTTTTTCTTGCTGCAGTTCTTACATATGTATTTCGCTACTTTTGGCGCATTATGATATTTGGGGCGAGTATGAGATTGGGTAAGATATTAAGATCTCGACTTTACCATAAGTATACTTCGATGAGTCCTTCGTTTTTCCAAGAGCGTCGTACAGGGGACTTGATGGCACATGCTACAAATGACATAAGAGCCGTTCAGAATACTGCGGGTGGTGGTGTGTTAACGATTGCAGATTCGTTGATGTCCGGTGGGGCTGTATTAATCACGATGGCAATTACAGTTGACTGGCGTTTAACGCTAATTGTCATGATACCTCTACCTATCATGATCGTATTAACGAGTTACTACGGTAAGTTGCTCAATCGTGGATTTAAAAAAGCACAAGCTGCATTTAGTCAATTGAATGATAAGACACAAGAAAGTATTGCTGGTATAAAAGTTACAAAAACTTTCGGATATGAAAAAGATGACCAAGCAGATTTTAAACGTTTAAGTGATGATGTTGTAAACAAAAATTTAAAAGTTTCTAAAATTGATGCATTATTTGATCCAACCATTATGTCAGTTATTGGTGTCAGTTACTTTTTAGCCATTTTCTATGGTGCAAAAATGGTGATTAATGATGATATTACGATAGGCCAACTTGTTACATTTACAACGTATTTAGGAATGATGGTCTGGCCACTGTTAGCACTAGGGCTATTTTTTAATATTGTTCAAAGAGGACATGCATCTTATGAAAGAATAAATGAGATTACAAATGTTAAAAATGGTGTTAATACAGAAGTCGAGACGGACAAAATTCCTGAAGGTGATATTCAGTTTGATATTAAAGAATTTCATTTCCCAAATGATGACAGTATCGCTTTACATGATATTCAATTTACAATTTCTAAAAGTGATACGGTCGGTATTGTCGGTAGAACGGGCTCAGGAAAAAGTGCAATTATCCGCTTGTTATTACGTGAGTTTGATACTGAACAAGCTAGCGAAATTAAATATGGTGATCATCCATTACGCTATTTCGATATTAGTAGTTTAAGAGCACAATTTGGATATGTGCCGCAAGATCATTTCTTATTCTCAACATCGATACGTAATAATATTGCGTTTAGTGATCCATCACTAGAGAATGAAATCGTTTATAACGCGAGCAAAACAAGCTATATTCATGAAGATATTTTAAGTTTCCCTGAAGGATACGATACAGTAGTTGGAGAAAGAGGCGTATCATTATCCGGCGGTCAAAAACAAAGGATATCTATCGCGCGTGCATTGATTATGAATCCACCAGTACTGATATTAGATGACTCGTTATCTGCAGTAGATGCTGAAACTGAAGAACATATTTTAGAAAATATGCAGAACGTTAGACAAGGTAAAACAAATATTATAACGGCACATAGAATGAGTGCGGTAAGTCATGCGGATATCATTATTGTTATGGATGAAGGCACAATTATTGAGCGGGGTACACATCATGAGTTAATGCGTCATAAAGGTTGGTATTATGAAACGTATCAAGCACAAGCTTTACACGAAGAAATTGCAAGTAGTCTAGATGAACTAGCGAAGGGGGATGACAACGATGGCACAAAATCATAATTTAACTGCTAAAGATCAATTTGCAGTACTTAAAAGATTGATTAAATATACATTCCCCTTCAAAGGTATTATTGCGCTAGCTTTTTTAATGTTGTCGATTTCAACAGTAGCAAGCATTGCAACACCTTATTTAGTAAAAGTATTTATCGATGATTATTTAACACCGCAAGTATTTCCAGAAAGTGATATGACTTTATTAATTATTGTATTCTTTACGATACAAGTTATAGGCGCTATTACGACTTATTGGAATGTTTATCTTTTTCAATATTTAGCGTTTAAAGTTATCCAACAATTAAGAATTGATGCATTTGATAAAATTGGTCAATTAGGTATGCGCTATTTTGATAAGGAACCTGGTGGCAGTATTGTATCTAGATTAACGAATGATACTGAAGCGATTGTAGAAATGTTCATCGGCGTATTTGCATCCTTTTTAATGGCAATATTTATGGTCATTTCAAGTTATGTCATGATGTTTATATTAGACTTTAAACTAGCGTTGATGGCGCTTATATTTGTGCCAGTTATAATATTAGTGCTCGCACTTTATCGAAAATACTCTGCTATATACTTCTCACAAGCAAGACAACTTTTATCTGATTTGAATGCTAAACTTGCTGAATCGATTGAAGGTATGAGAATTATTCAAGTGTTTAACCAAGAGAAAAGATTACAACGTGAATTTAACGACATCAATGACGAGCACTATGAATTTAATATGAAGACAGTCCGAATTGATGGACTATTGTTAAGACCTGCAATTAGTATGATTTCAGTCTTTGCAGTTATTATGATTCTTAGTTATTTCGGTATATTGAGCTTTTCAGGGGGCGTAACAGCTGGTGTTGTATTTGCTTTTGTACAATATATGGAACGTTTCTTTGAACCGATTAACCAAGTCAGTCAAAATTTAAATGTGCTTCAACAAGCGCTTGTTTCAGCTAGTCGAGTGTTTAAACTGATTGATAATGATATGGTGGAACCGAAACAACTAGAGAGAAAAGATTATCATATCAGTGAAGGTAAAGTTGAATTTAAAAACGTTACATTTAGTTATGATGGCAAAAACGATGTATTAAAAGACATTTCATTTACCGCAAATCCTGGAGAAACAGTAGCACTCGTTGGACATACCGGTTCTGGTAAAAGCTCAATTATTAATTTGTTTATGAGGTTTTATGAATTTCATCAAGGTGATATTTTAATTGATAATCAATCTATTAAAGAGATACCTAAAAATGATTTGAAACATAATATCGGGCTTGTGTTACAAGATGCATTTATCTTTTATGGAACAATTACGTCGAATATAACGTTGTATCATCCTACGATGACTTTTGAAAAAGTACGAGAAGCGGCTGAATTTGTGAACGCTGATCAATTTATCAATAAATTACCAGGGAAATATGACCATCAAGTAATTGAAAAAGGAAGTGCCTTTTCCAGTGGAGAAAGACAATTGTTAGCATTTGCGAGAACAATAGCGAGTGATCCGAAAATATTAATTCTCGATGAGGCAACTGCTAATATAGATTCCGAAACAGAAGCACAAATTCAAATGTCATTAGAAAAAATGCGTAAAGGTAGAACAACATTAGCAATTGCTCACAGGCTATCGACAATACAAGATGCTAATCAAATACTTGTATTGAACAAAGGTGAAATAGTAGAGCGCGGCACGCACGATGAACTGATAAAAGAAAAAGGTATTTATCATAAAATGTATTTATTGCAAAATGGTTAAAATAAAACACCCAATCCGAAAATGAATTAAACGGATTGGGTGTTTTTTAGTAAATAGCGTGATCTGTTTTAAAATCTTACGATTTTGAAAGTGCATGCTTGCCTAGGGGTATGGCTCGAGCCTGTAGTCTCTCACTCATACTATTCCCTCAGGCGTCAGCACTTTGCAAAATCGTGAAGAATATTATAAAGATTTTTTGCTATTTATCATGTGGAGCCTGACTTGATAAATTTACGGGCAAAACGCACGAAGACTCAGAAGATATTGTGCGATTCTGGTAAAATATGGATAAAACGCACGAAGACTCAAAAGATATCGTGCGATTTTGGTAAATTATGGATAAAACGCACGAAGACTCAAAAGATATCGTGCGATTTTGGTAAATTATGGATAAAACGCACGAAGACTCAAAAGATATTGTGCGCTTCACTTCAGATCCACTTCCACAATCAATTAAATCTATCTTTAATCTATATAACGATAAGACATCAGCTCTTGTAACATGTTAATTTCTTCTTGTAATTTAGCTCCGATGTTAGTATCGCGTACTTTTTTTCTTTCGAGTTCTTCATCAACAACACGTCGTACAGATAGCTCGTCTGCACCGTTTAAAAGTACATTCTCTTTAGTGCCAAAGTGTTTATGGGCAACGAGTTGCATGCCGAATGAGTTGTATAGTAGCGTGTATCCTGCAATACCTGTTGTAGATTGATATGCTTTGGAAAATCCACCATCTATGACAATCATTTTACCGTTTGCTTTGATTGGATTTTCACCATCTATTTCTTTAACAGGTGTATGTCCGTTTATAATACGGCCTTGTTCTGGGTCTAAGTCGAATTCTTCCAACATCTTACGACACATTTCACTATCTTCTCTTAAATAGTAATATGGATTTTTCACTTCTTTATGAGAAGATTTATCTTTAATAAAATATCTTTCAAATGTTGTCATGGCACGTTTACCAAATAGGGAAGAATATTTACCCGTCCATAAATACCAGATTAAATCTGTAGATAAATCATCTGTTTCATTTTTATGGCTAAATGATTCTCTAATATGATGTTCGAATTGATCAAGTAATTCTCTTCCACTGTACATCTTACCGTCAATTTCCATATCTTCCATGTTGCCATGTTCATCTACTGGAATACATCCATGAATAAGTAAATTGCCGTTGTATTTCAAATATAAATTACCTTTTTTCATTAAGAAGTTCATATGACGTTTAAGCTTTTCGGATTCTTGAACGGAGAGAAGGAGTTTATTGATAACTTCTTCTTCTTCTTCGATTAAATGTGCTGGATTTTCTCGATCGATAGTTTCGAAACAAGTATTTTCAAGTGGATAAGTATGACCGTACACAGTGATTTCTTGCTTGTCATAATCAACTTTTTCAAGAACTAATCTTTCTTCCATATCGAAAGATGGTCGACGTTTAATGATTGGACTTTCTAACTTAAATTGAATGATGGCAATGGCTTGATGAATTTTTGTGATTTGTAGCTTTTCATCTGCTGATAGCTTTTTTTCTGTATGTTCTTTCGGATAAAATGCTGGATTATCTCCATAATATTTTTCTGCTAAATTGACTAATGGGCGCAAGTTTATACCGTATGCATCTTCAATAATATCTAAATTATCATAACGAGCGCATATTCTTAATATATTTGCTAAGCATACTTTAGAGCCTGCATATGCACCAATCCAAAGCACATCATGATTTCCCCATTGAATATCAACAGAATGATAGTTAATCAATGTTTCCATAATTTTGTCAGGTTCAGGGCCACGATCATAGATGTCTCCCACAACATGCAAATGATCGACTACAAGTTGTTGAATTGTATAAGCTAAGCCGATAATTAATTTATCTGATTGGCCAAGAGATATAACTTTTTGAACGATGGTTTCATAATAAGTGGTCTTGTTGTTATAGACATTGCTTTTATATAAAAGTTCTTCGATTATGTATACAAATTGCTTCGGTAATGCTTTACGTAACTTAGAACGTGTATATTTACTTGATGCGTACGAAATGAGATGAATCATTTGTTGAATTGTTTCAATATACCATTCATTTAAATCTGTTTTTGTTTCAAATTGATTTTTTATAAGCTTTAGTTTTTCTTCCGGATAATAAACTAATGCCGCAAGTTCACTAATTTGTTCTTCAGAATGTGTCTCTTTGAATATATCATTTATTTTTGCCCGTACATTACCTGATCCATTTCTTAATACATGTTGAAAAGCATGATATTCACCATGTAAATCACTCACAAAATGTTCAGTTCCTTTAGGTAAATCTAATATAGATTGTAAATTAATAATTTCAGTCGCTACTTTTTCTTCTTCATCAAACTTTTCAGCTAATAAATTTAAGTATTTTTCTTTTAAATTCTGGTTGTCGTATTGAGTCATAAAAAATTCACTCCAATCATCATATTCGAGATTTATTATTTTGAATTACACCTATCATTTGAGATATAGTATAACACATTAAGCGTTTTCTTTAATGGTTTAAAAGCTCGTAATAACGGTTATCATTATAAAAAGGAGTGGATGAATCATGAGTTGTAAAATAGAAAGAATTTATGAAAGTGACGAGCAAGATGTCATTAGAGTATTAGTCGATGGTGTATGGCCGAGAGGTATATCCAAAGATAAAGCAAATCTCGATTATTGGCTAAAAGAAATCGCGCCTTCTAGTTCTTTGAGAAAATGGTTTAATCACGATGAAGATAAATTTTCTTCTTTTAAAGAAAAATATAAACAAGAACTTAAATCAGGTGAACAGCAAGAAGCTTTAGAAAAATTAAAAGAAATATATAAAAACAATGATAAACAAATTGTCTTATTGTACGGCGCTAAAGATGAAAAACATAACCAGGCAGTCGTATTAAAAGAGATTATAGATCATCAAAAAAAGCCAAAGACATAAATAACCATACTCAAAATAAAAGATCCCTTCATTAGTTAAGTCTAGTGAAGAGATCTTTTTATATTTTAAAATCTTACGATTTTGAAAGTGCATGCTTGCCTGAGATTGCTTAATGAATATGGTTCGAGCCTGTAGTCTCTTTCGCATACTATTCCCTCAGGCGTCAGCACTTTGCAAAATCATTATAGTTTAGGACATTTATGTCCCAGACTTTTTTATTATTTTATACATTTAATTAATTGTTGATACATATCTTCAGCGTGTTCTTTTGTTTCAAGTCCTCTAACGTTCATGCGACCATCTTTAAATAAAGTCATGTTAACATCATCATAATTTATGAATTTAACATAGCTATTTTCTTTAGCAATATGACCTGGGAAATAGTGTGCGAACTCAAATGCATGTTCTTTAAATCTGAACAAAAATGCATCTCCACAAAGTGATTCGATAGATGGACTAGGCGACGCGTTCAAAGCGTGATAAATATTTTGTTCACAAACGGTACATTGATCGTTTTTTAATATATCAATATTTGTTGCACGAGTAGATATTTCAAAAGTATCAAGTGTCACAAGTTTCTTAGAAAAACCTTTTCCAGAAACGAAGCGCAATAACTCAGATACTTCAAAACTTGCGACTTGTTGAACAACGGGTGGTAATACACCATTAATCGCACAGCTTTCACCAGTTTGTGGAACTGTATTGAGTATGCATTTTAAACATGGTCCAGTAAAATCAATGCCATAAACGGTTCCTTTACTTCCGACTGCAGCGCCATAAATCCATGGGATGTGTAGTTTATGACAAGCTTCATTGATTAAAAAGCGCATATCAAACTGGTCCATGCCATCTATCACTATATCAGGTTGTATGTTGCTAATGATGTCTTCTATATTATGAGGTGTGATTTCTTGATGGATCGCATTTAATTCAACATTGTGATTAATGTGCTTTATTTTTTCTTTCAATGCGAATACTTTAGGTAACATTTCTTTGGCATCATGCTCATCGTAAAGTGCTTGTCGATGTAGGTTAGATAACTCTACAATGTCCATGTCGATAATGGATAATTTGTGCGCACCCATTCGGGCTAACAATTCAGCGACATGACTTCCGAGCGCACCAGCACCCATAATTAAAATATTCGTTTGTTGTAGTTGTATTTGGCTTTGTTCTCCAAATTGTTGATACTTCATTTGTCTTTCATAACGATTCATTATAAGAATCCTAAACCTTCTGTAGGGCTAGATGCTTGAGCGGTATATTTAACAGGAATTCTACCAGCACTGTAACTTAATTGACCAGCTTCTATACCTAATTTCATAGCTTTAGCCATCATTACTGGATCTTTAGCACCGGAAATAGCTGTGTTTAATAAAATTGCATCTGCGCCGAGTTCCATAGCAAAGCAAGCATCTTTTGGAGAACCAATACCCGCATCTACAATGACAGGCACGTTAGATTGTTCAACTATATATCTTAAATTCAGTGGGTTATTGATACCTCTACCTGTACCGATTGGAGAAGCGAGTGGCATAATCGCGTGCACACCTAATGCTTCTAATCGTTTAGCTAAGACAACATCACATGAAATATATGGACAAACGATATAACCTTTTTCTAATAGTATTTCACAAGCTCTGTATGTTTCAATTGGATCAGGCAATAACGTTTTGTCATCTCCAATAACTTCTACTTTAATAAGGTTACATAAGCCAGCATGATTCGCAATTTCTGCGATGCGCACAGCTTCCTCTGCCGTATGAGCACCAGCAGTATTAGGGAACGTAATAAATTTTTCTAAATCTACGTTAGCCAACGGGTTAGGAAGTGATTTGTCGTATAAATTCATTCGTCTAACAGCAAATGTAAGGACTTCTGTCCCAGAAGCTTCAATGGCTTCCGATTGCGTTTGTTCATCTTCAAATTTACCAGTGCCTAATAATAATCTTGAGTTTAATTCATATGGTCCTATTTTTAACATTTTATCCGCCTCCAACAAATTCTAATAATTCTAATCGATCTGATTCTCTAACGACAATTTCATTAAACTGATCATTTTTAACAAGTGTGTCGTTCCACTCCACGATGATTCTTTCTTGATCTAATTCCAGTGACTGTAGTAAGTCCGACAAAGTTAATGCCTCATCGAAATTAAATTCATCTCCATTAATGATACATTTCATAAATGAACACTCCTTTTAGCTTTAAAATCTTTAATTAATGATGGTGGTTGATCATTGACGATCCATTCTGCCATGAGCTTTCCAATGATCGGTGAAAGTAAAATGCCATTTCTATAATGGCCAGTAACGAGAAACAGTCCATTATCTATTTCATCCATGATTGGCCACTCATGATCAGTGTATGGTCTAATACCTGACCATTTATGAATAATGTTGCTGCTGTTTAACAGTGGAATATATGCGGCTGCTTTGTTAAATAACCATTGTTCTCCTTCAGTTGAAGTACCAACAGAATAATCATCTACATAACTCGTCGCACCTACTAAAAATCTATTGCCTCGTTTAGGTACGATATAACAGCCATTCGTCATAAACAAAGTTTGTTTTAAGTTAAGATGTTCATGCTCTAGTAACAACACTTCACCTTTAACCCCTGTTACTTTAGGTTCGATTTGATAGTTTTCTAGTAAGTCATTACTCCATGCACCTCCAGCTACAACAACTTTTTTGGCAAGCAAAATGCTGTGAGAAGTTTGAACTTTATAACAGTCTTTCAAACGCTTTAAAGATTTGACCTCGGTATGATATAAGCGGTCAATGCCTTTATTGTTAATAGATTTCAACAATGCTTTCGTATATTTAGAAGCATTAATTTGACCATCATTAGGAATGTAAATGGCATGATGATTGAAATCAATTGAGTCGTTACAAAGGTCTTTTAAACTATTTTCACTAAGCGTTGTCACAGAACGATCTCGCTGATTCAAAAAGTGATATTGTGCTTTTAAACATTCAATATCATCTTCTGATGCAGCCATTTTAATTAAGCCATGTTCTTGATAATCGATATTAATATTTGTTTCTTTGTATAAATCTTGGCTCAAAGATTTGAAATAATCTCTTGAACGTAATGCAAGTTGGTAAAGAGCTGTATCTTGTACAAATTCATTTTGAGCACCTAACATGCCACCAGCTTTATATGAAGCATGTAAACCAGGGACATCTCGGTCAATTACGGCAATAGATAAAGAATCCTTATCAC
Source organism: Mammaliicoccus vitulinus (assembly GCF_029024305.1). Classification (NCBI taxonomy): domain Bacteria; kingdom Bacillati; phylum Bacillota; class Bacilli; order Caryophanales; family Staphylococcaceae; genus Mammaliicoccus; species Mammaliicoccus vitulinus. The sequence goes on from NZ_CP118974.1 coordinate 376,938, forward strand.
TTAGCGTTCGTGCAATAGACATACCAATCACACCAGAACCGATAATTACCACATCATACATATGCATTCCACACCTTTCTTAAAGAATCAATTTCTTTGGTACTAGAATCTCTGAAAAACGAAATTGCACAAATGCCTTGAAAACCTTTAGGAAGAAATTGAAGAGAATGTTGATCAATACCACCAATTGCAAAAATAGGTATATCAATAGAAGTAGCACGTTTGATTTCTGCAGCTGTCCTAGGAACATAGCCTTCTTTAGAAGTTGATTCAAAGATGTGGCCAAAGAACACAAAATCTAAATGATGCATTTGCGCTTGTTGAATGCTCTCAGATGAATGTGTCGACATGCTCACTGAAATATGAGCATGACTTTGTTTATATAGAAAAGCTTGCGCATCATTTTCTCGAAAATGAATAAAACTTAAGTCATATAATTCAAGCAGAGAAGTATCTGAATGAATCATTAATTTATTTTTAGGAAAACCATGGTCCATTAAATACTCAATAGAATGACATAGCGAATCACGACTCATAGGCACTCTGAGCAATAACAAATCAATCTCCTTAGAAATGCTAATGTAATGATCTAAATCAATATGTTCCAAATACTTGTACGGTGAAACGGCAATAAACAATTGAATCACTCCAAATAAAAAAGCGCTATTTCTCTAGATAGAAAAATAGCGCAAAAATTAGCTTCTTTAGATACGCCACTTTCCTACGCCAGTATGAACTGGATCAGGTTCAGGGAATCCCAAAGTCACTACTTTAGTCTCAGCCTCTAATAAGGCACTTCCAGTGGTTACTTATTTAATTATTAATTTCATTGTACATATAATAGTTTGAATGTTCAAATAGAAAAGTAAAAGAGCATGGAGTTTAATAAAAATAATAAAGGGAATTAAAACATATAATAACAAGATTATTATACACGTTTGAAGAGTTTATAACATAAAAGGTGGGATGAGAGATGGGTACACTTTTATTTATCGTATCATTAATTATTATTTTGATTTTATACCTTATTCTTAGAATGAAATATATTAAAGATTTCAAAAAAAGAAGAAGCGTACGTAAAAGAGAACAAAGAATAAAAGAACTCGTTAACGCAGCATTTAAAATCGATCAATTACAGTTGATTGAAGAACGGAAAACGGACATTAAACTGAAATATAATAAAAGGGCAATAGCCGTTCAGCCCGAACAAATCAAATTAGTAGATGCTATTGAAGATGAAAGAATAGAAGTTACGTACGAATTACCAAATGGAATTACGAAAGAAGAAGTCTTTGATTTCATCATAGACAACAGTAATTTCTATATATCTAAAGAACGCTATAATGATTTAAAAACACATAATAAGTAATTGGATGGAGGTTGTATTTATGAACCCTGTTGTAAAAGTATATACAAATGAAAAAGACTTAGAAGCGGATCTTAATACGCTGAAAGACACAGGCATTAGCCAAAAAGATATTTATGTATTGTCATCAAGCGAAGAACACACAGAAAAGATTGTTAGCCAAACCGAATTAGAAAATGTGAATTATAATAGACAAGATATAGGTGGTTACACATATAAAGAAGATGAATTTCTAAGAAAATTAGAAATACTTAATGTAAAAAAAGAAGAAGCGGAAAAATATATAAAAGAAATAGAGCAAGGAAACGTGCTGTTGATTGTAACAGATCAAAGAATAAAAGGTGCGTTGTAATAGGATAGGTAATGAAAGTATAGAGCAAAAGAAACACTCCAAAGAATAATTGGAGTGTTTTTATTATGAAATTTAGTACATTAATTCAAGAATTTGGACGCTTGTTACCTAATAAATCACCTATAAAAAGGGTATTCTAACGTATTCTTGAAAAATTATATAAAAACTTTATAAAAAGTAGTTGACATTAAATGGTAATTATATATAATGTAAGTGTAACCTATAATTCACTCTTGAAAGGGAGGATGTATGTATAAGATTATTAAGTTAGAACTGTACGATTTAGAGGGGTACATCACCGATGGTAAAGGTGGCGTATTTAGGACTGAGGAATATGCGATTCCTGAAGATTTAAATGTTAAAGATTTACAGGATGATATTGATGAGAGGTTTGGAGAGTCTCTTAGCGATTCGACTGAATTTTACAATTCGGTATTTATTGTCGTAACTGTAAAGAAACATGTAGATGACAAAAGTTTATTAGTATTAAAACAGAATTCTACTTCGCTTAATGCAAGTGTTTGTAGAATCAATGAGATTTGCTTGTATTTAAATAGTGTTTTTCAAAACACAAGATTATAGTAGGTATAATGTAATTCAAACGATTATATTGATAAGATATGTGATTGTTTCCTTCCTAATAGCTTCGATTTAGTAATACTTTCTTTTTAATTTCTCATATATAGATAGATATTTAATTTAATAGAGTGCATACATTCCTTAATGATATAGTGATTTATAGGTTATATAGAGTTTGGAATTACTCTATGGATTTCTGAGAAGAATTATAGGTACAATTTAAACCAATGATCATAACAACGTTTATTAGAATTTAGTTCTAATTTAATATAGTATTATCCTAATTGAAATGTTAGGGAGGTTACTTATTTTGAGGACTCCTTTCATTTTAGAAAGAATTATAGAAAAATGTGAAAGATATTGTAGAAGATATTATAGATAAAATGTGGAAGATATTGTAGAAGATATAGTGGGAATAAATATTTTCGAACTTTAAAAGTGGGATATTGAATATTATAAAGAAGGCCCTTAAGGTTGATGACCTTAAGGGCTTTTTTTTACATTTTTTTAAGTTTTGTATTAATTTTCTTGCTTTGTTGTATGTTGATTATGAGGAATATCAACCATATTACAATGAATATGAGTGTGAATACTGTGAGTGCGCCTATTAGGGGCTCTGGTTGTAATGGTACCCAATGGTTTATCGTTGAGATGATGAAGAATGTTAAGATGCTGCCTCCTAAATGAATGATGAGTTTGAAGGGTAAAGGTATGCGATCTACTTCATAAACGATTGGTAAGAATCCGCATACTGCACCGAATAGGTAAACGCTGAATACTTCTTGGAATCCTATTGTAACTTCAAATATGGCGATGAATATGAGCATGATGCTACTTCCTATGCCAATGCCTTGTAGGGTTGATTTTAATGTTTTATTCATGATTTTCTCCTCCTTATATTCCTAATATTTGAGTTAAGTTTTTGACGTATCTTCTGGATATCGTCACTTTTTGATTGTTTATAAGTGTTGCATACAAATTTCCTGAAAAGGAAGTGGATACTTTTGTGATATGTTCTATGTTTACGATGGATGATTTAGTAATTTGTACAAATTTATTTTCGGGCAATGATTGTTGTAAGGCATTGAGTGACATTCTAGTCGTATATGTTTCTTTTGTTGTCGCAATGGTAAGCTGTTTATCAAATACTTCTGCGAATATAATGTCTGTTTTCGTAATGAGATAAACACCTTGTGAAGTTTTAATGCCTATTTTCCCGTTAGGCGTTTCATATTGTTGTATATATTTTAATAGGTTGTTACCAATTTCTTGTTCATATGTGTTGATGGTGACATCAGTTATTGTAGTAGATGCATCAATTTGTAAGTGTACATTGAATTTATCTTTCATATCCATGCCTCCTTTATATATATCGTATGTGTTTTGTACGATGTTGTCAGTAGTTATGTCATAACCGGTTTGATTGAAGGTGCAAGTGGTTATAAGTGCTGCTTTGTTGTTGGATTTTAATCGTGAATTAAAAAGCTGTCTTAACAAATCACTATACGTGGATCGTTAAGACAGCTTTAATTTATATTTTTAACATGCTACGGAAACCTCTTGCGCCATAATATGAATCGGCTCCGTTGTGATAGGTAAAGACTGTGTCGTAGCGTAAATCACAGAATAATGCACCACCAAGGTTTCTAATTTTCTCTGGTGTTTCTACCCAGCTTGATGATTTTTTATCAAATTCTCCAAGTGTTTGTAGGTGTCTATATTGTTCTTCTGTAAGTAATGTGACTTTCATTTCATTTACCATATCTATCGCGCTTTTTTCTGGTTTATATTTTTTTCTAGATTCTAGTGCTTCTCTGTCGTAACATACACTTCTGCGGCCTTTTGGACTTTCTTTTGAGCAGTCTACAAAAATATATTGATCATCTTCATATCCTATAACGTCAGGTTCTCCTTCTGTACGTTCCATTTCATGAAGTGACCATAATTTTTCTTGATTAGATTGTAAGTGGCTTTCTACATCCGACCATTCGATATGTTCGTGTCGTTCTGGAAATTTTTCAAAACGTTTTTTTAAGGTAGTGATAAGTTCTGTTTGTTCTTCTTGAGTAAGCTGTTGTGATGTCATAAAATAACCCCTTTTTATTTTATTTTAGCAAAATCTAACTTTATGAAAAGTCATATGTTATTGCTCTTTAGGAATGGATTGTAAAAATGATAAATATTCGTCTCCCCAGTTACATATCCCATTTACGACAGGTTCTAAATCTTTGCCGATTTCAGTTAAACTGTATTCTACTTTAGGCGGAACGACTGGATAAACAGTTCGACTAACAATATGGTCCTCTTCAAGTTCTCTTAATTGTCTAATCAGCATTCGTTGGTTAATATCTGGTAATTTTTTTTCTAACTGATTGAGTCTTAATGGTGTTTCTTGAAGTAAATGCCAGATGATTGGTATCTTCCATCGGCCACCGATAACCGATAATGCTAAGTCTTTAGAATTATAATATTCCGTTTCTTTATAATTGATGAGTAACATGATACGACCCCGTTTCTTCACTAAGTGACATATTTGTCAGTATTGCTTATTTTTGTATATTGTATCATAATTGATGATGTTAAGTAAGAAATACAAAGGAGATATAAATACTATGAAATTACAATTAGCAATAGATTTATTAAATAAAGAAGAAGCTGCCAAATTAGCTCAACAAGTTGAAGAATATGTAGATATAGTAGAAATCGGTACACCAATCGTAATTAACGAAGGTTTAGGTGCTGTTGAATTATTAAGTCAATCTGTTAAAGATGTTCAAGTTCTTGCTGACTTAAAAATTATGGATGCAGCTGGTTATGAAGTGAGCCAAGCTATTAAATTTGGTGCTGATATCGTCACAATTTTAGGCGTTGCAGAAGATGCATCTATTAAAGGTGCTGTTGAAGAAGCACATAAAAATGGCAAAGAATTATTAGTAGATATGATTGCCGTTCAAGACTTAGAAAAACGCGCTAAAGAATTAGATGCATTAGGTGCAGATTATATAGCTGTTCATACTGGATATGATTTACAAGCTGAAGGTGAATCTCCATTAGAAAGTTTACGCAAAGTAAAATCTGTTATTAAGCAATCTAAAGTAGCTGTAGCAGGCGGTATTACACCTGAAACAATTAAATCAGTTGCAGACGAAAATCCAGATCTAATTATCGTTGGTGGAGGAATAGCGAACGCTGAAGATCCAAAAGCAGCTGCTAAATTATGCCGAGATATTATTGAAGGTAAATAATATGAATAACTATAAAGTAATTCTTAATGAAATAGAAGATACTTTAAATCAAGTGAGTAAGCAAGTTACAGAGCAAGTCTTAGAGAGATTTTTATCTAAAGATGCTGTATTTGTAGCTGCAAAAGGACGCTCAGCATTTGTCGCAAATGGTTTTGCAATGAGATTGAATCAATTAGGTAAGAAAAGTCATGTCGTTGGTGAATCAACAACACCATCGATTAAACAAGATGACATATTACTTATCGTTTCAGGATCAGGTAAAACAGAACACTTAAAATTACTCGCACAAAAAGCAAAAGACATTGGTGCAGAAGTTATATTGCTATCAACGCAAGATAGCTCACCGATAGCAGATATTGCAAATCAAGTGATTAAATTGCCAGCAGGTACAAAATATGATGAGCAAGGATCAGAGCAACCGCTAGGAAGCCTATTCGAACAAAGTGCTCAAATATATTTAGATAGTATCGTAATAGATTTAATGCGAGAATTAAAAGTTAGTGAAACGACAATGCAAAATAATCATGCAAATTTAGAATAAAAAGTTTAGGACTTAAAGACTAAACTCAAAAAAATCTCTTCATTAGGTTATCGCCTAGTGAAGAGATTTTTGTATATTGAATTATCCGATTTTGAAAGTGCATGTTCAACTCACAATACTGTTTTTAGTATATATCATAATATGTTTTAAAATCTTACGATTTTGTTCGTGCATGCTTGCCTAGGGGTATGGCTCGAGCCTGTAGTCTCTCACTCATACTATTCCCCCGGGCGTCAGCACTTCACAAAATCGTGGAGAACATTCATTTTTCTTATATTTTTTCGTTTGTTCTTTTAAGTACATGCTGAATGTTGCAAGATTGACCAAACAAGCAACATAGAAGGCCTGTATGTTGCAAGACTGACCAAACAAGCAACATAGAAGTCCTGTATGTTGCAAGACTGACCAAACAAGCAACATAGAAGTCCTGTATGTTGCAAGACTGACCAAACAAGCAACATAGAACGCCTGTATGTTGCAAGACTGACCAAACAAGCAACATAGAAGTCCTGTATGTTGCAAGACTGACCAAACAAGCAACATAGAACGCCCGTATGTTGCAAGACTGACCAAACAAGCAACATAGAAGGTCCGTATGTTGCAAGACTGACCAAACAAGCAACATAGAAGTCCTGTATGTTGCAAGACTGACCAAACAAGCAACATAGAAGTCCTGTATGTTTTAAAATCTTACGATTTTGTTCGTGCATGCTTGCCTAGGGGTATGGCTCGAGCCTGTAGTCGCGCGCGGCATACTATGCCCCCGGGCGTCAGCACTTCACAAAATCGTGGAGAATAATCTAAGTAAAATCCGGATAAAGTGCACGAAGACTAATATATCAATAAAACAAACACCGGTAAGATTATAGAACTGATCAGCGCAGTTAAAATCATACCTATTGAACTAAAAGCAGCCGATTCGATATCAGTTTCTAATATTTTAGCGGTACCTATAGCATGTGAAGCATTTCCGTACGTGAGTCCTTTTGCAATGCAAGATTTAAAGTTAGCTATTTTTATTAAATATGAGCCTAGTATACTTCCTATCAGCCCTGTCCCGATAATAAACAGTACGGCTAAACTGTCTGTCCCTCCTATTTGCTGTGATACTTGAACACCAACTGCTGCTGTAATGGATCTAGGCAATAGTGAAGCGATCATTTCTTTTGAGTAACCTAAGACGTTTAACACGGTGAACATTAATATGAGATTGACGGATATTCCGACAAGTACGCTTGTTATAATAACTTTGAAATGTTTGACGATCATCGTTCTATACAAATATAAAGGATAGGCTAAACATACAACTGTGCAATTTAAAAAGTTATAAATCCACTTACCACCTGTCATATAATCTTGATAATCATATCCTAAGATAATGAGCACAAATATAATTGCAATCGAGGATACTAGGGCAGGATGGAGTAGCGCTATTTTAAATTTTTTTTGAATAAATAGTGAGAATATGTACATGATAATTGTTAAAACAATCATAAATAATGCTTTAATAATCATGAGTTATCACTACTTTCTTCTATATAACTGTGTTTTATCATTTTTTCAGCAACGTATCCAGAACATAAAGCAACGTTACATGTGCTTGCAACGACTAAAACGATTAAGAAGATAAATTGTGAATTCATTTGTTCCATTAAATCCATTGCACCTACAATAGAAGGGATAAAGAAAAATATCATTGTCCCTAATAATAAGTTCGCACCATCTTTTATCCAGTCTTCTTTTATAATTTTGAACTGCAATAGTAAGAATAATATTACGAGTCCTATAATACTGCCAGCAATTGGAATGTTTAACGTTTCCTGAATCCAACTACCTAATAAGGTAATTAAATAAAGAACACAGATTTGAAGTACGATTTTAATCATTTTTGAAATCATGTTAATCCAACCTTTTGTAAAAAAAATTAAGATGGCTGAAAGGTCATCCGATTATATAATAGTTAATTATAGAACTGATTCACGTAATTTGGAATATTATTTGTAGTGGTATGCTTTCTTTTTATTTTAAAAAATAAGGGATTAGTGTTTCAATGGATATAACAAGTGTATAGATTGGAGAGAATCATATGCCAAAATTAATTTTATGCCGACATGGTCAAAGTGAATGGAATGCTCAAAATTTATTTACAGGTTGGGCGGATGTGGCATTATCAGAACAAGGCTATAATGAAGCGAGAATCTCAGGTGAAAAATTATTAAAACAACAAATAGAAATAGACGTTGTGTATACTTCTCTATTAACTAGGGCCATTGAAACAACTTATTTATTATTAAAACATTCTCATCAATTATGGATACCTGTTTATAAAAGTTGGCGTTTAAATGAACGACATTATGGAGGACTACAAGGTAAGAATAAAGATGAAGCAAGAGAAGAGTTTGGTGAAGAACAAGTGCATATTTGGAGAAGATCATATGATACTAGACCACCAGAAGCGGATGAAAAGTTAAGAGAAACATATTTAAATGATAGAAGATACGCAATGTTAGATAGAAGAATTATGCCGGTATCAGAAAGTTTGAAAGATACATTAGACAGAGTGATACCATTTTGGATAGATCATATTTCTACAAGTTTGTTAAATCATCAAACAACACTTGTGTCTGCCCATGGAAATTCTTTAAGAGCACTCATTAAATATTTAGAAGATATACCCGATGATGAAATATCGGAATTAGAAATCAAAACAGGTGCACCGCTTATATATGAATTAGACGAATCATTAAAGGTAATTGAAAAATATTATTTGTAGTGATTATGAGTGATAAAAGTAAGAAAAAAAGTTATTTTTAACATAAGGGTTTACATTTTCTAATTTATACTGTATAGTAAGTCTCAAGTGATATTTCGAGATTAAATTAATTGGTAGTTTTATTCATTGTTAATAAAGTCCATTTAAGTTTGAAGATTGATTATTGCAAATATATCGTGCAAAAGCACACAGGAGGACTTTTATTATGAATAAAGGTACAGTAAAATGGTTTAACGCAGAAAAAGGTTATGGTTTCATCGAAGGAGAAAATGGTAACGACGTATTCGTACATTTCTCTTCAATTCAAACTGAAGGTTACAAATCATTAGACGAAGGCGCTTCAGTTACATTTGATATCGAAGAAGGCCAACGTGGACCTCAAGCGGTTAACGTTAACAAAAACTAATATTAAATTATTAGTTAAACACCTCATAACTTAGTTATGAGGTGTTTTTTTGTATGCTTTTTTATAGTTAATGATAATTGATTAACAATTCTGAATTTAATCATTAGCATTATAGTCGATGAAATGGTTAAATTAATATAACAATATATATAGGAGGTAATCGTGATGACAGAAATACAACATTTAACTTTAGGCAATAAAGATGCAAATATAACAGTAGAAGCATTTATAAATTTCGCATGTCCATATTGTGCGCATTATTTTGCAGCAGCTGATGAAGTTTTAGAACCTTATATCAATGATGGCAGTGTTCAATATGTGATTAAGCATTTTGATAAGACGAAACAAAGGCTATTAAAAGGTACTGTTGCAAATATTCATCTAGATTATAATGATCCTGAAGAAACATTGAAGATTATACGTCACCTATATGATACACAAGAAGAATGGACATTGAATTTTGAAACGATAGAAAGAAAAATGGAGTATGATCTTAGTTTATCTCCACAAAAAAATGCAGACGATCGATCATTAGCGATACATCAAGAAACATTTGAAAGAGGTATTAAAGGTATACCTACAGTTTTTATAAATAATGAAAAGTTTGAATTTAGCCCAACAGAAGATGATGTAGCTACAATTCAAGAAAAATTAAAAAAAGCACTCGAAAGTTAATGTATAGCATGATGATTAAATGAACCCAGGCAAGGCGCTTATTGAATAAGCCTCTTGTCTGGGTTCATTTAACTATAAAAGTGAATCTTATAAAACACATGAAATATTATCCTTTTTATATCAATTATGCTTTATATATACTGTTTGCAGAAAATTTTGAGTTGACTGAATTATTCGAAAGATATAGAATTAAAGATATTTTTAATTTAGAGAGAAGGTATTTTGTGTCTAGTCAGTCATATAAGCGCGATATGAAACAACGTCATATTATGTTATTAAGTTTTGGTGGTGTAATCGGTACTGGTCTCTTTTTAAGTTCTGGTTATACTTTGCAACAAGCTGGTCCTTTAGGTACGATGTTATCTTATATAGTAGGTGCAGTGTTAGTTTATCTCGTGATGTTATGTTTAGGTCAATTGGCCATTGAACATCCTGTTACGGGAGGGTTTCATGTATATGCTTCTAAATATATTCATCCTTCTATAGGATATATCGTCGCTTGGTTTTATTGGTTAACGTGGACTGTTGCACTTGGTTCGGAGTTTACTGCAGTAGGTATTTTAATGCAGAAATGGTTGCCAGACGCACCTGTATACATATTTTCAAGTATTGCGATAATACTTGTACTCGTTTTTAATATTATATCGACTAAGTTTTATGCTGAAGTTGAATTTTATTTTTCTTTAGTGAAAGTCTTAGCTATTATTGTTTTTATTGTTTTAGGTGCATTAACTTTATTCGGCCTTATTCATTACAGTGGATATAATGGGTTAGAAACAATTAAGTCTAGGTATACTAATCCTTCATTTCCTAACGGTTTAGGCGCTGTATTTTTAACGATGTTAGCAGTCAATTATGCATTTAGTGGTACTGAACTAATTGGTATTGCAGCTGGTGAGACTAAAAATCCTAAAGAAGTGATTCCTAAAGCGATTAATGCAACTTTATGGAGGTTAATTATTTTCTTTATCGGAACAATGGTTGTTATTTCTATTTTAATTCCGAGTTATCAAGGCAAATCTTTAGAAAGTCCTTTTGTTGTTATTTTTCAAAATATGGGTATTCCATATGCTGGAGATATCATGAATTTAGTGATCATTACGGCACTGTTATCTGCAGCAAATTCAGGACTGTATGCTGCGAGTAGAATGGTGTGGAGTTTATCTAATGAAGGCATGTTTCCAAACTATTTTAAAAAATTAAATAAACATCACATGCCGATACGCGCTACAATATTCAGTATGTGTGGAGGGTTATTAGCATTATTTTCAAGTGTTTATGCAGCAGACTCATTATATATTGTGCTCGTATCAATTGCAGGTTTAGCTGTTGTCATTGTTTGGATGAGCATTTGTTTATCTTATTTTAATGCTAAACGTTTAAACAAGCACATGAAAATACATCAAAGTGTGCCCATTATTGGCTTTATCTTATGTTTAATTTCATGTGTAGGTATGGTGTTTGATTCTAATCAATTTCCGGCCTTATACTTTGGAATACCATTTGCTATAATTGCGATTATTTTTTACTTTGTAAAATATCATAAAAAGGACGGTCAAACTATTGAGACTTCTAAATAAAATCAATCATGAACAAACATTAGTGTTAGATGGCGGTTTAGCGACAACTTTAGAAGGTTATGGATGTGATTTGAATTCTTCTTTATGGTCTAGTGAAGTGTTGATCCATCAACCTGATAAAGTAAGAGAAGCACATCAAGCATTTACGGATGCTGGCGCGGATATCGTGTTGACGAGTACATATCAAGCGAGCTTTGCTACGTTTAAATCTATTGGTATGTCGACTACAGAGATAGAACAATTATTTGATGTTGCGGTTAATAACATAAATGCAGCTGTAACAGATAAGCAAGTCGTAGTTGGAAGCTTGGGCCCATATGGCGCATATTTGAGTGATGGTTCAGAATATACTGGAGAATATGACATCTCAGTTGAAGACTATGTTCAATTTCATGAAGAACGTATAAATGCTTTGATTAATAGAGGTATTTACGATTTCGTATTTGAAACGGTACCTAATATTAATGAGATTAAAGCGATTGTCGAATATATCATTCCGAACTATAGTGATCAAATGACTTTTTGGATATCATGTACGGTTAATGATGAAGGTAATTTATCAGATGGTACTGATTTTGAAAAGGTAGTTCATTATATTAGTCAGCATGTCGATCGCGTGCCTGTATTTGGTATTAACTGTTCAAGTATTAATAGTGTAGACAAAGCTATTCATAAAGGATTGCTTGAATTACCACAAGTCATCGCATTGTATCCTAATGGCGGTAAAACGTTCGACCCTATTGAGAAAGTTTGGATAGGTGAAGGAGATAATGCATTACTTATTCAAAAATCAATAGAATGGATTGAACAAGGCGTTCAAATAGTAGGCGGTTGTTGCGAAACGACACCTCAAGATATAAAACAAATATATGATAGAACAAAGAAAGAATTTGGGATATAAATCCTAACTTAAAATAAATCACCCAATCCGTTGGAATCATTTTCGGATTGGGTGATTTTATATTTCTGATTTTGTAAAGTGCTGACGCCCGGGGGAATAGTATGAGTGAGAGACTACAGGCTCGAGCCATACCCCTAGGCAAGCATGCACTTTACAAAATCATTATAGTTTAGGACATTTTTCTTTATTTTGATGAATATTTCATTCTTGAAAGCCCTTTACTTGATAAAAATGGAAATAGAATAGTAAAATGTTCTATAAGAGGTATTTCCCTCTTATTAGTTTTATATATTTAGGAGGTATTTAGGATGGTAGTAGAATTTCACAATGAACCTGCAACAGATTTTACAAATGAAGAGAATCAACAGGCTTTTAAAGAGGCTTTAAAACAAGTTAAAGCTGAATTTGGTAAAGAAATTCCTCTCGTGATTAATGGAGAGAAAATTTTTACAGATGATAAATATGAATCTGTAGATCCCGCTAATCATCAACAAGTCCTAGGAACAGTTTCTAAAGCTACTAAAGAACAAGTCGATCAAGCTATGGAAGCGGCGAAAGAAGCTTATAAGACTTGGAGAAAATGGACTCCTGAAGAAAGAGCTGAATTATTAATAAGAGTATCTGCTATTATTCGTAGAAGAAAACACGAATTTTCTGCTTTAATGGTTTATGAAGCTGGTAAACCATGGAATGAAGCGGATGGAGATACAAATGAAGGAATAGACTTTATAGAATACTATGCACGCTCTATGATGGAATTGGCACATGGTAAGCCAGTCTTTGATAGAGAAGGCGAGCATAATCAATATATTTATAAACCTATGGGCCCTGGTGTTACGATACCACCATGGAACTTCCCATTTGCAATTATGACTGGTACGACAGTAGCACCCATTATCGCGGGTAATACAGTATTATTAAAACCAGCAGAAGATACACCTTTAATCGCATATAAGCTTATTGAAGTCTTAGAAGAAGCTGGTCTTCCTAAAGGTGTTGTTAACTTTGTACCAGGTGAACCTAAAGAAATAGGTGATCATTTAGTAGATCATAAAGATACACACTTTGTCACATTTACTGGTTCAAGAGCAACTGGAACACGTATTTTTGAAAGAGCTGCTAAAGTTCAAGAAGGACAAAACTTCTTAAAACGCGTTATAGCTGAAATGGGCGGTAAAGATGCAATTGTTGTAGATGAAAATGTCGACACAGATTTAGCTGCGCAAGCAATTGTAGATTCAGCATTTGGCTTCTCTGGTCAAAAATGTTCAGCTTGTTCAAGAGCGATCGTGCACAAAGATGTCTATGATGAAGTTCTAGAGAAATCAATCAAGTTAACAAAAGAACTGACAGTTGATCATACAGAAGGCGGTTCTGATGTGTATATGGGACCAGTTATCAATCAAAAACAATTCGATAAAATTAAAAATTATATCGAAATTGGCAGTAAAGAAGGTAAACTTGAAGTTGGTGGTAAAACGGATGACAGCAAAGGTTACTTTGTTCATCCAACAATTATCTCTGATTTAAAATCTAGCGATCAAATTATGCAAGAAGAAATTTTCGGTCCAGTCGTTGGGTTTACAAAAGGAGAAAACTTTGAAGAACTATTAGAAGTAGCGAATGATACGGACTACGGTTTAACAGGTGCAGTGTTTACAAATAATCGTGAGCATTGGAGACAAGCTTGTGAAGATTATGATGTAGGTAACTTGTATTTGAACAGAGGTTGTACAGCAGCAGTTGTAGGCTATCACCCATTCGGTGGTTTCAAAATGTCTGGTACAGATGCTAAGACTGGTAGCCCTGATTATATGCTTAACTTCTTAGAACAAAAAATTCTATCAGAACAATTTTAAATTAAGAATAAAATATAAAAAACAAACGAGCAGTAAGCGATGCTTTCATGTTAGACTGTCGATAAAGTCTTTAATTTATCGACAGTCTTTTTTGGTTTAAAAAGTTAATTTACTTATATGAATTCAACTATATTCAAGTAGTTTAATACATATAAAGCATAATCGTGGTGGTGGAAAATTTGGAGCATAATATTAAGAAATATAAATTTAAAGAAATATGGCTAATTCTTTTTGGCATGATATTCGTAGCAGCTACATTAAGAGCGCCTTTAACATCGGTAGGACCTGTAATAGAATTAATTAAATCAGACTTAGAAATCAGTAACACCCTTGCAGGACTGTTAACAACGATTCCGTTGATTATTTTTGGCTTTGTCTCACCGATCGTATCTAAAATCGTGACTAAGCTTACGATGTCGAGCACCATTCTATATGCTTTATTAATATTATTAGTAGGGTTGTTATTACGCGTATCAGGAGATATAGGGTTATTTATAGTCGGAACAATTCTATTAGGTATCGCTATCGCTTTTGGAAACGTATGTTTACCTAGCTATGTAAAATGGAGATTCCCATTACAAATAGGATTATTTACTGGTGTATATAGTGCCACAATGAATTTCACTGCAGGATTAGGTGGCGGATTAAGTTATCCATTGTCTGAAATAACACCACTAGGATTTCGTTTATCACTATCATTTTGGGTTGTATTAACGATATTAGCTATCGTATTTTGGTGGCCACAAGTTAAAAGTGGCAAACAAGAAGAATTACAAGCGACAAAAGCAATGCAAGCTAAAGTACAAGGACCAAAGGTTAGAATGGTCACATCCAAATTAGCTTGGGTAGTGGCATTAACAATGGCGATGCAATCAATGGTATTTTATACGGTTATAGCTTGGATGCCGACCATTTTAGTAGATAAAGGTATGTCACCAACAGCAGCAGGCTTTTTATTAATGCTAAACCAATTTTCACAAGTACCAATGACATTTATATTTCCAATAATCGCATCTAAAATGCAAAATCAAAAATTACTCGTAACAATTGTAAGTATGCTGTTTGTATTAGGATTTAGTTTGTTATTCAGTCAATCATACATAGTATTAGTTATTGGCATTATAATAGCAGGGTTTGGAATGGGAGCAGGATTCAGTTTATGTATGACATTCTTTTCAATACGTGCAAGAACAAACGCAGGAAGCATGTCATTATCAGGATTCGGACAATCGATTGGTTATTTTATAGCTGCCATAGGACCATTCTTAATCGGATTTTTACATGATTTATTAGGAGGATGGGATGTCGGAATCATCTCATTAATTGTCATATCAGTGTTATTTTATATCTTCGCACTACAAGCAGCTAGCGATAAATATGTAGAAGATTAGATGGTAAACGATTCTTGAATTAAAAAATAAATAAGAGTCCAGGATATAAATCCTAACTCAAAATAAATAACAACTCACTTCACTGATTTATTCAGCTAGTAATGAGTTGTTATTTTTTTATAGAATCTACGATTTTGAAAGTGCATGCTTGCCTGTGGTTGCTTTATGAATATGGTTCGAGCCTGTAGTCGCGCGGGGCATACTATTCCTCCGGGCGTCAGCACTTTACAAAATCGTGAGGAACATTCATATTTCTTATATTTTTTCGTTTGTTCTTTTAAGCACACGCTGTATGTTGCAAGACTGACAAAACAAGCAACATAGAAGCTCTGAAAGTTGCAAGACTGACCAAACAAGCAACATAGGACGCTTGAAAGTTGCAAGACTGGCCAAACAAGCAACATAGGACGCTTGAAAGTTGCAAGACTGACCAAACAAGCAACATAGAAGGTCTCTAAGTTGCAAGACTGACAAAACAAGCAACATAGAAGGCCTGAAAGTTGCAAGACTGACAAAACAAGCAACATAGAAGGCCTGTAAGTTGCAAGACTGACAAAACAAGCAACATAGAACGGCTCTAAGTTGCAAGACTGATTAAACAAGCAACATAGGACGCTTGAAAGTTGCAAGACTGATCAAACAAGCAACATTCAGACCCCTTTAATATGTTAATTGTAAAATAGACATTAAAGTTAGTACCGAATATGATACACAATCTATAATTCTCATTACAACATTTCTTCTGCTATCAATTTATATGACTTCTTCTTATCTTCAAAGTTATATATATTTGTGATGATCATAAATTCGTCTGTTTGATATGCTTCAGCTAGTTGATTAAGCTGCTTTTTAACTGTCGATGGTGATCCTATTATACATCTATTTCTATTTTTCTTAATTTGTTCTAATTCTTCATTACTGTATTCATCACTATTTATTTCTTCAGGTGGTTGTACTTTTGTACCTAATCCTTTCCCAACGTTTAATAGCCATCTGTCTTGCGTGATAGCAAGTGCTTCTGCTTGTTCGTCAGTTTCTGCACATACGACAAATATGCAAATAATTGTTGCAGGTTCTTTATGATTTACTGATGGTGTGAACTCTTCATAATAGCGTTTCATCGCGACTTTACCGTACTTCGGATTAATAAAATGTCCAAATACAAATCCTATCCCTAGTTGTGCTGCATTTTTTGCACCATTTTCTGTCAGACCTAAAAGCCACATTGCAGGTGGATTATCTATACGAGGTCCAGCTTTAACGAGTCTGAATTCATGATTTCTAGGCAAAGTATTGTGCATGAATCCTTGTAAATCTGACGCTTGTCTATAAAAGTCTTCTTTCGGTTTAATATGATGATCTGTTAAAGCTTTTTGAGTAATTGGAGAACCACCTGGTGAATTTCCAAATCCTATGTCGATGCGATTAGGGTATAAAGCAGATAAAGTTTTTGAGTTCTCTGCAATTTTGTATGGGCTATATTGAGGAAGTAATATACCTCCAGATCCAACTCTGATTTCTTGAGTAGAAGCGGCAATTTGTGTCATTAAGATTTCCGGTGATGAACTCGCTAAACCGCTTGTATTATGATGTTCAGCAACCCAATAACGATGGTATCCTAGCGACTCAGCCCATTTAGCTAATTTAATAGTATGTTGTAGTGTCTCTTCAGGTGTGTGCCCTTTAGATATAGGCGCTTGATCTAATACACTTAATCTCAACATTGTAATCCTCCTTCTGAACAAACACGAATAGTGCCATCTACGTCTCTTCTCATAGCACGTCTATAATTCATAAGTTTCTCCAACTCTATATTTTAATACAAGTATATCCTATCCATAAAAATATGATTGAAATTTGCTCATGTATATGAGAGGAAATAAGAATCACCCAATCCGTTAGTTTCATTTTCGAATTGGGTGATTTATTTATACATACTTACAATACTGTTTTTTCTTCATCTGAATCGAATCGATCTAAATGATCCACTGTGATATTTTTGCAAATACATAAAGTGGAATTAATTGCTTCATAGTCAATATTCTTCAATATAATAGAGCGTTCGTCTAATGGGTCTCTAACTTTTTTGAAATAATTTAAATATTCTAGTGTTTTTAATGCGCCTGTTAATTCAGAAGATGATGGATTAAACATAAGTTTTCGAAGTTTTCGAACGTATACTTCATCTTCATTCATTTCAGCTAAATAATACAAAGTGAGTATATCCATACGTTTTAGTTGTGTTTCATCGAATATGTTGTTGAAGATGTCTTTTTTTAATAGTTCGTAGTGAATAATATTTTCCATAAAATCCTCCTATTTTTTAGGTTTTTCAGGTGTATATGTCTTGGTTGTTTGCTCCTTGATTAAAATGTTGAGTTTTTCATTTTTATTCATTTGTTGAATGTTTCCCGCGAAATTAGTTTACTCCTAAATAATACCAAAAAATTAACTACTAACGCAATATAATAAGTAAAAAATAATATGTAATATATTAAAATAAGATGTTCTAATAATAATTGTATAATACAAATAAATTAATAATTAGCTTGTGTATAATTGAAAAAAACTAATATATTGGAAATTAAAAATATTGAATATAAATACCCGTTCTCAAAATAAAAGATCTCTTCAGAAGGTTATAGCCTAGTGAAGAGATCTTTTTATATTTTAAAATCGTAGAGAACGAATCCAAGTGAAATTAGGATTATGTTGTTCAATGATTGTTACGACCAAAACGCACGAAGACTCGAAAGATATTGTGCGCTTTTGGTAAATTCTAGGTAAAACGCACGAAGACTCGAATGATATCGTGCGCTTTTGGTAAATTCTAGGTAAAACGCACGAAGACTCGAATGATATCGTGCGCTTTTGGTAAATTCTAGGTAAAACGCACGAGGACTCAAAAGATATCGTGCGCTTTTAGTAAAATCTGGATAAAACGCACGAAGACTCGAAAGATACTGTACGATTCTCTCAACAACTTAACCGTTGAATTCTGCTGGGTTAGGTCCTATGCGTTTGTTTTGATTAAGTGCGTCTAATTGTTGCATTTGTTCTTCGTTTAAGCTGAAGTTAAATACGTCGTAGTTTTCTTCAATGCGTGATGGTGTAACGGATTTTGGTATTGTAATTACATCGTGGTCGATATTCCAACGTATGATGACTTGCGCTGGAGATTTGTTTATTTCTGTAGCAATGTTATTTACTACTTCGTCTTGTAAAATCTCTGCATTCATAAGTGGTGACCATGATTCCATTTTTATATCGTGTTTGTTTAAATAATTTCTCAATTCTGTTTGTGTTAAGTATGGGTGGAATTCTACTTGGTTTAAGACTGGTTTAACAGTTGCTTTGTTTAATAGGATATCTAAGTGATCTATATTGAAGTTACTTACACCAATATTTTTAACTAATTGTTGATTGTATAATGCTTCTAGACCTTCCCACGTATTTAACATTAAATCTGCATCTGTACCTGGCCAATGCATTAAATATAAATCTAAATAGTCTAGTCCTAGTAGGTTTAAAGATTTTTCATAGGCTTCTTTTACGTTATTTTTTCCGTAGTCATCTAACCATAATTTAGATGTGATAAATAAGTCATCTCTTGAGATATTTGCTGCTTTGATACCTTCAGCGATACCTTCGCCAACTTTAGTTTCATTTCCATATATAAATGCTGCATCTATACTTCTATATCCTGATTGAATGGCATGTTTGACAGCATCTTTAGCTGTATCGTTATTTTCTACTCTAAAAACACCTAGACCAACACTAGGCATATTATTTCCATTATGAAACTGTGTGAAATTCATGTTCAAAACTCCTTTTTATTATTGTATGGATTAGTATAAAGTGTAAGACGATAAAATGTAAGTACGCACTATTTTGTTCTATAGGCACTTAAAAGTAATAATAGGATATAATAGTTGACGGATTAAAATATCATTGTATGATAATAACGAACATACAAATATAGATATGGAGATGAATACGATGATTAGAACTATGATGAACGGGAAGATTCATCGTGCTAGAGTGACTGAGGCCAACTTAAATTATGTAGGTAGTATTACAATAGATGCAGATATTTTAGATGCGGTAGATATATTACCGAATGAGAAAGTAGCGATCGTTAATAATAATAACGGTGCAAGACTTGAAACTTATGTTATTGAAGGTGAAAGAGGCAGTGGTAAAATTTGTTTAAATGGTGCAGCTGCAAGATTAGTTCAAGTAGATGATGTCATTATTATTATGAATTATGTTCAAGTCACTGATGAAGAAGCGAGAACGCATGCACCAAAAGTAGCAGTTATGAATGAGGAAAATGAAATCATTGAAATGATACATGAAAAAGAAAATCAAACTGTTCTATAAAGGAGACTTGTTATGCACATATTAGCGACGATTTTTGTAGTTATTGTTGCAGTTGAACATCTGTACATTATGTATTTAGAAACGATTGCAACAGACTCTAAAAAAACATCACAAACATTTAATTTAAAGCAGCAAGTATTAAAGGATAAAAACATTCAAGTACTTCTGAAAAATCAAGGTATATATAACGGATTGTTAGCTTTAGCCTTATTCTATGGTGCTTTTTTCTCTACAAATCCTAAAGAGTTTGTAGCGGTGTTGTTAATATTTATTATTTTAGCAGCAATATACGGTAGTCTTACAAGTTCTAAATCGATTATTTTGAAACAAGGTGGCCCTGCAATCATCGCCTTAATTCTATTATTATTATAAAAGTTATAAATCCCAAATGTGAACGTTTAGTAAACGGCTTTTCTACATTATTTTAAAAGTGTAGACAAAGTATACACATTTGGGATTTTATCTCTTTTTTGGTATGTACTGAAGTGTTATTATATGCGTTATGTTGTATACACTGTATGCATAAACTATAGAGTAGATTTAAGGGAGGAAATATTTTGGCGAACTTTTTATTTAGATTGGGTTCATCCATTGCTAAACATAAGTGGTTAACGATTATTATTTGGCTAATTGTTTTGGTAGGTATTGTTACACCATTGACGATTAATAAACCCACTTTTGATAACGACATTACAATGAATGGTATTAAATCAATCGATACGAACGATAAAATTGAAAAAGAATTTAATCAAGATAGTGAAAAGGCAAATGTGAGAGTTGTCTTTAAGAGTGAAGATAAAAAAGGCATAACAGATCCAAAAGCGATGAAAGATATTCAAGCTGCCTTAAAAGATGCTAAAGATAAAGATGATGATATAAAAGAAATTACAGATCCTTATGAAAATAAACAAATAAATAAAGATCAAACAACTGCTTTTGCAGATATCAATTATAAAGTATCTCAAACATCTATAAAATCAGATTCTGTCGATAAAGTTAAAGATGCTATGAAATCAGTAGATGATGACATACAGACAGAATTAACGGGAAATGCATTAAATGCAAATACTGAAATAGGGGGCAGCTCTGAAGCAATCGGGATTATTGTTGCTTTCGCTGTCTTGCTTGTAACTTTTGGTTCATTAATTGCTGCTGGGATGCCAATTATCAGTGCAATTGTTGGATTAGGTTCAAGTATTGGTACAATCGCATTATTAACATATTCATTCGATATTCCGAACGTTACGTTATCGCTAGCCGTGATGATAGGTTTAGCACTGGGAATAGATTATGCACTGTTTATATTATTTAGATATAGACAAATTATTAAAACTGAGAAGGATCATATTAAAGCAATCGGTTTAGCTTTAGGAACAGCTGGTAGCGCAGTTATATTCGCAGGCGTCACAGTTGTCATTGCAGTATGTGGGCTTGCATTAGTAGGCATTGGTTTCTTAGCTACAATGGGCTTTGCTTCTGCATTAAGTGTCATCTTTGCTGTACTCAGTTCAATTACGTTACTTCCAGCATTAATTAGTGTGTTTCATAAACAAATACACCCTAAAAAACGTAAAATTCATTCAAATGAAAGTTTAGATACACCTTGGTCTAAATTTGTAGTAGGTAAACCGTGGATTGCAATTCTTATCGGTTTAATTATCTTAATTGCTGCTGCACTGCCAGCTTCACATATGCGATTAGGTATACCAGATAATGGCATGAAACCTGATAGTTCAACTGAGAAAAAAGCATATGATATTATTTCTGATGATTTTGGTGAAGGGTTTAATGGACCAATTGTGATGCTCGTAGACACTTCAGATAAAAAAGATGATCAACAAGCATTACAAAAAGATTTACAAAATGTCATGAAAGACATTGAAGATATCAAAAATGTTGAAACAGTTACACCACCTCAACTCAATAAAGATAAAGATTATGCGCTAGTCACAGTTCTGCCAGAAAAAGGACCAAATGCAGAATCAACTTATGATTTAGTTCATGATTTAAGAGATTACAATAAAGACTCGAAAGATAAGTATGATTTAAGTACGGAAATATCTGGTCAAAGTGTAATCAATATAGATATGTCAGAAAAACTTAATGACGCCATTCCATTATTTGCAGGTGTTATTATCTTATTAGCATTTGTACTATTAATGGTTGTGTTTAGATCGATTATTATTCCGCTTAAAGCAGTGTTAGGATTTGTATTATCATTAGTAGCAACGTTAGGATTTACGACGCTTATTATGCAAGATGGATTTATGAGTGGCGTATTTGGAGTAGATTCAACGGGACCATTGCTCGCATTCTTACCAGTCATTACAATAGGACTGTTGTTTGGATTGGCAATGGACTACGAAGTATTCTTAATGTCCAGAATTCATGAAGAATACGTGCGTACAATGAACAATACGAAATCAATTAAAGTAGGACTTAAAGAAAGTGGACCTGTAATCGTAGCAGCCGCACTTATTATGTTCAGTGTATTTATAGGTTTCGTATTCCAAGATGATGTCATGATTAAATCAATGGGTATTGCATTAGCATTCGGCGTATTATTCGATGCCTTTATTGTAAGAATGACGATCATACCAGCACTTACTCAACTATTCGGTAGAGCATCATGGTACTTACCAAACTGGTTAAACACAATTTTGCCTAAAATAGATATTGAAGGACATGCACTTAGTGAAAATAATCATGTTGCACAAAGTTCTGAAGATATAAGTGTAGCTACAATAGAAGTCAGTCCAAAAACGAAAGCATTATACGATAAGATTGATTCAAATTCAAAAGACGAAGTATTATATGAAGCATTGCGTCAGTACGACAATGATAAAGAACAAAAAAATCAAAGTTCAGAAACTGACGACCAAAATGTTATGGCTCTATTGAATCAACAAAGTAAAAATATCGAACAAGTAAATCAATTAATAAAAGACATGATCAATAAAAATAATTAATTGTACTTAAAACAAATCACCCAATCCGTTGGCATCATTTTCGGATTGGGTGTTTTTATATTTCTAGTTTTGTAAAGTGCTGACGCCCGGGGGAATAGTATGAGTGAGAGACTACAGGCTCGAGCCATACCCCAGGCAAGCATGCACTTTACAAAATCATTATAGTTTAGGACATTTATGTCCCAGGCTGTTTTTGTTTGTGTAATTTCATTTCAAAAATGTAAATAAATCATATAAATATTGAAATTAAATTCCAAAAATGAGATAATGTAAACGATTCCAAAAAGGGTGTGTTGATATGTTAGGTTTTTCAGTATATTTAGGTGAATCTTTTGATCATGCTTATATTGAAACAATGTTAGAAGAAGGATTTCAGTATGTGTTTACTTCTCTTCAAATTCCTGAAGAGGACTCAAGTCAATATTTTGAAAAGCTAAAAGAATTGAAACGTCTTGTAGGAAGCAAAGCTGAAATTATAGCTGATGCAAGTCCTCATGCGTTTCACAATTTAGGTCTATCATATAAAGAACCGCAAGGGTTAAGTGAGATTGGTATTGATTATATAAGGTTGGATATCTCTTTAGAACTTGAGGATATTATGTCTTTATTAGATGAATTGAAAATTGTATGTAATGCGAGTACTGACGCTCTGAATTTACTCACGCAATTAAAATCTCAAAACGTTGATATGACGCGCATCATGGTTGCACATAATTACTATCCTCGTCCTGAAACAGGGTTGGATAAACAATTCTTTATAAATAAGAACAATGAGTTGAAGTCATTATTTCCTGATATTTCAATAATGGCATTTGTTCCGGGAACAACGCTTAGAAGTCCTGTTTATCAAGGGTTACCTACATTAGAAGATCATAGAAAAGTCCATCCTCTAGTTGCTGCTAGCGAGTTATTAGCACTAGGTGTAGATGATATTTGTATAGGGGATACGCATATCAATCAACCAACGATTAATCAATTCAACACCTTCTTTAATAATGGAATCGTGTCACTTCAAGTACAATCCGAAACAAAGCATTTAGATTATGTTATTGGGAGAATTTTTCATAATAGAAAAGACAAAGCAAGAGATGTGATTAGAGCGGAAGAAGCAAGGCAAACTTTTCGGGAAGAAGTGTTGCCTGAAAACACGGTTGCAAGAAAAAGGGGTGCCATTACTTTAGATAATATAAAGTATGGTCGTTACATGAATGAATTACAGATTGTGAATAAACACTTAAATCATAATGACGCGGTAAATGTTATAGGTTACGTATGTGAACAAGATTTGCCGTGCATTGACTTGATTGATGCGGGAACAGCTTTTCAGTTTATTAAGGGGGAAGATTAGATGGATATTAGCCGTTTAACGACAGAATTAAGGAATGAACATTCTTCGAAGTTAGATACTTTAACACCTGAGCAGTTTGTTGAAGTGATGAATAACGAAGATCAAAAGGTTGCCCAATTTATTAAAGAAGAAAATAAGGCTATAGCCAATCTTATTACACAAGTTATAAAAGGTTTAAACAATGGTGGGAGATTAATTTATATGGGAGCGGGAACGAGTGGTAGATTAGGCGTTTTAGATGCTGCAGAATGTGTGCCAACATTTGGTGTGACATCTGATGTAGTTGTGGGACTGATTGCGGGTGGTCCTACTGCTATGACAGTCGCTGTAGAAGGGGCAGAAGATGATGAAAGGCTAGGGGAGCAAGATTTAAAAGACTTAAAAATTAATGTGCATGATACTGTCATCGGTATAGCTGCTAGTGGACGAACACCATATGTCATTGGTGGTTTGAAATATGCTCAAAGTATTAAAGTAGCTACTGGTTGTGTCACATGTAATAGACAATCTGAAGTTGGAAAGCATGCTGATTTCCCAGTGCAAGTTGATGTTGGTCCAGAAGTATTAACAGGATCAACAAGACTTAAAGCAGGAACAGCACAAAAATTAATTCTTAATATGATATCAACTGGGGCGATGGTCGGTATCGGTAAAGTGTATGAGAATTTAATGATTGATGTCAAACCAACGAATAAAAAGTTAAAGCAACGTGCAGTTAATATGATTCAAGAAGTATTAGACTGTACAGATGATGAAAGTATGAGGTTGTTTAAAGAAAGTGACGAACAAGTAAAAGTAGCAATCGTGATGGGGATGCATCAAATTACGAAAGCAGAAGCAGTTGAAAAGCTGAAACAAGCTAAGGGATTCGTAAGAAATACGTAAACTAAGGGGTGTGTAGGTTATGTCAAAAGAAAGAGAAATTGCACAAGCTATTTTGAAAGAAGTCGGGGGAAGAGATAATTTAGATAAAGTCATTCATTGTATGACGCGTGTTAGGATGAACATCGTTGACTATAGTAAAGTAAACCTTGAAGGTCTCAAGAATATTAAAGGGGTAATGGGTGTTGTAGAAGATGATATGCTTCAAGTCGTTATTGGACCAGGGACTGTTAATAAAGTAGCAAATGAAATGAGTTCAATAATTGGTGTCGATTTAGGGGAGGACATTAAACATAAAGCATCAAATAAGGAGCAAGTAGAAAAAGAAGCGGATTTATTCAAACAAAATTTAAACAAAAAGAATCAATCACCGTTTAAAAAAGTATTAAGATCTATCGCAAATATATTCGTACCTTTAATACCTGCGTTTGTTGGTGCAGGTTTAATAGGTGGTATTGCAGCAGTGATTTCAAATATGTTAGCTGCTGGAACATTAGATGGAGCAACGTGGGAACAATTTGTATTAATATTTGATATCATCAAAAATGGTATTTTTGCATATCTCGTTATTTACGTTGGGATTAATGCAGCTAAAGAGTTTGGTGCTACACCTGGACTAGGTGGTGTCATTGGTGGTACAACAATGCTCACTGGTATGGATCCTGAAAGTCCGATAAAGAACATATTTAATGGCGAGCCATTAGCTGCTGGTCAAGGTGGTGTCATTGGTGTCATATTCGCTGTCTGGATATTGTCATTAATTGAAAAGAAACTACACAAAATTGTACCAAGTTCTGTAGATATTATTGTTACACCGACCATTACATTATTTATAATGGGCCTCGGTACGATTTTCTTAATCATGCCTATAGCTGGATTTGTTTCAAATGGATTGTTAGGGGTTATCGATTGGGTGTTAGATATAGGTGGCGCATTCAGCGGATTTATATTAGGCGCAACTTTCTTACCACTCGTTATGTTTGGATTACATCAAGTTTTAACACCTATCCATATTGAAATGATTAACCAATCAGGCGCGACTTATTTATTACCGATATTAGCTATGGCAGGCGCAGGACAAGTAGGTGCTGCATTTGCGTTATGGTTTAAATGTAGAAAAAATAAAAAAATTATTAATTTATTAAAAGGTGCATTGCCAGTAGGTATTTTAGGCATTGGGGAGCCATTAATATACGGTGTTACATTACCATTAGGCAGACCATTTATTACTGCTTGTATTGGTGGGGGTGTTGGTGGTGCTGTTATCGGTGGCCTCGGTCACGTTGGCGCCACAGCAATCGGACCAAGTGGTGTATCTCTTATTCCTTTAATTTCTGATAATATGTACTTAGGATATATTGCAGGATTGTTAGCAGCTTATCTAGGGGGATTTGTTGCGACATACTTATTTGGTACAAATAAAGAAATGACTGCAGCACAAGAATTGGAAGAGGACTAATGATATGGAACATCAACATTTACTCTTATTTATAAAAGAACAAATGTCTCATTTAACGAAACACGAAAAACGTATAGCTGAATATTTTATGGAACACCCTGAAAAAACGATTAATTTAAGCGCTAAAGAATTAGGAAAGATAACAAACACAAGTGCGGCTTCTGTTATTAGATGTACACATAAATTGAATTTTAAAGGTTTCACAGATTTGAAGTTAGCGATTTCTAGATATTTACCTCAACATGAACAAAGTATTTATCAAGAAATTAAACAAGACGAGACTGTTGATTCAATCAGTAAGAAACTGATAACGAGAGCTTCACACACACTTGAAATGACTGAAAAACATATTTCTGATGAAAGTATCAATCAAATTGTGGATCAATTATACGATACGCAGACGATGATCGTGTTTGGTGTGGGTGCTTCCAGTTTAGTAGCACAAGATTTATATCAAAAATTCACAAGAATAGGTAAACAAGTCATTCATTCATTAGATACACATTTTTTAGCGACAGCAATTGCTTCACATAGTAAAAGCTGTATATTGATTGGCATTTCCAATTCAGGTGAGAATAACGAAACAATATCTCTAGCAAAAGTTGCTCGAAAATATGGTGTGAAAACAGTTGGACTTACACAGTCAGAACAATCTACTTTAGCAAAAATTGCGGACTTTTATTTAATACACGATGCAAGCTCAGAAAAAAGTTTGAGACTTGCAGCAACAAGTTCGCTTATTTCACAACTTATGACGATAGATATTTTATTTTATAGTTATTTATCTAGAAATTATGATGAGCATGTTGTAACAATGAGTAAAACTAGAGATGCTGTGGAATTGTATATAGAATAATAAGATTTTGATTGTAAAGTTTATACAAAAAAAGCATCATGTCAGTAGGCGTTAACTAATGACATGATGCTTTTTATAGTAATCGTCCTTTAAATGGATTACGAAAATAATTTTTTAAATACGCCTATACCCACTGCCAAGTCGAAATGAGCAGCGCCAACGGATTTGTATATCGTCGTTTCAGTTTCATCTTCACGACCATTTATTTTGTGTAATACGAGTTGTTGTAAATCCCCGTATGTACTACCAAAACTAAAGTGGCCTTCTTTTTCAGCTTGAATAAATTCTCCAGCTTCGGTTTGAGCACCGCCAATATCATCAAATACTATTTTGGATGATTTTTTTATTGCGTTAATATCGATTTCGCGCATTGAAGGTTGGTATGAACCAACACCATTAATATGTGTACCTTCCTTTAAATCTTTAGCATTAAATACAGCTTCATTTGAACGTGTTGCACAGTTTATAATATCGCTTTGTTGTACAACTTCTTGTACATCTTGAGTTACGCTGATCTCTACGTTAATACCAAAGTCTTGCAGTTTTTCTTTAAAGAGTTGTGCTTTTTTAAATGTTCTATTAAATAAATAGATATGTTCAATGTTTCTTACTTCAAGTATGCCTAAAACTTGTTCGAACGCCATACCCCCAGTACCAATCACACCTAAAACACGACTATCTTTCCTGCTCAAATAGTCAGTCGCTATACCACTTAATGCACCTGTTCTTAACCTTGTTAAATAACTCGCATCGATGATTGCTTTATGTTGTCCAGTTTCTAATTCAGTAATTAATATTTTGCCTTGTGTAGTAGATAAATTCACTTTTGGATTATCAGGAAAAATAGAAATAACTTTAATTGTCCCAAGCTTTTCTTTTAAATCTAAGCAAGGCATATAGAGCATAGCGTTGTGCGTATTAGGCATTTCAATAACTGTTCGATGTTCAACTATAATTTGTTCTTGTTCCAATTTGTTAAATAACGCCAGAGTATCTTTAATAGCATCCTTCATAAAATATTGTTTTTCAATTTCAGAATCTGTAAGTGTAAGCATATGTAATCGCACCTTTCCTAAGATTATTAATGTATTTCCAACATATCATGTTATGGAAATCATTGCTTAAAATTTCTATTTCTGGGTATATAAAATAGTAACAAAGGACGTGATAGAATGGCAAAGGCTAATGAAAAAAATTATGCTGAAAGAATACAGAACGTTTCAAATAAATACGAATTAGACGACAAGCAATTACGAAAGCTATTAAATCTGCCAAAAGAAAAGTACGAATTACTATTACATGGTAATCAAGGCGTATTAACAGATGTACAAAGAAATGAGATTGGAAAAAGACTCAACTATTTTGAGGCGATTGGAGAAAATAAAGACGCATTAAAATACTCTAAGTACTATATTGAAAAAACATTGAAAAAAGAGTATAATTTAACTAATAAATCTATTGCCAAATTATGTAATGTAAAGAAAAAAACAGTAAAAAATTTATTAAATAATAAAAAAATTGATCGTAAAGAAGAGAGAAATCTCATATTAAATATTCTTCAACTCTATGAAACTTTAAAATCAGTCAACTAAGTACTTATCATAATATTTCATATTTTAAGAATTAAAGAAGGCTAGCGTGAAATTATGAAACAAGTTGAAATTATAAGAATACTAGATGATACGTCATTTATTATTAATGCAGGAACAAATAAAGATATTGAATCTGGATATTTTATTGATGTATTGAAGAGAGATAAATCCTATAATTATATTGCGAAAGTTGAAGAAGTTTATCCTGAATTATCGCTTTGTAAAAGGTATGGAGAACAACGCTTATTTTATGGTGATATTGTTAGAGTTAGATATCCTGATGAGTATGACATAACGACGAAAGTTATTAAATCAAATACTACTAAAAAAAGACGTAAAAAGAGAGGATGAGATCGCCGAATCTCATCCTCTTTCCCGTTTAATATGTCTAAAAATTTAAAGCAAGTAACGTTGTAGATTTACAAGAATACTTTATCATATAATGTATATATTTTCCAGTAATAAGTGGAAAATCCTAGTATAAAAATACTATTGTTTATATTTTAATTTAAGTTGTGCACATAATTATGTTGGCATTGGCAAAGTATAAAAAATAAATGTATAATAAAGAAAAAAACTAGAATGGACTGAGAGCACGTGGCAAATCAATATGAGCGTTCGACGAAAAAACCAAAGTCAGCAGCCTTTAAAATAGTTACGACAATAGTAATTATTTTATTATTAGCCTTCTTAATAGTGTTGGCATTTTTTGTATATAAATTTTTTGCATTAGGGAATTCAATACATAATCCATTAGACAGAGATAAATCAGAATTACGAAAGAAAGCTGTCGATGTTAACGGTGACCCGATATCGATTGCTTTATTTGGAATAGATTCAGACTCTACTAGAGCAGCTGATGGTGGGGGAGAAAGATCGGATTCAATCGTATTATTATCAATCAATCCCGATAAGAAAAAGACTGTTATGGTAAGTATTCCAAGAGATACAAGAGCAGAAATAGTAGGACAAGGTTCTGTTGAAAAAATTAACCATGCATACGCATATGGTGGTCCTAAAATGGCGATTAATTCATTAGAGAAACTTATGAATGTTCCAGTTGACCATTATGCATCTATTAATATGGATGGTGTTAAAGAATTAGTAGACCAAGCTGGAGGCGTAACAGTTACAAGTAATGCAACGTTTACAGTAAAAGGAAACTCTTATGTTAAAGGACAAAAATATAAGCTTAATGGCGAAGAAGCATTAGCGTTTATTAGAAGTAGAAAAGAAGACGGCGCTGGAGGAGACTTTGGTAGACAAGAACGTCAACAACTTGTTATTCAAGCATTAGCGAACGAACTCGTTAGTGTTGGTTCATTACCAAAAATCAATCAAATCTTTGATACTTTAGGTGATAATGTTCAAACAGACTTGAAGATTTCTCAAATAAATAGTTTGAGATCAAAATATAGCGACGCATTAGATAATGTCGATAGAAATCAATTAGAAGGACAAGATGCAATTCTAGATGATGGATTATATTACTTCGTACCTAGTGATGCTAGTAAAAAAGAAGTTGTTGATAATTATCGTTCAAACTTAGAACTAGATTAATTAAAAAGAGCGTAAATTCTTTGAAATAAGAATTTACGCTTTTTTTTTTTATATGATAAATAGAGCTGTTGAATTTATCAAGTGAAGGCCCACATGATAAATAGAGCCATTGAATTTATCAAGTCAGGCTCCACATGATAAATAGCAAAAAATCTTTATAATATTCTCCACGATTTTGCAAAGTGCTGACGCCCGGGGGAATAGTAGACGTGCGCGACTACAGGCTCGAGCCATACCCCTAGGCAAGCATGCACTTTCAAAATCGTAAGATTTTATTTTGAAATACCTATTTTTATTCTATATTAACTTAGCTTCTATTTTGGACGATTAGTAATTTTACGCCATTTGTTTTTACATAGTATGTTTCCTCTATATTGTTACTGTTATAATCAGCCATTTGAATATCAGGGGAGCAATATCTATCTAATAAAACGGTATTCAAGTAATCTAAATTGCCGTCATTGTGATCTAATTTTCTAATTGCTTTAAATATGTTTCCATTATCTTGGTCAAAAGTAATTTTCGTAATTCTAAACTTATCGAATGGTATATCTCGAAAAGGTAAAATAATACCTATATTATTTTGATAATTGATATCATGAGGGTGATAAAGTTCATAATTGAATAATAAATAAAATATTTTGTTGTGTATTTCAAATTTAATGTAATTCGGTCCTTCATAAAATTGATGCCCATTAAAATGACCCAATATCGTTAACAAGTAATTTGTAGGACTTTTACAATGGTATTTTAAGTATAACGATAGCGGTTGTTTAATGGATGCATATTTATTGGATGACTCTTCCATCAGCCAGAACCCAGTTCCTGAAATATAGTTCGTAATACTTAATAAATGTTTTAACATGATTGACGCATTAAAATAAAAGTCACTGCTTGAATATGTGTCGCCATTTAAAACATTCCATTCTATCGGAATCACTTCTTTATCATGAGACTTTAAATATGCCATGTTTTGAATCAATTGTTCTGTATATTGATTTGTGATTTTAGCAATATCATAGTTATTCATTTCATCTAAATCATATAAATCATTAAAATTATAACTTAAAGTAAAGCCGTCTATGTCTTTAAATTGCGCTATATCTACTTCCAAATCTTCATAAACATATTCGAATGGATTCGGAGCATTTAGCATAATTTTTATATCTTGAAGTCTCTCTTTTGTTTCTCTTATTTGAGGTATCATCTGATAAACTTTTTCATAGTTCACATCAAAGAAAATTTCTCCGTTTTTATTATAAAAGTAGTTATGTATGATATCTATCAGTTCATGCCAATTCGTTTTAATATTAGGATCGTCCAAATCAATATCGTAAATCTTTATTGAAGGAATGATACGAGTATCTGAGAACATACTTAAACAAAATGCTAAATTCTGTTTATAATGATTTGTCTGATCGTCATTAAAGAATTTTTTCAATGAACAATGAATAACAATGATAGGTGTTTGGATCATCTTCTCAACATTCACTAAAATTTCTTTGAGAAAAGGTGTGTAGAAATCATAAACATCACCAATATGTAAATACGTCTTATGATGCGCGACTAAAGTCTTAAGTGGAATATCATTTAATGATAATTTTTTATACTCATGAACGAGCGATTTATTGTGCATCATTTTTTGTAATTTTTCAATGAGGGATGCTTTATAATCTTTGGAGATTATTTCGTTTTCCTTTTTTTCTTTGTGCAGCTTATATTGCAACCTGTATTGATTTGGCGTTACATGAAACTGATCTTTAAATTGTCGATTAAAGTTATGGTAACTTGAGAAACCATGACTATTGGCAATTTGTTCAATCTTAAATTGCGTGAACAATAAAGCGTAAGTAGCTTGGAATAACCTTGTTTCTTTTAAATATTGAATAAATGTAGTGCCCATTTGTTTCGAAAATTCTCTTGATAAATGCTCGGGAGAAATATAAAACTGGCTTGCTACACTATTTAGCGAAAGTCTATCTTGGTAATGATGATCAATATATTGTTTCACTTTATAAATAAGACTGCTTAATTCTATTTCGATATGTCCATAATTTTTAGTGTCCACTCTAAATCGTTCATACATAATTTTATATATTTCTACAACATAATGACTACGTCTAATTTTCACGTTAGTTAAGTCAGCTAAAAGACACCTAATAAACAAATCTTTAAGTTGATGTTTGTATCTATTCAATTCGTTTGTCTTGGTTGTTTTAGGAATTTTAAAGACAAAAGCTTCCTCGCCACTTAAGCTTTCCATCGTTGAGTAACTAATATGAAGAATGGCAACTAAACCTTTGTTGATAATAGGTAAATAGTTATCATTATCTTGTAAGTAGAATAAATCACCGACGTTAAAAATATAGCTCGTATGATTTAATGTTAGTTCAGCTTTACCTTCAAGAATGAAACATAATGCGCCAAATCCTAACTTTTTAGGGTTAATAATACTCTCTTTATGTATTGTAATCTTATAATTATACAAATAATCACCTCTGTTGAAAGACAAATATTGGAATAAAACATCAAATATTGTCACATTTTAAATCTTCATATTCCCATGATATCAAAAAAAGTAAGTAAATGTTACCTAATTCAATAAAGTGGATAAGATACTTTATAATAAATCAAATATTTTAATTGATTTAATCAAAATATGAATTTAAAACTGTTTACAATAATAATTAACGCAATTTGTGTGTTGTGAACTATTAAAAATCGGGAGAATATAAATCGGGAGGGTTTAAAATGACAGATATATTTAACCAAACAATTCAAGAAATGATTGATTATGAAAATAAAATAACAAATTTAAAAAATGATAAGCGTTTATCATTAGTTGATTTCATTATATTAGAGGAAATATTTAGAGCAAAAGAAATTACAATAAAAGAAATACTCAGTGGTAAATTAACAGAGCTTGAGACTAGACCATCAAATATAGGTACAAATTTAGCGAAACTATATCGAAAAGGTTTAATTGATAAATATAGAAGTAATCTCGATGAAAGAAAAGTTTATTATTATATGGATGAAAATCATAAAGCGCTTTATAAAGAGTTAGTACAAGATATATAAAAAAAGAAACCACACTCAAAAAATTTTGCGTGTGGTTTCAGTGTGTCGACAAAGTCTTTTAGACTTTGCCGGCATTTTTTTATGCGCATGCTTTCCGCGGGCATGTTCTCAGCCTGTAGTCTTCGAATCATGCTTTTCCCGCAGGAGTCAGCGCTAAAAAAATACCAAATATTAGCAAATCATATTATAAAATAGATGAAATTTTATTTTGAATTTATCAAGTCAGGATCCACATGATAAATAGCAAAAAATCTATATAATATTCTCCGCGATTTTGCAAAGTGCGGACGCCCGGGGGAATAGTATGAGTGAGAGACTACAGGCTCGAGCCATACCCCTAGGCAAGCATGCACTTTCAAAATCGTAGATTTTATAAATAAAATAAAGAGAGCTAATCCGAAAATTATGGATTAGCTTTCTTTATTTGAGAATGGGTATTTATGTCCCAGTATGTTTTTGTTGTCTTAAATTATTATTTAATAAGTGGGCGAGTACTACGTTCAATATACTGTGCTGAATGGATTGAAACTAATTCGCCTTTTGATAAATCAAATAAGTTTAGTTTCATGATTTTATTCATCGCTTGTTCAACAATATCTTTTGTTAAATCCGCTTTAGGGTTTTGGATTTGAAGTGTAAATGTTTTTTCAGTTGATGTTTTAAATGTTAGTTCTAATACTCTTCTCATGTTTTCACCTCCAGTTTCTTTTGAGATAGCATTAATTTTCTATTTGTATTGTTTTGACGATATAAGCATCTTTGAAATTTTCGTCGCTTAATGTTTCGATGATGCTTTTAAAGGTTTTAACTTGTTCGTTTGTGACATTTAAATTGATGGCATTAAATTTTCGTTGAACAGTTTTTACTTTAGAAGCTTCATCTAAATATTGGTGTAATAATATGATGTTAATATCTTTAACTGTTTCCATATTTAAAACCTCCTTTCACTTTATATATCGAAATATCTATGTAAAATCGACAAAAAGATGTAGAAATTTCTTTCATGTTACTCAAATATATATTATTATTAATATGTACCTTAATTAGGAAGGATGGACAAAATGTATGCAACAAGTATCTCCAATTAAGAATAAAAATGATATAAGAGCGATGTATGAAGTGCTTAAATCTCATAGTGAAAGAGACTATTTATTGTTTAGTTTAGCTATTCATACTGGAATGAAAGTAAATAAATTATTGAACATAACAGTTGAGGATTTATTAGATGAAGATAATGATATTAAAAATAATTGGATAAATGATGAGGAAGACTTAATCAAAGTTGTTATACCTCTACATTTAAGATCAAGTTTGTCATCTTTTATAAAAGATGAAGGGCTTAAAAGAGATGACTTTGTCTTTATGTCCATCAAAACGAAAAAACAACTATCGAGGCAACAAGCTTATAGAATTATTCATGTGGCTGCTGAAGAAGTAGGTTTGAAAAATATTGGTTTGTACTCTTTAAGAAAGACTTTTGCATATCATGCATTCAAATCAGGCGTTTCAGTCTCTATTATTCAAAAGTATCTTGGTCATCAATCTTTATTAGAAACGCTAAAATTTATTGATGTCACAACAATAAAAAAAGAAACAACAATAGAACTTAATATATAAAGAGAAAGGAGTTAGTGTATGGCTTTAGTATGGCTGTTTTTCATGATTATAGTTGTAATGTCAATAGTTCTTATGACTATGAATACAAAGTTTAGTCGATTTGCAGGTTGGCTAAGTTTAATTGCTCCATTACTTAGTTCCATTTATTTCATTAGTAAAATTAAGTATATCTACAATGGTAATTCAGTTACATATTTTAAAGAATGGATACCTATTATAGATGTTAACTTAGATTTACGACTAGATGGTTTATCTTTAATTTTTGCACTTCTTATTTCATTAATAGGTGCGGGTGTCTTCCTTTACGCTATTTACTATTTATCCCATGAAAAAGACAATCTCCCAAGGTTCTATACGTATTTATTAATGTTTATGTTAGCAATGTTAGGTGTAGTACTTTCTAATAACACAATTTTATTATATACATTTTGGGAATTAACGAGTATTTCATCATTCTTACTTATTTCATATTGGTATCAGCGCGAAAAAAGTCAAGAAGGCGCTTTGAAATCATTTTTAATTACTGTTTTCGGTGGAATGGCTATGTTAGTAGGTTTAATTCTGCTATATAGTATTACGGGTACGAATACAATTACTGAACAAGTAGGTATGGCAGATAAAATTTTTGAATCGCCATGGTTTGTACTTGCAGTCATTTTAATCTTACTCGGCGCATTTACGAAATCAGCACAGTTTCCATTCCATATTTGGTTACCGGATGCTATGGAAGCACCGACACCAGTGAGTGCTTATTTGCATTCAGCGACTATGGTTAAAGCAGGTTTATATTTACTATTAAGATTTACACCAATTATTGGTCAGAGTGAATGGGTTGTATACACGGTCGTTACGATTGGGCTTATAACGTTATTGGTAGGATCATTCTTTGCAGTAAATAAGAAAGACTTAAAAGCAATGCTAGCTTATTCTACAATCAGTCAGCTCGGTATGATTATGACGATGATTGGATTAGGACTACTTGCTTTAAATAATGGTTTTAAAGCGGATAATGAAATATTTTTAGCAAGTTTATTTGCAGCGATATTCCACTTAATTAATCACGCTATTTTCAAAAGTGTACTCTTTATGGGCGTCGGAATTATTGACCATGAAACAGGCACGAGAGATGTTAACAAGCTCGGCGGATTACGAACAATTATGCCAATAACAGCAGTTGTCATGACGATAAGTGCGCTATCAATGGCTGGTATTCCTTTGTTTAATGGATTTTTAAGTAAAGAGAAATTTTTTACCAGTTTAGTTGAAACGGGACATACAGATATATTTAATCAAACAATGTCGATTGTTATGATAACAGCAGGTTTTGTAGGAAGTATTTTCACATTTGTATATTGTATGAAGCTAATCAAAGAACCATTCTTTGGGAAAATTAAACAAGAACAATTACCTAAAGTACCTCGTCACGATGGTGGTGGACTATTAATCGCACCATTTATCATTGTGTTGTTTGTTCCGGTTATATTCTTTGTGCCTAATGTGTTAGGAGAGTATTTAATTGGTCCAGCATTGAGAGATATATTCCATGACGATCAAATTATGAATCATATACCTCATATTAAAGCGTGGCATGGTTTCACAGTAGAATTATTCTTAACGATAGGTATTTATATTATAGGTATATTACTAGTACTCTTGCCTAAGTGGAACGTGATTTATAGTAAGATTTCTAAACAATTTGAAATTAATACACTTTATTCACAAGGTATGAGACTACTAGATCGCGTAAGTACGCTTTTGATTCAAGGTATTATGAATAATAAATTGAATCAATATTTACACATTATATACGTCATATTCTTTGTCATAATAGGATATGGTATTTATCAAGTGGGCATTTATGATATTGCTTATTATCATATTACGGAAGCTTCTACATTTGAAATTATTATATTAATTAATATCGTCATTACTGCGACAGCATTGATGTTTATACGTGAAAGAATGACGATGACTATATTAAATGGTGTCATTGGTTATTCTATCGCAGTTGTATTTATATTTATGAAAGCACCAGATTTAGCATTAACACAACTCGTTATTGAAACAATTACAACAGTATTGTTTTTATTAGTATTTTATCATTTGCCAAACGTACAAAAAGACAATCCAAATGTCTTAAGTGAATTCATTAAATTGGCGATTTCATTATTAATGGCTGTGTTTGTCGTAATCTTCGTGATTATGATGCAACAAGATAGTCTGTTCGATAAAATTTCTTACTATTATGCAAATGCAGATGAATTAGCAGGTGTTAAAAACATCGTAAATGGTATACTCGGTGACTTTAGAGCGCTAGATACAATGTTAGAAGGCATTGTTATATTGATTGCTGGATTAGGTATATACACACTAGTTAAATTTAAGATAAGAAAGGGTGAGCCTAATGAAAGAAAATGATGTTGTATTAGAAACAATATCCAAAATAGCCATTTTTATTATTTTGACGTTTGGATTTTATATTTTTCTTGCAGGTCACGATAACCCAGGTGGCGGATTTATAGGTGGACTTGTTTTTAGTTCAGCCTTTATCTTAATGTTTTTAGCTTTTGATGTTGAAACAGTTGTTCACTCGATGCCATTAGATTTTAGAGCAGTTACAATCATTGGTTGTTTAATTTCCATTGCAACAGGCATTATACCTATGTTGTTTGGACACCCAATGTTAACTCATGAAGATGGATATATGACATTGCCATTGTTAGGTGAAATTCATTTATCAAGTGTTACACTTTTTGAGCTCGGAATACTACTCACAGTAGTAGGGGCCGTTGTAACAATCATGCTTGCGATAAGTGGTGATAACAGTTGAATTTAATACTTGTAATTATAATAGGCGTTTTGACATTTGTCGGAACATACATGATTTTATCTAAGAACTTAATTCGAATTGTTATCGGAACAGCAATTTATACACACGTAGCAAACTTAATGATTTTATCAATGAGCGAATTTGGCGGGAATAATGTCCCCCTTATAAATGGAGAAGGCAAAGATTATGTCGATCCTTTACCTCAAGCATTAATATTAACGGCAATCGTTATTGGTTTTGCTGTTACAGCATTTTTATTAGTGCTTGTTTATAGAACATTTAAGTTAACGAAAGTGAACAGAATAGAGGCGTTACGCGGTGAGGATGAAGATGTAGATGAATAATTTAATATTAATACCATTACTCGTTCCTTTAGTTACTGGATTAATACTGTTCTTCTTTAAAGAACGATTAACGTTAACAAGACGTATCGCGATAACAAGTTTAACCATTACGACTATAATAACCGCCTGGCTTTTAGTAGAAGTCAGTTTAAATAAAGCGTTAGTTATTAATTTTGGAGACTGGCAGCCACCTTTTGGTATACAGTTTGTTGGTGATGAACTAGGTCTTCTGTTCACGACTGTTTCTTGTTTTGTCGTTACAGTGATCATTTATTTTGGTTTTGGTAAACGAGAAAGAGATGCGAATAGATACTTTTTACCTTCGTTTATACTGTTTTTACTAACTGGTGTAAATGGTAGTTTTCTAACAGCAGATATATTTAATTTATATGTCATGTTTGAAATTATGCTCTTGTCTTCATTTGTGTTATTAACACTGGGACAATCGATTGAGCAATTGAGAGCGAGTATAATCTACGTTGTCATTAATGTTGTAAGCTCATGGTTCTTCTTAATGGGCGTTGCATATTTATATGGAACATTAGGTACGCTCAATTTCGGACATATTGCGATGAGGGTT
The DNA here is from genome assembly GCF_029024305.1 of Mammaliicoccus vitulinus. Lineage (NCBI taxonomy): Bacteria > Bacillati > Bacillota > Bacilli > Caryophanales > Staphylococcaceae > Mammaliicoccus > Mammaliicoccus vitulinus. The sequence goes on from NZ_CP118974.1 coordinate 416,107, forward strand.
AGTGACAGTAATCAGCCGACGACTGTCACTTTAGTAGCAATTATTATGATATTTGTCTTCGGTGGTAAAGCTGCGCTCGTATTGTTTATGTGGTTACCAAAAGCATATGCTGCATTAAATACAGAGTTAGCTGCATTGTTTGCGAGTCTTATGACAAAAGTTGGTGTATATGCACTAATTAGAGTTATGGTACTCATGTTCGATGAAAAGCCTGAAGTGACGCATTTCTTATTATATATAATGGCAATTATTACGATGCTTATTGGATGTATTGGTGTATTAGGATTTAAAGATATTAAGAAGATTGCAGCATACCAAGTTATTCTGTCGATAGGTTTTGCAGTACTTGGCTTAAGTGCAAATAATAGTGATGGTATATCTGGCGCTATATTTTATGTCAGTCATGATATGATTATCAAAACTTTATTATTTTTAATCATTGGTACATTTGTATTGTTAGCTGGATCTAGATATTATGACCAATTTGGTGGTTTAATTAAATACTATCCGAGTTTAGGTGTCATATTCTTTATTACAATATTATCAATTGGTGGTGTACCGCCGTTTAGTGGATTTCCTGGGAAATTATTAATCATAAAAGGTGCATTAGAGAATGGATATACAATAGGTGTTATCGTGATGATACTCTCAAGTATAATCGCTATGTACAGCTTGCTCAGAGTATTTTTAGTCATGTATTTCGGACGAGAAGGTACGCTACAAGCAAAGAAAGTTGTATTATCTAAAAATAAATTATATGCCATGATTATATTGACGATTGCAACAGTTGTGTTAGGTGTAGCTTCTCAATATGTCTTGAATATTTCAGAATTGGCTGCTCATTTTAATATGAACGAACAATCATATATCAAAGAAATTATTCCAAATGTAGAAGTGGAGGCGAAGTAATAATGGCACAACTATTATTGAACATTTTAATCGCCTTCTTATGGACTTTGTTTCAAGATGAAGATAAATTTCACTTATCAACCTTCATAGGTGGGTATTTTATAGGGATATTTATTGTCTACTTAATGCATAGATTTTTTGGTCACGTTTTCTACTTAAAAAAAGTATGGATTATATTCAAGTTTATTTGTGTATACAACTATCAACTTGTAACATCAAGTATGACAACAATCAACTATATCCTTTTCAAAACAAATAAAGTAAATCCAGGTCTTGTAACGTATGAAACGTCATTAAGACAAGATTGGGCTATTACGCTGTTAACCTTATTGATTATGTTAACACCAGGTTCAGTCGTGTTAAGACTATCGCCTGACGGTACAAGATTCTTTATACATGCTATTGATATTTCAGAACGAGAAAAACAAATTTTAACGAAGCAAATCAAGAAATATGAGAAACTAATCTGGGAGGTGCTTAAATGATGTCATTTATCATTTTAACAATTATAAAAACAGCACTTGTTATTTATGGTATTTCCATTGTTGTCGTACTTTTCAGAACGATTATTGGGCCAACTACAGCAGATAGAGTTATCGCTTTTGATGCAATTGGTGCAATATTAGTTTCAGTTGTGGGTGTGTTGAGCATTATTTATGATACATTCAGCTATTTAGAGGCAAGTCTTATAATCGCGATACTATCCTTCTTAAGTACTGTTGGTATATCGCGTTTCATAGAAGGGGGTCGTGTCTTTGAATCTAAGCGAGATCGTTAGTCTAATTGCCGCTTTATCAATCTTACTAGGATCAATTGCAGCTTTAATAAGTGCAATAGGTATTGTTAGATTTAGAGATACATTTCTAAGAAGTCACGCTGCCACTAAAAGCTCTACTTTATCAGTATTACTTACATTAACAGGTGTATTTATTTATTTCTTAGTTACGAAAGAATACTTTAGTGTACGTACTTTATTAACGATATTATTCTTATACTTAACATCACCAGTTGCAGGTCATATGATTATTAGAGCAGCGTATAATTCTGGTTCGTATATGTATATGAAAGAATTTACGAAAAAAGGAACATCTTTAAATTTCAGATATGATCGAAAAGAAACGAAAAAAGACAGAAGAAAAAGAGCAGAAAAAAGACAAATTATGAACGAAGCATTTGCTAAAAATGATAAAGAAACATTTAGTAAATATAAGCAAGTTATGAAAAAAGATGACTCAACTTTAAAATAGAATGAGTCTTGAATATCATGTTCAATTCAAAAAACATATCACGCTACTGATTTTTCTCAGTAATAGCGCGATATGTTTTTTTATGTAGTTTGACGATTTTGAAAGTGCATGCTTGCCTAGGGGTATGGTTCGAGCCTGTAGTCTCTCACGCATACTATTCCCCTGGGCGTCCGCACTTTACAAAATCAAAGTAATCTTTTATAACGAAAAAATAAGACGCTTTAGTGTAATGTCTTGGATTAACTGCATACTTAAATAATCAAAAGTGTACATTATTAAATTATCATTTTCAATGTGGAGTCTGACTTGTTAAAATCCCGGGTAAAACGCACGAAGACTCAGAAGATATCGTGCGATTTTGGTAAAATCTGGGTAAAACGCACGAAGACTCAAAAGATATTGTGCGATTTTGGTAAAATATGGATAAAACGCACGAAGACTCAGAAGATATCGTGCGATTTTGGTAAAATCTGGGTAAAGCGCACGAAGACTCAGAAGATACCGTGCGATTTTGGTAAAATATGGATAAAACGCACGAAGACTCAAAAGATATCATGCCCAATTCAAAAAACATATCACGCTACTGATTTTTCTCAGTAATAGCGTGATATGTTTTTTTACACGATAGTGTTGTCGTAAAGTTAGTTTGTTATTTCATACTATTGTGTATTGCTTGGGCGTTGTGTTCCATCATGTTGTAGTAAGAATTTCCTTTAGAATCTTTTTTGCCGATTGAATCTGTAAAGACTTCTTCTTTAATTTCAAGATTTGTTTCTTCTGCTAAAGTTTGCATACTTTTCTTATCTACGCTTGTTTCGACGATCAATGATGAAAGGTTATTCTTTTTAACGAAGCTAATGGCTTGTTTCATTTGGTCTGGTGTTCCTTGTTTCTCTGTGTTGATTTCCCAAATATAACCTGGTTTTATATGATATGTTTTTGCAAAGTATTTAAATGCACCTTCACTTGTAATAAATGCACGTTTATCTTCGCTTATGTCGTTTAATGCATTTAACGTTTTGTTGTGCAATTTGTCTAGTTTATCTTTATATTTTTCTGAATTTGCCTTATATACTTTAGCATGTTCTTCATCTAAACTGCTTAAATGCTTTTCGATCGTATTCACATATTTAATGCCATTTTCAATACTTAACCAAGCGTGTGGATCAATTTTGCTTTTATCTCCATTACCACCTTTTAAGTAGATTGGTGTGACATCTTCTGTTGCTTGTATAACTTCTTTATCAGATATTTTTTTGCCGGCTTGTTCTAGCGCTTTTTCAAACCAACCATTACCACTTTCTAAGTTAAAGCCATTATATATAATTACATCGGCATCTGTAAGTGCCTTAACGTCTTTAGGTTTAATTTCGTATTCGTGTGGATCTTGTCCTATAGGCACGATGCTTGTGACTTTAGCATTTGATTTGGTAATTTCTTTAGTCATATCAGCAAGTATAGAGTTTGTTGTCACGACTTTTAAATGTTTATTATCTTGAGAAGATGTCTGATTACATGCACTTAATAATAAGATGAAAGCTAAAAGCGGAAATAATAATTTTTTCATAATACGCTCCTTAAATAAATTTTAATTTAACTTTATGTATGGCGAATGTAATCATATAAACGAAACAGCAGACTAGTACGATGCAAGCACCACTAGGTAAGTTGTATAGGTAACTTATATACATGCCACAGGCCGCACATATTGCACTAATTGTACTCGCAACAATCATCATCGATTTTAATGATTTAGTTATTAAAAATGCTGTTGAGCTTGGTGTAATCAGCAATGCAACTACTAAAATAATTCCAACTGTTTGCAAGCTGGCCACGGTAACAAGTGCTAATAAAATCATGACAAAATAATGAATCAATTTAACGTTTAAACCACTCATTCTAGCAGCGATTGGATCGAAAGTTGATAAGTGTAGTGGTTTATAAAATATAATGACACAAGCAATGACGATGATACTGACGATGCTTGTTGTGTAAAAGGCATTAGAAGTTACTGCTAAAATATTCCCGAATAATATATGATACAAATCAGTTGAGGAGTTGATTTGGCTTATGATTATAATACCTAGAGAAAAGAATGCAGTAAAAATAATGCCTATCGCAGCATCATTCTTTGTCTTAGAATGTTGTGAAATATATCCTATAAGAAAACTTGTTAGCATACCTGAAACAAGCGCACCAATAAACATTGGGATATTAAATACATAACTGAGTGCAACACCTGGTAGAACAGCATGGCTCATGGCATCACCCATTAATGACAAACCTCTTAATATAATAAGACTTCCTACAACGCCACAGACAATACCTACTATGATAGCTGTAATTAAAGCTCTACTTAAAAAATTATAGTTAATGAGTGATGAGATAAATTCGTTAATCATAATGTAACGCCTTCCTTTAAAAATACTTCTTTAATGTTTTCGTCTGATAAAGCTTCTGAAGCTGAGCCAAAGAACTTGATTGATCGATTGAGGAGGAGGATTCTATCGAAATACGCTTTAGCTTTATGAATATCATGATGAACAATTAGAATCAGTTTACCTTCTGATTTTAATTGTCGTAATATTTGTATCATGATTTCTTCGCTTCTAAAGTCAATACCAACAAAGGGTTCATCAAGACATAACAAATCGCCATCTTTCATTAAAGCTTTAGCTAAGAGAACACGTTGTAATTGCCCGCCGCTTAACTGGTTTAATGTTTTGTCTTTCAAATCAGTTAACTGTAAGTCAGCCAATAGTCGATCTCTTTTTATATAAGCTTCTTTTTTAATAGGTCTAAACCAACCAGAAGTTTGATAGTAGCCAGTTATTAAACTGTCTTTAACGGTAATAGGGAAATCTAAATCAAGTTGGTTTCTTTGTGGAATGTAAGTCAATTGTGTAAGTTGCTGTTTAAGCGGTTTACCATTCCAAAAAGCTTCACCTGTTGCGTTAAATTCACCTAAAATGGATTTAATCAACGAGGATTTACCCGCACCATTTGGTCCCATAATACCTATTAACTCTCCCGAAGATTCAATTGTTAAGTTAACATCATGTAATATGTGCTGTTGACCTATAAATAAATCCATATTTTTGACCTGTAACATGTTATCACCTTTTTCTAAAAATAAGTTTAGGCTAACCTAAACTATAGTTAGATTATATTATAAAATTAGGCAAAGTCAAGAGATAGCTTGTAAAAATAAATCGTGGTACAATAAAAAATATGATAATAAAAGTGAGGTCAGATCAGATGTTGACTGAAGAACAAGAAGATTATTTAAAAGCAATTTTCGGGTTAAATGGAACAACGGATTATGTATCAAATAAAAATTTAGCCCATGATTTAGACATTAAACCGTCATCTGTAAGTGAAATGATGTTACGTTTAAAAAAGGATGATTATGTAGACATTCGTCCATATAAAGGTGTGAAATTAACACAAAAAGGTTTAAATCATACTGCAAATATTATTAAAAGGCATAGACTTATCGAAAGATTTTTAATAGAAGAATTAGAATATTCATGGGATGAAGTGCATGAAGAAGCGGAAATATTAGAGCATCGTGTATCTGATCGTTTTATTGATAAGATAGATAAATTGATGGGATATCCTGATACTTGTCCTCATGGCGGTATCATTCCGAGAGAGAATCAAATTGAAGAACGATATAACACCTCACTAAATGAATTTGAACTAGGGGACGACGTTGAAATTAAACGTGTAATGGACTACGTCAATTTACTAGACTATTTGAGCAATCAAGAATTGCATATTGGAGACATTGTTACAATCAGTAAGAAAGACAGTTTGAATCAAATTATAGAACTGAAGCTCAATAGCAAAACGATTATGATTAGTGAAACAAACGCATCCTACTTATTTGGCATAAAAAAATAACCAATAAAGAATCGGAAACAAACACGATTCTTTATTGGTTTTTTTATGTCCATAAAACATTAAACGTATACATAACAGCATAAACATTAATCACAATCCAAATAAAACTAAAGACTACTGTAGGAATTTTAGTGAGTTGTCTTAATTGACTACCATCCCATTCTTGTCGCGCTCTTGAGAACGTTAATAAGAATATCGTAATGCTAGATTGGGCAACTTCACCTAATAATGTACCTAAACTCAAATGATATATATAAGTCGTAATTTGTCCAAAGTCATGTATGTTCGGAGCTGAAATGACTTCGTATAATGCTACAGCTATAACAACTAAAATGATGCTTGGGATAAATTTCTTAGATGTAAGTATGACATAGAATAAAAACATTAAAAGAAGGATAAGTAAGAATATCGGTCCATATGTATGGTGTTTAAGCCATACGCCTAAAATAAGCATAATAGGTGGCATAATATAACCGAACAATGTCGTTATAAATTGATTTAATCTTGATTTAGAGCCTGTAATAGCATAACCTTGTCTACCGGTTTCTATACGTTCTTTTCTACGCCAGACAACCACTAAATCTTTAGGTTTACCACCAGATAGCTTATTGGCTATAACATGGCCCATCTCATGAATTAAAATAGGGAAATATCCTAAAATGATGTCTATCAAACTTAAAATAGGTTGTTGTCTTCTATGATGAACAAATACATATATTAGAGCGATGATCGTAATCATAACTAATGATAAATGAATGGGTTCTGATAAAAAGTTTGGTAAAAATTGAGTCAAAAATACGTCACCTCATATAAAATAGTTTAATACTATTCTACACTAAAGTGACGTATTTGTTGTCGGGCTTAAGCCTTAATATTATTTTTTATTTTTCTTACGTTTTAATAACCAAGTTAACAATAACAATATCCCTATAACAAGTAAAATTGAAGCCGTCATAATAATCGGTCTATTATCATCGCTTGAGACTTTTTCTTTTGTTTCGTTAAATTTATGCTTGGCAGGAGATTCCACATTGACTGTTGGTGGGCCATAGCTGTCATTTATATATGACCGATTATAATCAATATGAGCTTTACCATCTTCTAGGACAACTTTATAATCAACGCCTTTACGTACAACGTCATAAAGGTCATCTGTTACAAAATATTTTTTGCCGTTAATTTCTTGTTCTCCTTTAGATAGCACTTTTTTCCATTCGTATTCTTTGAATGATTTTTCCATTAAGCTGTTACCCATCATATTTCGTTCTTTTTCACCGCCGACACTATTATAGTCTCCAGCACCGAAAAGAATTTGATTGACTCTTAAACCATCTCTTTTAGTTGAAAGACCATGGTTATAATCTGCGATATCACTCGATCCGGTTTTTAGTCCATCAGTGCCTTTTAATGACATATCAGCACCTTCTAAAGAATGATTGTACGTATAATATGTAACGTAGTGAACAGTTGGTGCTACTAATTTTGTGTACTCTAAAATATCTGGATATTGTTTTACGAGATGTTGTGTTAAGATAGCGAAATCTCGAGAAGTAGAATAATTATCTTCGTCTGTTTGATATCTCTTAGCTTTATATTCTAATAATAAGTTGTTTGATGCACCGTTAGCATTGTAGAATTTTGTATGCTTCATGCCTAATTTTTTGGCAGTTTCGTTCATGTAATCTACAAAATCAGAATCTAAATCTTTCTTTTGTTGTTTAGAAGCAGAATTTTTATTTGGATCTTTATCTTTTTCATCTATTTTTTTAGCAGAAGCTAAATTTTCGGCTTTCATAGTTTCTCTACCTAAAATCATTGCGCCAGCATTGGATGAATTTGAAACTGTAATTTGCATCAATTCAGAAATCGTGTACACATCACCAGGATATAGTTTTGTATTACTTAGTTCAGGTAATGTTGATAGACGATATTCTTCGTCTGTCATTTTAACTTTAGCATTTTTATCTAATTTACCACTGTTGATTGCTTTTTCAGTTAAATATAATGTCATCAATTTAGACATACTCGCAGGATACCATTTGGCATCTATCTTATATTCGTACATAATTTGACCAGTTTCAGAACTGTAGTTGATTGCGCCTTCTGGTTCGTATATTTCTCCGAGTCCATGGCCATCTTCATTGGCAACTTCTGTCGGAGATTTTGGGTTATCAGCAGCATATGCGCTTTGAGTTACTGGAATGCTCAACATAAGTAGTGCAAATAATATTAATAGACTTTTTTTCATTAATAAGACCTCTTTATTTATTTTTAAAATTAACTACACCATTTTAACATATATTATTTAACATACGTATAATAAGAAAACAAATGAATATTAAATTTTTGTGAATTTAGTTTGCTATAATTAGTACGTATATAGCATTATGCTGTAAAATACAAATAGAATCATTATATTAATTAAAGAGGTTGTTAAAATGAAAAATGAAAATCCTCTCCTATATTTACTGAAAAAGGTAGACTGGCCGAAAAAAATGGTTTTTGCGGCAATGTTTCTTTCTATATTAGGAAGTCTTAGTGGATTGCTTGTACCACTATTTACCGGTAAATTAGTAGATACATTTAATGCGGAAAATTTAGATTTACGAATGGTATGGTTATTTATAGGAATATTTTTAGCTAATGCTGTTTTGAGCGGGATTGGTACATATTTATTAAGTAAAATTGGTGAGAAAACAATTTACTCTATTAGAGCAAAGCTTTGGAAACATTTAATCAATTTAAAGATGGGCTTTTTTGATAAGAATGAAAGTGGCCAATTGATGAGTCGTATTACAGACGATACGAACGTAATCAATTTATTCATTTCAGAAAAAGCACCGAGTGTGTTGCCTTCATTACTTACACTTATAGGATCGATTGTAATGTTGTTTATACTTGATTGGCAAATGACGCTCATGACAGTTCTTATTTTGCCAATTTTTATAGGTATTATGATTCCATTAGGAAAGAAAATGGGAAAAATATCTAAGGACACACAAACAGAAATTTCTAAATTTAGCGGGATACTAGGTAGAGTATTAACTGAAATGAAATTAGTGAAAGTCACAACGTCAGAAAAAAATGAATTAGAAAAAACAAAAGTAACATTATTAGGTATATATAACCTAGGTTTAAAAGAAGCGAAAATAAGAGCGATTATTTCACCTTTATCAGGCATCATTATGACACTGACAGTTGCGATTATATTAGGATTTGGTGGGATAAGAGTTTCAAGTGGTGCCATCACAGCAGGAACGTTAGTCGCTATGATTTTCTATGTGGTTCAATTATCAGCACCGATATTGAGCTTTTCTATGTTTATAACAGATTATAAAAAAGCGGTTGGTGCAAGTGAAAGAATTTATGAAATTTATCAAGAAGAAACAGAGAAAGAAGGAAGCGATTCAAATCGCCCAATAACAGATCATCAAGACATTACATTTAAAAACGTATCTTTTGGCTATGATGATACGACCATTATAAAAGATTTATCATTATCTATACATTCAGGAGAAGTAACAGCTTTTGTAGGTCCATCAGGCTCTGGGAAAAGTACATTATTCAGCTTAATAGAAAGATTATATCCAATAGAGCAAGGTGAGATATTGTATGGTAACGAATCTATAGAAGATATATTTTTGAAATATTGGAGACAGAAAATAGGATATGTTATGCAATCTAATGCGATGATGTCAGGAACGATTAGAGATAATCTTACATATGGTATTAATGAAGCGGTAAGCGATGAAACATTGATACATTATACAAAGATGGCACGTTGTTACGATTTCATTATGGAATTTCCACATGGGTTTGATACTGAAATAGGAGAAAGAGGTACTAAATTATCAGGTGGACAAAGGCAAAGGATTGATATAGCGAGAAGCTTCATTAAGAATCCAGATATTTTGTTATTGGATGAAGCAACAGCCAATCTAGATAGTGAAAGTGAATATTATATTCAACAAGCACTGAATGAACTTATGAAAGATAGAACGACAATTGTCATTGCACATAGGTTAGCAACTATTAAGAAAGCAAATCAAATTATCTTCTTAGACAAAGGAGAAATTACTGGTGCAGGTACACATAACGATTTGATACAAAGCCACGATAAATATAGACACTTCGTCAACACACAAAGTTTAACGGAGTAAAAGGTAGAAAATCTAAACTTTATAGAATTAAAATTAAGCATACCGTATATGGTGTGCTTTTTTTATTTATAAAAAGCTAAAAAATTCATCAAACCAATGTAAACGCAATCATGTAGATGAATAAAGAGATTGAAAAAATTCGAAAAACTATACTAAAATTTTACGTGAAGTTTTTCACATAATCTAAGCTAAACCTATTGACCTAGTGAATTGATGGTGTTATATTTACATTGTGAAATAAATCACAAATACAAAAGATGTGCATCTTAAAAAATAAAAAAAGAAAGAAGTTGTTCATTGTGTTATTAAATAATATTAATCCATTAGAAAATGTTACTTTATCTGCAATTGTTGCTAGTATACCGATTATATTATTTCTATTATGTTTAACAGTTTTTAAAATGAAAGGTATTTATGCATCCATCACAACACTGATAGTCACATTATTTATTGGATTTTTTGTATTTGAATTACCGCATACTGTAGCGATTGGTGCTGTAACGGAAGGCTTTTTCCAAGGTGTGCTACCAATTGGCTATATTATTGTAATGGCTGTATGGCTATACAAAGTTTCTAATGGTACTGGCCAGTTCGACATTATTCAAGATAGTATTTCAGGAATATCTCAAGATCAACGCATTCAGTTGCTATTAATTGGTTTTAGTTTTAATGCATTTTTAGAAGGTGTTGCTGGTTTTGGTGTTCCAATTGCAATATGTAGTGTACTTTTAATTCAAATTGGGTTTAAACCGTTACAAGCAGCGATGTTATGTTTAATCGCAAATGGTGCTGCTGGTGCTTTTGGTGCAATTGGTATACCGGTTGGAATTGTTGATAGTTTAGCATTACACGGTAATATTACTGCATTAGAAGTTTCTCAAATATCTATTCTTACACTTCCGATTTTGAATTTCTTTATTCCATTTTTATTGATTATGATTTTAGATGGCTTAAAAGGTGTTAAAGAAATTTTACCGATGATTTTAGTTGTAAGTACAACTTATACAGGCTTGCAGTTAATCATGACTTATTTCCACGGTCCAGAACTCGCTGATATTATTCCGCCATTATTATCAATGGTGGCATTAGCAATATTTTCAAAATATTATCAGCCTAAAAAAATATACAGAGTTACAAATCAAGAAGTTATCCAACCGAAAAAGCATTCTATTAAATCTATTTTATATGCATGGAGCCCATTCTACATTTTAACTATTTTCGTAATGATATGGAGTGCACCATTCTTTAAAGGATTATTTGCTGAAGGTGGTTTACTATCATCATTAGTTTGGAATATTAGTATTCCTGGTACAATGAATGAAATTACAAACAAATTAATTACATTAAAAATAGATGTTTTTAGCGCAACAGGTACAGCGATTTTATTATCTGTCATCATTACAATTTTATTATCTAAACACTTTAAATTTAGTGATGCTTCAAAATTATTAGGATTAACAATTAAAGAATTATGGCTACCGATTTTAACTATTTGTTTTATATTAGCGATTGCTAAAATTATGACTTACGGTGGTTTAACAGGCGCTATGGGTCAAGGCATTGCAAAAGCAGGTCATATATTCCCATTACTTTCTCCAGTATTAGGATGGATTGGTGTATTTATGACAGGATCTGTTGTAAATAACAATACATTGTTTGCGCCAATCCAAGCTACTGTAGCAAGTCAAATAGGCACAAGTGGTCCGTTGCTTGTTGCAGCAAACACTGCAGGTGGCGTAGCAGCAAAACTCATTTCACCTCAATCAATAGCTATCGCAACAGCGGCAGTAGGAGAAGTTGGTAAAGAGTCTGAATTACTTAAAATGACTTTGAAATATAGTATTGGATTTTTAATTTTCATCTGTGTGTGGACATTCATATTAACAATCATTCTATAAATATAAAAAGGGAGAGATTATAATGAAACAATTTAAAGGTAAAAAAGTTGTATTAGTAGGTAACGGTGCAGTTGGCTCAAGTTATGCATTCTCAATGATCAATCAAGGCATTTGTGATGAGTTTGTCATCATAGATTTAGATAAAAAGAAAGTAAATGGAGATGTTATGGATTTAAATCATGGAACAGTTTATGGCCCATCTCCAATAAAAGTTAAAGCAGGGGAATATAAAGATTGTAATGATGCTGACTTAGTAGTAATTTGTGCGGGTGCTGCGCAAAAGCCTGGTGAAACAAGATTAGATTTAGTCGCGAAAAATATGAAAATATTTAAATCTATTGTTGATGAAATTATGCGTTCAGGATTTGATGGTATATTCTTAATCGCAACAAATCCAGTAGACGTACTAACTTATGCAACTATGAAATTTTCAGGATTACCTAAAGAACGTGTTATCGGTTCAGGTACAATTCTTGATACTGCAAGATTTAGATATTTGTTAAGTGAAGAATTTGATGTAGCACCACAAAGTGTACATGCTAATATTATTGGCGAACACGGTGACTCTGAGTTACCAGTATGGTCACATGCAAATATCGCTGGTAAACCATTAAGAAGTATAATAGAGCAAGATGACTCTCGTAAACATAGAGTCGAAGAAATATTTGTTCAAACAAGAGATGCAGCTTATGAAATTATTGAAGCAAAAGGCGCAACGTATTATGGTGTAGCAATGGGCTTAATGCGAATCACGAAAGCAATCCTAAACAACCAAGATGTCGTGCTCACTGTATCAGCATATTTAGAAGGTGAGTATGGACACGAAGGTGTTTACATCGGTGTTCCAGCATTAATTAATAGATCAGGCATTAAAGAAGTCATAGAAATACCATTAGATGAAGAAGAAACTTCATTGTTTAATCACTCAGTTAAAGTGTTGAAAGATATACAAGACCCATTTGAAAAAGAATTTTAAATGTAATATAAGAAAGTGGTAGCTAACGAACTGGCTACCACTTTTTTAATTGAAATTGGTATGTTGAGGCGATTTGATGATTGTGGTAGTATCTATATGTCTGCTGAAAAATAAAAAGGAGGTAAGGTCATGAAAAATAGATTATTACGAGATATGATATTAATACTAGTAGGATCTTTCTTATTTGCTACTGGCGTAAATGCCTTTATTATATCAGCTAATTTAGGTGAAGGTGGCGTAACTGGGGTTTCTTTGATTCTACTTTATGCATTTGATATATCACCTGCATGGTCAACGTTTATACTAAACGCTATTTTAATCGCGGCGGGGTACAAGTTCTTAAGTAAGAGAAGCACGATTTATACAATAATAGCGGTTATCGCAATATCGGTATTTTTAGGTCTGACTGGTTCATGGGTTGTGCATACAAATGAAATATTAATCAACACGATCTTCGGCGGATTTATGGTCGGTTTAGGTATTGGTCTCATTGTATTATCTGGTGGGACAACTGCTGGAACGACGATTCTGGCGAGAATAGCTCATAAATATTTAGATGTTAATACATCATATGCTCTTCTATTCTTTGACCTTATCGTAGTGATGTTTTCACTAACTGTAATGCCTTTAGAAAAAGCATTGCTTACTGTGATTTCATTATATGTTGGTACTAAAGTTATGGACTTTGTCATTGAAGGTTTAAATCCTAAAAAAGCCGTAACAATTATATCCCAAAACCCTGATCAAATTGCTAAAATGATTGATGAGCAAATTGGAAGAGGATGTACGATTTTAAATGGTAGAGGATATTATTCGAAAAAAGATACAGATGTACTATATGTAGTCATCGCTAAAACACAACTATCAAGAACGAAACGAATGATTAGAAAATTTGATGAAAATGCATTTGTGGTCGTGCATGATGTGAGAGATGTACTCGGAAATGGATTCCTAGTAGATGATTAATATAAATTCAAAATAAAAGATCTCTTCATTAGTTAAGCCTAGTGAAGAGATCTTTTTATATTTTAAAATCGTGTGGAATATCATGCTACTGTTTTTTTAGTAAATATCTTGATATGTTTTAAAATCTTACGATTTTGCTTGTGCATGCTTGCCTAGGGGTATGGCTCGAGCCTGTAGTCTCTCACTCATACTACTCCCCCGGGCGTCAGCACTTTGCAAAATCGTGGAGAATAATCATTTCTATAATATTTTTTCGTTTTTTCTTTTAAGTACATGCTGTATGTTGCAAGACTCACCAAACAAGTGTTAATGTCATTATAAAAATGTACATTATTGATTGTTTATATGTGTACATTTTTATATTATCATTTCCATTAATCCAAGACATAGCCTAAGTCGTGAGTTAAGTGCTGCGTTAATCCAAGACATTGTCCAAGTCGTGAGTTAAGTATGAAGTTAATCCAAGACTGTACTGAACCCAAAAAGTTGAACTTTTTTAGTATGATATTTTAAAGGTTTGTTTCCTGAATTTTTTAGGAGATAAGCCTTTTAATTTTGATTTGATTCTTTCATTATTATAAAAATGAATATAACGATGTATAGCTTGTTCTAGTTGCTGAAAATCTTCGAATTCTTGACCATAATACATCTCTTGTTTAAGTAGTCCGAAAAAGTTTTCCATAACTGAGTTATCTAAACAATTACCTTTTCTAGACATACTTTGAAATACTTTATTTGCTTTTAATAATTTAGTGTATTGCGAATGTTGATAATGCCAACCTTGATCTGAGTGTATCGTTAAACGATAGCTTAAATCTGGACGCATAGCTATCATTTCTTTTAGTGGATTGATGACAATCTCTAACGAAGGACGTTTTGAAATTTCAAAACTAATAATCTCCGAACTATATAAGTCCATAAAAGGAGATAAATATAATTTTTGGCCATTCTTCAACTTGAATTCTGTAATATCTGTCACTATTTTTTGAAAAGGGACATGTGTTTTAAATCTACGATTTATTATATTTTTAGCGACCTTACCAACTTTACCTTTGAATGATCGAAATTTACGCCCTCTATGCGTAAATTTCGAACAAGATAACCCTAATTCTTTCATTAATCTTCTTACTTTTTTATGATTTACTTTGATACCTCTATTACTTAAATCTTGTGTAACTCTTCGATAACCATAGGTATAATTAGATTCCTTACATATTTCTTTTATTACTTTAATCAGTTCATCATCTTTATTAGGTTTATTGAACTGATTTATCCAATAATAATATACAGATTTAGCTAATTTAGCGACTTTGAATAAAATACTCAATTTTATATTAAGTGTTTCGTGTAGTTCCGTAATGATCTTTACTATTTCTGATTTTTGCTTCCGTATATGTCGGTCAAGGCTTGTAACTTTTTTTGATAAGCAATACCTGCCTTTAACGTTTCAACTTCATTGCGAAGTCTTTCGAGTTCTTCACGTTCATTTTCATTTAGAGATGAATTTTTATTATCAGTTTCCGAATATTTTTTATCCATATTGATAGACCGTCCCTTTTGTTTATTAGCTAGATCAAGACGACACTTTTCATCAAATTGATGTTGCCAATTGGCAACCATTATAGGATTAATAATCTTAAAATGATTAGCTGTTTCTCGATAAGACAACATATTTTCTTGTCTAAATTTTATAACAGATAATTTAAATTCGCTAGTATAAACAGTGTTTCTTCTTTTTTCTTGTAAGCCATCTTCTCCAAACTCTTTATATTGATTGACCCATATTTGAATGACAGATGAACTGGAAATGTCATGTTTTAAGGTAAGTGCTTTATAACCTGATTGACCATCTAAGTACTCTTTTACTAATTTTAATTTAAAGTTAAAATCATATTTTTTTCTCATAAATAATGCACCCCTATAAGCTAGATTTGAGGTTCAACTTTTGGGGTGCACATCAGACATAGCCGAAGTCGTGAGTTAAGTCTGACGTTAATCCAAGACATAGCCGAAGTCGTGAGTTAAGTCTGACGTTAATCCAAGACATAGCCGAAGTCGTGAGTTAAGTCCAAAGTTAATCCAAGACATTGCTCAAGTCGTGAGTTAAGTCTGAAGTTAATCCAAGACATAGCCGAAGTCGTGAGTTAAGTCCAAAGTTAATCCAAGACATTGCTCAAGTCGTGAGTTAAGTCCAAAGTTAATCCAAGACATTTTTGTACATTCTTAAACAATCAAAAGTGTACATTATTAAATGGTCATTTCCAATTTATAAAATGATTTGCTAATATTCGGCATTTTTTAGCGCTGACTCCTGCGGGAACAGCATGATTCGAAGACTACACGCTGAGAACATGCCCGCGGAAAGCATGCGCATAAAAAATGCCGCCAAACTCTAAGACTTTGGCGATACTCTGAAACAAGCTAAGAAAGGGAGATTCTTAGCTTGTTTTTATTTGCGTTAAAAATGTATATAAGGTGAAATTATTCTGTAAATGATAGAAAAAGACCCTATAAAATGATATAATACATAAATATGGATGATGATAATCATTATCATTTACAAAATTATACAATTAAGCAAACATAATAAATAGATTCAATTTTAATAGAAAGAGGGTTCTTTATGAATCGTTTAACGGGAGAAGCCATTTCAATAGGGTATGGTGAAAAATTAATAGTTAATGATTTAAACTTAGAAATACCAGATGGTAAAGTAACTTCTATAATTGGTCCAAATGGTTGTGGTAAATCAACTTTACTAAAAGCATTAAGCCGTATTTTAAATGTACAAACTGGAGAAGTTTTACTGGATGGAAAGAACTTACATTCAACCTCAACTAAAGAAATTGCCAAAAAAATTGCGATATTACCTCAGTCTCCTGATGTTGCAGATGGTTTGACTGTTGGTGAACTTGTTTCTTATGGCCGATTTCCTCATCAAAAAGGTTTTGGTAGATTAACTAAACAAGATAAAGAGGAAATAGAATGGGCTTTAAACGTTACAGGAACAAATGATTTCAAATATAGAGCAATAAATGATTTAAGTGGTGGGCAAAGACAACGTGTATGGATTGCAATGGCCCTTGCTCAAAAAACAGACATTATTTTCTTAGATGAACCAACAACTTATTTAGATATATCTCACCAGTTAGAAATATTAGAACTTGTCCAAGAGCTCAATAGAGAACAAGGTTGCACGATTATTATGGTATTACATGATATTAACCAAGCTATACGCTTTTCAGATCATTTAATAGCTATGAAGGCTGGAGAAATCGTTGCTCAAGGCAATACTGAAGAAGTGTTAACAAATGAAATTTTAGAAGAAGTGTTTAACATTGATGCAGAACTTTCCACAGATCCTAGAACTGGCAAGCCTATGCTTGTGACTTATAATTTACTATGTAAACATTATACAAAGTTATAAAAGGATGGCAGCGTAATGAATCAAACTAAAACAGTAAAAGAAAATCGCTATCCTATTATTTTAACAGTTACAATTATTTTACTTGTAGCTGTTTTACTTCTGTCATTTTTATTTGGAGCGAAAACGACTTCAATCCAAATGGTCTATGATGCTATTTTCAACTATAATCCTCAAATAGAGGAACATAATATATTAAGAGAAATAAGAATTCCGAGAGAAATTGGCGCAGTTATTGTAGGTATGGCTCTTGCTGTATCTGGTGCTGTTATGCAAGGTGTGACACGAAATGGTTTAGCTGATCCTGGATTGTTAGGATTAAATGCAGGCGCGAGTATGATGCTTGCACTGACATTAGCAGTAATACCAAGTGCAGGGTATTTCACACTAATGCTTGCTGGGTTTATTGGGGCAGGAATTGGTGGCATACTCGTTATGAGTGTTGGGTCTTCTAAACGCGGTGGATTTAGTCCTATGAGACTTGTGCTTGCGGGTGCAGCTGTTTCAGCACTATTGACTGCTGCAAGTGAAGGAATTGCGTTAATATTTAGATTGAATCAAACTTTAACATTCTGGAGTGTTGGTGGCGTAAGTGGTACAACTTGGAAACAACTTATGATATCAACGCCAATCGTTATCGTTATTTTAATCGTACTTATCATTATGAGTAGACAACTTACGATTCTGAGCTTAGGTGACACATTATCTAAAGGACTAGGCCAAAACAGTACAGTCGTTAGATATACGAGTTTAGTTGCTACAATGTTCTTAGCAGGTATTGCCGTGTCGATTGTCGGACAAATCGCATTTGTAGGTTTGATGGTTCCTCATATCGTTAGATTCATGGTAGGTACAGATTATAAACGTGTGATACCTTTATCTGCTTTGTTAGGCGGATTTATCCTTCTATTTGCAGATATGATAGCGCGAATGTTAGGAGAAGCACCAATTGGAGCCGTTATTTCAATTATTGGTGTACCGTTCTTCCTTTATCTTGTGAGAAGGGACGGTAAAATATTATGATACATCCTAAAATTATTAGAAAACAACGTATTACGTTTATCATATTAGTAGTCGTACTGATTGCTTCAATGGGATTTGCCATGACAACCGGTGAATTTAACATGACATTTGTCCAATTTTTCAAAACGATATTTGGTCAAGGTAACGAACTTGATACAATGATATTGTTTGAATTCAGGATGCCGAGAATGATTATTACAATATTGGCAGGAGCAAGTTTGGCATTGAGTGGTGCAATACTCCAAAGTATTACGAAGAATCCATTAGCTGAACCTGGCATATTAGGTATTAATGCGGGAAGCGGCTTTATGATTACATTGTTCCTAGTTGTCGGAACGATTAAAGCAGGAGACTTTGTATATGTATTACCACTTGTGAGTATGCTAGGTGGGTTAGCTACAGCAATGGTTATTTTTGCCTTTAGCCATAAAAAAGGTGAAGGCATTAACCCAGTTAGAATGGTCCTTATCGGCGTAGGATTATCAACAGCATTAAGTGGTGCATCTATTACCATTATGTCTACATTTGACCAAGATCAAATGGAATTTGTAGCAAGATGGTTTGCAGGTAATATATGGGGAGACGAATGGCCGTTCGTGTTTGCATTTGTTCCATGGTTAGCCATCGTTATGCCATTCCTATTCTATAAAGCAAATGTACTAAATGTATTAAGTACAAACGAACAAGTTTCAGTAGCGTTCGGTATAAATAATAATAGAGAAAGAATCCTTCTCGTATTTTTAGCTGTCGTGTTATCATCAGCAGCTGTGTCAGTAGCAGGAGGAGTTGGTTTCGTAGGTTTAATGGGGCCACATATTGCAAGAAGTATAGTAGGGCCGAGACATCAATTATACTTGCCAATCGCAGTATTAAACGGTGCTATATTGTTAGTAGTAGCAGATACAATTGGTAAAATTGTATTAGAACCAAACGGCTTACCAGCAGGAATCATCGTTGCAATAGTCGGAGCACCATATTTCTTATACTTAATGCAAAAATCAACGCATATATAAATAAAAGCTGAAATCGTCATTTGATGATTTCAGCTTTTTCTTTAATTAATAATGTTTTTAGTAATTAAAAAGTAATTTAATATTGATTTAATACAATTACATAGTGTATATTTACGATATTGTTGCATAAATATAATGAGAGAATGGGTGATTAATAATGGAATGGAAATCATATGAAAATTTAAATATACCGAATGAAGTCACTGATTCACTTAAGAAACAGCAAGGTAAATACAATTTAGTGGAACGTCTTATATATTTTATTAATGAAGGAAAGTATGATGATTATTCAGTATCAGTTCTATATAGAGATGAAAAGGTTGTTGCACTTCTCGTCCATACGCCACCATACCCTATACAAATTGTACGATTAACAATAAATGATGATATAACTTCTTTAGTAGTAAAAGAATTAATTCATAAATATCATATACAATTTGGCATTGCTGGTGATAAGACCTCAACTATACATATCGCAAATAATATTTATAATACTTGGCAAGAAAAAAGTAGAGAAGGTGTATATGTTTGTCATGAAGTGAATAAAGATTTTCAAACTGTACAAGGTGAAACGAAAGTTTTATCTCATGAAGACTATGATTTAATAAAAGAATGGTATAGAAAAAGTATGATTGATATGAACTTAGAAGATGAACTAAAACATATGACAGATGAACAAGAAGAAAAATTGATTCAACAATGGATTGAGGATGAAGCGGGTCAATTTTTTATAAAAGATGGAGTGCCTGTATCTTTTGTGAAATATGCTAAAGTAGGTCGCTATTTTGCACATGTAGGAATGGTTTATACACCTCGGAAGTATAGAAAAAATGGATATGCTGGTCGAAATGTTGCGTTAATAACGCAAAGATTATTAAATGATTTTGAGTATACTACATTATATACAGATTTAAATAATCCAACTTCTAATAAGATTTATAAGGAAATTGGATATAATCAACTTGCCGAGTTTATTAAAATTTTACCAAAAAGTATAAATTAAATATAAAATTTTTGTTTTTAAAATCATTTTAGGGGTATAACTATGAGTAGTAATAGAACTTTACATAGGAGGTGCAGTTGCCAGTGAGAAGATTAAAGAATTTTTTCCTAGGCTTATTCATAATAGTAGTTGTAGGCACGCTTCTTTTTATGTATTTAGATATTAGCCAAATTAAGAGCTATCAACAACAATTATTAAAATATAGTTGGTTTGAACCTACGTTGATTGCTTGTGCGGGCGTACTAATATTCTTTGGTTTATTAATGTTCTTTGCAACATTTAAACCGACACATAAAAAACCAGGCTTACATCGTGACTATGAGGATGGTCACATTTATATAACTAGAAATTCTGTTGAAAAATGTGTTTATCGAACAATTCAAAAATACGATGAAGTTCGTCAACCAAATGTTATTGCTAAATTGTACAATAAGAAAAAGAATTCTTATGCAACAATTAAAGCTGATTTCTTTGTTGTTTCAGAGACAAGTGGTGTTCAAACTTTAACTGATCGTATCAAATCGGATATTAAAGAAAATGTCGAACATTTCTCTGAAATACCTGTAAAAAATATTGAGATTAATGTTAGAGATCAAAAAACAAGTGATACAAGAGTATTATAAGACTTAAGGATAGGAGGTTCCGATTATGCCAAACGAAAATCAAGATCCGAATCAATTCATTAATTTTATTAAAGAATATAAATGGAGAATTGTTGGTTTTATAGCGATGTTAATTTTAGCAGTTTTATTTTTAACAATTGGTTTTTGGAAAACGATTTTAATTCTTGTCCTATGTTTAATAGGTGTGGGGCTGGGGTATATTAAAGACTGTACTCAGCAGTTTTTGAATTTCCTGAACAGAATTAGTTAGACTGCTAATCATATAAATAAAAATTAAAACAAATTATAAACTAAGGGAGAGAATTTATTATGGCAAACGTAGACAACAACAAAGTGAAAAGTAATTACAATGAACAAACTGGTGTAAATGAACAAGAGCGTGAAGCTCAACAACAACAAGCTCAAGAACCACAATTTTCAAATACATTATCTTTCTCAGATGAAGTAATAGAAAAAATTGCTGGAATTGCTGCTCGAGAAGTTAGAGGTATTTTAGATATGAAAGGCGGCTTTGCTTCAAACTTAACTGGCCGTTTCACATCTGGAAATAGCGTGACTCAAGGTGTAACTGTTGAAGTTGGAGAAAAACAAGCAGCTGTAGATTTAAAAGTTATTTTAGAATATGGTGAGTCAGCTCCTAAAATCTTCAAAAAAGTTTCAGACTTAGTAAAAGAACAAGTTAAACATATGACTGGACTTGAAGTTGTTGAAGTTAATATGCATGTTGATGATGTTATGAGCAAGAAAGAATACGAACAAAAAAATGCTTCATCAAATGAAGAAGAACAATCACAAAGTGGTAAAGAATTACGATAATATTAAATGCAAAAAGCGACCGAAATTAATTTTTCGGTCGCTTTTTTTATGCTGCTTGTTGAGTTTTAGGTTGTTTTTTTAAAGTTAAGCATATTAAAAATGCGACAAAGCTTAATGCAGCTGCTACATATAAACTTGAAACGACATTAAAGTAAGAAACGAAAATGCCTCCTAATAGTGAACCTGCGCCTATACCTGCATTTAAGCTGGACATGTTCCAACTCATCGCTGCACTAGTATCTCCTTCAATTTGAGAGATAATACCAATTTGAATAGGTGGATTCGATCCCCATTGAACGATGTTCCATGCGAATACACCTATTAACGTAATGAATAATATAGGTAAAAATGATTCGAATATTACCATTAATAATGTATAAGTACTTAATGATATTAATAACCATTTTTTACTTCCTAATGTGTCTGTTATATATCCACCGAGTGATGTACCAATTATTGCTCCGATACCTGCAACGAGTAATACGATTGATACAATATTTAAATCATAACCATAAATGGATAACAATGGACTGATATAAGTGACAACAACATAATTAGCTGCAAGGATAAGGAAGGTAATACTTAAATATTTTATAATTTCAAGTTTATCAATGATTTTATATCCTTGGTTTTGTTGTGATGATTCAACAGTATCTATTTTATTGCTTGCTACATTAAACGTGATCATAATAAGTGCAACAACACCTACAAGAGATATAAAGATAAATGACATTCTCCATCCTACTAGGTCACCAATTTTTGTACCTAGTGGCACGCCTAATACATTGGCCGCACTGAAACCAGTGTAAACGAGGCCTATCATTTTACCGCGTTCACTTGGGCTAGAATATACGACTGTTAACGATAATATTTTAACAACAATTATGGCTGCTGCTGCTGAAGATAATATTCTACCTATAACTAATATAGTGAAATTAGGTGAAAAAGCAATTATGCAATTTCCTATTATGAATATAGCCATGCTTATTAATAAAACAGTCTTTGGAGATACGTTCTTAGTTATTTTAACAAGTATTGGGCCGCTAATTGCGAACGTTAATGCATAAACTGTTACGAGTTGGCCAACTATTGCTTCAGATACATTTAAATCTTTACTCATTAAAGTAAGGATACCTGCAATCATCAATTCAACCATTCCTACAACAAATACACTTAACATAAATGTGATTAATCGTGCTTTCGACATCGTATTACTCCTTCTTTTTGACATATAAACATGATTATAACAGTGTGATTTATAAAAATACAGACAAAATTTAATACCCGAACAATCGTAAAATGAGTTCATATTTTATGTATAGAATGAATCAAAAAAGGGTGAACAATCAATTTATCATACGGATAATATTCAATTAATTGAATATTTAAAAATTCAGTTAATAACTTATAATGAATTTTAGGACATATTATTATCTTTTATTATTTTTTATTTTACAAAAATAAATGACAGCGCTTACATAAAAATATATAATAAGATTAGAGATGAATAGTATTGAATATTTATTTGTTATTGTGTATAGTTAGTCTTGCGAAAAGGAGAGAAAGTATGAAACAATCAAGTGTTTTAGTGGGAAGATTAAAATTTATAATATTATCATTATTAGGGATATATCTCTTTTTAATCCCAATAACAGTAACAGATGATAAAGGCAATCCAGAAACTAGTTTACCTGTTGCATTTTTAGCAAATACTGCTCTAGATTGGATAGGAGATTATGCAGGGTTAATCATTATGCTTTTAATTTGTGTCTCTGCAGTTATGTCATTAATTTATTCTACAGCTTTTAGTAGTTCTACTAAAAGAACGATAACTAATGAGTTGTTCAATGTGAATTGGATTTGGGTAGTTGTACGTATAATAGGTGCCATATTTGCTGTTTTTATATACTTTGACTTTGGACCAGGTGTTGTAATAAACGAAAACACAGGTTTAATGGTTTATAATGATTTATTACCAACTTTATTAGCTGTATTTTTCTTTGCAGGTTTATTCCTTCCGTTGTTAATGGACTTCGGTTTACTAGAATTTTTAGGGCCTATGTTTGCACCTGTAATGAGACCAGTGTTTAAATTGCCGGGAAGGTCTACAGTTGATAATCTCGCTTCATTTATTGGTGACGGAACAGTTGGAGTTATGATTACAAGTCAACAATATGAACAAGGTTTTTATACGAGAAGAGAAGCTACTGTAATAGCAACAACTTTCTCAGTTGTTTCTATCACATTCGCAATTGTTATTGCTCAAACAATTGGTTTAATGGATTATTTCTTCAAGTTTTACTTATCAGTTATTATATCTTGTGTTGTTGCAGCATTTATAATGCCTAGAGTTTGGCCATTGAAGCAAATTCCGGATCAATACTCTAACGGAAGTACTGAGCAATTAAACGAGAAAATACCTAAAACACATAACCCAATTACATGGGGGTTTGAACAAGCTACAGAAAAAGCTGTTAAATCACCAGGGGTTAAACAATTTTTTATAAATGGTATTAAGACTATTTTGGATATGTGGTTAGCAGTATTGCCAGTCGTAATGACAATAGGTACAATAGCAACAATTGTTGCAGAGTACACACCAACATTCAGTATTCTTGGAGCGCCATTTGTACCATTACTTGAATTAATGCAAATTCCTTATGCTAAAGAAGCATCTGAAACGTTATTGATTGGTTTTGCAGATATGTTTTTACCATCTTTATTAATCAGTGATGTACCGAGTGATATGACGAGATTTATTGTAGGTGCTTTAAGTATTTCGCAATTAATTTACTTATCAGAAGTAGGAGGGGTAATACTAGGTTCGAAAATACCAGTAAGCCTAGGAAAACTCTTTATGATTTATATCATTCGTACGATAATTGCACTTCCGATAATTGTTATACTAGCTCACATATTCTTTTAATGAATAAAGAAGTTGAGACATCATGCTCAACTCAAAATAAATAAGCATATCACGCTACTGATATTTTTCAGTGAATAGCGTGATATGCTTATTTTTATAGTGCATGCTTGATAGAAATATTATTTACAAAAGCTTTTCCCTATTTAGGTTCAATTGTTGTTTCTACTTTTGCTATCGCAATTTCTGATCCTAACATTGGTGATTCACCTTTGTCTTTATTTGAATCGCCATCATGGTTATGTGCTTGTTTGAAAGCATCACTATTTTTCCAAACTTCGAAATCTTCTAATGCTTCCCACCACATGTTTACATGTAATTCGTCATGCTCTTCTATATCTTGCATATTCCAAGTTTCTACTTTGATGAAACCTTTCATCTCTTGTAAAGCGCCACCTTTAGTAAACATTGGTGCTAATTTTTCTGCAAAGCCTTTTTTCATTTTAATTCTATTTGTTACTACATACATAATAATCTCTCCTATTCTTTTGGTGTTGGGTTAGTCGCCCAAATTTGTGCTGTTTTCATAAATGTTCTTGGCTGTAATTTAAGCTGTGCTATTACGACATCTGCAACGTCTTCAGGATGCGTCATTGTATCTTCTTTTAATTGTGTTTCACCAATTAAATCAGTTAATACAGCTGATGGTGTTAAATAAGATACGCGAATATTATGCTTTCTCATTTCTTGCATAATACCTTCAGTCATTCCAATTACTGCATATTTAGTGGCAGAATAGATACTGCTTGTTGCATTTGCTTTTAAGCCTGACATAGAAGCAATATTTATAACATCGCCACTTTTTTGTTTTACTAAGTAAGGTAATGCTTCTTGTAATACGTAGTAAATGCCTTTAACATTCGTTTCAAATAATTGATCAAATTCAGATTCACTTACTTCTAAAAATGAATTATTTTTCATAATACCAGCATTATTAATGATGATATCTATTGAACCGAGTGCATGATAAGAATCTTCAATGAAGCGTTGGACATCTAATTGATGTGCAATGTTTGTTTCTTTATAAAAAACTTTCACATCAAATTGTTTTAATTCATCGGCAGTTGCTTTCAAAGTTTCGACATTTCTACTCGCTATTGAAACGTTTACCCCTTCACGTGCTAAGGCAATAGCTATAGATTTACCTATACCTTTAGAACCACCTGTAATAACAGCATTTAAGCCATTTAATTCTCTTAACATAATTAACATCACTCCTCTTCTATATGTTAGCATGCATTGAAAATGTATCATAATATTTAATATGATATAAGCCAAAAATAACACCGCGAAGTCATCATTAAACGACTTCGCGGTGTTTATTTTAAATGCTATAAAGTTCAAACTTACGCTTTCGTGAGTTCGTTATAAATTTTCTTATCAGCATGTGTATAAATAATGTATTCTTTCTCATTTGTTTCAATAATGACACGATTTGTTTTACCAAAAGTTGAACCAATTCTTACGATATGATCCTGATCTTCATTAGACAAAGCGTGAATATCCTGATCTTCCTTAATGTCTTTAATCTCATTATTTGGAATTGTAATGTCAGCGACTCTCCATTGAATATGAACTTGATTATTGTCTTTTGATACTCTCATTGCCATATCTAAACACATCCTTTTGTTTGATGACTACATCATAACGTATAATGTATCCGTTTTCAATAGATAACAAGGAAATTGTGTTATCTTTTTTGTTTAATATGTCATACTAATCAGTATTAGTATTTTTATGCAATATATTGAATAACTATTTACAAATGAGATTCTATGTTGTAATATTATCTTTATAAATAAATAAGGAGCTGGTTTCATTGGGACGGAATTATCTATGTTAAAGGAATTAAATAAGATGAGTTTTTTAAAAGAAGTTGATTTTTCTAAAGAAGAGTTAGAAACACTTATTGATTTAGCAATAGAACTAAAATTCAAAGAAAAGCATCAGATCCCACATCGTTACTTAAACGGGAAACATATTGCTTTATTATTTGAAAAAAATTCTACGAGAACACGTTCAGCTTTTACAGTAGCTGCTACTAAAATGGGTGCAAGTGTGTCGTATCTTGGTAAAGAAGATTTACAATTAGGCAAGAAAGAATCTGTTGAAGATACAGCGATTGTATTAGGTTCAATGTTTGATGGAATAGCTTTTAGAGGATATGAACAAAAGACAGTAGAAGACTTGGCTAAGTTTTCAAATGTACCAGTATGGAATGGCTTAACAAATGAGTGGCATCCAACGCAAATGCTAGCTGACTTTTTAACGATTAAAGAATATTTTGGCACTTATGAAGGAAAGACACTTACATTTATAGGTGATGGTCGCAATAACGTAGCGAATTCGTTGCTTGTAACAAGCGCGATACTTGGTGTGAATATACATATTGTCGCACCGGAAGAGCTACATCCTAGTTCAGAAATTCAAGAAATGGCTAAATCACTTAGTGAAAAATCACAAAGTGAAGTGTTAATTACAAGCGATATTCAAGAAGGTATTTATGGTAGTGACGTTATTTACACGGATGTTTGGTGCTCGATGGGTGAAGAAGATCAACTTGAAGAACGTTTCGAACTATTAAAAGATTATCAAGTGAATCAACACCTCATCAATTTAACAGGTAAAAATGACACTTTATTTTTACATTGCTTGCCGGCTATTCATGATTTGAATACAGAAATGGGCGCACTTTGTTTCGAAAAATTTGGTGTACCTTGTATGGAAGTAACAGATGATGTTTTCAGATCAGAATATTCAAAAGTATTCCAACAAGCTGAGAACAGAATGCACACAATAAAAGCATTACTTGCTACAACATGTGGCGAAATATTTTAATGAATAAAAGAGGCACTTCATTACGAAGCGCCTCTCAATGTGTCGACGAAGTCTTAAACTTTGCCGGCATTTTTTTATGCGCATGCTTTCCGCGGGCATGTCTCAGCCTGTAGTCTTCGAATCATGCTGTTCCCGCAGGAGTCAGCGCTAAAAAATACCGAATATTAACAAATCATATTATAATATAGATGAAATTTTATTTTGAATTTATCAAGTGAAGATCCACATGATAAATAGAGCCGATGAATTTATCAAGTGAAGGTCCACATGATAAATAGAGCCATTGAATTTATCAAGTCAGGCTTCACATGATAAATAGGGACGTTGAATTTATCAAGTCAGGCTTCACATGATAAATAGAGCCTTTGAATTTATCAAGTCAGGCTTCACATGATAAATAGAGCCTTTGAATTTATCAAGTCAGACTCCACATGATAAATAGCAATAAATCTTTATATTATTCCCCCACGATTTTGCAAAGTGCTGACGCCCGGGGGAATAGTATGAGTGAGAGACTACAGGCTCGAGCCATACCCCTAGGCAAGCATGCACTTTCAAAATCGTAAGATTTTAAAATAAAAAACCGCCAACAAGTTCACTTTAAGTGACTTTTTTGACAGTCTGAGAGGCACTTCATTACGAAGTGCCTCTTTTAAATTTCTATATATCTTTTATTAATTTTTTGCGGTTACGACTGATTTCTACATATTTAGTGTAGCTATAAAGGATTATACCTGCCCAAATAAATATGAATGTGATCAATTGATCGATATCAAAGTGTTCATTTAATAAGAAAATACCTATAAAGAACATGATAGTTGGCCCGATATATTGTATGAATCCTGTTAGTGAAAGTGGTATTTTTCTTGCACCAGCACTAAATAAAATAAGTGGTATAGCTGTTACTGCTCCTGATAGTAATAACCATCCGCTTGAAACATTCATACCAAATGTAATGGCATCAGTTTGCGATAAGTAAAATATATAAAGCAATGCTGCTGGCATTGTGACAATACATTCTATTGTTATGCTACTAAATGCATCAATGTCTACAACTTTTTTAATTAATCCATACAATGCAAACGATGTTGCTAGAATGATGGATACGTATGGAAATTCTCCAACTTGAAACGTCATATAAACCACGCCGATAAATGCTAATAAAATGGCTATCCATTGTGCTTTTGAGAAACGTTCTCCTAAAAATACAAACGCTAGAAAGATACTCATTAAAGGATTGATATAATAGCCAAGACTTGCTTGAAGTACATGATGGTTATTAACTGCCCATATAAATGTACCCCAGTTAACTGTAATGATATAACCTGCTGCAATGATAGCGAACAACATTTTTTTATGTTGGAATAACTTAACTGTTGCATGCTTAAACATGGAAAGTTGTTTAGTTAATAATAGTAATAACAACATAAATACTGTGGACCAAATAATTCTATGTGCGAGTATTTCGAAAGGTCCTATATCATTTACGAGGTTCCAATAAATTGGAAGGACACCCCAAATGATATATGCAAATGCAGCATATATAATGCCTTTTTTAGTTTCTGTCATTGATTAAGACTCCCATTGTGATTGAATTACTTCTGCTTGATCGTGATAGATATTTGAAGCGATGTTTGCTAATAATCTCGACGTTCGATTATCAATATCAAATCGTGGTGATAATTCAGCTATACTGATGCTTGAGCTTTTATTTGAGTTTGTAACGAGCTGCAAAATTGTTTGTACGATTTGAGGTTGTAACCCCATAATACAAGGTGCACTAACAGCAGGTGCATAACTAACATCTATTGAATCTGTACATAATGTTATAAGAATCTCGTCATATCCTTCAATAAATGAGTTAATAGAAGTTATCGTTTCTATAGATAAATGACTACGTAGTTCATCTTCACGTATGTATTGAACGCCATACTCATCGGCTCTTTCAAACAGAGCTTTCGTATTTCCGTTTTTTTGTATACCTAACACAAAATAACCAACTTGATCATCTTGGTCTAAAATTTGTTTGAACATCGTTCCAGAAGAAGGTTGTTCATCATAATCTCTCATATCAAAATGAGCATCTATATTTATAATTCCGATTTTTTTATTTCTATTAGCTCTTCTTACACCAAGGTAATGGCCGTATAGCACTTCATGACCGCCACCAACAATGATTGTAAAATGGTTATATAATAAAATTTTTGAAATTTTATATCCGAGTTCTTCTTGAGCTTCTTCCATTTTAGTTTTGTTGCAAATGACATTACCATAATCGGTTAAATGTAAATATTCATTATGAATCGGTAAAGGACTCAATGACTTTCTAAAATGTTTCGGACCATCTACAGCTCCCGTTCTACCGTTGTTTCTAGATACACCTTCATCACATTCAAAGCCTATAAGCGCCATGTTTATTTGGTGTTCAAATTCTTTCTTAGGCTGAATATCTTGTTTTTCGATATTAATCGATTCAACAATTTGATGGAACCTAAATGCAGATCTTAAAGACGTGCTATCAGTTCTTCCAGTCCACTCATCCTTTTTAACATCTTTGTACATAACAAATACCTCCTACATGTTACAATAGTTTTTACTAATATAAGTTTATCATGTATGATATTCATATGTTTTAATAAATGCTTAATTATTTTATAAGAAAGAAGTGTCTTTAAATGAATAGAAAGAAAGATAAAGCAAAAAGGCCGAGGAGTGATTCTATGAAATGGATATATGGTCTCTTAACAGTTTGCTTATTATTTCTAGTAGCATGTGACAATCAATCTTCTAAGAATAATGAACCGAATAATGGTGGAAAGTCATCTGAAACAAAAACGACAGAAGAAAATACAACGGAAGTTAGAACGAAAGAAAAAAGTAGTGAAAATACAACTGAAGAAAAAAATACAACTGAAAATAAACAAAGTGTTGATCATACAGAACAACAATCTACAGAAGAAATTCCAGTAGAAGAAAATGTTAATGGCGTAAAGCCGAGCAAACATACTGAAACCGAAGAATTTGATACTGAAACATATAATACTGCAAGAAATTGTTTGTTAAACCAAGGTAATTCTCAAGCAGAATGTGATGAAGTAGAAAGCACTTTAGAGTTTACGCGAGCTTGGCAAAATTTAAGTCACGATGGTTATTTATGTAAAGATGACGGTTGTACGTTACCTAAAGATAATCAACAACAAAATCAAGATAGTAATCAACAGTCAGATCAAAATTCAAACTATCAAACAAATGAGTCTAATACTGTCGATGATCATAAACAACAAAATCCATCAAATGATAGCAATCAACATTATGATGAAACAAATAACAACGAGCAAAACCAACAGCAGCAACATAGAACAAGTGAATCAACTCATGAAAATAACAGCAATCAAGAGAATATAAATAAAGAAGCAAGTTAAAGAAAAAGGGTAGAACCTTATTCCTTTTCTCAAAATGAATCACCCAATCCGAAAATGAAACTAACGGATTGGGTGATTTTTATGTTTGTGATTATGTAAAGTGCATGCTTGCCTGGGTTATGGCTCGAGTCTGTAGTTTCTCACGTCTAAGATTGTCATCCAACTTATTCAAATAGAACGTTGAACACATAGACTGAATTGTGGCTTAACAAAAAAGACTGCCAACTAGTTCACTTTTAGTGACTTTGTAGACAGTCTTGTTTGTTGTGAAATAAGGGGGTTATTTCAACAATGGTATAGGGTTATGTTTAATATGACTTACACTTACAGTTTAACAGGGTATATATACAAATCAACACTTATGTGATTCTTTTCACAAATTTGTCATTTGAAATATCATTTTGTGATATATATCACTCATAAGTCACAAAGTGTTCGTATACTTGTTCGGTATTTTGTGATAAAATAAATAAAAACGATTTTGAAAAGAGGATCATTTAATATGACAGGAAAAACACATCTAGCTTGCGGTATATTCATCGGGTCATCATTAAGTATATATTATGGAGAAGATGTATTTACTTCTTTTACTATAATTAGTTTATGTGGTGTATCAAGTTTAGTACCAGATATTTGCCACTTCAAAAGTAATCTCGGGAAGAAATTATTCCCAATTAGTTTTATTATAAGACTGATTTTTGGACATCGAACGTTTACACATTCCTTATTATTTTTATTTTTAATCTATTGGGGATTGAATTCGATATCTGCACCAGAACCATATTTAGTTTCTATTTTATTAGGCATGTTATCTCATATCGTTTTGGATATGTTAACGCCTAGAGGTGTTAAATTGTTCTATCCATTAGATGTATCTGTAAAGTTGCCTATTGTATTTAAAACAGGTGGAGCAGTGGACTTAAGTCTGTCTTCAGCTTTTTCGATTGTTACGATTATATTATGGTGGAAAGACATTTATCGTTTATTTATATAAAAAAAGCTACATACACGAACTGTGTATGTAGCTTTAATACTTATTATGTTATTTTCCGAATTTACCTTTTAAATCTTCGCCTTTATCTTTAGCGAAATCTTTACCTTTTTCAGTATACTCGTCTTTATTTTCGTTTACGTGGTCCTTACCTTTATCAACTGCTTTGTCTTTCGCGTCGTTGAACTTATCTCCTAAACTCATAATAAAATCCTCCTTGGCCTATTATAATAGGAATATTTTGTGTTTGAATCAACACATTACTATATTTACCCACATAATTTAAAAATAATCATTTTATTTATAATTATTTTGTGATATTTTTAGACAAATCATTCTAAAGTCGTATAATGATAATGAGTCAAATATTCGGAGGTATTATAATGCTAGATGAAACGATGTTAAAAAGACATGGGAAAGACCACTTTTTAGAGTATAGTAAAGTGATGAGTCGTAGTGAAAAAGAACAATTAGTATCAGATGTTAACAGATTAGATTTAGATGAAATTGAAGCTTTATATAAAGATGTTTATGAAAATAGAAAACCAATTGAAATAGCAGATGATATAGAACAAGTTGCTTTTGATGTTAAAAGTCAGTTTACTCAAGACGAGTTGAAATCATATAGATCTCTAGGTCTTAAAGCTATTAAAGATGGGAAGTTTGCTGTCTTATTAATGGCTGGTGGACAAGGTACAAGATTAGGACACAAAGGTCCAAAAGGTACTTTTTCTTTTAATGATAAAAGTTTATTTGAAAGACAAGCGGAACAACTTCGTGATTTAGTGAATGAAGTTGGCACGCCGATTCATTGGTATATTATGACAAGTGACGTTAACCATAAAGATACACTATCATTTTTCTTAGAACATAATTATTTCGATTATGACAAGAATTATATTCACTTTTTTAAGCAAGATCATATTGTATCTTTAACTACTGAAGGTAAGTTGATTTTAGATACTGATAAGCGTATTATGCGTACACCTAACGGCAACGGTGGTGTGTTTAAATCATTAGATAAAACAAATTCATTATCAGAAATGAAAGATAATGGTGTTGAGTATTTATTCTTGAATAATATTGATAATGCTTTAGTTAAAGTGTTAGACCCAGAATTTGTCGGTTACACTGTTGAACAGAATAGTGATGTTACGACTAAATCAATTAAAGCTTATGATGATGAAAAAGTAGGTCGTCTAGTATCTTTAGAAGGAAAAAAACGTGTGCTCGAGTACTCTGAATTATCACCTGAAGATGTCAATAAACTTGATAATGCTAATATAGGCATTCATGTGTTTAAACTTGATTTTCTAATAGAGGCAGCGTCTAAACCGTTACCTTATCATTTAGCTATTAAAAAACTTAAGCAATTAGATGAAGATTTCAGCGTAGTTGAAGTTGAGTCATTAAAGTTTGAGTTATTCTACTTTGATATTTTTAAATATGCAAATACATTTGCTACACTACAAGTAGATAGAAATAAAGAATTCAGTCCTTTAAAGAATAAAGAAGGACAAGATAGTATAGAAACAGCTCAAAAAGATTTAGAAAATAATCAACTTTTATAAAAGAGGTATTTGAATGGAACAAATAAATAATGAGACGTCTCAACAAAGAAAAAATGGGAAAGTTAAAGAAGCATTTAAAGATATCATGCCTCTTTCTTTTGGAGAAGAAGTAGGGAATGCTGTTTCGCATGGTATTCCAGCATTTTTACTTTTATTCTTTTTACCATATGCAGCAGTAGAAAGTTATAATAGTGATGGCGCACTTAAATCAACAAGTGTATCAATTTATATTATTAGCATTATGCTTATGTTTTTATCATCAGCAGTTTATCATTCAATGTCTTCATCTTCACCTCAAAAATATATTATGAGAATTATTGATCATAGTATGATTTATATAGCTATTTGCGGAACTTATACACCAATTGCTTTAGCATTAGTAGGCGGATGGCTAGGTTGGTTTATTATGGCTGTACAATGGGGTATTACCATTTGGGGCATTGTTTATAAATCTACAGCTAAAAATGTAAATCATAAATTGAGTTTGGCCATGTATTTAATAATGGGTTGGATGGGTGTGCTCATGTTACCAGCAATTATTAACAAAACTTCATTAATATTTATGTTATTCATACTATTTGGTGGCCTTAGTTATACAATAGGTGCTTGGTTCTATGCTCAAAAAGATAAAAAGTACTTCCATATGATTTGGCACTTCTTCATTCTTATTGCTTCAATATTTCATTTTCTAGCAATTATGTACTATATGTAGGAGGTAAAAATGAACTATCGTTTGTATTACACCGTGCTTACTATTATTGTTTTAATTCAAGGTTATTTCTTTTATTACTTTGTATTTACTGATGGCAAACAAGCTGGGTTACAGTTTATGGGGTTCATTTCTCTGATATTCGGTTTAATATTAGTCTATATCATCATAATGTTAGTTAAACATCAACGAAGAAATAATAGCCAAAAGTTCAATGAACATATTAATAAAGGCGAAAAAAGACGATTAAAATAGCGCGAATAAGAACGATCAACTAAGAAAAAATTCATTAGTTGATCGTTCTTTTGTTAGATTTTTATAAAACGGGTAAATAAATAGTATTAAGAAAGTTATCGATATGAATAGGGGGATATAATCATGTCAGATGAAAAAAAGTTTGAAGCATTCCACCGTGAGCAGTTAAATAAGAACGAAGAGATACAAAGTGAGACAGTTAAAGATAGAAGTGGTCACAAAATAGACCAGGCCGATGATAATTTCTTAGATATGAGTCAAAGTGAAATTAAAGGTAAAAATCAAATTGAAAAGAAATTATTAGAGCAATTAGATGAACTTGTGCAGCAAGGTGCTACATTAGAAAGACAAGAAGAAGTTACAGAATTGCATAGAGAATGGCTTACTTATAGTTGGCCGAATTATACAGAAGATAAACATTTAGAAATCATAAATATGTATGAAGCGGATGAAAGGTATCGTGATTATTTTGGTGAAGATAGAACACAAGAATTAATTACGGCAGTCAAACACGTATTGCTTTAAGTTAATTGTATAAGACATCGATTTTATCGGTGTCTTTTTCGCTTTTAAATATGTAAAATTAACATAAGTCATTTTTAAAGAGGAGATGGGTCTGATGAAGAAGTTATTTAAGAATGGAACAGTATACACAATGAATCATTCTGAAGATACATATGCAGGTGTTATAGTTGATAATGGAATTATAGAAGCAGTTTTATCTCAAGAGGATCTGAAGGGGATTAATCAAAATGATTTTGAAGTAATCGATTTAAACGGGGGTACAATGTTACCAGGATTTGTTGAAACGCATATTCATGTTATGGGCACAGGTGTATGGTTATCTTCTGTTATTTTAAACGGTGAAACAAATATAGAGAACGTTAAAGAAAAAATTAAGCAAAAAGCTAAAACGCTCGAAGCAGGTGAGTGGTTAGTAGCTGAAGGATATGATGAAAACTTATTAAATGGTATTCGGTTAGATAAAAGCGATTTAGACGAGCTATGTAAAGATCATCCAGTGATTATTAAACGAGTTTGTCGACATGCAGCAATCGTTAATTCGAAAGCGCTCGAAGTGATAAACATGCAAGATGACGTAGAAAATCCTGATGGTGGATCGTATGAAAAGCGTGATGGTCAATTAACAGGGTGGGTTTACGATACTGCTATGGAACCATTTGAAGAATTGGCTTCCAATGAAGATGAGCAATCACTCACTAAACATTTAGAACGTGCTATTGATTATTTATATCAATTTGGTATAACTGGATCGCATACAGAAGACTTAGGTTATTACGAAGATTATAAAGATGTATTGAATGCTTATAAAACGGTTGTTGGAGATAAGAACAATCAAAGACCGTTTAGAGTACGATTGTTACGTCATTTTAGTGTTTATGAACAAATGATGGATGAACAAGCTACCTTTGTTGATGGCTGGTTAGAACCTGATGCTATGAAATTCTATGCCGATGGTGCTTTTGGCGGTAGCACAGCCTTAATGAAAGAACCGTATTCAAACGATCCAACAGGAGAAAATTATGGATTGGCAATATATACACAAGAAGCGTTAAATGAAAAAGTTAAACTAGCTAGAAAATATGATGGTGCTATAGCCGTTCATATGATTGGTGATAAAGCTTGTGAAATGGTATTAGATGCTATTGAAAAATACCCAGCACCTAAAGGTTTAAGAGATAGATTAATTCATATTAGTACTTTGAATGAAACATTATTAAATCGTGTTTCTAAATTACCTGTAATATGCGATGTGCAACCTCAATTTATCACGAGTGATTTTCCATGGGTTCAAGAGAAAGTTGGAAATGAAAGAGCTAGATATTTATATCCATTTAAATCAATGTTAGACTTAGGTATTATTATCGGTGGTGGATCAGATGCACCAATAGAAACACCTAATCCTATGCTTGGTGTTCATGCAGCTGTTAACAGACAATCTTATGGTGAAGACGGCGCATATTTTATTGAGGAAGCATTATCTATATTTGATGCAATCAGTTTATATACAACGCAAGCAAGTGAGATTGCACAAACAACTGATCGAACTGGAAAAATAAAATCTGGATATGAAGCGGATTTTACAGTGTTAGATAAAGATCCATTTAAGACTAATCCAAAAGAGTTGGCGAATATTCAAGCAACTAAAACGATTGTTAATGGAAAAATTGTATATGAAAGAGTGTAAATTATGAGTAAGAATAAAGGGATTGTGTTGGCGCTCGTACTTATAATGTTTATGAGTGCTATTGAAACTTCTATCGTGTCATTAGCAACACCAACAATGCAAAGAGATTTTAATATTGATACAGAAGTCGCGCTAATCTTTACTGTTTATTTAGTTGCTGTCGTATTTATGACACCAATTGTTGGTGAATTAGTAAAACGTATAAATATTAAATTGGTCGTGTTATTTGGTATATCAGTTTTTATAATTGGTAGTGTATTTTGTGGATTGAGTGAGATGACCAACAGTTTCCCATTGCTTGTCATCTCAAGAATTGTGCAAGGTCTTGGTGCAGGTGTCATGATGACTTTAGGACAAGTTATACCAAAGCTAGCATTTCCTATACCTCAAAGGTATAAAGTAATGGGGATAGTTGGAAGTGTTTGGGGAATATCTAGTATTGTAGGTCCACTACTAGGCGGTGCAATATTAGAATCTTTAAATTGGAGCTTTCTATTCTATATAAATGTTCCGATAGCTTTAATATCAATGTGGCTTGTCATTAAATATTTTAATTTTGAACAAGAAACAGTTGAGAAAACGAAATTAGATTATAAAGGATTATTAATATTTTATGGTGTAGTAGCCAGTTTCTTATTAATAGTAGCTGAGCACATACCTTTTATAGTAAGAATGATTTGTTTCATCATATTAATTGCACTTGTTTTCAGTTTATATAAAGTAGAAACAAGTATCAAAAATCCATTCGTTCCGATTGAAGCATTCAACAGGAAAATAATCTTAGTACTATTTACAGACTTAATATATTCTACGATGTTGATGGGGTATACTATTTTTATGCCGATATATTTGCAGAATGAACAAGGCTTTTCACCTTTACAAAGTGGGTTAACGATATTCCCTATGTCAGTAGGTTGGCTATTTATTACATTCATATTAGGTAGATTAGATAAATTAAAACTAAAATTTATTTATATGCTTGCATTCTTAGCGATGTTTGTAGGCAGCTTCGCAATGTTAACTGGCGTAGAATGGATTGTAATTATCCCATTCGCAGTATTTGTCATGGGTATATCTTTCGGAACAGTATATACAAAAGACGTAGTGGTCGTTCAAGAAGAAGCACCATCACAACAACTAGGATCAATGATGTCGATTTACACACTATTTAAAACAATTGGAAGCACAACGGGATCGTTAATTGTAGCTTCAATATATGTATTAGATCTTTCTTTTTTAAATTATGGTATTCAAAACATTATGCTTTATATGATGCTCGTTGCTGTAACATTAACGATTGCATGGTCAATCATTTTTAAAGAAACAAAAAGTATTTAACGAAGAAAACTCATCTAAAGGGAGTAACAATGTATGAAAAGGAAAAATAAGCGCTTTGATGTTTTTCAATTATTGTCCATATTGATTATTATAAGTATTTTCACATTGTCTGGTGCAGTTTTCATTGTGTTACTTTCATTTGGTATGTTCGGTTTAAGTAGAATTTTAATTTATTATGGTTTGGCTGAATTTAATTACAACAAAAGTATGATTGATAACTTGTTCTATTACGGTAGTTATATACTGTTTGGTTATTTTACTTTAGTGGCTATTGAATTTTTATTAGACAGATTTAAAAATAAATTAAATGATAATCCGTATTTTAAAGGTATGACCTTTCATTTATTAACCATTACTGTTAGCACATTTATGTTTTATTTCACAGTCCATATTTATTATTCACAAATCAAAATTGAGTTTTGGGTAATTTTAATTATTATTACGATTCTCTATATATGTACTGAGATATTCTATCCAGATAGCAAAAATTTAAATAGATGAAACATTTATTTTGATTTCCGAAATAAAATAGTGCATAATAGCAAAGGTATATTTGGAAGGAGTTGAAACCATGAATGTTCAGGACATTTCAAAAGGTAAAAGAAATCTAGTTGTAGCTGTGATGTTAGTGAGTGCCTTTGTTGCGATTTTAAACCAAACTTTATTAAATACAGCGATACCTGAAATCATGGTACATTTAAAAATTGATGCTAACCAAGGACAATGGTTAATGACAGGATTTATGTTAGTTAATGGTGTTATGATACCAGCCACTGCCTTTCTAATGGATAAATTTAATACAAGACCACTTTATTTAATGGCGATGATATCATTTACTATAGGTACTTTGGTAGCAGCACTTTCGCCTAATTTTAGTATATTAATGTTAGCAAGAGTACTACAAGCTATGGGCGCAGGTGTTATGATGCCTCTTATGCAATTTGTACTCTTTAATTTATTCCCAAAAGAAAAACGTGGTTTTGCGATGGGTATGGCAGGTTTAGTTATTTCATTTGCACCTGCATTAGGTCCAACATTATCAGGGTATTTAGTTGATAATTTTAGTTGGAGAAGCCCATTCTACTCAATTATTCCGTTTTCAGTTGTAGCATTAGCTTTTGGTGCGAAATACTTAACAAACATTTCTAAACCAAAAGATGTACATTTAGATGTACCATCTATTATTTTATCAACAATAGGATTTGGGTCGTTATTATACGGTTTCAGTAGTGCCGGTTCGCTAGGATTTTCGTCACCTATCGTTATAGCTTCACTCATTATCGGTATTGTTACGTTAGTAGTATTCGTATTAAGACAGTTAAAACTAGAGACACCATTGTTAAATGTAAGAGTATTCAAATATAAAACATTTGCGTTAACAACGGTTATTGGTGTCTTCTCAATGGTATCTTTAATTGGTCCATCATTATTGATGCCAATGTATATGCAAGATGCAAGAGGTTATACAGCGCTAATATCAGGATTGCTACTATTACCGGGTGCGATTATAACAGGTGTAATGTCGCTCGTAACAGGTCGATTATTCGATAAATATGGTGCGAAATGGCTAGCGATTATAGGTTTCTCAATTATAACAGTCACAACATTGATGCTCGCATTCTTGAGCTCAGACACATCATTAGTATATTTAATTGTTGTTTATACAATTAGAATGTTCGGTGTTTCAATGATTATGATGCCAGTAAATACAGCTGGTTTAAATGCGATACCGAATGAGGTCTTATCGCATGGGACAGCAATGATGAATACATTAAGAACAATTGCTGGTTCAATCGGTACAGGAATATTAGTAACAATTATGTCAATTGGTGCTAAAAACTTTAATCCGTCCCAAGAGCAATTAGAAACAGCTAGTGCTGGCGATAAAGCACAAATATTGCAATCACAAGCAATGATACACGGTATAAACATCGCATTCTTAGTATTAACAATCATTGTATTCTTTGGTGTGGTACTTTCATTCTTTATTAAAACAGAAAATAAACATCACAATACTAGAATACCTAATCATTCAAAATAAGATTTCAAAAACCACCTCGTTAAATAGGTGGTTTCAGACTGTCGACAAAGTCACTTAAAGTGAACTTGTTGGCAGTTTTTTTATTTTAAAATCTTACGATTTTGAAAGTGCATGCTTGCCTGGGGTATGGCTCGAGCCTGTAGTCTCTCACGCATACTATTCCCCCGGGCGTCAGCACTTTGCAAAATCGTAAAGGACAAATTATAAAGATTGTTTGCTATTTATCATGTGGACCTTCACTTGATAAATTCAAAATAAAATTTAACATAGAATCAACTCCTAAATAAAATTTCATCTACTCTATAATATGATTTTTTAATATTTGGCATTTTTTAGCGCTGACTCCTGCGGGAACAGCATGATTCGAAGACTACAGGCTGAGAACATGCCCGCGGAAAGCATGCGCATAAAAAAATGCCGGAAAAGTTTAAGACTTTGTCGACACACTGAAACCACCTTGTTAAACAGGTGGTTTTTTTTGAACATTAAACTACCTATTATCATAATTTTTTTGTTACACTAATGATAAAGATGGATAGATAAACATTTAAGAAGGGGAGTCATAGCTTTGTTATCTGTAGAACAGGTTAAAGAACTTGTGGGAGCATTACACGATCCGATTGTAGATGTACCACTTAAAGAAACAGGCGGTATTATTGAGGTAAGCATTAAAGAAGAGAAAGAACATATTAGTGTGAAGATTGCCATTGCTAAATTAGGCGGTCAACCTCAATTAGATTTACAAATGGAGATTGTTGATTTATTAAAAGAAAATGGTGCTAAGACGGTTGGAATTAGATTTGATGAATTGTCAGAAGAAGCACTTGATAAATTTAAAGCAGTTATGGAAGAACAAACTATAGAAGGATTACTATCTAAAGATAATCCTGTTGAATTTATAGCTATTGCTTCAGGTAAAGGCGGTGTTGGTAAATCAACAGTCGCAGTCAATTTAGCAGTATCTCTAGCAAGACAAGGGAAAAAGGTTGGACTTGTTGATGCTGATATTTATGGTTTTAGTGTGCCAGATATGATGGGTATCCAAGAAAAGCCTGAAGTAGAAGGTGAACAAATTATACCTGTTGAACGCGAAGGCGTTAAAGTTATTTCAATGGCTTTCTTTGTAGAAGAGAATGCACCAGTTATATGGAGAGGTCCTATGCTAGGTAAAATGATCACAAGTTTCTTTACAGAGGTTAAATGGGGAGAATTAGATTATCTTATACTTGATTTACCTCCGGGTACAGGTGACGTAGCACTTGATGTACATACAATGTTACCTTCTAGTAAAGAGATTATTGTTACGACGCCACATCCAACTGCAGCATTTGTAGCAGCACGAGCAGGTGCAATGGCTAAACATACAGATCATTCTATCATTGGTGTTATTGAAAATATGTCTTATTTCCAAAGTAAAGAAACAGGTAATAAAGAGTATGTGTTTGGTAAAGGCGGAGGCGCGAAGCTAGCGCAAGAACTTCAAACAACATTATTAGGAGAACTTCCTTTAAGTCAACCAGAGTGGGATGAAAACAATTTTTCTCCTTCTATATATAAAGAGAATGAAGATTTAGGTAAAGTATATAGTCAAATTGCTAAAAATATAATCAATATAACAATGGAAGAGTAGTGCGGAGGTAAGCTAGTGACCTTAAAATATTTAATTCAATTTTATAGAAACACATTGCTTATTGGTGTTGTCGTTACATATATATCATCTTTGGTCTTTGGTTATGATAAAGTGACGAAGTATTTATTTGCAGGAGATATTGGTAATTTTATTGCA
The DNA here is from genome assembly GCF_029024305.1 of Mammaliicoccus vitulinus. Classification (NCBI taxonomy): domain Bacteria; kingdom Bacillati; phylum Bacillota; class Bacilli; order Caryophanales; family Staphylococcaceae; genus Mammaliicoccus; species Mammaliicoccus vitulinus. Next base: position 458,154 of record NZ_CP118974.1, read on the forward strand.
GCATCAGTATGGTTTGTAGTTGTTGGATTGCTAGTTGCTACTATAAGTCAATTAGCATATTTCATCTATTTGTTTATAAACCAGTTAGGTATAGGTATATTTGGAAAGATATGGCCACATGTACAAATTGTCGTTACGATATTTGCGATATTTGATTTAGTCTATTTTAGATTTTTAAGATTTGGTGGTACTGATCAAATACTTTCATTTATTTGGCTACCGATAGTCGTGATTATTTTTGCGATTATTACAAGCAATGTTAAAAACAAACAATCTAAAAAGAATTTATGGATTCCATCTATGTTCTTTATGATCGTTATGACAACAGTAGAACTTATACCATTTTTAAGAGTGGAAGATACAAGTTGGATTTATTTAACGATATTTGGCTTATTATTATGTAACGCATATCAACTTATTACATTGCCGAAATTTAATGCACTGTCTTTAGAAGAAAGAAAAACAAAGAAACTAAATAAAGAGAATGGTATGAAAAGTAAGTGATTTATGATGAAAAACACAAGATTAAAGGTTTATTACACCTGGATTTTGTGTTTTTTAATTTTTTGTAAAAAAGTTCGGTAATATCGTTGACTTTTAGAACACCACTTGATATTATAAATAGGTCGCTGAAAACGACAGCACAACAACACGAACACAATTTAAAGTTTTTGTTAAAAGTGTAAAATTGACTCTTGTTAATACGGTTTAAATGTTATATATTTATAAACGTGTTAAAAAACAGTTAAGAAATAAGTTGAAAACAATCATTGTTTTTAGTACAATATTGTTTAGACAAATAACAAATGAACATTGAAAACTGAATGACAATATGTCAACGTTTAATTCCGATAATTGAGTACTGAAAGTACTTCAAAGAGTGATTGGCTCAACCAATCAAAGATGAGCTAATCAAGCTTACTTCTATTATGGAGAGTTTGATCCTGGCTCAGGATGAACGCTGGCGGCGTGCCTAATACATGCAAGTCGAGCGAACAGATGAGAAGCTTGCTTCTCTGATGTTAGCGGCGGACGGGTGAGTAACACGTGGGTAACCTACCTATAAGACTGGGATAACTCCGGGAAACCGGGGCTAATACCTGATAATATTTTGAACCGCATGGTTCAATAGTGAAAGACGGCTTCGGCTGTCACTTATAGATGGACCCGCGCCGTATTAGCTAGTTGGTAAGGTAATGGCTTACCAAGGCGACGATACGTAGCCGACCTGAGAGGGTGATCGGCCACACTGGAACTGAGACACGGTCCAGACTCCTACGGGAGGCAGCAGTAGGGAATCTTCCGCAATGGGCGAAAGCCTGACGGAGCAACGCCGCGTGAGTGATGAAGGTCTTAGGATCGTAAAACTCTGTTGTTAGGGAAGAACAAATTTGTTAGTAACTGAACAAGTCTTGACGGTACCTAACCAGAAAGCCACGGCTAACTACGTGCCAGCAGCCGCGGTAATACGTAGGTGGCAAGCGTTATCCGGAATTATTGGGCGTAAAGCGCGCGTAGGCGGTTTCTTAAGTCTGATGTGAAAGTCCACGGCTCAACCGTGGAAGGTCATTGGAAACTGGGGAACTTGAGTGCAGAAGAGGAGAGTGGAATTCCATGTGTAGCGGTGAAATGCGCAGAGATATGGAGGAACACCAGTGGCGAAGGCGGCTCTCTGGTCTGTAACTGACGCTGATGTGCGAAAGCGTGGGGATCAAACAGGATTAGATACCCTGGTAGTCCACGCCGTAAACGATGAGTGCTAAGTGTTAGGGGGTTTCCGCCCCTTAGTGCTGCAGCTAACGCATTAAGCACTCCGCCTGGGGAGTACGACCGCAAGGTTGAAACTCAAAGGAATTGACGGGGACCCGCACAAGCGGTGGAGCATGTGGTTTAATTCGAAGCAACGCGAAGAACCTTACCAAATCTTGACATCCTTTGATCGCTCTAGAGATAGAGTTTTCCCCTTCGGGGGACAAAGTGACAGGTGGTGCATGGTTGTCGTCAGCTCGTGTCGTGAGATGTTGGGTTAAGTCCCGCAACGAGCGCAACCCTTAAGCTTAGTTGCCATCATTAAGTTGGGCACTCTAGGTTGACTGCCGGTGACAAACCGGAGGAAGGTGGGGATGACGTCAAATCATCATGCCCCTTATGATTTGGGCTACACACGTGCTACAATGGATAATACAAAGGGCAGCGAAACCGCGAGGTCAAGCAAATCCCATAAAATTATTCTCAGTTCGGATTGTAGTCTGCAACTCGACTACATGAAGCTGGAATCGCTAGTAATCGTAGATCAGCATGCTACGGTGAATACGTTCCCGGGTCTTGTACACACCGCCCGTCACACCACGAGAGTTTGTAACACCCGAAGCCGGTGGAGTAACCTTTTATTAGGAGCTAGCCGTCGAAGGTGGGACAGATGATTGGGGTGAAGTCGTAACAAGGTAGCCGTATCGGAAGGTGCGGCTGGATCACCTCCTTTCTAAGGATATTACGGAATGACCATTAGGTCATGGAATTAACGTGGACATATTGTATTCAGTTTTGAATGTTTATTTAACATTCATCATTGCACATTGAAAACTAGATAAGTAAGCAAATAGATTTTACCAAGCAAAAAACCGAGTGAATTTCTAACGAAATTCAACAAGCTTAATAATCGCGCGTCGTCTTTTTAGACGACATCACAGATTAATAACAGTTATTTTCTTAAACATTTATGTATAAGGAAATATTAGATTAAGTTATTAAGGGCGCACGGTGGATGCCTTGGCACTAGAAGCCGAAGAAGGACGTTACTAACGACGATATGCTTTGGGGAGCTGTAAGTACGCTTTGATCCAGAGATTTCCGAATGGGGAAACCCAGCATGAGTTATGTCATGTTATCCACATATGAATACATAGTATGTGAGAAGGCACACCCGGAGAACTGAAACATCTTAGTACCCGGAGGAAGAGAAAGAAAACTCGATTCCCTGAGTAGCGGCGAGCGAAACGGGAATAGCCCAAACCAACAGGCTTGCCTGTTGGGGTTGTAGGACACTCAACACGGAGTTACAAAGGAAATAATTAGACGAATGGCTTTGGAAAAGCCAACCATAGAAGGTAAAAGTCCTGTAGTCGAAAGTTATTTCTCTCCTGAGTGGATCCTGAGTACGGCGGAACACGTGAAATTCCGTCGGAATCTGGGAGGACCATCTCCCAAGGCTAAATACTCTCTAGTGACCGATAGTGAACCAGTACCGTGAGGGAAAGGTGAAAAGCACCCCGGAAGGGGAGTGAAATAGAACCTGAAACCGTGTGCTTACAAATAGTCAGAGCCCGTTAATGGGTGATGGCGTGCCTTTTGTAGAATGAACCGGCGAGTTACGATTTGATGCAAGGTTAAGCAGTAAATGTGGAGCCGTAGCGAAAGCGAGTCTGAATAGGGCGAATGAGTATCTGGTCGTAGACCCGAAACCAAGTGATCTACCCATGTCCAGGTTGAAGTTCAGGTAACACTGAATGGAGGACCGAACCGACTTACGTTGAAAAGTGAGCGGATGAGGTGTGGGTAGCGGAGAAATTCCAATCGAACTTGGAGATAGCTGGTTCTCTCCGAAATAGCTTTAGGGCTAGCCTCAAGTGGTGATTATTGGAGGTAGAGCACTGTTTGGACGAGGGGCCCCTCTAGGGTTACCGAATTCAGACAAACTCCGAATGCCAAATAATTCAACTTGGGAGTTAGACTATGGGTGATAAGGTCCATAGTCGAAAGGGAAACAGCCCAGACCACCAGCTAAGGTCCCAAAATATATGTTAAGTGGAAAAGGATGTGGCGTTGCCCAGACAACTAGGATGTTGGCTCAGAAGCAGCCATCATTTAAAGAGTGCGTAATAGCTCACTAGTCGAGTGACACTGCGCCGAAAATGTACCGGGGCTAAACATATTACCGAAGCTGTGGATTATCCGTAAGGATAGTGGTAGGAGAGCGTTCTAAACGTGTCGAAGCATGATCGTAAGGACATGTGGAATGTTTAGAAGTGAGAATGCCGGTGTGAGTAGCGAAAGATGGGTGAGAATCCCATCCACCGATTGACTAAGGTTTCCAGAGGAAGGCTCGTCCGCTCTGGGTTAGTCGGGACCTAAGCCGAGGCCGATAGGCGTAGGCGATGGATAACAGGTAGATATTCCTGTACCACCTATGATTGTTTGAACGATGGGGGGACGCAGTAGGATAGGCGAAGCGTGCTGTTGGAGTGCACGTCCAAGCAACAAGACTGAGTGTTAGGCAAATCCGGCACTCGTAAGGTTGAGTTGTGATGGGGAGCTGGATCATGTATCCGGCGAGTCGTTGATTTCACACTGCCAAGAAAAGCCTCTAGTTAGAAAATAGGTGCCCGTACCGCAAACCGACACAGGTAGTCAAGATGAGAATTCTAAGGTGAGCGAGCGAACTCTCGTTAAGGAACTCGGCAAAATGACCCCGTAACTTCGGGAGAAGGGGTGCTTTTTAGGGTGCAAGCCTTGAAGAGCCGCAGTGAATAGGCCCAAGCGACTGTTTATCAAAAACACAGGTCTCTGCTAAACCGTAAGGTGATGTATAGGGGCTGACGCCTGCCCGGTGCTGGAAGGTTAAGAGGAGTGGTTAGCTTCTGCGAAGCTACGAATCGAAGCCCCAGTAAACGGCGGCCGTAACTATAACGGTCCTAAGGTAGCGAAATTCCTTGTCGGGTAAGTTCCGACCCGCACGAAAGGCGTAACGATTTGGGCACTGTCTCAACGAGAGACTCGGTGAAATCATAGTACCTGTGAAGATGCAGGTTACCCGCGACAGGACGGAAAGACCCCGTGGAGCTTTACTGTAGCCTGATATTGAAATTTGGCACAGCTTGTACAGGATAGGTAGGAGCCTTAGAAGCGTGAGCGCTAGCTTACGTGGAGGCGCTTGTGGGATACTACCCTGGCTGTGTTGACTTTCTAACCCGCACCATTTGATCATGGTGGGAGACAGTGTCAGGCGGGCAGTTTGACTGGGGCGGTCGCCTCCTAAAGAGTAACGGAGGCGCTCAAAGGTTCCCTCAGAATGGTTGGAAATCATTCGCAGAGTGTAAAGGCACAAGGGAGCTTGACTGCGAGACTTACAAGTCGAGCAGGGTCGAAAGACGGACTTAGTGATCCGGTGGTTCCGCATGGAAGGGCCATCGCTCAACGGATAAAAGCTACCCCGGGGATAACAGGCTTATCTCCCCCAAGAGTTCACATCGACGGGGAGGTTTGGCACCTCGATGTCGGCTCATCGCATCCTGGGGCTGTAGTCGGTCCCAAGGGTTGGGCTGTTCGCCCATTAAAGCGGTACGCGAGCTGGGTTCAGAACGTCGTGAGACAGTTCGGTCCCTATCCGTCGTGGGCGTAGGAAATTTGAGAGGAGCTGTCCTTAGTACGAGAGGACCGGGATGGACATACCTCTGGTGTACCAGTTGTCGCGCCAGCGGCATAGCTGGGTAGCTATGTATGGACGGGATAAGTGCTGAAAGCATCTAAGCATGAAGCCCCCCTCAAGATGAGATTTCCCAACTTCGGTTATAAGATCCCTCAAAGATGATGAGGTTAATAGGTTCGGGGTGTAAGCGCAGTAATGTGTGTAGCTGACGAATACTAATCGATCGAAGACTTAATCAAAATTTTTAAATCGGTTTTTTGCCGTAAAATCTGCTTACTATCTAGTTTTGAATGTGCAATACATTCTAATATAATTTTTATTTGTCTGGTGACGATAGCAAAGAGGTCACACCTGTTCCCATGCCGAACACAGAAGTTAAGCTCTTTAGCGCCGATGGTAGTTGGGCTTACGTTCCGCGAGAGTAGGACGTTGCCGGGCAAATATTCATTATTCCACAGTAGCTCAGTGGTAGAGCTATCGGCTGTTAACCGATCGGTCGTAGGTTCGAGTCCTACCTGTGGAGCCATGGCCCCTTGGTCAAGCGGTTAAGACACCGCCCTTTCACGGCGGTAACACGGGTTCGAATCCCGTAGGGGTCATTTTTTATTCATGGAGAATTAGCTCAGCTGGGAGAGCATCTGCCTTACAAGCAGAGGGTCGGCGGTTCGAACCCGTCATTCTCCACCATTTTCAAGTAAATAAGCTGGAGGGATAGCGAAGTGGCTAAACGCGGCGGACTGTAAATCCGCTCCTTCGGGTTCGGCAGTTCGAATCTGCCTCCCTCCACCATGATTGGGCTATAGCCAAGCGGTAAGGCAACGGACTTTGACTCCGTCACCCGCTGGTTCGAATCCAGCTAGCCCAGCCATTTTTTTAGAGCCATTAGCTCAGTTGGTAGAGCATCTGACTTTTAATCAGAGGGTCAGAGGTTCGAATCCTCTATGGCTCATAAGTAAGAGACCTAGTTTATACTAGCGTCTCTTTTTTTTGTTTTTTATTATAAGAAAAATATACATATATTTATACATATACGCATAAATATTTGGAATATATTAATAATATCCACAAAACCTTGTATAGCTTGATGTAAGTGCTTACATATACTAGAATGTAATAGTAATGCTAAATAAGGGGGATTTTATTTCATGAAAAAATGCATTGAGATTATAGGTGCACCAACAGCTTTTGGTCAGCGTAAATTAGGCGTTAATTTTGGGCCAGACGCATTAAGATATGCAGGTTTAATAGAAAGAATAGAAAATATAGGTCATGAAGTAATAGATAAAGGTAATGTCGAATCACCAGCCATTGACATGAAAAAATATAAAAACGAACAAAAAGGGTTAAGAAATTTAGATGAAGTTATTAAGTTTTCTACTAATTTATATGAAGCTGTAAATGAAACAAAGCGTAAAAATAATTTCCCACTCATTCTAGGCGGAGATCATTCTTTATCCATTGGTTCAATTGCAGGTATTAGTAAACACTATGAAAATTTGGGTGTGATTTGGTATGATGCTCATGGTGATTTAAATACATTAGATTCTTCTCCGAGTGGTAATATTCACGGTATGCCTTTAAGAGCGTTATTAGGTGATGGAGACGAGAATCTGACTAATATTGGTGGATATAAAAATAAAGTGAAACCTGAGAATGTTGTCTTAATAGGGATGAGAGATTTAGACGATGGGGAAAAGGAATATATTAAAGAAGTAGGCATCCGTACATACACGATGGCAGATATCGATAAACTTGGAATGAGTAAAGTCATTTCTGAAACAATCGATTATTTGAAAGATAAAACAGATGGTATTCATCTTTCTCTTGATGTAGATGCTTTAGATCCTGTTGAAACACCTGGTACAGGAACGACTGTCCCTGGAGGTGTAACATATAGAGAAAGTCATTTAGCAATGGAAATGCTACATGAATCCAATTTGATTGTTTCAGCTGATTTAGTTGAAGTTAATCCTCTTATTGATGAGTATAACAAGACTGCACACCAAGCTATAGGTTTGATGGGATCATTCTTCGGTGAAAAATTATTGTAATTGACAATTGTCTATAGAATATATTTAAATAAAGAAGTCTCTAATGAAGAGACTTTTTTTATTTTATATATAATTAAATTAACAATATATCTAAAAAATTGTTATAATAAGCACTAGGTAAATGAAACACGGAGGAGATACTATGCAGTTACCTGATATTTTTGGTGAATTAAGTGCCTTAAAGGTTATAACAGGTATACTTGATTTAATTATTGTATGGTATGTATTGTACTTGATTATAACTGTTGTTAAAGGTACAAAAGCGATACAATTATTAAAAGGTATATTTTTCATCATAATAGGTAGAACAGTAAGTAATTTTTTAAATTTAACAACTACTACAGTCCTATTTGATTTTGTATTGCAGTGGGGTTTTTTAGCAATCATTGTAATATTCCAACCAGAGTTCAGAAGAGCTTTAGAACAATTAGGGCGTGGAAGTTTATTTAAACGAGTCAATGTCACGACATCAGCAGAACAAGAAAGGTTAACTGATAGTGTCGATAAAGCAGTGCAATATATGGCTAAAAGAAGAATTGGTGCATTAATTGTGTTTGAAAAAGAAACAGGACTGCAAGATTACATAGAAACAGGTATACCTATTAATGCTGACATTTCTCAAGAGTTACTCACTAATATTTTCATTCCTAATACGCCATTACATGATGGAGCAATGATCATCCAAGAACAAAAAATTGCTACAGCGGCAAGTTATTTACCTTTATCTGATAGTCAGAAAATCTCTAAAAGTTTAGGTACTAGACATAGAGCAGCTGTAGGAATATCAGAAGTATCAGATGCATTTACAGTTGTTGTATCTGAAGAAACGGGTTCGATTTCTGTAACGATTAACGGCAAACTTAGAAAAGAAATATCAAGTGAAGCATTTAGAGAATTACTAGTTGAGCATTGGTTTGGTTCTGTTCAAAGCAGAAAGGATGTGAAGTAGATGCTAGAGTCTAAATGGGGATTACGTTTTGTAGCTTTAATACTAGCATTACTCATGTTTTTATCTGTTAATAATGTATTCGGAAGTTTGTTTTCAGAAAATGCATTGAAAAATTCTGCGCATACTATAGAGGATGTACCTGTTGATACGTTATATAATACGAAAGAATTATATTTGTCTGGTGCACCTAAAACTGTAGATGTAAAAGTTTCAGGACCTCAATCAACAATTTTACAAGCTGAGAAATTATTGAATTTTAAAGTAGAATTGGATCTACGAAATAAATCAGTTGGTCAATATAAAGAAAACTTTAAAATTAAAGGTTTAAGTGATGAGTTAAAAGCTACAGTTATTCCAAAAAGTGCTAATGTTACATTACAAGAAAAAGTATCGAAAAAATATCCGATTGAAGCTGAAATCAATCAAAATAGAATTGCTTCAGGTTACGAATTAGTTGGAGAAACGATCAGTCCATCGCAAGTAACGATTACTGGTGGCCAGGAAGAGTTGAATAAAATTGCCTATGTTAAAGCAACGTTGGATGAAAACAAGCAATTAACAGACAATACAACTGAAAAAGCTGGTATCAGTGTGCTTGATAGTAACTTAAATAAATTGGATGTACAAATTAGACCAGATACAGTAAATGTAAATATAAAAGTAGCGAGATCTAGTAAAACAGTGAGTTTAAATCCCATTACAAAGGGTTCAACCTCAAAAGGTATTATTATAAATGAGATTAATTTAGATAAAACTGAAGTTAAAATATATGGTTCACGAAATGTACTTGATGGCATTGGATCAATAGATGTACCTGTTGATGTTTCTAACGTTGATGGAAATACAACTAAAACAGTTGGTTTGGACTTGCCTGATGGTGTGGATGAAGCAGATGTTAAAGATGTTGAAGCAAAAATTGAAACTTCTAAAAACTAATGGAATTAAAGGAGAATTATAATGGGCAAATATTTTGGTACTGACGGTGTAAGAGGTGTAGCCAATTCTGAGTTGACGCCAGAAATCGCATTCAGATTAGGTAGATTTGGGGGTTATGTATTATCAAAGAAACACAATAGTGAGAATCCAAAGGTATTAGTAGGTAGAGATACACGTGTTTCTGGAGAAATGTTAGAATCAGCTTTAATTGCTGGTCTTTCATCAATTGGTGCAGAAGTAATGAGATTAGGTGTTATTTCTACTCCTGGTGTTGCATATTTAACGAGAGAAGTAGATGCTGACCTTGGTGTAATGATCAGTGCCTCTCATAACCCTGTTGCTGACAATGGCATTAAATTCTTTGGACCAGATGGCTTTAAGTTAACTGATGAAGAAGAATTAGAAATTGAAAAACTATTAGATTCAACAGAAGATAACTTACCACGACCAACTGGGAACCAATTAAATCATACTTCTGATTATTTTGAAGGTGCTCAAAAATATATAAGCTATATTAAATCTACAGTTGATGGAGATTTAGATGGACTGAAAATTGTGTTAGATGGCGCGCATGGTGCTACATATTCACTTGCACCATACTTATTTGGAGATTTAGAGGCAAATAGTGAAACGATTGGTTGTAAACCTGACGGATATAATATCAATTTGAATGTCGGTTCTACACATCCAGAAGAATTGGCTAAAGCTGTAGTAGATTATGGTGCTGATTTAGGCTTAGCATTTGATGGAGATGGCGATAGAATTATTGCTGTAGATGAAAAGGGTCAAATCGTTGACGGAGACCAAATTATGTTCGTTTTAGCTCAAGATATGGCTAAAAATGGTGACTTAAAAGACAATATGGTTGTTTCTACTGTTATGAGTAATTTAGGCTTTTATAAAGCACTTGAAGAAGAAGGTATTAAATCTAATAAAACAAAAGTAGGCGACAGATATGTTGTTGAAGAAATGAGACGAGCTTCTTATAGTCTTGGTGGCGAGCAGTCTGGACATATTGTTCTTATGGATTATAATACAACTGGTGATGGATTATTAACGGGTGCACATTTAGCAAGCATCGTTAAAAGATCTGGAAAAAGTCTTAGTGATTTAACGAGCAAAATGAAAAAATATCCACAAAGATTAGTGAATGTAAGAGTTTCTGACAAATACGGCGTAGAAGAAAATACAAAAGTTGCAGAAATCATTACTAAAGTGGAAGTTGAAATGAATGGTGAAGGTCGTATATTAGTAAGACCTTCAGGAACTGAGCCATTAGTTCGAGTGATGGTAGAAGCTAAAACAGAAGAAGATGCTGAAAGATATGTAAATAGTATTGCAGAAGTTGTAAAAGACGAAATGGGCATTGAATAATAGTAATAGAGGTGGGGACAAGTTAATTGTCTCTGCCTCTTTATTTTATTGTGAGTAGCTGGCTGAATGGGAAATGTAGTTAAAAATGTGTTAGAAAGTAACATATTAAAATGAAATATCGTATTATAATTGCACTACTTACTAATTCATTGTAGAATGAAGGAAGCTTACTTAAGGAGGAATGTGAGGTTTGTTAAAATAAGGAAACTTATAGCGCCTGAACAAAGATCATACATGACTGTAGATGCGTGTATATTCAGATACATGTTGAATGAATGTTGTTGTCTTTGTTGACGAGGAGGATAGTTATCGAATTATCGGCGGATGCTATCCCGGATGTGGCCCATTCGAAAGTTCAATGTTTAAAGCATACAGGTGACTGTATGTCCAAAGTCATTGAAATAGCCATAAATTAAATTAAGTATTGAAAGCGACTGGACGATATTTTGGAATGTCTAACCGCTTATTTAAAATTGGAGGAAATTTGTTTATGTGTGGAATAGTAGGATATATAGGTTCAGAAAATGCTAAAGAATTGTTACTTAAAGGTTTAGAAAAACTAGAATATAGAGGTTATGATTCAGCAGGTATTGCTGTTAGAAACGAAGAAGAAATTAAAGTGTTTAAAGCAAAAGGTAGAATAGCTGAATTACGTAAAGCAGCTTCAGATGATTTCGATGGAAATATTGGTATTGGACATACACGTTGGGCAACACACGGTGTGCCAAACTATGAAAATGCTCACCCTCACCAATCTACATCTGGACGTTTTACACTAGTACACAATGGTGTAATTGAAAATTATGAACAACTAAAAAGTGAATATTTAGAAGGTATCACATTCAAATCAGATACTGATACTGAAGTAATTGTAGAATTGATCGGACACTTCTCTAATGAAGGTTTGACGACTGAAGAAGCTTTCAATAAAGTATTATCATTATTACATGGTTCTTATGCACTTGGTTTATTAGATGAACAAGATGCAGAAACAATTTATGTAGCTAAAAATAAATCACCTCTATTAGTTGGTATCGGAGAAGGCTTTAACGTTATTGCTTCAGATGCAATTGCGATGTTAGCTGTTACAGATACTTACAAAGAATTAGTAGACAATGAAATTGTAATTGTTAAACGTGATGAAGTAATCATTAAAAATCAAGATGGTGAAGTAATCGAAAGAGATAGCTATAAAGCTGAAATCGATGCTTCAGATGTTGAAAAAGGTACTTATGAACATTACATGTTAAAAGAAATTCATGAACAACCTGGTGTTATGCGTAACATTATTCAAAATTACCAAGATGAAGATGGCAATCTTAAAATAGATAAAGCAATCATCGACGATGTAGCTCAAGCTGATAGAATTTATATCGTTGCTTGTGGTACAAGTTATCATGCAGGTTTAGTAGGTAAAGAGTTTATTGAAAAATGGGCTGGCGTGCCAACAGAAGTACATGTTGCATCTGAATTTGTTTATAACATGCCTTTATTATCTGAAAAACCATTATTTATCTTTATTTCACAATCAGGTGAAACAGCAGATAGCCGTGCAGTATTAGTAGAAGCGAAACGTTTAGGACATAAAGCATTAACAATCACGAACGTTCCAGGCTCTACGCTATCACGTGAAGCGGATCATACATTGATCTTACATGCAGGTCCAGAAATCGCTGTTGCTTCTACAAAAGCATATACAGCTCAAATAGCAGTATTAGCAATTCTTTCTCAAGTAGTGGCTAATGCACATAATAAAGAAACAGGTGTTGATATTATACCTGAGTTAGCAAAAGTGACGACAGCAATTACAGCAATTGTTGACGATGCACCAAAAATGGAACAAATTGCAAAAGACTTTTTAGAAACGACTCGTAACGCATTCTTCATTGGACGTACATTGGATTACTATGTTGGACTTGAAGGTGCATTAAAACTTAAAGAAATCTCTTATATACAAGCAGAAGGATTTGCTGGTGGAGAATTGAAACACGGAACGATTGCTTTAATTGAAGAAGGTACACCAATTGTTGCTTTAGCTACACAAGCAAAAGTTAACTTATCAATTCGTGGTAACGTTAAAGAAGTAGTAGCACGTGGCGCTCATCCATGTATTATCTCAATGGAAGGTTTAGAACACGATCATGATACGTATGTTATACCACATGTACATGAAATGTTATCTCCACTTGTTTCAGTTGTTACATTACAACTTATTTCTTATTACGCAGCATTACACAGAGGTTGTGACGTAGATAAACCACGTAACTTAGCTAAATCAGTTACTGTAGAATAATTTATATATAAAGCGTTTGGGACATTTATGTCCTAGACTCAGTGTGTCGACAAAGTTTTTAGACTTTGTCGGCATTTTTTATGCGCATGCTTTCCGCGGGCATGTTCTCAGCCTGTAGTCTTCGAATCATGCTGTCCCCGCAGGAGTCAGCGCTAAAAAAATACCGAATATTAACAAATTATATTATAAAATAGATGAAATTTTATTTAGGAGTTGATTCTATGTTAAATTTTATTTTGAATTTATCAAGTCGAGGTCCACATGATAAATAGAGCCATTGAATTTATCAAGTCAGGCTCCATATGATAAATAGAGCCGTTGAATTTATCAAGTCGAGGTCCACATGATAAATAGAGCCATTGAATTTATCAAGTCAGGCTCCACATGATAAATAGAGCTGTTGAATTTATCAAGTCGAGTCCCACATGATAAATAGAGCCGTTGAATTTATCAAGTGAAGGTCCACATGATAAATAGAGCCGTTGAATTTATCAAGTCAGGGTCCACATGATAAATAGAGCCGTTGAATTTATCAAGTCAGGGTCCACATGATAAATAGAGCCGTTGAATTTATCAAGTCGAGGTCCACATGATAAATAGCAAAAAAACTTTATAAAATCATTATAGTTTAGGACATTTATGTCCTAGGCTTTTTTTGTTTTGAGCATTTAAATTGAATAATATACGGTAGGGGGGTATAGTATTAATTAAAGAGAGGACGTGAGTTTATGGGTGAGTCTTTACATGAACATACAGTAACACCAAGAACGAAAGAGGAAAAAGATAAAGTAATTAATCGACTTAAACGTATTGAAGGGCAAGTTAGAGGTATACAAAGTATGGTTGATGAAGATAGATATTGTGTTGATATTCTCGTGCAGATTAGTGCTGTTCAATCTGCTTTAAAAAATGTAGGGTTTGCAGTAACGGAACGCCATATTAAACATTGTGTTACAGATGCTATTCAAAATGGCGAAGGTGATGAGACGATAGATGAGTTGATGAGTGTACTTAAACAATTTTCTAAGTGAGGAGGTTCATTAAATGAATGATTCTAAACAAGTAACTGTTGGCGTGACAGGTATGACATGTGCGGCATGCTCAAGTCGAATTGAAAAAGTGTTGAATAGAATGGATGGTGTGGAAGCTCAAGTCAATTTATCTACAGAGAAAGCTTCTATTACATTCAATGATGATGACACAAACTTATCCGATATTAAGAAAAAAATAGAAAATTTAGGATATGGTGTGCTAACTGAAAAAGTGGATTTAGATATTTATGGCATGACATGTGCCGCATGTTCAAGTCGAATAGAAAAAGTATTAAATCGACAAGAAGGTGTTGAAAAAGCTTCTGTAAACTTAACTACTGAACAAGCAAATGTTGAATATAATCCAGAATTGATTGATGAAAAATCAATTATTGATAAAATTAAAAAAATTGGCTACGATGCTAAGTCTCAAAATGATTCAAAAGATAAAAAGTCATATAAAGAAAATGAAGTTAAACAGATGAAAATAAAGCTTATTGTTTCAGGTGTTTTGTCGTTGCCACTTATATTAACAATGTTTGTTCATTTGTTTAATCTTTCTTTACCACAAATTTTAATGAATCCTTGGTTTCAATTTACTTTAGCCACACCCGTTCAGTTTATAATAGGTTGGCAATTTTATGTTGGCGCTTATAAAAACTTGAAAAATGGCGGCGCAAATATGGATGTACTTGTTGCATTAGGTACAAGTGCAGCATATTTTTATAGCTTATATGAAGCGATAAAAACAATTGCTAATCCAGCGTATATGCCGCATTTATACTTTGAAACAAGTGCAGTTTTAATTACGCTAATCTTGTTTGGTAAATATTTAGAAAAACGTGCTAAAAGTCAAACGACAAATGCGCTATCTTCACTATTAAACTTACAAGCAAAAGAAGCGAGAGTCATTCGTAATCATGAAGAAGTGATGATTCCCGTAGAAGATGTCGTTGTTGGAGATATATTAAATATTAAACCTGGTGAAAAGGTACCTGTAGATGGTGTTATAGAAAAGGGTAGAACATCTATTGATGAGTCTGTGATAACAGGTGAATCTATACCAGTAGAAAAATCAATCAACGAAGAAGTTATAGGATCAACGATTAATAAAAATGGCTTAATTAATATTAAAGCAACTAAAGTAGGTAAAGAAACAGCGTTAGCATCAATCGTTAAAATCGTTGAAGAAGCACAAGGATCTAAAGCACCTATTCAACGATTGGCAGATGTTATATCAGGTTACTTTGTTCCAATAGTAGTCGGTATAGCTATTTTAACTTTCGTAATATGGATTACTTTAATTGATGCAGGACAATTTGAAAATGCACTTGTAGCAGCAATTGCCGTTCTTGTTATAGCTTGTCCATGTGCACTAGGGTTGGCTACACCTACATCAATAATGGTGGGAACTGGAAAAGCAGCAGAAAGTGGTATTTTATTTAAAGGTGGAGAACATTTAGAACGCACACATGCACTAAATACGATTGTTTTGGATAAGACTGGAACCATTACAAAAGGGAAACCTGAAGTGACTGACTATACTGGAGATGCAGAAACTTTACAATTATTGGCCAGTGCTGAAAAAGGATCAGAACATCCATTAGCTGAAGCTATCGTGGCATATGCAACAGAACAAGATATAACAATTAACAATGTAGATGATTTCGATGCTATACCAGGATACGGTATAAAAGCGCATGTGAATGGTAAAGAGATTTTAGTAGGTAATAGAAAATTGATGTCAGAGCACGGTATTGATATAAACATATTTGAGAAAGATTTATCTAATTTGGAAACTGAAGGTAAGACAGCGATGCTAGTTGCAATTGATAACACATTTAAAGGTATCGTGGCTGTAGCAGATACAATTAAAGAGCATGCACCTGAAGCGATTAAAATGTTGCATGAAGAAGGCATGGAAGTGATAATGCTTACCGGTGATAATGAAAGAACGGCACAAGCGATCGCAAACCAAGTAGGTATTCATCACGTAATATCAGAAGTATTGCCAGAAGAAAAAGCAAACAAAATAAAAGAATTACAAAACTTAGGTAAAAAAGTAGCGATGGTTGGGGATGGTGTTAATGATGCACCAGCATTGGCTATAGCAGATATAGGTATTGCAATAGGTACAGGAACAGAAGTTGCAATTGAAGCGGCGGATGTAACCATTTTAGGTGGAGACTTGTTGCTCATACCAAAAGCAATTAAAATTAGTCATGCTACTATAAAAAATATAAAACAAAACTTATTCTGGGCATTTGGTTATAATACAGCTGGCATTCCAATAGCTGCATTAGGATTATTAGCTCCATGGGTTGCAGGTGCTGCTATGGCGTTAAGTTCAGTTAGTGTTGTAACAAACGCATTGAGATTAAAAAAAGTGAAATTATAAATATTCATTCTTAAGTCTGACTCTTCTTATGATTGTTTTATTATATAATGATATTTAAACGTTATGTTTTAAATATCATTATTTTTAAAGGTTTACTTTTTAGCTTGAAAAGGTATCTATAGAGAAAGAACAACTTAAAGGAGCAAATTAATGGAGAGTTGGATTACAAGTGTGATGGAACAATTTGGTTATGTAGGTATAGCCTTATTGATATTATTAGAAAATGTTTTTCCACCCATTCCGTCTGAAGTGATTTTGACGTTTGGTGGCTTTATGACGACTAAATCAGAGCTGACGATAATCGGAGTGGTTATTGCATCTACTATTGGCTCAGTTGTTGGAGCAGTTATTTTATATTGGATTGGTCGTATACTTAACGTCGATAGAATCGAAAGAATTATCGAAAAGTGGGGTAAGTATCTTAGATTAACTAAGGAAGATGTAAGAAAAGCTGATGCATGGTTTGATAAGTATGGTCCATGGACAGTATTCTTCTGTAGGTTTATACCACTTATTAGAAGCTTGATTTCTGTTCCAGCTGGTATGAGCGGTATGAATCAATGGTTATTCTTACTATTAACAACTTTAGGAACGCTTATTTGGAATTTAGTTTTAGTTATCGTGGGCGCTAAAGTTGGCGATAATTGGCATCAAATCGTTAACTATATGGATGTCTATTCCAATATTATGTATGCCGTTATAGCGATTGGCATTGTTGTATTTATTGTTTGGTTTATTAAAAGGAAGAAAACTTCCCAAAATTAAATGTTGAAGGTGAAGTAATGATAACTTTTGCCGATGATAATCAACTTTTTGAGAATGGTACACAATGCAAAGATATGGTGAGACTAGAATTAGAATTATAAAGAGAACTATCCATAGACGTATTTACCAAATGGTAGAGCGTTTATGGATTTTTTTAATTGCTAGACATATAAGTATACTTTTTATAGTATATAAAGTATACTAAAGTTATTGATATAGAAAATAAAAAAGAGGTGCTATATATGTTTCACGGTAGCGATGCAGTATTAGTTAAAGGTATAACATTAAATGTGAAAGATTTAGAAAAAATGACTGTTTTTTATGACAGTATAATAGGATTAACAGTAATAAATAAGACTGAAAACCAAACAGTATTTGAAATTGGTCAGTCAGGTCATACGATTACTTTAAATTTATTAAAGGAAGGTAGACAGCCTAGCATGAGAGAAGCGGGTTTATTCCACATTGCGCTATTATTGCCTACAACAGCGGATTTAGCTGACTTTCTTATACATGCTTCAAAATTAAATGTTCCGTTAGGTGCTGGCGATCATATAGTGTCTGAAGCTTTATATTTAAATGATCCTGAAGGAAATGGTATAGAAGTATACAGAGATCGTGATTCACGTAATTGGAACTGGAACGATGGCAATGTGCAGATGGATACACATGAAGTAAATGCTGAGGCGTTAATTGAACAAGCTTCAGCTGAAGGATGGAACGGCATGCCTCATGGTGCTATAATTGGGCACTTACATTTAAAGACAAATGATATAGATGCGTCAAAATCATTTTATTTAAATACTTTGAGTTTAAATCCGGTAGTATGCAACTTTCCGAATGCTTTATTTATGTCTACAAAAAATTATCATCATCATATTGCGATTAACACGTGGCAATCAAATAAACCGAGAGAAGAATCAGACAACAGTTATGGCTTAGCGAATATTATGATACAACAGCCAAATGTTGAAACAAAAGTTGTGACTTCACCAGATGGTTTACGATTTGAAATAAATCCTGCGTGATAATAGTTTTATATTACCTTCACATCCAATCAACTTTAATATAACTAAACTTTCATGTACAATAAGTGAATATTGTAAATATAGTTTAATAAAGGGGATGCAAATATGCTTCTTGATTTGAAAAATATTAATTGGATACGTGAAGGTAAATACATATTAAAAGATATTTCTTGGGAAATAAATGATGGCGAACATTGGGTATTGTATGGATTAAATGGTGCTGGTAAATCTACAATACTTGATATTATTAATGCTTATACGGCACCTTCTTCAGGTGAATTTGAAATATTAGATATGAAACAAGGCAAACCAGGGTATTCTGCTGACGGTATTAGAAAACAAATTGGTTACGTTTCTCAATCTTTATTTAAAAAAATGCGACAAGAAGACAATGCATTTACGACAGTCATAAGTGGAGCTTTTGCTTCTATAGGTGTATATGAAGAGCCTAGTGAACAAATTAAAGAAAAAGCAAAAGCGATTTGTGAAACATTAGGCATTACACATTATATTAATCGTAGATTCGGGACTTTATCACAAGGTGAACAAACACGCGTATTAATTGGTCGTGCATTAATGTCTGAACCTAGGCTGCTTATTCTCGATGAACCTACAAATGGCTTAGATTTCGTGGCAAGAGAAGATTTGTTAGAAAGAATCGGCAATATTGGTCAAGATAAAAATGGACCTACAATGATATATGTTACGCATCACTTAGAAGAAGTACTCCCTGTATTTAAAAAAATCTTATTATTAAAAGATGGAGAAGTGTTTGAATCTGGAAATATACAATCTGTTGTTAATGATAAAAATATGAGTGAATTATTCAATATTAATGTTGATGTTACCTTTAAGAATGATAGACCGATATTGTCTAAAAAGTAATATGAATTTAAAAAATTGCCTTTCTAATAGGCACATGAAATAATAGATATTGATAAATGATATGGAGGATTCAACATGACAACGCAAGCAGTGTTTTTAGATATGGATGGTACCATTTTAAATGAAGAAAATAGAGTATCTCAACATACAAATGAGGTTATTCAAGAAGTTCGACAAAAAGGCATTAAAGTATTTATAGCTACGGGACGAGCATATGACGAGATTCCGTATTTAGTACCTGAGAATTTTGAAGTAGATGGTATTTTATCATCAAATGGTGCGGTAGGTTATATTAATGGTCAAGAGATATTCAAAAATGTGTTACCGATGGAAACTGTACATAAACTAGTTGATCTAGCAGAAGAACATCAAATATATTATGAATTGTTCCCATATTATAAAGATAGAATTGCTTTAAACCGTGATAAAACGTTGCTATTATCAGAAATAACAACGGATAAAACAGGCGATGTAGAAATTAATGAATGGAAATCTCGACAAGAAGCCATCAGTGAAAAATTAGAATGGGTAGACGAAATACCAGAAGATGCCTATTCAAAATTTTACTTTTTCAAAAAACATAAATCAGAAATTAAGAAATGGGAAGAAATAATATTACCTATGCAAGAAGAACTCAATATTTCAATTTCTCATTCAACACCATGTAATCTAGAAACGATGCCATCAGGTGTAAACAAAGCAACGGCTATTCAAGCTGCTTTAAAATATATAGGCATAGATCATGATGTTCAAACATATGCAATCGGTGATAGTGATAATGATAAACAAATGTTAGAGCATGTGGATTATCCAATTGTTATGAAAAATGCACCAGATCATATTAAAGCATTAGGTAAAGAAGTGACTAGACGCACAAACGAAGAAAACGGTGTAGCTGATTATTTAACAGAGAAATTTTTAATCAACTAAATCGTGTAAGACAGAATTCTAATTGATATAAAGATTCCAAGTCAGTTAGTTGCTGTGAATATAATGATAGAGCAAGCGGCATCATGTCCTTTCTCAAAATAAATCACCCAATCCGGTAAAGACATTTTCGGATTGGGTGATTTTTATATTGTAAAATCCATGTTTGCCTAGCATATGTGCACAAATATATTGCTAACAATATATTTTATATGATTGTTTTATATACATTTGGATATAATAAAATGAACGGAGCTAAAAGGAGTGATGATATGATTAAAACTCTTGTCTTTGATTTATATGGGACTTTATTTGATATAAATAGTGTTCAAGGAAAATGTGAGAAACTATTTCCAGGAAACGGTGAAAAAATAGCTAAAGCCTGGCGACACAAACTTATTGAATATACCCACGTAAGGCAGCTTGTTGATCAATATAAACCGTTTAGTAAAGTCATAAAAGACGCACTTGAATATGTACTTGATCGAAACGAATTTGATTATTCATTAAAGGATATTCATGAATGTATGGAAGCATATGATCGATTAACAGTATTTCCCGAAGTATCACAAACATTAAATGAAATGACACGTGTTGATAAAGTTATTTTTAGTAATGGTAATCGTGAAATGATTGAAAAAGTATTGGCGCATTCAAATATAGAGAACAGTTTTAAATATATTTTATCCCTTGAGGAATTTGCGATGTACAAGCCTAATTCAAACGCCTATATGTTGTTAGAAGAAAAGGTTGAATGTGAAAAAAATGAAGTTCTGTTCGTGTCGTCAAACAAGTGGGATATAGTAGGTGCTCAAAAGTTTGGTTTTCAAACTGCTTGGATTAACCGAAATTTCAGTGAGTTTGAATATATAGAAGTTGAACCAGATTATGAATTCCAATCTATATATGGTGTGAAAGATTTATTATAAAAAAAGCTGCCAACATATGTTGGAAGCTTCAGTGTGTCGGCAAAATCTTAAACTTTTTCGGCATTTTTTTATGCGCATGCTTTCCGCGGGCATGTTCTCAGCCTGTAGTCTTCGAATCATGCTGTTCCCGCAGGAGTCAGCGCTAAAAAATGCCCAATATTAAAAAATTATATTATAGAGTAGCTGAAATTTTATTTAGGAGTTGATTCTATGTTGAATTTTACTTTGAATTTATCAAGTGAAGGTCCACATGATAAATAGTAAAAAATCTTTATAATTTGTCCTTTACGATTTTGCAAAGTGCTGACGCCCGGGGGAATAGTATGCGTGAGAGACTACAGGCTCGAGCCATACCCCAGGCAAGCATGCACTTTCAAAATCGTAAGATTTTAAAATAAAAAGCTGCCAACATCTGTTGGCAGCTAGAATGAGCATTTCATTATAATATATTAATTATTTTGCGGATAAAGTGCATTTTTATTTTTATGATAGAAGTTCATTATGCTTCCATAAATGAAATAATTCATCGCAATCAGGAATATGATGTATAGAATGAATCCTAAAATACCAAATATAATTTGTAAAGCAGTAGGCATAAATGACAAGATCATAGCAAATATACCTGTTAAAATGCCTATGATGATAGCTGAAACCACAATGTATATTATGTTGCTGAATAATAGTTTCCAAGCATTGTGTGGCCCTTTACTTGTAATGTTCCAACCAATTGAGAACTTAGTAAGTGTTGGTAAAGATCTTTGGTCGATATGTACAAGTATGGTATTAGTGATAAAGATACTTAAGTAATATAAAGGTATATATAAAGCGAATAATATTAATATCATGAATAGCATTAACACAACATATGATACAGACATTACTCCAGTGTTTTCACTAAATCCACTTTCTAGCATCAATGCCATTGAAGTACCAAATATTACGTAGAATATCAATTGTACGATGGAGACGATAATTGATATCGCGATGGACATTGCGATACAGATTAAACCAATAATAACAGTTAGTTTTAATGTTTTAACATAATTCCCTTTTTTTAAGAACATGAATAAGTCATTAAAACGTGGATTAATCCCTAAATCAGTATCTTTGTAAAATTTTAGCATTCCGTAACTCAAAGGAATTAATACAAAGATATATAATAAAATTGTTAGTAAAAACCCTATTAATATGGATATTATAAATATTGCAAGGCCAGCTCCAGAAGGTTCTCCAGAGTAGTCTTGGGAAGATATTAACGAAATAACACCAATTAAAAATGAAATCCCCGGTATTAACATTAATAGGAACATAATAACTGAAGAAATAATCGATAATAAAATTGTTTTTAAATGGAATCCTTGTCCATTTCTAAAGTAGTCCAGTTGAAATTGAAACATATGATTCACCTCGTTGTCTATTTGTATTATTAGGGTACCATAAAAAACATTTCGAATGGCATTTAATTGGCAAAAGGGATTTTAAATATAAGCATTTATAAGATCGTAATAGGCACTTTATTTGATATCATATTAAATTACTCATATATTTAAAGTATAAGATTTTTAGGAGTGAGCTATGAAACAGTTATTCCGCTTCATTGTTATACTTGCAACATGGACTTCGATTATTGCAATGGCACTGCTTTTTAAAAGCCAAGGTGGTTTTGAATTTGTACATGATTATACTAAAGATATTAAAACGCAATTGAAGCAAAAAGAAATAGCTTTACGAACAGAACAAATTAAGAAAAATGATAAGACAGATGACCGCTCGTTAGGAAATTACTACCAAGAAGGTCAATGTACATTTTATGTTTATGAAGAAAGGTTAAAGATTGATAAAAGAATTGGGTCATCATGGGGTGACGCTAAAAATTGGGACAATCGTGCTAAAGAAGAAGGCTTTAAAGTTAACGGTACACCTAGTGAAGGATCGATCTTACAAACAGATTATGGCAAGTTAGGACATGTTGCAATCGTCAATAAAGTGAAAAGTGATGGTTCAATTGTCGTTTCAGATATGAATTATGAAAAACCATATGAAGTGACAGAAAGGTTAATTACCCCTGATAGATTAAGTAATTATCAATTTATACATTAAAAAATTAAAAGGAGTGTTTTAAATGAATATATTCGTAATAGGTGCAAATGGACAAATAGGACGTCATTTAGTAAAAGACTTAGTAGAACAAGGAAATGAAGTAACTGCAGGTATTAGAAAAAATAGTCAAGCAGCTTTCTTTGAAGAATTAGGTGCTAAAACTGCGCCACTTGATTTAGAATATGATGATATTGATGACATTTCTGAAAAAATAAAAGATGCTGATAAAGTAGTATTCACTGCTGGATCTGGCGGACATACTGGAGCAGATCAAACAATTATCATCGATCTAGATGGTGCTGTTAAATCGATAGAAGCTAGTAAAAAAGTAGGAACTAAACATTTCGTACTCGTATCTTCATTTGATACTAGAAGATCAGCTTTCGAAGGTGACTTAAAACCTTATACAATTGCGAAACATTATGCAGATTTACATTTGAGAAATTCAGGTATACCATATACAATCGTACATCCTGGTGGATTAACTAATGACGAAGGATTAGGAAAAGTAGAATTAGCTGAAGAAGTTGAGCCTGGAAAAGTAACACGTAAAGATGTTGCGAGCGTGTTAGTAGAAGTGTTGAATAATGATAAGAAAATTGGACAAGAATTTCAAGTTGTTTCAGGCGACGTAGACATTAAAGAAGCGGTAGACCAATTTAATAACTAATCATTAAGGAGTTGTATTATGGTTAAATTTGCAATTTTAACAGATATACACGGAAATTATGATGCTTTAACAGCGGTGCTTGATGATATAGATAGCAGACACGATATCGAACACATTTATAACTTAGGCGATAATATCGGTGTTGGTCATAGAACAAATGAAGTTCTTGAAGTTGTAACAAATCGAGATGATATGACTTATATTTCAGGAAATCATGATGAAGCGATTATGGCAGTTGCACATAATGAACCTTATCCAGAAAGTTTGAAAAATAAATTTTACGAACATCATCAATGGATAGTTGAACATCTAGATACAAAATATTATAACTTCTTGGATGGGTTGCAACGTGAAGTTACGCAAGAAATAGAAGGGTTAAACTTTTATTTCACGCATTACCGCATACTCGAAGAAAATATGAAGCAACATATTAGTGAAGATCCATTTGAACCAATTATTGACCCATCATTAGAACATGTACACGGATTATTCAATGGTATAGATGCTGACTTTGTAACCTTTGGACACAATCACGTGTTACATCACTTTGATGATATTGAAACAATATACTTTAATCCAGGATCAGTCGGTTTAAACAACGGTGCTTATGCAGTATATGGAATCGTCGAAGTTAACAACGGCGCAATAAATGTAGAACGCGTTAAAGTACCATATGATAATCAACCATTTTTAGATGGATTTGATGAAAAAGATGTACCAGGCAAACAACTTATTTTTGAATCATTTATATAATAGTAATCAGGAGTAGGATAGAAATCTTATGTTTCTTGAAAAAGATTTCCTTGCCAATATTAAAATCGAGGCTGAGACAATTCAATTGTCCCAGCCTCGATTTTTTGTTTGAATTGGATTAAAATGGAAATGTAAAATTCAGGAAAGAGGTGTTTTTATAATAATGAATTATTACACTTTAATAGAATCATTAATAGGGAGAATAGAACTTAGCAACCAAGAAATACAAAAGTATGAAAATTATAAAAAGGGAAGAGAAGGTGAAGATAAATTTATAAGTATATTAAAATCTATAAACCATGTAGAGTACATATATAATTTACAATTGAAAAACAACCAATATTATCAATATGATTTTATTGTGATAACAGATAAAGTCATATATCAATTTGAAATTAAAAATTATTACGGCGCATATGAATTTAAAGACGGCAATTTAATCGGACAAAATGGATTTATAATTAAATACCCATCCGCACAGTTAGAGAGAAACGAATATTATTTAGAGCATATTATTACCAAGTTGAATATACAAAGAATAGTAAAGAGTTATCTCGTTTTTACTAATGATAAATTCACCCTCTCTGGTGATACAAACGATGATTTATTTATTTTACCTACGCAAATTAAAAAAATAAACCAATTAATTCAAAACAACGAACCCCAAAATAACTACTTAATTAAAACTACGTTACAAACGCTTCACGACCCATTTGAAGATGAGTTTAACCAATATCCAATTTATAAATTTGAAAATGTAAAACCAGGTATAAGATGTACATATTGTATGAATATAATAGAAAGATCACTAGAGAACAAACAGAAAATGATTACTTGTCATAATTGCTACACGACAGTTTCTAGAAAAGAACTAATCTTGAAGACACTTGAAGAATTGTTATGTATTAAAGGCGCCCCATTTACAATGAGAGAAGCAAGGAAATGGTGTAATGGAGTACATAGAAATACCCTTTTATATATAATGAAAGGTCATTTTAAAGTTAAATTGAAAAATAAAACTAAAGTATACTATTAATAAGGTTGTATACCGACAAATGAAAATATAAATTTATGTGTGTTATGGGAAACTAAAGCAAAGCGCACGAAGACTCAAAAGATATTGTGCGTTTATGGTAAATATTGGATAAAACGCACGAAGACTCAAAAGATATCGTGCGATTATGGTAAAATATGGATAAAACGCACGAAGACTCAATAGATATCGTGCGATTATGGTAAATATTGGATAAAACGCACGAAGACTCAAAAGATATTGTGCGTTTCAGTTCTAAATTATCTATCCAACCAAATATTAAAGCTAGTCATACTCCGATTTTATCTCAACCTTAACTTCAACAAATACCATAACTCAATCAAAATCTGTATTAACAAAAAAGTAAGCACGAGTCTAACAAAGCCTCGTGCTTACTTTTTTAATGAACATGCTCTTTATGATCCATACAACATAATAAGGAACTATCGTGTTGATGGTCTGTTGTTTCTAATTGGATTGTGGCATGGTGTATGGATTTGTCATTTAATTTGTGATTGATTTCTTCTATTATAATGTCACATTCTAATACTGTCTTTCTTCTATCTACAACTGCGTGACAACTTAATGCTGTTAAATCACTTGTGATTGACCATATGTGTAAATCATGTACATCTATAATATCTGGATGGGATGTGATTGTTTCTGAAATTTCATGTATATTGATGTTTGAAGGAGTGCCTTCCATCAACACATTTAATGCTGATTTTGTAACGCCATACCCGCTTCTTATAATTAATATTGCAACAACAACACTTGCGATTGGGTCAGCGATCTTCCAACCAAATGTTAACATGATGAGTGCTGCGACTATTGCACCGACTGAACCGAGTAAGTCACCGAGTACGTGAATAAAGGCGCCTCGCATATTTAAGTTGTTTTTAGTATCAGAACCTTTAAACATTAACCAAGCAATAAATAAGTTAACGATTAATCCAAGTGTACTTATAATAAGCATACCTGTTGATGCGACTTCTGGTGGATTTATAAAACGTGTAATTGCTTCATAGAAAATATATAAGCTAATTGCAATCAACAAAATGCCGTTAATAAAAGCAGCTAAAATTTCGAAACGGCGATAACCATAAGTTTTACGTTGGTTTGCGACACGTTCACCAAATTTAAAAGCCATAAGTGCAATAAATAATGAAATTGCATCACTTAGCATATGACCAGCGTCTGATAACAATGCTAAACTATTTGTTACATATCCACCAATTACTTCTACAATCATAAATATCGTTATGATAAAGAATGAAATTAGCAATATTTTTTTATTGTTTGTATGAACATGGTTGTGCTCATGTCCGTGATGTTCATGTCCCATGAAAACACCTCCAAAATTGTATTAATGTTTAGCGTGTTCGATTGCTTGTTTTAATAATAAAATAACGTGGTCGTCGTCAATGGAGTAGTAGATACTCTTTCCTTCACGTTCAAATTTCACAAGACGAAGATTCTTTAAAAATCTCAACTGATGAGATACTGAAGATTGGCTTAATGAAAGTGTTTCAGCTATACAACCAACTGAATGTCTACCTGTACATAATAAATGTAATATTTTTACGCGTGTTGGATCACTTAACGCTTTAAAAGTTTGTGATACAAGTAACAGTGTTTCATCGTCTAATATATTGTAAGTACTCATTAACATCTTCTCCTCTACATATGAATATATGTTCATATGTTAATTCTATTAAAAATAACGTTTTCTGTCAATGGATTATAAATTGACAAAATAGACATTATTATGAGATGTTTGTTTGAATAAAAATTTTGGAGGATACTATGGTAAATATATATGGTTTAACAGTAGATGATGAATCTAGATGTGAGCATTACCAAACACCATTGGATATCATCGCAATTAAATTTAAATGTTGTAACAAATTCTATCCTTGTTATAAATGTCATAATGAATGTGAAAAACATGAAGCTAAAAGATGGGAAAAAAGTGAATTCGATGAACATGCAATTTTGTGTGGCGTGTGTAAACAAACACTTTCAATAAATGATTATATGCTTAAAGAAGTATGCCCACACTGTGATTCAAGGTTTAATCATCGATGCAAATATCATCACCATTTGTATTTTAAAATTTAATTTGCCAACGGAATTTAAAGGTAATTTATTACAAAATGTGTTATAATATTTTTAACTATAAAAACGAGATTTAAGAATAAGGTGAATGTTGCATAGAGAGAAGGAGGACATTGAATGAAAGATTTAATAAAGGGTCATATATTAAGTGGCGAATTTGATACTGCATATAGATTGATGTCCGAAGTGAATTTCTTGGAATTTGAGGAACACTTCATTTCAGCAGCTCACGAAGAAGAAAGTACAATGTTTTATACATTTATATTAGATTCTATTAAGAAGGAAGAAACAAGTGAACTTCATGACTTAGCGTTTTTGTTACATGTCTATCCTTATAGTGAAAATGATGGTGCGTTTCGTTCAGCTTATTATCATGCTGAAAGATCGATGGTATTGACCGAGCACAAAGAAGTGAAGAGTTTGTTGCAAATGCTTTTATTACATGCAATTCCAGAACCTTTGCTTTCTGACAAACAAGCTTTTGATATCAGTAAACAAATACTAAAAATAGATCCTGAAAATAAAGTTGCTAGAAATATAATGAAAGAAACGGCTAAGAGAATGGATAAAGTTGTTGTAGACTTTGCACAACTATCTAAATCTCAAAATGCTTAAACCTAGTTGTTTGACTAGGTTTATTTTTTATGCCATTATTGGAAAGTTATAAAAAATAAATATTAGGAGATATAAATGGATAATCAGTTTAAAAGAAAAATAATTATGATTGTATTTTTAGTTGGTACATTCTTCATGATTTTAAACGAGACGCTTTTAAATATTGCATTAAAAGAATTAATGTCAGTGTTTAATTTAGATGCGCCAACTGTCCAATGGATGGCAACTGGTTTTATGTTAGTAATGGGTGTACTAACGCCATTGTCTGCCGTGGTGAATCAATGGTTTACAACGAGAAGGTTATTTTTAGGGTTAGTAACAATATTCTCACTTGGAACTTTAATAGCAGGGTTAGCAGTCAATTTTCCTATGTTATTGGTAGGTCGAATGATTCAAGCTGCAGGAACAGGTCTTATGATTCCTACAGTTATGAATGCTATGCTCATGTTATATAGCGAAAATGAACGTGGGAAAATTATGGGGCAATTTGGTTTAGTCATTATGTTTGCACCAGCATTAGGACCGACATTATCAGGGGTGATTGTAGATTATATGGGATGGAGATGGTTATTTTTAATTGTCCTTCCATTTATGTTATTTACGTTTATTTTTGCCCATAGATATCTGCAAAATGTTGGCGAAATTACGAAACCTAAAATCGATATTTTCTCAATTGTTTTGTCTACAATAGGAATATCATCAATTATTTATAGTGTATCTTCAGTAAGTAGTACTGCAGGTGGATTCACTAATCCATCAATTTTTATAACGTTAATTGTTGGTTTAATCGCGATGACGTTATTTGTATTGAGACAACTTAAATTAGAAGAACCGTTATTAGATTTAAAAGTATTTAAGTACCATAACTATACGAAGGGCGTCATCATATTTGTTGTTGTAATTATGACAATGTTCGCCTCTGAAATTGTTATGCCTATGTACTTACAAGGACCAATGGGATTCAGTGCTAAAGTTGCTGGACTTATTTTATTACCGGGAGCTCTATTGAATGGTTTCTTATCACCATTTATGGGTGCAATATTTGATAAAGTTGGACCAAGAAAACTAGTTGTACCAGGATTAATTATACTATTATGTGTTGCGATATTTTATTCAACGATTCACCCAGGTATTTCAGTTTGGGTATTTGTAGTCGTGTATATCATTTTAATGATCAGTATCTCTGCTGTATTAATGCCAGCGAATACGAATGCTGTAAATGCCTTACCAAAAGAATTGTACCCACATGGAACAGCTGTTTCCAATATGTTACAACCAATTGGTGGCGCATTAGGTATTGCGATATTTGTCAGTATTATGAATGGTGGTCAAACCGCTGCACTTAAAGGTATTAAAAATCCAACAACAGAACAAATTAATCATGCGATGACTGAGGGCATACATCAGTCATACTGGTTTGGTATTGTATTATTAGCTTTTGCGGTAATTGTAGGATTTACAGTTACAAGAGCAAACTATAGTAAATCATTGGAAGAAAATTCTTAATAAAATTTGTGGTTTCAGACTGAGTCTGGGACATAAATGTCCTAAACTATAATGATTTTGTAACGTGCATGCTTGCCTGGGGGTATGGCTCGAGCCTGTAGTCTCTCGCACATACTATTCCCCCGGGCGTCAGCACTTTACAAAATTAGAAATATAAAAATCACCCAATCCAAAATTATTCCTATGGATTGGGTGATTTATTTTAAGTGGGATTTATGTCTCAGACTCAGTCTCTTTTGATTTTATGGAATATTTTTGAATATATGGGGTATATGTCAATATGTTGAACATGTAAATAAGGAGGAACATTTGTGTCAAATGTTAAAGAAGCAACAAAAATAGGTTTTGCCTATGTAGGTGTCGTAGTTGGAGCAGGGTTTTCAACAGGCCAAGAAGTAATGAAATTCTTTACCCATTATGGTTTGTATGGCTATTTAGGGGTGATTATTTCAGGAATCATGTTAGCCTTTTTTGGTAGACAAGTAGCCAAAATTGGTACAGCACTAGATGCTGATGATCATAGTTCTACTATCAATTATTTATTCGGTAAAGCTGGTATTGTCATCGACTATATATTGATATTCTTCTTATTTGGAATATCTGTCACGATGATAGCAGGTGCCGGTTCTGCATTCCAAGAAAGTTTTGGTGTGCCAACTTGGTTAGGCGCATTAATTATGTGTGCTGTTATTTATGTAACGCTCTTATTAGACTTTGATAAAATTGTAAAAGCTTTAGGTGTGGTGACACCATTCTTGATCATCATCATTCTTATAATTGCAGGTTATTTCTTTATGAATGGACATGTTAGTATTTTAGAAGTTAATCGTACTGTTGAAGAACCAAGTCTGTTTTGGGGCATTGCTCAAGGCTTTATTTACGGAGGCTTAGCCTTTTCTGTAGGTTTTAGTACTTTAATTGCAATAGGTGGAGATGCTGATAAACGTAGAATTTCAGGATTAGGTGGAATTATTGGTGGCGTTATCTACTTGGTATTATTAGCGCTTATTAATTCTGGTTTATTAGCTGAATATCCTAGTATCAAAGATGTAGAAATTCCAACATTAGCGTTAGCTAGAACGATTTCTCCTATAGTTGGTTTTGCGTTATCAGTTATTATGTTAATGGTTATGTATAATACTATTTTAGGATTAATGTATTCATTTACTGCTAGATTTACAGTGCCGTTTTCTAAAAAATATGTTTTATTACTAACAATAGCAATGTTATTAGCGTATGGTTTAAGTTTCGTAGGTTTCTCAGCACTAATTGATAAGCTATATCCAGCAATGGGTGTAATTGGTTTAGTGATATGTGGTGCGATACTTGTTAAATACATTTCAAGAAAAAAAGATAATAAAAAACATATCGCATAAAATAATTGAATATGTTAAACTATCTTCTTACATGAGGAAGTGAAACATATGAAGAGAAAAAAACGACGATTGTTTATTTTGGTTGTAGCGATTATCGTTGTTGTAAGTGGATTTTATATTTACAATAAATATCAGGAACATAAGCAACGAGAAATACAATTACAAGCTCAAAGAGCCAATCAATTACTCCTTAACAATAAAAAAGTGAAATTGATACGTGATGTTTCATACGGGCACAACGCTCCAAATAGTCAAATGGATGTTATTATGCCTTCAAATATAAAGAAAAACGAAAAATTACCTGTTATATTTTGGACGCATGGCGGTGGTTTTATCGCAGGAGATAAAAGACCTAAAAATCCATACTTGGCACAAATCGCTGAAAAAGGATATATCATTGTAAATGTTAATTATGCTTTAGCACCTGATTCACAATATCCAACACCGATAGAACAATTAGATCAAGCAACTAAATATACGTTGAAACATAAAAATAAATTTAATATTGATTATAAACAAATACTCTATGGTGGTGACTCTGCAGGCGCTCAAATTGCAAGTCAATATGTAGCAATTCAAACTAATCCTAAGTTACAACAGCAAATGGATATGAAGCCTAGTATTAAGAGGGATTATTTAAGAGGTGCCATTCTATTTGGTGGCCTTTATAATATGCAAACTGTCAGAGGTACTGAATTTCCAAGAATCGATTTATTTATGACAAGTTATACGGGTACGAAAGAATGGGAAAAGAACTTTGCACAAATAAATCAATTGTCTACTGTCGATCAAGTAACGAAATATTATCCACCTACATTTTTAACAGTGGGGGATGCTGATCCATTCGATCCACAAAATAGGGAATTTGATGAAGTTTTAAATGAGCAAGGTGTAGAAACAACGACTTCATTCTTTGATGGTACGCATGGTTTACGTCATCAATACCAATTTCACATGAATTTAAAAGAGTCTAAGAAGACTTATAACAGTGTCATGATGTTCTTAGGTGCCAATACAAAACAATCACCATATGAGAATAACGCAAGTCAAGAATCTGAAACAGTTATTAAAAAAGATAAATAAAAAAACAAACTAAGTTCGCTTAGTTTGTTTTTTTATAATAATTTTCCCATCATAAATTCATCATAATATTTATCGTTGAAAAACAGTGTATCTTCTCTCTTACCTTCAACTTTAAAACCAAATTTTTCATATAAGCGATAAGCTGGTTCGTTCTCAGTAACAACATTTAGTTCTAGTCGGTGAAGTTGTTGTCTTATAGCCCAAGCTTCAGTTTCTTGGAGCAATTTATAGCCAATACCTTTGTTTCTAAATGATGGTAACAACCCCATTGCAATCTTAGCTGCATGATTATTTCTTTTAGTTCTTCCACCTTGAAGTGTCACATATCCAACTAAAGCATCGTTTAGTTCTGCCACGATAATCGTAGAATTACTTGTTGTAATCATTTCTTCTAGAAATAAAGTTTGATTTTGTATTGAAATTTGGTGTTCACCTGGATTAAATAATAGATATTCTGATTGATTAATGACGCTATCTAATAATTTATTAAAGTTTTCTACATCATTTATTCGAATTTCGCGTATGATTTCTTTCATAAAATATCTCCTATTTCTATTTATAAATTACAAACAATGTTATATTTATGGTAAATATGCAATAAGTTATAAATATTATAACACACATATAAAGTCCGAATGTAAAGGAGTGCTTAAAATGAAAGCGAATGTACTCATTTCTGGTGGTTCAGGATATATAGGTAAGCATTTAATCAGTACATTAAAAGATATCGGAAATTTATTTACTATCACAAAATATGAAGAGGACATGACTGATACAGATGTTACTTGGAGAAAATGTGATATTTATGTATTAAAAGATATGACGAAAGCTTTGAAAGATATAGACATTGCAATTTATTATTTAGATCCTAATAAAAAGTCTGCAAAATTGACGCAAAGCACTGCTCGTAATTTGAATGTAATCGCGAGTGATAATATGGCAAAAGCTTGCAAAGAGAATAATGTAAAGAAAATCATATATATTACAGGTTCTCCATTTGATCAAGAAACGATAGATATATTAAGTTCAACAGGAATTGAAGTTCATACAACAGCTCAGTCAATTAAACGACCAGCTGTATCTATAGAGTTACAAAAATCTAAATTTGATGATGTCAGAAGTGTAGACAGAATGCCTATACCTTATCAGTGGGATTTAGAACAAGTTGTAAAATATTATTTTGATTGGTTACAAGAAACGAGTGGTACGCTTATGACGACTGAATTAATTGGAGATATGTATTATGTGTACTTTAAACATCGAAGCAATCCATTGCTGAAATTACAAAGAGTTAACCCAAGCATCCATGAAGATATCATTCAGTTTAAAGTTGTTGGAGGCGCACTTACGGTTAATAAATATGAAGATAATGGTGTGTTGGAATTTAGAAAGCTCAAACTGACGAATGAATTTGTTGTGCATTTATTTAACTATATACCTAAATTACCGTGGAGTATTTACTATTTATCACAAGCGCCTATTCACAATGTGACGATGAAAGGCTTTGAAGTTGATTGTAGAATAAAAGACTTTCAATTACGTACATTAGCTGGAGAAGTCAAAAAATATACAAAGTAAGAGGGATAGTATGGAATTACTAATTATTGAAGATGATGAAACGTTATTTAAAGCAATGAAAAGCCAACTAGAAAAATGGGATTGGTCTGTACATGGAATCAATGACTTTAGTTCAGTTTTTGAGGAGTATAAAGCGATTGATCCTGACATGGTGATTATTGATATACAATTACCACAGTATGATGGATTTTACTGGTGTCGAGCGATTAGAAAACATTCTAATATTCCGATTGTATTTCTTTCTTCAAGAGATCATCCTATGGATCAAGTGATGAGTATGGAACTTGGTGCTGATGATTTCATTCAAAAACCTTTTCATACTGAAGTGCTCGTTGCTAAATTACAGGCCATTTATAGAAGAGTTTATCAATACAATAAAGATGAACCTAGAATTAAGTTGTGGAATAAAGCGCGTGTAGATTATGGCAAACACATCATAGAAAAAAATAGCTCTGAGATATCGTTAACTAAAAATGAAATGTTTATATTAGAAATTTTACTCAATCATAAGAACGAAATTGTGAGTCGAGATAAGATTATAACGGCATTATGGGATGATGAACAATTTGTAAGTGATAATACTTTAACCGTTAATGTAAATCGTTTAAGAAAAAAATTAGCGGATATTGGACTCAATGATTTAATAGAAACGAAAGTAGGTAAAGGCTACATAGCTCATGAGCTGGAGGGATAAAATGATAAAATATTTTGTTAGGGAAAGATTGACATGGATATTATTTTTTATGCTTATGCAGCTTATTATAATCTTAACAAGTTGGTTAGATGTAGCATTTTCAACCAAAAGTGCGCTGTACTTAATAGGTATAAACGTTATTTTATTTGGCGTATTTTTATGGCTAATTTATACGAGAGAAACTCGTTTTTATGATGCTTTAAAGAAAGATGTTCCAATAAAAGAAATTGAGCATAAAGAGTTGAATCAATCTGCATATGAAAAAATAATTTTTGATTATATCCAAAACTATGATGAAAGTACAAGACGTACAATTCACGATCAAAATAAAGAAATTCAGCTGACTAAAAATGACTTGTTGGATTGGATACATGAAGTAAAGACACCTATAACAGCAATGAAATTGTTATTAGATCAAATAGAAGAAGCGGAATTAAAGCAAGATTTATTATATGAGTGGAGTCGAATAGACTATTTGCTTGATCAACAACTTTATATTAGAAGATTATCTTCAAAAAGTAATGATTTTTATTTTGGTCATTATTCTTTAAAAGATATGGTTATTAGTGAAATTCAGCATACACGTAATATTAGTATGGCTAAAAGGATAGGCTATGATATTCAAATCGATCAGGAAAAAGTTTATACAGATGAAAAATGGTGTCGTACCATCATTAGACAAATTATAAGTAACGCATTGAAATATACAGAAAATAGTGAGATCACCATTTCCACTTTCGAACAAAATAATCAAATGCATTTGAAGATTCAAGATACTGGTAGAGGGATAAAGTCACGAGATATACCACGTATATTTGAAAGAGGGTTTACTTCTACTACAAATAGACGAGAGTCAACAGCCACAGGAATGGGGCTTTATTTGGTGAAAGAAATTGCTGATGGCTTAAGCATTAAAGTAAATATTCAATCTACATATGGAGAAGGTACAACAGTATTGCTCATCTTCCCTCATCCTAATCATTTTACAGCGCTTGAACAATCAAGTGACAATAATGTCACTTCAAACCTTAAAATGTGCGATGATTCGAAGGAACTTAACTAAAAAAGCCTTTAATATGGAATCATAGACAAATTTCAAAGGAGTGCTGAAGATGAGTATTTTAAAAACTGAACAACTGGTAAAAGTTTATGGTTCTAAAAAAAATCAACAAGAAGTATTAAAACAAATAGATATGACGGTAGAAAAAGGTGAATTCATTAGCATTATGGGGGCATCAGGTTCTGGTAAAACAACGCTTTTAAATGTTTTGAGTTCAATTGATTATGCTACGAACGGTCAAATTGAAATTAATGGACATCAATTACAAAACATGAATAATAGACAAATGTCTAACTTTAGAAAAAAAGAATTAGGCTTTATATTTCAAGAGTATAATTTGCTGAATACGCTCACTGTTCAAGAAAATATTATGTTGCCTTTGACGATTCAAAACATTTCAAAAAAAGAAGCGCAAATAAGATATGAAGAAATAAGTAAAGCATTAGGTATTCTAGATATTCAACATAAATATCCAAGTGAGATTTCAGGTGGTCAAAAGCAAAGAACATCTGCAGCAAGGGCATTTATAGGACAACCATCTATTATATTTGCCGATGAACCAACTGGTGCTTTAGATTCTAAATCCGCATCTGACTTATTAAATAAGTTAAATCAAATGAATCAGACGACGCAATCTACAATCATAATGGTTACACATGATTCCGCAGCGGCAAGTTATTCAAATCGCGTTATTTTCTTGAAAGATGGTAAAATCTATTCTGAACTTTATAAAGGAGACGATGATAGAGAGACATTTTATAAGGAAATCATCAAAACACAAAGCGTGTTAGGTGGTGTTGTAAATGAGCTTTAATCACATCATTATTAAAAACTTAAGACGTAACATCCGTCATTATAGTATGTATGTCTTTTCAATTACGATGAGTGTCATGCTGTTTTTCGGGTTTGTTACTTTGAAGCATTCAGAAGATTTGAAGGGTCTACAATCTGGCGTTAAGCTAGGAGTGGGTATTCAAATAGGTGTCACAATATTAACGATTATTATCGTCGTATTCTTGCTTTATGCAAACAAACTTTTTATTAAAAGAAGATCAAGAGAAATAGGGTTATACCAGTTAATCGGTATGACAAAACGAGAAGTCTTCAAAATATTTGCTTTAGAAAACTTTATCTTATTTGCAATAACTGCTGTGCTAGGTTCCATTCTAGGCTTTTTCTCTTCGAAAATATTATTAATGATTTTGTATAAGATTATAGATGTTCAGCAAGAAGCGCATTTAAATTTTAGTATAGAAGCCTTTATTCAAACAGTCGTTTTAATGGTTGGCATTTATATGATCATATCTCTTCAAAATATTGTGTTTATTAAGAGAAAAACGATTCTAGCACTTATGAATGAATATAATGTTACAGATACAAAAATTAAAAAAATTAAGTTATATGAATTAATTTTTGGTGCAATTGGCATTTTGATGATTATCGGAGGGTACTATTTATCTAGTGTAATATTTGATAATCTTAAAGGAAATGCCATGATGGGTCTTTATTTAAGAATGATCACTGTATTGTTCTTAACGATCGTTGGGGCGTATCTATTATTTAGGTGTTCAATATCACTTATATTCAACACCATTCGTAAATATAAAAAAGGTATGCTTAGTGTAACAGACGTCGTTTCAACATCATCTATCATGCATAAGATGAAAACTAATGCTTTATCGCTTACAATAATTGCAATTGTTTCAGCTATGTCAGTGGGTCTTTTAGCATTAAGTTATGTCTCATATTACAATGCAGCAGAAACTGCTCGGAATACTGCACCTGATGATTATATTTTTATAAACAAAGATGCAAATAATCAATTCAAAAAAGCGCTAAATGACAATAATATCAAGTTCAAGGAAAATAATTATCATGTGACGCGCTATGAGATTGATGATACTAAAGTGTTCGCATATGATGATGAACTGACTAGTACATCATCTCAATTTCCTTCAACAATTGCTAAATCATCAGAATTTAAAGATTTGAATTTACAAGATAACGAAGTTGCTATAGTAGGTTATAGTGATATTCTTGATAAAATGATTACAGTTCATGATGATGAAAACATATCATATAAATTAAATGATCAAACTAAGCAGCTTAAAGTGAAGTCCATTAGTAAAGAAACTTATTTATCAACTAATATTTCATATAATGCGCCTGTTTATGTTGTTTCAGATCATACATTTGATCAAATGAAACAGCATGAAGCGAAAAATGATAATCATAATGAACAGTATGGCATTAATTTAAGTGACGAAAAAGACGTTCATAAAGCAGAACAAATCTTTAGTAAACAAGTAAAGTCAAATGAATCATCGCTTTCATATCAACAGATATATAAGGACTCTAAAAGTAGTCTTGGCGTCATGTTATTTATTCTCGGATTTTTAGGCATCGCATTTCTACTATCAACTGGCTGTATCATTTACATTAAGCAAATTGATGAAACAGAAGATGAGACTTCAAACTATGTTATATTAAGAAAATTAGGTTATACATCTAAAGATATGTCTAAAGGAATTGCATTGAAAATTGGATTTAATTTTGCATTACCATTAATTATTGGATTGAGTCACGGGTATTTCGCAGCTAAATCAGCGTGGTTCTTCATGGGACAATCATTCTACACACCAGTACTTATTGTCATGTCGCTATATTCTTTAATTTATATATTATTTGCAATATTAGCTTATGTACATTCTAAACAAGTTATCCAACGCGTATTATAAAACTATTTTAGGACTAATGCTTGTCATTAGTCCTTTTTTATGTTATAAAATACCAATGTGAACTTTGTGTATACAGAAAGTTTACAAACAAGACGAAAATTTAAAAATTAATTAATAAACAGTGGTCGAATTCATTTTGAAAGAGTACAATGAAAGAGTAATTACGTAAATTAAGATGTAAATTTTGGGAGGATTACTAAATGTTTAATAAGAAGAAGGATAAGTTTGGTATTCAGCTAGAAGCTATAGCTGAGAATTTAAGCCGCGCGTCAGTTGAATTTGGAGAAATGGATTTTGATTCAGATTTCGACTTAAAAGCTTATTCAGATAAAATAAAAGCCTATGAGTCTAATGGTGATGATCTTATGCACCAAATGATCACTGATTTAAATCAGACGTTCATCACACCAATTGAAAGAGAAGATATTTTAGAATTGTGTGACGCATTAGATGATGTATTAGATGAAATGGAAGAAACTTCAGCAATGTTTGAAATGTACTCTATCAGTTATTCAGATGATTACATGGCTGAATTCGTGAAAAACATCCAAGCAGCTGTAAAAGAAATTGAAATAGCTGTAACTTTAGTAGCTGAGAAGAAATTCTCACATATTCGTGTGCATTCTATTAACATTAAAGAATATGAAACGAATTGTGATAGCATTTTAAGACAATCTATCAAATATATTTTCAATAGCGAAACAGACCCAGTAACTTTAATTAAAATTAAAGATATTTATGAATCTTTAGAAGATGTAGCAGATAAATGTCAATTAGTAGCAAATAAATTAGAACAAATTATTATGAAAAATAGCTAAGGAGTTTTAGAAAAATGGATAGTTTACTCATTATTACCGTAGCTATTGTTGCATTTGCGTTAATTTTTGACTTTATTAATGGTTTCCATGATACAGCCAATGCAATCGCTACAGCAGTATCTACTAAAGCACTTAAACCAAGACATGCAATTTTATTAGCAGCAATCATGAACTTTCTTGGTGCATTAATGGCAACTGGTGTTGCTCAAACGATTGCAAAAGATATCGTAGATCCATTTAAATTAGAGAATGGTTCAATTGTTATTTTAGCAGCTTTAATTTCGGCAATAGCATGGAATCTTTTAACTTGGTACTTCGGGATTCCAAGTTCATCTTCACATGCATTAATAGGGTCGATTGCAGGAGCAGCTATCGCATCTGCAGGATTTGGTGTATTACATTACCAAGGATTTTCTAAAATTATATTAGCTTTAATTGCATCACCGATATTAGCTTTTATAGTTGGTTTTATAGTATATTCTATTTTCAAAGTAGTATTTAAAAATAATAATTTGACTAAAACAAATAGAAACTTTAGATTTATTCAAATTGGTACTGCTGCGTTACAAGCATTTTCTCACGGTACAAACGATGCTCAAAAAGCAATGGGTATTATTACGATGGCACTTATTTCAGCTAATATGCAAACAACAACAGATATTGAGCTATGGGTTAAAATAAGTTGTGCTACCGCAATGGGACTTGGAACAGCAGTAGGTGGATGGAAAATCATTAAAACTGTTGGTGGAAACATTATGAAAATACGTCCAGCTAACGGCGTAGCAGCAGACTTATCATCAGCATTCGTTATATTTGGTGCTACTTTCATACACTTACCAGTATCAACTACTCATGTTGTATCTTCATCTATATTAGGTGTAGGTTCATCACAACGCGTTAAAGGCGTTAAATGGACAACAGCACAAAGAATGATCATTACATGGATTGTAACTTTACCAGTTTCAATCATACTTTCATTTGTTATTTATCACTTTTGTATGTTATTTGTATAAAAATATTAAAAAACATCCTAATTATAAAATTTGGATGTTTTTTTGTTTGCCTATAAATAGGGCTTGTGAATTTATCAAGTCAGGCTCCACATGATAAATAGTAAAAATTCTTTATAATACTTTCCTCACGATTTTGTAAAGTGCTGACGCCTGAGGGAATAGTATGCGAGAGAGACTACAGGCTCGAACCATATCCCTAGGCAAGCATGCACTTTCAAAATCGTGAGATTATATAATACAAAAAAGCTCTTCACTAGGTTATCGCCTAATGAAGAGCTCTTTTGTTATGTCCCTTACTCTTTGGATATTAATGAATATAAGAGTAGTTATAAACTTGTGAAGCAGGTATTGTTCTATAATCAGTTACACCAGGAGGCGTATTGTAGTTAGTTTCTGAAATAAGTAAACTACCGTCTGAGTTAATAGATTCAACATAAGAAACGTGACCATATTGACCTGATGTAGATTGCATGATTGATCCTACTGCAGGTGTGTTATCTACACGGAAACCGTTAGCTTGTGCTGCGCCTGCCCAATATTTTGCGTCTCCCCAGTATGTGCTTATTGCACTACCAGCTTGTGCTCTACGGTCGAATACGTAATATGTACATTGACCCCAGTCGTATAAGTTTTGGTCATTAAATGTTTGGTTACTACTCGTTTGAGATGGTTGTGTATTGTTTGATGGGGCAGTTGATGTTTCACTACCGCTTCCACCTGCAATTTTTAAAGTTTGACCAGGATAGATAATATAACCTTTTAAATTATTTGATTTCATAAGTTGGTCAACAGAAACACCGTGTTGTTGAGCGATTACATCTAATGAATCACCACTTTTAACTGTGTACGTAGAACCTGAAGTTGCTGTACTTTCTTGAGAGCCACTTCCTCCAGTTGAACTACTTCCGTTTACAGTAATGACTTGTCCTGGGAAGATCATGTTTCCTGAAATGTTATTACTAGATTTCAGTTGGTCTACAGATACACCATATTCGTCTGCGATAACCCATAAAGATTCACCATTTTTTACAGTGTGTTGAGTTGATGCTTCAGCGTCGTTATGAGCTGCTATAGCTGCAACACCTGAAACTGCTGTTACTGCGAATGCAAATTTTTTCAAAGGCTTATCCTCCTCATTATTTAAAATATATAAAAACTACATGCAAATATATAAATCCTTCGATAGCATTAATGGTAACAAAAATAGCATTATCTGTACTGTATGTAATCACTTTGTAATAAAAAAACAATAATTAGAATGCGCTTTTATGAATGTATATAACCCTACCAAAACTGTTGTGAACGCATCCATATGCAATATGGCAAATTATGTAAGGGGAAGATTGTTACAATTGTGAAGAAACATCAAGATTGATATATATAGTAATTGCATGTAAAATGTTGGTATTACTTTAAAAAGGATTGATTATGAATGAGTTATGAACATAATTATGGATCTTATGAAGCTGCTGATACACATGGTTCAGCAATTAGAAAAACGTGGCTTTATTTCTTATATTATTGGGTTATTTTTGGGATTGGAACATATTTAGGTCAATTTGTACCACCTGCTCTTCAACTTCCAATTACGATAGGATTATTTGTACTTATAATGATTTCACTATTTGTAAAATCATCTAGAAAATTTGGTGGTCTTATATCTAATGTGTTTGCATTCTTAATTGGTGTACTATCATATACATCGTTTATGTATTATTTAGGTGCATTAGGCACGCAAGCATTTTATGGAAATATAGCGTTAGCTATTGGTGCATTCGCAGCGTTCGGAATTTTAGGCTATTTCATGATTGATGATGCATCAGGTTTAGGTAAATATTTATTCGTTACATTAATAGCACTTATTTTCGCAAGTTTATTAGGATTATTTATAAATAACCCAATCTTTCATACCGTATTATCAGTAATCGGTATAGGTTTATTCTTGTTATATACAGTTTATGACTTTAACCGTATGAAACTCGGTAATTTCTCTCCAAGAGAAATGGGCTTTAATTTATTTATAAATCTACTGAATATTATTATGCACATATTAAGACTTGCAAGTATTATTAAAGATTAAAATACGTTTACTAGAGCTTGTGACATTAACATCACTGGTTAACGTAAAAGAGCGTAAATTCTTATTTTTCGAAGAATTTATGCTCTTTTTATTATGCTTTTAATACTTACAGACCTTCTATGTTGCTTGTTTGATAAGTCTTGCAACATTCAGGCCTTCTATGTTGCTTGTTTGATAAGTCTTGCAACTTACAGGCTTTCTATGTTGCTTGTTTGGTCAGTCTTGCAACTTACAGGCTTTCTATGTTGCTTGTTTAGGTAGTCTTGCAACATTCAGGCCTTCTATGTTGCTTGTTTGATCAGTCTTGCAACTTACAGGCTTTCTATGTTGCTTGTTTGGGTAGTCTTGCAACTTACAGGCTTTCTATGTTGCTTGTTTGATCAGTCTTGCAACTTACAGACCTTCTATGTTGCTTGTTTGGGTAGTCTTGCAACATACAGAGCTTCTATGTTGCTTGTTTGGGTAGTCTTGCAACTTACAGACGTTCTATGTTGCTTGTTTGGTACAGCATATACTTAAAAGAACAAACGAAAAAATATAAGGAAAATGAATACTTATAACGATTTTGTGAAGTGCTGACGCCCGGGGGAATAGTATGTGAGAGAGACTACAGGCTCGAACCATACCCCCAGGCAAGCATGCACTTTCAAAATCGTAAGATTTTAAAACATATCACGCTATTTATGTCCAAGATTTTATTGAACGGTAAACTTTGCCAGATTAGATCAATATTGTATAATAGGTATGTTAAATAACTCACTTTGAAAGAGAGATGGAATTATGGGACGTAAATGGAATAATATTAAGGAAAAGAAAGCCCAAAAAGATAAAAATACAAGTAGAATTTATGCGAAATTTGGCCGTGAAATATATATGGCAGCAAAATCAGGTGAACCAGATCCTGAATCAAACCAAAACCTTAAATTTGTATTAGAAAAAGCTAAAACTTATTCTGTTCCAAAACATATTATAGATAGAGCCATCGAAAAAGCAAAAGGTGGATCAGAAGAGAACTACGATGAATTAAGATACGAAGGTTTTGGACCAAGCGGTACAATGTTAATTGTTGATGCGTTAACAAACAATGTTAACCGTACAGCTAGTGATGTTCGTGCAGCATTCGGTAAGAATGGTGGGAATATGGGTGTATCTGGATCTGTAGCATACATGTTTAATCACACAGCAGTATTTGCATTCAAAGAAAAATCATCTGATGAAATTTTTGAGCTTTTATTAGAAGAAGATTTAGATGTTAGAGATGTTATTGAAGAAGAAGAATTAACGATTGTATACGCTGAGCCTGAGCAATTTGCACAAGTTCAAAATGTTCTTAAAGAGAATGGTGTAGAAGATTTTGAAGTTGCGGAACTTTCAATGTTAGCTCAGTCAGAAGTTACTTTATCAGAAGAAGATCAAGATACTTTTGAAAAATTAGTAGATGCTCTTGAAGATTTAGAAGATGTTCAACAAGTATTTCATAATGTAGATTTGTAATGGGAGAAGCTATGAATAAAGATAAATGGATTGAAATGCTTGATTTAACACCACATCCAGAAGGTGGATATTTTAAAGAAATCATTAAATCACAACAAACATTAAGTGATGATAATGCTATGTATACAAGTATTTATTTCCTATTAGAGAAAAATAATATCTCTCATTTTCATAGAATACAATCAGATGAAGTTTGGTATTATCATGCTGGTCAAACATTAACCGTTCATATGATACATCCAGATGGAAAATATGAACAAGTTAAAGTAGGGCCTAATATTG
The DNA here is from genome assembly GCF_029024305.1 of Mammaliicoccus vitulinus. Lineage (NCBI taxonomy): Bacteria > Bacillati > Bacillota > Bacilli > Caryophanales > Staphylococcaceae > Mammaliicoccus > Mammaliicoccus vitulinus. Next base: position 502,156 of record NZ_CP118974.1, read on the forward strand.
AAGATGGTGATGTATTACAGGCACTCGTACCTAAAGGCGTAATATTTGCTTCAACAGTTGAAGGGGATAATGACTATGCATTAGTAGGCTGTATGTGTTCACCAGGTTTCCAATTTGAAAAGTTTGAACTGTTTACACAAGCGCACTTGCTAGAACAATATCCACAGCATGAAGAAGCTATTAAAAAGTATGCATTTGAATCTATATAAAACTAAAACAACAGAGGGCACACGATTAATAAGTGTGCCCTCTGTCTCTGTTTATAGACTTTAATTTATCTTATACAAGTATTTATAGCTCACCATATACTTCTTTTGCCGTTTCGATCACGTAAGATAATTTACGCCATTGATCTTCTTCAGATAAAATATTACCTTCTTCTGTTGAAGCAAAACCACATTGTGGACTTAGACATATTTGATCTTTTGAAACGTATTTTCTAGCTTCATCTAATCTGTCTAAAATGTTTTGTTTGTTTTCTAGTTCTCCAGTCTTCGATGTAAAAAGACCTAATACAATATAAGCATCATCTCTATTGAAATGTCTTAAAGGTTCGAAATCGCCTGAACGATTATCATCATACTCTAAGAAGAAGCCTTGTAATTTTTCTGTAAATAGTTCTTTAGCGATTGGTTCGTACCCACCTGTGATGGCCCATGAGGATTGATAGTTACCACGACAAATATGTGTAGTAATCAGTAAATCTTCTGGCAAGTCTGCTAAAGCGTCATTCACGACCTTTGCAGCTAATTTAATAGCTTCTGCTTTTTCATCTTCAGTACGTTCTCTATTTTTAATTAATTGTTTTGTTGCTGCTAATCCAGCCCAATAAACATCATCAATTTGTAAATAGCGACATCCTAAGTCATAAAATTTAAGTATAGATTGGCGGTAAGCTTCTGATACATCTTTAGCATATTCGTTAATATCTGGATAAATATCATGATTTAATATGTTTGGATGGAATAACTGGTTAGGGCTCGGGATAGAAACTTTACTCATAGCTCTACCATTTACTTGTTTATGTAAATAAGTAAAATGCTCGAAATGTGGATGTTCTGGATTAAATTCAACTTTTCCAGCTACTCTTACATTGTGTTTTTTAGTTTCAACACCATTAAACGTAAGACCAATTTCTGGTACGTAATCTTCAATACCAGTTAAATTTTCTAAGAAATCAAAATGCCAATAAGAACGTCTGAATTCACCGTCAGTTATACTTTTTAATCCGACTTCTAATTGTTTTTCAATGATTTGATCAATTTCTTGATCTTCAATTTTTCGTAATTCAGCTTCAGATATAGCACCTTCTGAATATTGTTGACGTGCTTTTTTTAATGGTTCAGTTCTTAATAAACTTCCGACATGATCAGCGCGGAAAGGTCTTAATTGCTCAGTCAATTTAATTCACTCCTATGTATATACTCTAAAAATTCTGAAAAATTCAATATTCATTAAAAGTAACAAAGTAATACATCGTTGTCAATTTAATTTTGGTATAATGAGATTAAAAGGAGGTTATTAAACACTTGGCTAATAAAACTAAAAAAATTACAAAAAAGAAGCGTCCACCTGTAAAAAATAAAAATCAGAAAAAGAAACATCCAAAAAAGAAGCATAAATTTCAAAAGAAGTATTTATTATGGCTTGCATACATATTATTAGCATTTGTTATAGCGGTAAGTATTTTCCACGTGTTTAAAATTTTACCTCACGGCGTTTCAAAAACAAGTTCTGAAACTAAGACTGAGCATGTAGAATTATTAACGGATGTTACTTATAAATCCGGAGACGAAATGAATTATGATCAAGAAATATTTGAAAAAGTTAATGAAACGATAAATGAAGCGAATGACTTTATTATTATGGACATGTTCTTATTTAATAGTTATAAAACGGGAGATAAAACTTATCCAGACATAGCGAATCGACTCACACAGTCTTTAATTGCTAAAAAGCAAGAGAATCCAAACATGAGAATTATTGTGATAACTGACCCACTTAATTCATTTTACGGTTCTTATACGCCAGAAAATATTAAAGATTTAAAAGAATATAATATAGATGTTCAATATACAGATTTAAATAAATTAAGAGATTCGAATCCAATTTATTCTGGTACATATAGAACATTCTTTCAATGGTTTGGGAATAGTGAAAACGGCAAGTTAAGCAACCCGATAAGTAGTGAAGCACCAGATGTTACAGTAAGAGGATATTTGGGGATTTTAAATATGAAAGCAAATCATAGAAAAACGCTTGTGACAGAAAAACACGGTATGGTGCTTTCAAGTAATCCACATGACTCAAGTGGCTATCATCAAAATGTCGGTGTAAGAGTAACAGGACCTATCCAAAATGCGTTGATTAAATCTGAATTAGCAGTAGCCAATATGAGTGGTGCACAGTATTCGGCCAGCGATTTTAAAATTAATCATAATAGTTGGCGTGATGATGCTACTTATTCAGTGCAACTGGCAACAGAAGGAAAAATTAAAGAGCAAATTATTAAAAATATAAAAAAAACACAATCTAAAGATCGTATTTCTATAGGAATGTTTTACCTTTCTGATAGAGATGTGATCAATGAACTGATTAAAGCATCTAAGAGGAATGTGAAAATCAAACTCATATTAGATATCAATAAAGAAGCTTTTGGAAAAGAAAAACCAGGTGTACCTAATAAGCCTGTAGCAAGTGAGTTAGTTAATCGCTCAAAAGGAAATATTAAAGTGAAATGGGCGCTCAGTAACGGAGAACAGTATCACTCGAAATACTTGTTATTTGAGCAAAATGAAAATAAGAATGCTACTATGATATTAGGTTCGTCTAATCTAACGCGTAGAAACATGGGCGATTACAATTTAGAGTCAGATATCATTATTAAAGGTAAACAAACTGACGAAGCATTTGCAAAACTATCTCGAACTTTTAATGATGCATGGGATAATAAGGAACATACGATGACTGCTCAATATGATGATTTTAAAGATGAATCACTATGGAAAAGAGTCATGTATAGAATACAAGAAAAGACCGGATTATCTAGCTTTTAAGATTATAATATTTCGTAAGAATATTGTTTATCAGCAACCAAAAAATCACACTTCAATTATGAAGGTGTGATTTTTTTGGTTATCTATTAATTTTAATAATATTGCGATACATAATGTCAGCCATTTTTTCTGGTGTTTCTTCACAACCATTTTTTAACCATCTATAAATAGATGCAATTTGTCCACCAACTGTGTAATCAAGGAAGAAGTTTATATCTTGAAGTGTACTTATACTGCGAATCAACTTCTCAAATCTAAACTTTATGAGTTTAATAAAACTAATAATCAATTCTTTCTCAGGATGTACGACGAATACGCTTGTAAAAAATCTTTGATGTCTTGCAATGTAATAAAATACATTTGTGAAATACTGTTTAACGTATTTTCGTTTGTCATCAGGATTATCTGTTATAGATTGTTCAATATTATCCATTAAAGTTTCATAGTTCGTCATATGGAATCTTTTAATTTCTTCATACGTTTCATATTTATCTTTAAAGTGTGCATAAAATGTTGAACGGTTAATGCCACATTCAGCACATAACATTTTTATAGTGATTTCATCAAAATGATAATGTTCTAATAAGTAAACCATGTTACTCGTTATTAATTGTCTAGCATGTTTTTTCATAGTTCACCTCGAATAATTACATAACATATATTTTAACAAAAACAACTCTAAATATACATTAATTTTCATTTTAAATATGAAGATATTATGAATAATTATCTGATTTTTCCGCTATTTTAACCCGACAAACTTATGAAATTTGTTGGTTTAAATCATGGTTGACGAGGCTTATAATAAATAAATCATTGAAATTTGGAGGAAATAGAGTAATGAAAAAAATCGTGCTTGTAAATGTTATTACTATAGTGATTTTAGTGGCTATCGGCCTAGTAGGATTCCACTATTATAGTGAAGCGACAGATTATGTAAAAACAGAAAACGCAAAAGTTGACGGTGAGCAAATTAAAATTGCGAGCCCAGTATCAGGTAATTTAAACAGCTTTGATGCTGAAGAAGGAAAAACATTCGATAAAGGCGATAAAATTGGCGAGGTAGCTGGTAAAGGTGAAGATGGCGAATCTCAAAATATGGATATCAAAGCACCTTCAAAAAGTACAATCGTCAAAACTTCAGCAACAGAAAATAATTTAGTTCAAGCTGGATCACCAATCGCTTATGCATATAACTTTGATGATTTATATGTAACAGCAAACATTGATGATACAGATGTTGAAGATGTAGAAAGAGGACAAGCTGTTGACGTTTATATCGATGGCCAAGAAGCTAGTGTTAAAGGTAAAGTGTCTCAAGTTGGATTAGCAACTGCATCAAGTTTCTCATTGATGCCTTCATCAAATAGTAATGGAAACTATACAAAAGTGACGCAAGTTGTTCCAGTGAAAATCACATTTGATTCTAAGCCATCAACAAATGTTGTTCCAGGAATGAATGTTGAAGTTCGAATCCACAAGAATTAAGGAGGGTGTATTATGACATCAACCTTTACGGTGGCTTATATAATCATTGCAATCCTTTTATGGGTTGGAATTAACGCGTTTGTAGTAAAACGTAAAAACACTAAATCAATTTCTAAAGATAGCTCAGATCATTCAAGCGTGAATGATGAGACTCAATTGAAATCTAAAGATGAAGAAAACATCGATCAAAACAAATATTCACATATTGAAAAAATGGAAGAAGATAATAAAACGTCTAAAACAGAGAGGGAAAAAACGACTTCTAACGATATGAATTCAGTAGAGCAAAATCAATCTACTGAAGAACAGGAAGATACATCTAATCGTGGTATGGAATTAAATGAGCATGAACCTATTAATGAACAAATTAAAAAAAATCATGTTAACTTCGTATACGGAAAAGGTATCTCAAGAAATAAAATATTAGTTGCAATGATGTTCGGTATGTTTATAGCAATATTAAACCAAACGCTATTAAACGTTGCATTGCCTGTTATTAATAATGAATTTAGTATCTCAGCGTCTACAGGACAATGGTTAATGACTGGATTCATGTTAGTAAATGGTATTTTAATACCGATAAGTGCTTTTTTAATTAGTAAATATTCTTATAGAAGATTATTCCTAATAGCGATGACGTTATTTACAATTGGTTCTATAATATGTGCATTATCATTTAACTTCCCACTGATGATGTCAGGACGTGTTATTCAAGCAGTTGGTGCGGGTATATTAATGCCGTTAGGTTCAAATGTATTTATGACAATCTTCCCACCAGAAAAACGTGGTGCTGCAATGGGTACATTAGGTATCGCTTTTATTTTAGCACCTGCAATTGGTCCAACGTTATCAGGTTGGATTGTTCAAAACTATCATTGGAACGTTATGTTCTACGGTATGTTTGCTATAGGTCTAATAGCGATATTTATTAGTTTCTTTTGGTTTAAAATTTACCAACAAACATCTAAACCGAAAGCTGACGTTCAAGGTATTATATTCAGTACTTTAGGATTTGGCATGTTATTATATGGATTTAGTGAAGCAGGTAATGATGGATGGACGTCTGTGACAGTTTCAGGATCATTAATTATCGGTCTAATCTTTACGATATTATTTGTTGTTCGTGAAGTTAGAATGAAAAATCCAATGCTTGATATGTCAGCACTTAAATATTCAGGATTTACGTTAACAACGTTAATCAATGTAATTGTAACAATGAGTTTATTCGGTGGTATGATCTTACTACCAATCTACTTACAAAATTTACGTGGATTCTCCCCATTAGATTCAGGTCTATTGTTATTGCCTGGTTCATTAATTATGGGATTCATGGGTCCTATTGCTGGTAAAATGCTAGATTCATTTGGTATTAAACCACTTGCTTTAATTGGTTTAACAATCATGACAATTGGAACATGGGAATTAACACAATTAAATATGGATACACCATATACAACAATTTTAGTTATATATATCGTGCGTTCATTCGGTATGAGTTTTATCATGATGCCAATCATGACTGCAGGTATGAATTCATTACCTCAAAGACTTATTCCACATGGTAATGCGATTAGTAACACAGTGAGACAGTTAGCAGGATCAATTGGTACAGCAATACTTGTAACAGTGATGACGCAAAATACAACTTCTCATTTAGCTAATATGTCAGATAACCTGGATTCAACTAATCCTATGATTCAAGAACAAGTTAAAGCACTTTCTGAATCAGTTGGAGGAGAACAAGCAGGAACATCTGCACTTTTAGAATATTTTAATAAATTAGCAACAGTTCAAGGTATCAATGATGCTTTCTGGATTGCCACATTATTTAGTGTGATTGCATTAATATTAAGTTTATTCTTAAAAGATAAATCTCATTATTTATCTAACGAATAGACATGAATTCGGGAATTAAAAATATAAATTCACTTTGTATTTTTAAATTATATATTAAAAATTAATTGTTGAAATACTACAAGAAACATAACGTTTCTTGTAGTATTTTTTTATAAATATAAATTTAATTTTGAAATCCTATCTTGAATGCTTTGAATCGGGCTTGTTTTTTTATATAATGTAAAAAAGGAGTTGGTAACTTGTGAAAGTTAAGTATATTGACAAACGTCATTGGCGACGTCTCCTTAATCGCGAATATAAAGAAGTTGTGCTGGATACAAATCATTTTAAAGGACTTGTAGGATTAGTTACAATGGTACAAGTCAAGGAACCTTTAAAGGTAAATGTTGTAGGGAAAGAAATCACAGTGGCGGATAATGGTTATAAATGGATGCAAATATTACCAGAGAAAAAGCCGTATAGTATAACTGTCATGTACGACAAACAAAACAAACCAGTGCAGTACTATTTTGATGTGAATTTGAGGAATATCACGCAACTCGGTAATGCTAGAACATTAGATTTATGTTTGGACGTGTTGGTCATACCGAAGTCGGGTGAATATGAACTTGTTGATGAAGATGACTTAGAAAGAATGCTCAATGAGAAGAAAATATCTAAAGCGCAATTTCATAGAGCATACGTTACAGCTCATGAGATTATGTTTAAATTAGAAACAGACTTTAAAGGTATGGAAAAGAGAATTAGATATTGTTTTCATGAAATTATGAATGCAAAGTAATTAAATAACTGTATCATTGAATATTTCTATATAGAAAAACGAGGAAGCCCTTTAAAGATGGCGTTCCCCGTTTTTTTTATAAGAATATTAAAGCTAAAATGATAGCGATTGGTCCAACGATGAAACAATATTTACTAAAGATACCTAATTGACCACGTTCCATAATACCTTGTAACCATTTCAATGAGAAATAACTCGCTACAAGTGAAGCAACGAATGCGAATACATATGAAATCATTAATGATGTGTCTGGTGGTGTCTCGACAATATCTTTAATACCTAGTAAAGCTGTTCCTAAACTTACAGGAATATAAAGTAAGAATGAGAATTTAAAAGCTGTTTTTTGATTCATACCCACACCTAATGCACCAACGATAGTAGCACCACTTCGGCTAAGTCCTGGTATGAGTGCAACTGCTTGGAATAAACCAACAATGATTGCGTCTTTAAGTGTTAAATCACGTTCTAACTTTTGACCACGTTTATTTTTAATAAACCATAATGCGATACCTGTTACGATCAACATGATACCTACCAAGAGTACGCTTTTAGTATCGCCGATAACATCTTTAAAGATAACGCCTAAAATACCTGCAGGGATAGTAGCGATAACTAAATACATAGCAAGTTGAAAGTTCTTTTTAACAGTTTCAGTACGCTCACCTTTAATATATTTAAGCGTGTCGATTATTAATTCGATAATGTCTTTTCTAAATAAAATGAGAACAGCAACCAATGAAGCGGTATTCACAACAATTTCAAATGTTAATCCGTCTGTATGTAATCCTAAAAATTCTTGTGCCATTACAAGATGTCCGCTTGAAGAAACGGGGATAGGTTCTGTTATACCTTGGAGCAAGCCAAGAAAAATATATTTGATAATTTCTATAATAAGCATGATTGGATCCTTTCTGTTTAATTTACATGCTCAACTATAACGAATTATTTATTGAGTTTCAATTTTATAAATAAAAAAACTTATATTTCGGTCTAAAGTTGTAGTGTGGTTCATAATCGTCAAATTAAATCATGTTATAATAAAATGAAAGTAAGGAGTGTGTCATTTGAAAGTAGATGATTATAAGTTACTCGTAACATTAGAAGATGTAAAAACTTTACGAAAAGCAGCAGACATTCTCTACATATCACAACCAGCAGTGAGTCAAAGATTAAAATCTATCGAAAACTTTTTCGGTATAAATATATTTATAAGAACAAAAAAGCAACTCATTACAACGAATGAAGGGGCACTTGTGATTGAGCATGCACGAAAAATGTTGAAAGAAGAACGTCTATTGTTAGATAAAATTAGTTCGAAAATAGGAGAAGTAAACGGCAGTATTTCTATAGGTGTTTCTTCATTAATCGGACAAACAATACTTCCACAAGTTCTAGGAGAATATACTAACTTATATCCAAATGTAGACATTCAATTACAAATTGGTTCTAGTGAACATATTAAACAATATCAAAATGACTTTCACATCATGGTTGTGAGAGGGAATGAAGTCATGAATGTTCAAAACGACCTTTTACTAAATGAACAACATTATTTTATTTATCCTAAAAATAGAAAACAAGACTTACATCTATTACCAATGATAGAGTTTCAGGCAGAACCTATTTATTTAAAGCAAATAGAAGAATGGTATTCAGATTATTTACAGAAAGAATATCATGCGCTTATTAAAGTCGATCAAATCGCAACATGTAAAGAATTGTTGTTGAATGGGGTAGGAGTTACAGTTTTACCAGAGTTGGTTATTGGGGATATTGATACAAATAGATTTGAAATTAAAAAATTAAATGTTATGCGCAAACCACTTACACGTTCAACATATATTTGTTATGAACATAATGTATTGCAGTTACCACAAATTAAGTCTTTCATAGAAGTATTAAAAAATTATATTAATAAACTTGAAATAGGTAAAAAATAAGAGGCTGGTACATAATTCCCTCTTAAAATAAATAACAACTCATTTCTAGCTGAATAAATCAGTGAAATGAGTTGTTTTTTTATAGAATCTTACGATTTTGAAAGTGCATGCTTGCCTAGGGGTGTGGCTCGAGCCTGTAGTCGCGCGCGGCATACTATTCCCCCGGGCGTCAGCGCTTTACAAAATCGTGAGAACGAACCAAAGTAAAATTAGGGTGAATTGTACGAAGAATGTAGAGACATTATGCTCAATTCACGCTACTGTTTTTTTAGTAAATAGCGTAATATGTTTTAAAATCTTACGATTTTGAAAGTGCATGCTTGCCTGGGGTATGGCTCGAGCCTGTAGTCTCTCACTCATACTATTCCCCCGGGCGTCAGCACTTTACAAAATCGTGAGTAATATTCATTTCTATAATATTTTTTCTTTTGTTCTTTTAAGTACATGCTCTATGTTGCTAGACTGACCAAACAAGCAACATAGAACGCTTGTAAGTTGCAAGACTGATCAAACAAGCAACATAGAAGGTCTGAAAGTTGCAAGACTGACCAAACAAGCAACATAGAAGGCATGAAAGTTGCAAGACTGGCTAAACAAGCAACATAGAAGGCCTGAAAGTTGCAAGACTGACCAAACAAGCAACATAGAAGGCCTGAAAGTTGCAAGACTGGCTAAACAAGCAACATAGAACGTCTGAATGTTCCAAGCTCTTACTTTTTTACACAGAACTTAACTTAAATAATATACCAAGTATCTCAGTTGTATCGATTATGATAAACGCTTCTGTAATTTAGTGAATATATCTTTCGTTTCTTCATTTATGCCATCGTGATTCAATATATATTCTATGCGTTCGGCATTTTTATGATCTTTGAAACGTGTTTCGTTAAGTTCATAAATAGAAAGTTGTGGCTTGTATGTATTTAGCAATTTCATATTATCATTTTGAGCAACATAACCTTCTTTAAGTACACGGAAATAACAACCTGTTTTAAAGGTGCTTGCCATACGTTTGACTAAATCTTTAATACCGTATCTTTGAGCGATGGTTGCACAAGGCTGTCTTGGACAAGAAACTTGAATGACTGCCTCTCCAAGTTGATAGCTATCTCCAATATTTAAGTGTTCTTCTGTTAAACCAGATACTGTGATGTTTTCACCGAAAATAGCATATTTAGGTAAAAGGTCAATGATGTCATTCCAATATGGATAATGATCTTTACTGTAGAAACAAATCGCTTTTTCAGGGCCACCATGACCTTTGTATTGTTGTTCATCTTCAACAAATCCCGTTTTAGATAGGTACATGTTATCTTTAAATGGTTCTTTCAAAATAGCAGTTTTTTTAGATTTTTGGTCACCAAATGTGATGTTTGTGACTTTTCCGATTGAAATGTAGTCAACTTTGTATTCCACTATAATAACCCCTTTAATAATAGTTGTTATTGATTTTACATGTTAGAGTGAAATATATCAATAAAGCATTGACGTAATGGGTGATTAGCATTAAAGTACAATCATATAATAAAATAGAGGAAGTTGTGAATTCATGTTTTTGAAATTATTTCAAATAAAAAATTATAAACTCTTTTTAATAAATATGGGTTTATTAGGAATGGCTATTGCTATAACAGTACCATTTTTAGTGTTATATGCGACTCAACATTTAGGCATGACAAAAGGCCAGTATGGCTTGTTAATGGCGTTAGCTGCTGGTGCATCATTTACAGTGAACTCAATTGTTGCAAGGTATTCAGATAGTGGGAAAATAAACCGTAAATATCTCATCATTACTGCACTTATAATGGGTGCGCTATGTTTCTCTATTTATTTCTACATACATACAATTTGGATATTCATTGTTTTATATGCAATGTTTCAAGGACTTGCTGCACCTGCAATGCCTCAAATGTATGCCTCTGCACGTGAATCTATAAATGAATCCTCTTATAAGGATAGAAGTATATTTGCAAATACCGTTTTGCGATCAACATTTTCATTAGGATTTTTATTTGGACCATTAATCGGGACAGTATTGCTCGGTATATTAGGATATGATGGCTTGTTTGGTGGAACGATGTCATTATTTTTAACCGTTTTAGTCTTATTGATCATTTTTTATAAAGAACCTAAAAAAATTATTAACAACGCAATCGGAAACTTTCCAGAAAGGAAAGCACCAAATTTAATATATGAACCAACATTATTGATACCTTTTTTAGCGTTTATTCTATTACATGTTGGGCAATGGATGTATACATTAAATATGCCATTGTATGTTACAGAGTATTTGAAAGATGATGAATCACATGTGGGCTTTTTAGCAAGTTTATGTGCTGGATTAGAAGTGCCATTTATGATTATTTTAGGCATTATTGCAAGTAAATTTAAAACTAAAACATTGCTCATGGTCGGTTCAATATTCGGCTTCGGTTATTACTTTAGTATAGGCGTGTTTGATAGTTTTGTAGCCATGTTAATTGGGCAATTAGCATTAGCATTTTTCTTAGCCATTTTACTTGGATTAGGTATCAGCTATTTCCAAGACATTTTACCAGAATTTCCAGGATATGCTTCAACATTATTTGCGAATGCAATGGTGATCGGGCAATTAGGCGGAAATTTACTCGGTGGTTATATGAGTGATATAGTAGGTTTAGGAAATGTGTTCTTCGTATCAAGTTTATCTATTGGAGTAGCATTCATATTATTAATTTTTACAGTAGAACATTCAACACAAAAAGAAGCTAAAATAAGTTAGGAGTAAAATTATGACAACAATTAGTTGGTTATTAATTATATTAATGTTTGCCATTGCTTTTATCGGCTTAATCAAACCCATCATTCCATCAGTATTATTTTTATGGGTAGGTTATTTTATATATCATTTTGCTATCGATTCAAGTAAATTATCATGGGTTTTCTGGACAGTAATGGTGCTATTCACTATATTTATGATACTTTCCGATATCATTATGAATAGCTATTTCGTGAAGAAATTTGGTGGATCTAAACTAGGAGAAACAATGGCAGCAGTTGGTGTCATTATTGGTTGTTTCGTATTCCCACCGTTTGGTATTATCCTCGTACCGTTTGTATTAGTATTCGTTACTGAAATAATTCAAAAAAGCGATATAACAGCCGCTACAAATGCAAGTATCGGCTCATTACTCGGATTCTTAACAAGTTCGATTGCTAAAGCATTAATCATGATCGTTATGATTATATGGTTCTTTATCGATATTATATTTTAATAAAAAACCCCATTCGTTGGATGTGCGCTAACCCCATGATGTGGGAGTAAAATAAAAACACTTTCGTTGAATTCATATTAAAATGAATTTATACGGAGGTGTTTTTTCTATGAAAAGAGTGGCATATTCAGTTGAAACAAAATATAAAGTAGTAGAAATGAAACTTAAAGGATATAGTACAAGAGAAATAATGGATGCTTTAAATATTAAAAATGAATCTCAAGTTAAAGTGTGGTGGAAATGGTATAGAAATGGGGAAACACATAGATTCAATCAACAAGTAGGTAAACAATATTCCTACGGAAAAGGAAATGAAGAATTGAGTACTGTTGAGACGCTAAAAATTGAATTAAAGCGCAAAGAAGTAGAAAATGAAATTTTAAAAAAGTACAAGGAATTGGAAAGGAAGTGGTCCCAGAGGTAGTTGTTGAATTAGTAAATGAATTGAAATCTAAATATACAGTGAAAGTCATTTTAGAAACTTTAGATATTCCAAAATCAAATTATTACAGATGGAAAAACAAAGATTTCAGTATATCTGAGGATGAACGAGAAATTATAGAACTATGTAAGAAACATCGTTTTACATATGGTTATAGAAAAATAACTGCCTTGTTAAATAGAAAAAATAATAAACCAATTAATCACAAAAAAGTACAAAGGATTATGCAAAAACATAATTTAAATTGTAAAGTACGAATGAAAAAATCGAAAAGACCAGGGAATGCATATTATAAAACACATAATCTATTAAATAGAAACTTCAAAGCAGAGAAACCTTTAGAAGTACTTTTAACAGATATCACTTATTTACCCTTCGGGAATACAATGTTGTATCTTTCATCTATCATGGATGCTTACAATGGTGAAATTGTGGCATATAAAATCGGTAATAAACAAAATCAAGAATTAGTAAATGAGACATTAAAACAACTTCAATTGGAACCAGGTACTATATTACATAGTGATCAAGGAAGTGTGTATACTTCTTATGAATACTATGCCCTATGTACAGAAAAAGGCATTACCAGAAGCATGTCCCGTAAGGGAACGCCAGCTGATAATGCCCCAATAGAATGTTTTCATGCCTCTCTAAAGTGTGAAACATTCTACTTAAACAGTGAGCTTAGAAGCTCTAATACCATTGTAATAGATATTGTCGAAAATTACATTGAAAACTATAATAAAGTTAGAATTCAACAAAAACTAGGCTACTTATCCCCTATAGAATATAGGAAATTAGCAGCCTAGAAAATAGTGTTTTTATTGAGCTCCCTTAGTAAGGGTGCAGTGCCGATGTCCAACAGATGGGGTTTTATAAATGAACGTAAGTATTATTTAGTTTCCTTCTTTCATGTCTTTTTCAATTTCTTCTTTAGATTCTCCACTCTCTTCTAAAACCATTTTCCGGTCATACATTTTAAAGAATGGGAAATAAATAATGACAGACACAGCTATATTAAACAAGACAAGAATAATGGCACGCCAATCGCCTCCTGTTGCTAAATATGCACCGATTGGAGCTGGTAGTGTCCATGGCGCCATTACGCTTGTTGCATTGACGAGCCCAAGCCATGTTGCGATATAGGTAATGATTGTTAATACGATTGGTATGATTATAAATGGTATAACCATAATTGGGTTTAATACGATTGGTAAACCGAAAATGACCGGTTCATTTATATTAAATAAAGATGGAATTGATACGGCTTTGCCGAATTTCTTCAAGAACTGAGATTTTGCAAATAATAATATACAGATGACCAGTCCTAATGTTGCTCCGGCTCCTCCAATCCACACGAACCACTGGAAGAATGTCTCAGGTGCTATATGTGGTAAAGGTTCTCCAGCTGCATGTGCTTCTGCATTTTTAGCTAAATAAACTTCCCATAATGGACGTTCAATCGTACCAACAATTGACATACCATGAATACCAAATGACCAAAAAAATGTTGTTAAGAATACAGGTACTAATACACCTGGTAATGTGTCACCTGCAAAGACGAGTGGACCTACAATTTTATCTACAAGCATATGTAAATCGAGTTGGAATGCAACTGTAATAATACTCATTGCACCGAGTACAAAGACTACAGGAATTAAAGATTCAAACGAGCGACTAACGGACGGTGGTACTTGAGGTGGCATCTTAATGGTAATGTTTTTATTTTTACACAATCTATATGTTTCGACAGAAAAAATGGCAACGAACATTGCGACGAATAAACCATGGCCGCCTAAGTTAGTCATAGGTAAGACGAAACCTAAATCTTTATCCATTGTCGGAGATATCGTTAATAAGAAAGCTGCTGTAGATAATTGTGCTGCTGACAATGGATCTAAATCATATGACTTTGCGAGATTATAACCTATGCCGAAGACAATGTATAAACTCATGATGAACATTGTCATTCTATAAGGAATTAAAATTTGTTCTGCATGTGCTGTTGCCCACTGAGTGATTGCCCACGATTCTGGAAGTGGAGGCGTTGCAAATATTAAAAAGAATGAACCGAAAATGATGAATGGGAGTGCTGAAATGACCCCGTCACGGATAGCAAGTAAATGACGTTGATTGGAAAGCTTTGTCATTGGACCCGACAGTTTACTTTCCATCCAAGTAGCAAAGTTATTCACGAAAAAGTCCCCCTTCGTTTGTAAGCGTTTCGATTTTGTTATAGTATAAACTAAATAGATAAAATATTCAAAATAATAAAAAAATTATTATATAACGAATGGAAGTGATAATGATGAGACGCTTAGGAATATCTTTGTATCCAGGAAAATCTAATGAAGCTGAAGATATACAATACCTTGAAATAGCGCATGAGTATGGATTTTCTAGAGTTTTTACGAATTTATTGCAATTAACAGAGGAGAATAAATCGACTTTATTACCTACTATTGAAAAAACGATACAATATGCCAAAAATTTAAACTTTGAAATATTTATTGATGTAGCACCAAGAACATTTAAAGTACTAGGTATTGAACCTACTGATTTAACTTTTTTTAATGAGTTAGGTGTTGATGGTATTAGACTTGATGAAGGCGTTGGGGCTAAAGAGACAAGCGACATGACGTACAATCCTTATGGCATTATGATTGAGCTGAATATGAGTGTGATGAATCACTACTTAGATAACGTGATGGATTTTGAACCTAATCGAGCATGCTTAGTAGGGTGTCATAATTTTTATCCTCATCGATATGCAGGAATAAGTGAATCATTCTTTCTAGAAGGTAGCCAAAAATTTAAAAAGTATGGTCTCAGAACTGCAGCATTTGTTTCAAGTGAGATCGCTGAATTCGGACCTTGGCCAATTACAGAAGGCTTACCAACATTAGAAGAACATAGGGGCTTGCCGATTTCTACACAAGCTCAATATTTATGGGCGACAGGTCTCATTGACGACGTGATTATTAGTAATTGTTACCCTTCAAGAGAAGAATTAAAAATGGTTAGCAATTTAAAAGATGAACCAATCACATTTGATGCAAAATTATTTGATGATATTACAGATTTAGAAAGAAAAATTGTAACTGAAGAAGCACATTTTTATAGAGGTGATGTTAGTGATTATATGATTCGTTCTACTCAAAGTAGAGTGAAATATAAATCAGAATCATTTCCAGTTCATCATACGATTGCAATTAAAAGAGGAGATATATTGATTGATAATGAAGCATACGGACAATATAAAGGAGAATTACAAATTGCTTTGAAGCCTATGATTAACACTGGACAAGTTAATTTAATTGGTAGAATCGCGCCTCATGATTTGCAATTACTCAATTATTTAAAACCGTGGGCGTTCTTTAAATTTAATATTCAGGAGATGGTGTAAATGAAAAAAATACTATTAGTTTGTTCAGCAGGTATGTCGACAAGTATGTTAGTTAAGAAGATGCAAGAAACAGCAGATAAAGAAGGAAAAGACTATGAGATTGAGGCTTTAGCTTTATCCGAAGCAGAATCTAAGATTGATGATGTAAATGTTATTTTACTTGGGCCACAAGTGAGATTTCAAAAAGCACAAGTAGAAAAAGTCACGAACGGTAAAGTTCCAGTAGATGTTATAGATATGCAACAGTATGGCATGATGGATGGAGAAAGTGTGTTGAAACATGCTGAAAGCTTAATGGAATAAGGTGATAATATGGAGAAATATGAACAAATAGCTTTTCAAATTATAACGCATGTAGGTATGGCTAAGAGTACTTATATGCAAGCTATTAAAGAAGCTAAAGATGGTAACTTTAAAGAATCTGAAGATTTAATTGTTGAAGGCAATCAATTTTTAGTTGATGGTCATAAAGTGCATAAAGATTTAATTCAATCAGAAGCTAGTGGAGAAACAATACCGCTAAATCTCTTACTGATGCATGCAGAAGATCAACTTATTTCCACAGAAGTTATTAAAGAAATGGCAAAAGAATTAATCTATGTTCATCAAAATTACGTAAAAAAATAATTGTCATAGTTAGAATATATATTTCTGGGTAAAAGAAATAGAATAAACAAAAGGAGTATATACAATGTCGAATAGAATTCTAGCAATCACTGGTCCAACATCAGGTATAGGTAAATCAACAGTTATAGAATTAGCAAATGACTATGACATTATTATCTTGTTGTGCAGAAATATAGAAAAAGGCGAACATTTGAAGACGCTATTAACAGAAGAGCATAAAAATATACAGGTAGAAGTCATAAAGTGTGACTTGTCAGATTTAGCAAATGTCATGAAAGCCGCTACACAAGTATTAGATCATTATCCACATATTGATTGTTTAATTAATAATGCAGGTGTAGTTTCAATAACGAGACAAAAAACGATAGACGGTTATGAACTAATGTTTGGTACAAATTATTTAGGTCACTTTTTATTAACGCATATGTTATTCGAGTCAATTATGAGAAGCCGTGATAAACAAATTATTATTGTCTCTTCTGGTGCGTATAAATATGCTCATATTGGTCATCATAACTTCAATTACCCATTAAGGTTTAATCCAATAAAATCATACAGTAGATCTAAGCTCGCAACTTTATATTTCATGCAAGAGTTGTATGAGCAGTTTCATCATTGTGGATTGAATGTGACTGCTATACATCCTGGAGCAGTCTCTACAAACTTAGGAAAAACTAAATATAACCAAAAATTTGGAGACTTTATTTATAAAATATTTGATTCCATGTTTGTATCTCCTAAAGAAGGTGCGATGTCTACAATTAAAGTGACTAAAGATAAGACTTTATTTAATGGAGCATATGTATATGAAGGTAAAGTAACAGAATTGGAGAACCAAGGCATGAATTATTATGACCGTAAGAGATTGATTCGTGAAACATTGGAAGCATTGCAGTTAGATCAATTTATGTATTTAAGTACAGATAAATAATGAATACGTTTACATTTAATATAGGTTACTCAATTTATTGTTTTCTTTTAAATTAAATTTTATAATAGTTAGTATTGTAAGAATATTTCCAATATTAATAAAGGGATGAGATGTATGAGCAAGCATTATATTTTATTAGCTGATTGTAAAGATGAAATCGGGATTACATCACTAATATCAACAATTATAAAAGACACGAATTCAAATATATTTCATTTAGATCATTACACAGATGTACAAGAGAATGAAAATCATTTATATCTTCGTATTGAATTTGATAAGAATGATGAAGTGAAATCACTTTTAGAAAAAGAATTAACAACGAAAAATATCAACTTCCAAATATTTGATGCAGAAGAAAAAGTGAAAACTGCGCTTCTTGTTTCTAAAGAAGATCATGCGTTAAGTGAAATTATTTTGCGTGCAAATCGTCAGGAATTTCCGATTGAGATAAGCTGTGTGATAAGCAATCATGAAAATAACCGTAAATTCGTTGAAGATTTGGGGATACCGTTTCATCATGTAAAAGTGACTAAAGAAACGAAACGTGAAAGCGAAGATGAAATTACGAGAATATGTGAAAGCTATGATGTAGATTTACTCGTACTAGCGAAATACATGCAAATTTTATCAGAAGTCTTTGTTGAAAGACATCATCTGAAAATCATTAATATTCACCATTCATTCTTGCCGTCATTTATAGGTGCAAATCCGTATAAACAGGCATATACAAGAGGTGTGAAATTAATTGGGGCAACGAGTCATTATGTTACTGAGGACTTAGATGCAGGTCCAATTATTGAACAAGATGTTGTAAGAGTTAATCACAGACACTCAGCACAAGATATGAAACATACTGGTAGACATGTGGAATCTCAAGTACTAGCGAGAGCTGTACAGTGGCATTGTGAACATAAAGTGATTGTAAATGGAAATAAAACAGTCGTCTTTACATAAATGACTGTTTAGCAGTGAGTAAATTTGATCACTGCTCAGACTGCCAACAAAGTCACATAAAGTGAACTTGTTGGCGGTTTTTTAGTAAACAGCGTGATATGTTTTAAAATCTTGCTATTTTGTTCGTGCATGCCCGCGGAAAGCATGCGCATAAAAAAATGCTGGCAAAGTCTAAGACTTTGTCGACACATTGAGCAGTGAGTATATTTGCTCACTGCTTTTTTAGTTGTATAATATGTATAAAATACAATGAAATTTGGTGTGAAAATAATGATTAAAACTTATTACGTCAATTTAAACGATGAACTTAAAGAAACAACATCACCGAATGATATAACAGAAGACAAGAAATGGGTTTGGGTGGATTTAAATGAACCTACTAAAGCAGAGTCTGAAGTATTAGTTGATTATTTTGATTTTCATCCATTATCAATTGAAGATGCGACACTTGTTCTACAAAGGCCGAAATTTAAACAGTATGATGATTATCAATTTATCGTCTTCCATGCTTTAGATTTAAAAACACTTGAATCAGAAGAAGTGGACATATTTATCGGTGATGGTTTTATTGTTACATATCATAAAGTACAATTTGAAGAGATTGATGCAATTAGAAGAAAATTGTTCTATCATACAATTCATATAAACGAACCTAAAGATATTTTGTTAAATCTTCTAGATGAAATAGTGGATAATTATTTTCCATTTATTTATGATATTGAAGATAAAGTATTTAACTTTGAAGATCGTCATAATGTAGATATTTCAACAAAATCTTTAATTGATGATACTTTCGATTTAAGACAAGAGTTGTTAATTATTAAAAGAACGGTTCAGCCGATGAAAGATTTAGTCTATCGCATGAGAGAAGGTAAAGTGCTACATCTAAATGAACAACAGTTGTTATATATTACGCATATTAACGATCATCTTATAAAGCAAATGGAAATGGTTGATTCTTCTCGAGAGATGACGAGCGATATAAGAGATAATTATATTTCTCTTAACTCTTTTAAAATGAATAATATTATGAAAATTTTAACGATATATTCAGTCGTATTTATGCCTTTAACTTTGATTGCAGGGATATATGGTATGAACTTTAAGAACATGCCTGAGCTTAATTGGCATGATGGTTATTATATTGTGCTTATTATTATGGCTGTAATTGCGTTGATTATGTTAGCCGTTTTTAAAAAGAAAAAATGGTTTTAAAGATCATTGCAAGAATCTATGTTGATGTTCTGACGTTTAATAGGTAATATGTAACATAAATATAAACTTAGAAAGTGAGTGGGGTCATTGAAACTTCTTGGAGCGATTGAAGCGGGCGGAACAAAATTTGTATGTGCAGTAGGGGATGACAGTCTATCTGTTATAGAGCGTGTTTCTATTCCAACGACTGTACCAACTGAAACAATGCCGAAAGTTATAGAGTTCTTTAAAAAGCATGATATCGCTAGTATTGGAATTGGTTCATTTGGTCCAATAGATATTAATAAAGAATCAGATACATATGGTTTTATAACTTCCACACCTAAAACAGCATGGAAAAATTATGATTTTGTAGGGACAATTAAAAAGGTATTTGATGTTCCTGTTGCTTTTACGACAGATGTAAACACATCATTATACGGTGAGTTCAAAAAAGGTATAGCTAAAGATGTTAATTCAGCTGTGTATTATACAATTGGTACCGGTATCGGTGGTGGTGCTATGGTAGGCGGTAAATTTGTGCAAGGGTTGAGTCATCCAGAAATGGGACATATGTCTGTGAAAATACATGAAGATGATCATGATTTTGCAGGTAATTGCCCGTTTCATGCTACTTGTTTAGAAGGCTTAGCATCTGGTCCAGCTATTGAAAAAAGAGCAGGAATATCTGCAAAAGATATTAAAGAAGATTCAAACGATTGGAATATTGTTGCTTACTATATCGCTCAAGCTGCATTGAATACAGCGCTCATGTTATCTCCTGAAAAAATTATATTCGGAGGAGGCGTCATGCATCAAACGCATTTATTGCAAAAAGTACATGCACAATTTGAGGCGCTAAATAACAACTATATTGCATTACCACCAGCAGAAAAGTATATTGTTAAGCCAAGTTTGAATGATGATCAAGGTATAATAGGTTGTTTAGCTTTAGCGCAAAATGAAATTAAAGAATAAAGTAGGTGTATCGTATGGATTTGTTCGTGATATTAGGTGAACACCAAACAATGGAAACAGAAAGACTTATATTGAGGCCAGTGAGTTTAAACGATACAGCATCACTTTATGAATATGCGTCGAATATAGAAAATACTTCTCATGTGTATCCAACACATTTATCAACAGAAGAAACAAAAGAAGTCATAGCAAATTATTATTTAAAAGCACCACTTGGTAAATATGGAATAGTTTTAAAAGAGGAAAATAAATTAATAGGTACAATTGATTTAAGAATTGAGCCTGCACATAAAAGAGGGGAAATAGGTTATGTGCTTAATTTAAATTATGCTGGTAAAGGTTATATGACAGAAGCGGGATTACAGTTATTACACTTAGCTTTTGATAAATTAAAATTAAATCAAGTAAAAGCTTTACATAGCACCATTAACCCTAAATCAGGACAAGTTATGAAACGATTAGGTATGAAAAAAATAGGTGTCATGCCTAAAAATAGAATTCATAAAGAAAAAATAGTAGACGACGCAATATATGTGATGACTAACACTGAATATGAAGAAATGAAAAAAGCAGCTCATTAAGCTGCTTTTTTCATTTTAGTGAGTACTTTTAATCCATATGAGAATATGCCATAACCTACTAAAGAGCTAGGTAACCATGACTTTGTTAAAGAGATATCTTTATTCTTGTTGAATAACGTATAGGGTACTAACGTCGATATTAAGTAAAGTACTAGAACTTTTTGATAACGTTTGTTCATCTTAAACACCTCACTTTGTTACTTCAATTATAATACTTTTTTTATGAGTCGTATTATAATATTATTACAAAATTAGAACATTCATTATTCAAATTTTGCAAATGATGAAGCGGGCAATCGAGATGCTCTTTCATTAGTCATTTCACCTTTACCAATTGTCATGAGCATTGCTGGTATGAAGTTGTCTTCAATATTAAAAGCGTCTATTACAGATTGTTTGTCAAAACCAATCATAGGACATGTTGCATATCCAGCATCTTCACTCACTAACATTAAACTCATCGCAAATAAAGATGCACCTCGTACAGCTTCATCTCGCTTGTTTGTCTCACTTTCAAAGAAACGATTAACAGTTTCAATTAAACCTTCTCTTTTTTCAGCTGGGATATGTTCATGTTCAATCCAGTCATCAGCTACATCTCCAATTGTTTCATGTGCATTCAAATCTCCTAAGATGATAAATGTTGCGCTAGCTTCTTTTATTTTAATTTGTTTATTAGCTGCATGATATAATTTTTCTTTAGATTCATCAGTATCTACAACAATTACTTTCCACTGTTGTAAGTTCCAAGCTGATGGTGATAGTGCAGCTTTGTCTAATAAATTATAAATGGTTTCTCTATCTAAATGATATTGCTCATAAGATTTTACTGAGCGTCTATTCTCTAACACTTTCGTTAATTCCATTATTTTCCCACTCCTTATACTTCGATATTATTATGTTCATATAAAAAAGTGATAAATACAAATTTTCTGCTTATTTGCAAAAAATAAATAAGGGAGTCATTTTAATATAATTTATAAAGGTATATTTGTTACAATATAAGTAATAAGAGATTTTTTTATTGTTGTATGATAGTTTATTGACTAAAGGAGCGGTGCACATGATAGATATTCACAATCATTTATTATATGTATTAGATGATGGTCCATTAGATGCTGAAAGTATGCTTGAGTTAGCACGTGAAGCTGAAAAAATAGGAATAACTGATTTAGTTGCAACACCTCACTATATCAAACATCGTTTTAAAAATAGTGCAGACATCGTCACAGCAAGAACAGAAGAAGTACAAGCGATACTAAATGACAATGGAATTGATATAAAAGTGTATCCTAGCCAGGAAATTCATATGTTTGGTAATGAGTTAGCTGGATTGAAATCAGGAGAATTGTTACCTATTACTGAAGGATCAAGATATGTATTAATTGAATTTCCATTCTTTTCAGTTCCAGACTTTGCGAATAAAACATTTGACCAATTGTTCGATGCAGGTTATCGTCCTTTGTTAGCCCATCCAGAACGTATTATTCCTATACAAGATAATCCTCAAATTTTATTTGATTTAATCGAAAGAGGTGCACTTTGCCAAGTAACGGCAGGTTCTTTAGTCGATAAATATGGTGAAGACGCTAAAAGAATTGCTGATTATTTATTAGATCAAGATGCTATTCATATTGTGGGAAGTGATGCACATAACACTTCAAATAGAAATTTTCATATAAAAGAGGCATATGATTATATTGAACGTACTAAAGGAATCGATAAAGTAAATCAATTAAAAGAAAATGCTCGAAAAGTGCTAAATAACGAAAATATTTAATAAAAATAACAACTCATTTCTAGCTGAATAAATCAGTGAAATGAGTTGTTATTTATTTTGAGCTGGAATTTATGTCTCATCTTTTTATAATTGGATGACGTCGGGGTCTGAATGTTGCTTGTTTAGCCAGTCTTGCAACATTCAGGCGTTCTATGTTGCTTGTTTGATGAGTCTTGCAACATTCAGGCTTTCTATGTTGCTTGTTTAGCCAGTCTTGCAACATACAGACGTTCTATGTTGCTTGTTTGGTAAGTCTTGCAACATACAGCATGTACTTAAAAGAACAAACGAAAAAATATAAGAAAAATGAATATTCCTTACGATTTTGTGAAGTGCTGACGCCCGGGGGAATAGTATGAGCGAGAGACTACAGGCTCGAGCCATACCCCTAGGCAAGCATACACGAACAAAATCGTAGATTTCATAAAAATCCCAACTTCTTTATTGATTAACAAGTTGTTTGAAGCGATTCAGTTGTTTCATTTTTATTGACGACAAACATTAATATACTCGCCATCATAACCATTATGAATGCAAAGTAAGGTGTGAAAGATAAAGAAAAATGATTTAATATAAATCCACCGATAACTGAGCCTAGTGTAATACCAACATTAAATGCAGATATGTTTAAACTAGATGCAAAATTGACTGTCTCTTTACTATTTCTCTCCGCAAATAATACGACGATGAGTTGTAGACCAGGTACGTTCATAAAAGCAAACAGCCCCATTAATAAAATACTTACTAATCCAACAGCATGGAAGTGAAGTGTGAAACCTACAAGCAATAGTGTGAAAGCTTGCAGTAAGAAAATGATGGTTAATGCTTTAGTAGGCGCATGATTCGTTAATTTACCCCCTAAAGTATTACCAATCGCAACCACAACTCCATATAAAATTAAAATGAGCACGATACTGTTCGTTTCATAACCTAAAATATGAGTGAGAATTTCAGTTAAATATGTGTAGACTACAAAAGTCCCACCATAGCCTAGTGCAGTTATTAAATAAATAATCATAAGTGGTTTGTTCTTAAATACTGCAAGTTGTTTTTTGATAGGTGCTTGTTTGTATTCAGTTAAATTTTTAGGGACAAATGATATATTTGCGATTAAACTGATGAGTCCAATAATAGCAATTGTATAAAATGACATTTCATATCCATAATGTTGGCCGACCCATGTACCGAATGGGACACCAGTTATTGTAGCGACTGTTAAACCTGTGAACATAAGCGCAATTGCACTAGAACGTTTATGTGGCGGTACTAAATCTGCTGCTATAGTTGTAGCAATCGACATAAACACACCATGAGAGAAAGCGCTGAGAACTCTCATTGCTAATAATAAAGTAAATGATGTAGCCATTCCTGCACATACATTAGCGATTATAAAAACAATCATGATAAGTATGAGCACTTTTTTTCTTTTCATATTATTCGTTAAAGGCGTTAAAATAGGCGCACCTACAGTAACTCCAATAGCATATAAAGATACAGTTAATCCTGCTAGAGATATTGTGACGTCAAAAGCGTCTTTTATTAAAGGTAATAAGCCAACACTGATGAATTCAGTAGAACCTATAGCAAAAGCAGATATAGCAAGTGAGATAAGAGCAAGTTGATTTGAAAATTTATTCTTCATTTTTAAGTTCCTTCCTTTGTTCTAAGATATGTGTTATTTTAAGACGTAAGTAAACAAATAGGAAGTACGCACTTTAAAGTCATATAGGTACCGAAAAGTACCTTAAGGAGGAAATCACATGGAAGTAACAGAATATAATATCGGTGTAGAAGCGACAATAGATGTAATTGGAGGTAAGTGGAAACCCGTTATATTATGTCATTTAAAACACGGAACAATGAGAACATCTGAGCTTAAAAAAGCTATTCCGCATATAACACAAAAAATGCTAACACAACAATTAAGAGAACTAGAGAAAGATGGCATTATTAATCGCATCGTCTATCAACAAGTACCACCAAAAGTAGAATATGAAATATCTGAATATGGTAGTTCTTTAAATGATTTATTAGAACACCTATGTAAATGGGGAGAGTTTCATATTAAAAAAAGAAAAGAAGACGGAGAATTAATAGAGTTAGATTCAGTAGAATTTATCGATCAAGCTTAAAGATTTTATAATGATATTAAAAAGAGCGTAAATTCTTATTTTTCGATGAATTTACGCTCTGTCTATATATGATAAATTGGTATTTTAATTTTATTCAAACATACCTTTTCTAATGACTTTATAATCAGCTAACATTATTTTCCCTTTGGCCATGACATCTTTAATTTCGTATTTATTTGTATCTATTACTAAAATATCTGCATCATAATTTTCTACTATACGTCCTTTATGGTGCAATGTTAATACTTTTGCAACATTAGAAGTAAACAATGGTATGATGTCTTCCCAATTTTTATATTGAGCTAATAAATTAAATAGTTGGTTTGTTAACGTGCTACATTTGGCGACGTCATATCCTACGAGTTTATTTTTCTTACCAAATTTAGGTAGACTTCCGTGACCGTCTGAAGATACTGTAAGTCTGCCCATATCTCCATTATGAGATTGATAGTATTCTACACATTCTACTGTATTGACATCTGCAGTTAAATCAACATATACGCCTTTTTTACTTAGCTTGATTCCTTCATCAAGTAAATCGAATCCTTTATCAAAATGTGTGACGTAGATTTTATTTGGTTTAACATCGTAATTTTCAAGTAGCTCGTGAATTTGTTTTAATTTATGTTTACCAGTTCCAATATGGAAGTGGGTAACACCTGCTTTAGCACCTAACATTCCTCCGACAGTAGTCTCTGCTATAACCTTAGCAAGTTCTTCTGTATTTGGAATGGATGATCTGAAATCATTAATCGCTATTTCTCCTGTGCCTATTACTTTATCGATTAATAATAAGTCTCCTTTAATTGAACCTGTAATAGTTGTAACAGGGAGATGATAGTTTCCAGTATACATATATGTAGAGATGCCTTCCGCTTCCAGTGCTTTAGCTTTAGAGTATAGATTCGTTAATGTTCGTGATAATCCATCTGTCCCAATTAAACCAACAACACTTGTTATGCCACTTTTAATAAGTTCGGATAAATTAACTTCAGGTGTACGCGTTATGTAACCTGCTTCTCCGCCACCCCCAAGTAAATGTATATGTGGGTCTATAATTCCAGGAATAACTAAATGTCCTTCAGCGTCGATAATATTTAAATTGGGATCAAGTTGTTTTAATAGTTCGATATCGATATCACCTATTTTGATGATTTTTTTACCTTGAATGAGTATGGATTGTTGGCCGATATTTTTTGGTGAAAATACTTCGCCGTTTTTTATAATCGTAAACATAATTCCCCTCCTGTAAAGCATCGTTGTTTCATATTCTAAATTAATTTGAGTATGAAAGCAAAATGTAGTGAACTTATTTAATAAAGTGCGATATTTGATATGTAATATAAATGTAATATAAAATTACACTTTTTATCGTGACTTTACCTCTTTTAGTATATATAATTAAATTGTACTTATTCGAAAAATATATATAGGGGTGGAGTTTATGTACAATACAAAAAAGGTTTTAACAGCAGGATTTGCTTCAGTAGTCGTGCTATCGTTAAGTTTATCAAATGTCGCGATTGCTAAAGAAAGTAGTCCATTAGATCAAAAAGAATTAAAAGCATTACCTAAACAAGAAGTTAGTTCAAAAACGGAAGCGCAAGAAGTGTTAAGCCAATTACCAGGAAATCCGAATATTAAAGAGAGTTATAAACAATTTGAAGTTACAAATGAGTTTAAAGATAATTTAGGATATACACATTACACATTAAAACCTAAAGTTGATAATATCGTTGTTGAAGATAAAGAAGTTAAAATACATACTAACAACAATAAAGAGCTAGAACTCGTTAATGGTGATGTAAATACAGAAACGGTTACATATACAAATAAACAAAGTTTATCTAAAGATGATGCTATTAATAAAGCTTTTGAAAGCATTGGTAAAAATCAAAATGAAGTAAAAAATATTGCTGGTCAAAATGTTATTAATCAAGAAGAACTAGTCATCAATGCTGAAAAGAAAAAACTCGTTTATAATGTCGAAATCATATACTTAGATCCAGAACCTGCACGTTGGGAAATTAAAATTGATGCAGAAACTGGAAAAGTATTAAGCAAGAAGAATAAAATAGAACATATAGCTGGAAGTGGCGTAGGTGTTAATGGAGATACTAAAAAACCATTAAATTTAACAGAAGTCAGTAACGGCTATGGATTACAAGATGAAACACATACCGGCACAATCCATACGTATGATGCTAAAAATGGCACATCCAATGCAACTTTAATGACTGATAGTGATACGATATTTAATGATAAGAACCAAGCAGCTGGTGTAGATGCGCATTTTAATGCAGCTAAAACATATGATTATTATTTAAATACACATCAAAGAGATAGCTATGATGGTAACGGAGCGGAAATAAACTCCATTGTTCATTATGATAAAAATTATAATAATGCTTTTTGGAATGGGCAGTATATGGTTTATGGTGATGGAGATGGTCAAACATTCACGTCATTATCTGCAGCAGATGACGTTGTTGCGCATGAATTAACACATGCTGTTACTGAGCATAGCGCCCACCTTGTTTATGAAAATCAACCTGGTGCATTAAATGAGTCAATGTCAGATGTATTTGGTTACTTTGTAGATCCAGATGATTGGTTAATGGGTGAGGATGTTTATACACCAGGTAAAGATGGAGACGGCTTAAGAAGTCTTTCAAACCCTGAACAGTATAACCAACCTGCTCACATGAATGCTTACCAAGACTTACCAAACACTGAACAAGGAGACTACGGTGGTGTGCATATTAATAGTGGTATACCAAATAAAGCTGCATACTTAACTATTTCTAAAATTGGTAAAGAAAAATCAGAAGCGATTTATTATAGAGCACTGACACAATACTTAAGTTCTAATGCTTCATTCTTAGATGCGAAATTTGCATTAAAACAAGCAGCCTCAGATATTTATGGCGCAAACTCAACTGAAGAACAAGAAGTTGTAAATGCATGGAATTCAGTCGGCGTTTCCGGATAAAATAATTGTATTTTCACACATTGAGCATTAAAATAAAGAAGAGGATTATAACATGAAGATTAATAAATCTATTACAAGTATAAGTGTATACGTAAGTGCTGGAAACATATGATTGACGGGATAATTATATGCACACTTACTATACCTTATGATATGCATGTATAGGTTTATAAACATGTTAATTCGATAAAAGAATTTGGGGAGCGTTATATATGAAATTAGGAGAACGTGTTAAACAAAGGAGAATGGATTTAAAGCTTTCTCAACAAGGGTTAGCCAAAGGAATCGCTACACAAAGTCAAATATCTAAAATTGAAAAGAACGAGTTACAACCAGGATCACAACTGCTTTTTAATATTTCTAGACGACTGAACTGTAGTATGGATTTCTTATATATAGGTGATGAATTAGATACACAATTAGAACAAAAATTAAAAGTAATAGAAAGATTATTAGAAGATCGTGATTATGATGCATTAATACCGATTATCGATGGTAATTATTTATCAAATGGATCTACTGATGAAATTGCAGCTTCTAAGTGGGTAAGATCAATTATCGCATATTATAAACATGATGAAATTGAACATTCACTTCAGTTGATTGAAGAAGCATATCAATTAATTAATAGTAATATGTATGTAAAATTACAAGTATCGATCTGTAATACAAGAGCGATATTCTACTATAGACAAAATGAAAATGAGAAAGCTAAATCATCTTTAGAGCAAGGATTAGACATTGCTAAACGATTGAATGTTGAGGACAATTATCAAATTAAATTGTTATATACATTATCTAATATTTATTCTAGTGAAAAAGCATATGACAGATGTTTAGCATATGCACAAACTGCATTAGATATTACGATTAAATCAAATCAATATATGCTATATAGCGAATTAGTATATAATATTGTGAATTCACGCATAGAAATGAACATAAATAACGACAGTGATAAAAAACAATTAGAAGTAGCGCTTTATTTAAGTGAACAGTCTAAAAAATATAACATTACAATATTATTAAGAGACTTGATGAAATTACTATAATCAAAATCAAACGAGGTTGGGACATAAATCCTAACTTAAAATAAAAGATCTCTTCATTAGTTAAGCCTAATGAAGAGATCTTTTTATATTTTAAAATTTTACGATTTTGAAAGTGCATGCTTGCCTAGGGTATGGTTCGAGCCTGTAGTCTCTCACTCATACTATTCCCCCGGGCGTCAGCACTTTACAAAATCGTGGAGAATAATCTAAGTGAAATCATGGTAAAACGCACGAAGACTCAAAGATATTGTGCGATTTTGGCAAAATCTGGATAAAGCGCACGAAGACTTAGAAGATATCGTGCGATTTTGGTAAAATCTGGGTAAAACGCACGAAGACTTGGAAGATATCGTGCGATTTTGGTGAAAAGATCTACAGTAAATAAATTTCTTGAGCTAAATGGCTATCGACATTAAGCTAAGACATTTATGTCCTAGACTTCACTACTAATTTTAGTATGTTTTTTATGAATATTTTTCCAGTGTTTCAAGATGATCATTTTCTATGAATAATTTGATAAGTGATTTTGTTTGAAATTGCTCACTTAATTTTGTTTCTAAGTTTTGGATCAGTTGAAAATCGTGAGTTGTTGTATGCGGATATGTAAGGTTTAAACTTTTCAAAATATGTAAAGTGACCGCTTCTTCTAAGAGTGAAACATCGGCGTTAATATATGTTATGGCAGATTCTTTTGTAGCGTTTAATTGCATTAAATGGCTTAAAAATAACTTTGTGAAATGATAGGCAATCGTGTCATATAAATCATCATAGTGCTGGCATAATGACTCGATGAAAAAATATACATGAGGTATTTCTTCGGTTTTAATCATCGCATCTTGTTTGTATGCACCGATTAAAAAGAAAATATCAGGCTTTAAGTAAGCATCGTATTGTTTTAAAAATTGCCACCTTACATCAAAAACAATATGTACTAACTTTGTATTTATTTTTAGAATTTTGGCAGTATCTGTTTCTAATTTAGAAAGGGTCGTCGATAAGTTGTCGTTAAGATATTGCATATCTTGTTCTGCATGTTGCAATTCAGATCGATATTTTTCGTAATATGTTTTAAGTGACAGCTCATTTAAATGAAAGTTATTAAAAAAATCATTTATTGTATTACTAATAATCATAATATAACTCCTTAATATCTTCTTTATTCTTATTATACGTTATATTACCTAAAATTTATTGTTTAATCATAACAGGACATAAAATATGCTCAATTAATTATACCGATATACCTATATCGTGCTATTTAAGGTTATAAATACCTTATATAAATATACTGATATAGTAAAAGGGTATTGAATTGATTTTGAACATAGGTTATGATGACGGTATTGATAATTATAGTACACGTCGTGTACTAATTAGTTAGGAGTGGTTATTTTGAAGAAACCTTTTGAAATTTTTAGAGAAGATATTAAAAATATTAAACGTGTGCCATTTGTCATTATATTGTTGTTAGGATTATCAATCTTACCTTCATTTTACGCATGGTTTAATTTGAGTTCGTCATGGGATCCATATAATAATACGGAAGGGATTAAAATTGCAGTCGTTAACGAAGATGAGGGTGCAAAATTAGATGGTAAAAATATTAATGTAGGTAATCAACTCGTCAAACAGCTAAAAGACAATGATAAATTTGGTTGGGATTTCGTCAATCGTAAAACAGCTGATGATGGTGTGGAAAAAGGTGATTATTATGCTTCTATTTATTTACATAAAACTTTTTCTGAAGAAGTTACAAGTATTTACCATAAGAAACCTAAAAAAGCAGTAATCGATTATAAAGTAAATGAAAAATCAAATGCGATTGCTCCGAAAATGACGAATGCTGGTGCATCATCAATTGTAGATTCATTAAATAAAGAGTTCGGGGAGAATGCGACACAAGCCTTATTAAAAGAAGCAAATCAAGTCGGATTAGATATTGAAAATGAATTACCAACTATGAGTAAAATCAAAAATGCGATTTTTACAGCAGAAGATAATCTTCCTGAAATAGAAGAATTTAAAGAAAAAGTTATAGAAATAGATGAACATCAAGGTGATATTGATCATTATAAAAATGAATTTGAATCATTAGGGAACTACAAAGGTGATATTAATAACGGTGTAGAAAAAATTAACGAAGTAAACGGTAAGATGGGTGAAATTAACCAAGCTGCACAGTTAATTACGACACTCAATTCTAAAATGCCTGAAATTGAAAGTGCATTATCAAAAGTTTCAAAAGTTCAAGAACAATTTCCGAAAATTAACAAAGGCGTACCTCAAGGTATTGAAGCAACTGAAAAAGCATTAGTAGCTTTAAATCAAGCCGAACAATATTTGCCTAAATTAAATAATAAATTGGACAAATATGAAGCTGATGCAAAGAAAGCTCAACAAAAAACTGAGAAAGCGAATGACAAGCTTAAAGCAGAAGAGAAAAATAAGGAAACTTCAAAAGATAAAAACAGTAAAGAGGACTCTAATCAGTTTGAAGAAGATGCTAATACTGAGCAAAATAAAAACGAAGAGAATAAATCTGCAAACAAAACTGAAGAGCAATCTGATGAACAACCTAAGGAACAAACTGAAGAGCAATCTGAAGAAAATAAAAATGACACTCAAAATTCTGATGAACAAGAAAATAATGAACAAGAATCAGAGACTTCAGAAGATGAAACAGCATCAACAGCGTTTAATAAAGACAACATCGTCACAACTCAACAAGCATATGAGGAAGATAACGCTGAAAATCAGGACAAGTCTAAAGAAGTGTTAAATGATCAAGATATTCAAGATATGAAATCTGCACTTAGTGAGTCTTTAACAGCTTTAGCTGACTATAGCAATGAACAAGCAACAATGAATAAAAAAGATTTAGATAGTATGAAAGCCATTAATCAAAGTATAATGATAAGTCAAGATAGCGAACAGCTGACAGATACAGTGAAAAACAATCAATCTCGCTTAAAACAAGGTGTAGAATTTAATCATTCGATGATTAATATATTAAGTGAATTACAAAAATCTGAAGGAATGGATACGTCAACAGCCATTTCACAATTTGAATCTGTGAATAAAGATTTACAAAATGTAATTGATGGTCAAGATAGCCTTATGAACGCTTTAAGCAATGGACAGTCTGGAAAAGAACAAGTATTGTCATTGGATAAACTTATAGATTCTAATTTAGTATCTTTAGATCATTTAATTAAATATAGTAGCAATGACTTTAAATCCACTTTAATGCAAGGTGTTGATCAAATAGACTCGGCATTAATTAAAGGTATAGACGACATATCTACGATAAGAAATTCAATGAATATGATTGAAGATGTTATTCAAAATGGGAAAAGTTCATTGCAAAATGGACATGATTTATTAGTGAGTATTAACAACGAATTGCCAGAACTTGAAAGGAAATTTAATAATATTAATGAAGTTGCACAAACTAACTTCCCTGCATTCAAAGAACAAGTAGGTAAAGGTGCAAATTATGTTGAAAATGAACTGCCAAATGTTCAGTCTGAAATAGCAAATATAGCACAATTTTCAAATGAAGATTTACCTGCAATGATTGATAAATATGATAGAGCTGTACAATTGATAGATGGAAATCTACCAGAAGCTCAAAAAGAAATTCATGATTTAGCAGAATTTGCTAGAAATGATTTACCAAGTATTGAAAAAGATATTAAAAAAGCAGCGAATAAAGCGAGAGAAATAGATGAAGATGATACTGTTCATGACCTGATTAAGTTATTGAAAAATGATTTGAAAAAACAAGCAGATGTTATAGCGCATCCTATAGAACTAAAAGAAGAAGCATTGTTCAGTGTTTCTAACTATGGAACAGCAAGTACGCCATTCTATACATCTTTGGCGATGTGGGTTGGTGCATTACTATTATCTAATTTATTAACAACTGATATTAAAAATCCTAAAATTAAACATAAATATTCATTAAGAGAAATTTTTGTCGGAAAGAGCTTCATATTTATAATTATAGGTGTTGTACAGTCAATCATAGTATCTTTAGGAAATATATTTATATTAGGTGCTGATATAGATAATAGATGGTTATTTGTACTACTATCTGTTCTTGTGTCTATCGTGTTTATCAGTATTGTTTATACACTTGTTTCATTATTCGGTAATGTCGGCAAAGCGCTTGCGATGGTCATGATGGTTTTACAAATTGCTGGAGGCGGGGGAACATTCCCAATACAAGTTACGCCGAAGTTCTTCCAAGCGATTCATCCATTTTTACCGTTTACTTATGCTGTAGATGCATTACGAGAAGCGGTAGGAGGCGTAGTGCCAGAAATATTAATTTATAATTTAATGTTTTTAGTATTGTTTGGTGTTGTCATATTCACGATAGGATTTATTGTTAAACCTAAACTTGATCCATGGAAAAACAAGACAATCAAACGTGCAGAAGATAGTTATTTAATGGAGTAATGAGCGAATTTCATCCTATTTGTATCAATAAAGAATACTTTTAGTAAATTTTATATTTGACGAGAACAATATTGTCTTGTAACCTTTTAAAGTATTCAAGATATAAATAAGGAGAAAATAATGGAACAAATAGATAAAAAAGGGTCTTTCATAGCATTGCTACCGTTAATTATATTTGTAGTGCTGTTTATTGGTGCAGGATTAATCATGCATGATTTTAATTTCGTGCCTTTAAATGTTGCGATACTTATTGCTGCTGTATTTGCTTGTGCCATGTATCCAAAGACGCCTTTAGCTAAAAAGTTAGACATTTTTACTAAAGGCGCTGCACATCCTAATATATTGTTAATGGTATTTGTATTCTTAATGGCGGGTGCTTTTAGTGAAACAGCTAAAAGTATGGGTGCAGTGAGTTCAACTGTTAACTTAGGATTATCATTAATACCAGGACAGTTTTTATTAGCTGGATTATTTATTGTAGGTGCTTTTATATCTGTAGCTATGGGAACTTCTATGGGGACTGTAGCTGCACTAGCCCCTGTCGGAGTGGGTATATCTGAAGCAACTGATATATCATTAGCGTTAACAATTGCAACAGTTGTAGGCGGCGCGATGTTTGGTGATAACTTGTCTATGATTTCAGACACTACAATTGCTGCAGTACGAACTCAAAAAACAAAAATGAGCGACAAATTTAAGATGAACTTCTTAATCGTATTACCAGGCGCCATTTTAACAGTCGTTATTTTATGGTTCATGACTAAAGATTCTGGTATGACAGATGCCGCTCAAGGTAGTTATAGTTTAATCAAAGTTATTCCATATTTATTTGTATTAATTAGCGCGCTATGTGGAATGAATGTCCTCATGGTTTTAGTGCTAGGTGTAATCGTTGCAAGCTTGATCGGACTCTCTGATGGCTCATTTACTTTAGGTGATAATCTTAAAGCAATATCTGATGGTTTAATTAGTATGCAAGATATTTCAATGATCGCACTTTTAATCGGCGGTATGATTGGTCTGATTGAATACCATGGAGGTATAAAATGGTTGTTAAACGTTGTTACAAGTAAAGTGAAATCTAAACGAGGCGCAGAATTTGGAATAGCAAGTTTAGTCAGTGTAACGAATTTAGCAACAGCTAATAATACAATTTCCATTATTACAACTGGTCCTTTAGCTAAAGAAATAGCAGAAGATTACCAAATTGATCGAAGAAAGTCTGCAAGTATTCTAGATATATTTGCTAGTACGATTCAAGGTATCATTCCATATGGTGCTCAAGTATTGGCTGCCACTAGTGTAGCGGGTATTTCAACAGTATCGTTGTTACCATATTCATTTTATCCTTACTTATTAGGCATATGTGGCATTGTATCGATATTGATAGGATATCCTAGAAATAAAAAAGGGCTTAAGACATAACGCCTTTTCTCAAAATAAATCACCCAATCCGTTGTATATATTTTCGGATTGGGTGATTTTTATATTTTTAATTTTATAAAGTCCATACCACAGGCAAGCACTTTACAAAATTATTTTCCTTCTAGTTCATATCCATATGCAGTTTCTCCATGGAATACTGTATCTAAACCTGCTAATTCTGATTTTTCATCAGTTCTTAATGTTGTAAAGATGCTGATGCCTTTAGCTATGATGTAAGTCATAATACCGCTGAATGCGATTGTTACAACTACGGCTATAATTTGTACTAAAACTGGCATAAATCCACCACCGAAAAATACGCCATCAGAGATACTTGAATTGACGTTTGAATTTTGGAAGAAGCCTGTACCGATTGCACCAACGACGCCTCCAAATCCGTGTAAACCAAATGCATCAAGTGCATCGTCATAATTAAGCAATACTTTTAAATGAGTTATAACGTAGTAACATACGAATCCACCTAACATACCGAGTATCATCGAACTTCCGTATCCAACGAAACCTGCTGCTGGTGTGATCGTGACGAGACCAGCTAACATGCCTGATAAAGTGCCTATTAAAGTAACTTTTTTCTTTTGGTAATATTCGAATATAGTCCAACCTGCGATACCAGCACATGATGCTAAAATGGTATTTACAAAAGCCAACATGGCAATTGAATCGAATGTTAATGCTGATCCTGTATTAAAGCCAAACCATCCAAACCAAACGAGAATACCACCGATTAAAGTGATCACTAAATTATGCGGTGGCTTTTTGTTAATAGGCTTTCTTGATCCGAGTAGTAGGGCAAGTACGAGTCCAGATACACCTGAGGAAATATGTACGACTGTGCCACCTGCAAAATCTATCGCACCTAGTTTGTGTATCCAACCTCCGCCCCACACCCAGTGCGCTACTGGACTGTATACGAATATTACCCATAATCCCATAAAAATTAAAAATGGTCCGAATTTCATTCTTTCTGCGACTGACCCTGTGAGAATGGATACTGCAATTGTACAAAATGTTAATTGAAAAAGCATAAACAGTGCAAATGGAATTGTTTCACTAAACTGACCGTTCGGTGTAAAACCAACGCCATTTAATAACGCGTGAGAAAAATCACCTATAAATAAGTTGTTTCCGCCAAAACTCAGTGAAAATCCAACTAAAACCCAAGTGAATGTTACAACTACAATTGCTGAAATGCTGTGCATAGATGTATTTAACACATTTTTGGATTGAACTAATCCGCCATAAAATAGCGCTAATCCTGGTGTCATTAACCAAACTAATAACGTACAACCAAATAATAAAAGTGTATCTGTCTGACTCATCTTCCCTCAACTCCTTATTTTTTTAAAGTATAAAATATAAAATAAGAAATAAGAAATATGAGTCAGGTAAATTTACACTGTGTGTCATGTTATATGACATAGATGGAATAGATTAATCATTAATACCTAAATAATCAAATGTAACTGCTGCGACAGATTTAGCTGCAATCAGTAATGAACCTTCATCTATATCAAATTTAGGGTGATGGTGTGGGAATGTTTCTTTATCTTTTGGACTAGCACCAACATAGAAGAACGTACAAGGTAATGCTTTAGCATAATAAGCAAAGTCTTCAGAAGGTGGTTGTGGTTCGCATCGTTCAACACTTTTAACTTCAGGAATATTTGCTGCTTCAATTGCTTTAGCAACTTGTTTCGTTAATTCAGGGTCGTTGTATAGTACGGGATAATCTTTTGTATATTCTAATTCGCATTGAACACCATACATTTTTTCTAATCCGTTAGAAAGTCGTTTAACTTCATCTTCTATTAGATTTAATGTTTTTTCGTTCATGCCTCTAACATCACCTTCAAGCGTGACTTCATTTTTAATAATATTAAATTGTCCTTTCCCGTCAAATGAACCGATAGAAATGACGCCCATATC
Organism: Mammaliicoccus vitulinus; assembly: GCF_029024305.1. Lineage (NCBI taxonomy): Bacteria > Bacillati > Bacillota > Bacilli > Caryophanales > Staphylococcaceae > Mammaliicoccus > Mammaliicoccus vitulinus. The sequence continues at coordinate 539,440 of NZ_CP118974.1, forward strand.
AAATGGGTTAAGTCTTCTAGAAATGATTGTTTGTACAGACATGACAAAGCTACTTGCTGCAACGATTGGGTCGTTTGCTAAATGCGGAGAAGAGCCATGTCCACCACGACCTGTAATGTTCAATTTAAATATATCTCGTCCGGATTGAACATTTCCTTCACGATAATAAACGTGATCACTTTCTAATGCACTCATAACATGAACACCAATCACATTATCTACACCATCTAGAATGCCATCTTTAATTAAATATTGTGAGCCACCTGGTGGTTTTTCTTCAGCAGGTTGATGGATAATAACAATTTTTCCTTTAAGTTGATCTTTAACCTCTATTAAAGTTTCAGCAAGAATCAGTAAATAAGCAGTATGTGCATCATGACCACATGCATGCATAACGCCTTCATTTTTTGAACTGAATTCTAAGCCAGTGTCTTCCTTAATTGGTAAAGCATCAAAGTCTGCTCTAAGTGCCAACGTCTTACCTGGTTTTCCAGAATCAATCGTCACTTTAATTCCATATATACCTTCTCCACCAATATGAGTTTGGAGGGTAACATCTTTATCCTTATAAAAATCTGCAATATATTGGGCAGTTTCTTTTTCTTCAAAAGATAATTCAGGATTTTCATGTAAATATCTTCTGATTTCAATCATTTTGTCTTCCTTTTTCGATAATCTTTCATAGAAATCATTTAGCATATCATGTTCCTCCTCATAAAATATTTATCTTTATTATAGTTGAAAAATAGAGGGATATGTTGTGAGAAGAACGAATTTTATATTGACACGATAAATAAACGAGAGTAGAATGGTCAAGTATTAGTTAGCAAAGCTAACCTTATTTTATGAGAAAAGGTGAAAACAATGAAGAGTTTTTTATTTACATACACGAATTTGTATCGACCGTATATTCATCACATTAATGCCATATTAGAGCCTTATGGTTTATATGCTGCACAATACAAAGTACTCCATGATATTGCGAACAATGAGCCTACAACGCTTGTACAAGTATCTAAACGTTCTTTTATTGAAAAACCTACAGCTCGTAAAATTATAAAAAAATTAATTGATTTTGAACTTGTTCAAGCTGTTAATAGTAAAGAAGACAAAAGAGAAAAATTTCTTACATTAACAGAGAAAGGGAAAAATCAGTTTAATGAAATACATGAAAAAATTGTAGAGTTTCAAAATAATTGTCTACAAGCTGTTGGAGCAGATGATGAGGAGCTTGAACAAGCACAGCAATTATTAGAAAAAATTAGAGAACATTTAATAGAGGAGGTAACAGAATAATGAGTGAACAATTAAAAAAACCAATTTGGACAAAAGATTTCATATTTAACTTTGTTGTAAGTTTTGTCATATTTTTATCTATGTATTTATTACTCGTTACAGTAGGTGGATATAGTAAAGAAACATTTGGCGTTTCAGATAGCTTAGCTGGTTTAGCTTCGGGGCTTTTTATCGTAGGATCTTTAATAGGAAGATTTTTAACAGGTAAATATATCAATATTGTAGGCACTAAGAAAGTGTTAATAATAGGCGGGATATTACTTGTCATCACGAATGGCCTATATTTTGTATCAGCATCATCATTCGCACTTTTACTGATCGTACGTATTTTAAATGGTATTGCTAGCGGGGTAGCAAGTACAGCTACAGGAACGATAGCTGCATTCATCACACCAGCACAACGTCGTAGTGAAGGAATAAGTATGTATAGTTTAAGTATGGTTCTAGGAACTGCAATCGGACCATTTATAGGCTTATTATTATATCAACATATTCCAATGACTGGGCTATTTACAATCTGTACGATATTAATCGTTATCGCGTTTGTTATGTCAATATTCATGAAAATTGATACGCCAGTAATGGCCAACACAAATGAAGAGAAAAAAGGATTCAGATTATCTGATTTCTATTCTGTACATGCATTACCAATTGCTATAGTAGTGGTAATTGTAAGTATTGCTTATTCATCAGTACTATCATTTATACAATTTTTTGCACAAGAAAATCATTTAGTAGATGCAGCAAGTTTCTTCTTTGTTGTCTATGCAATTGCGGTATTGCTAACGCGACCATTTACAGGAAAAATTATGGATCAACGTGGAGAAAATATCGTTGCAATACCAGCATTTATTTGTTTAGTTCTCGGTTTATTTTTAATTAGTATAGCGAGTAATGGTGTCGTATTATTAATAGCTGGAGCGTTTGTAGGATTAGGATTTGGTAACTTACAATCTATATTCCAAGCACTCGTAGTGAAAGTGTCACCAGTAGAAGCAATGGGATTAGCAACATCAACTTATTTCATAGGTTTAGACTTTGGATTAGGATTTGGACCATATGTATTAGGTAACTTCACAAATTCTATCGGATATTCAGGTTTATACTTAGCAATGGCACTAGTTGCATTACTCGGTTTAGTAGCATTCTACTTCTTGCATATGATTAAAGCGAAAAAAGAAGTGAATTATTACTCGTAAAAAAATAGTATAGGAATAAATACTCATTTATAAAAAAATATCTCTTCATTAGCTCATAACCTAGTGAAGAGATATTTTTATGTTTACAAATCTTACGATTTTGTTCGTGCATGCTTGCCTAGGGGTATGGTTCGAGCCTGTAGTCGCGCGCGGCATACTATTCCCCCGGGCGTCAGCACTTCACAAAATCGTGCAGAATATTATAAAGATATTTGCTATTTATCAAGTGGAGTCTGACATGATAAATTCACGGCCATATCGCACGAAGACTCAAAAGATATTGTGCGATTTTGGTAAATTATGGATAAAACGCACGAAGACTCAAAGATATTGTGCGATTTTGGTAAAATATGGGTAAAACGCACGAAGACTCCAAAGATATCGTGCGATTTTGGTAAAATCTGGATAAAACGCACGAAGACTCAAAAGATATTGTGCGATTCAAGTGAAATCTGGCCATATCGCACGAAGACTCAAAAGATAAAATAAAAAGAGCGTAAATTCTTAAGAATTTACGCTCTTTTATATATTAACCTTCTAAATCAACTGAGTTAATGTCAATTCCTAATGCGTCTGCTACGCCTTTACCATAGTCTGGATCAGCTTTGTAACAGTTACGGATATGACGGTGTTTTACTTCGTCAGTCGTGCCTTGCATTTCGTTTGCAGTATTTTGGAATATACGTTGTTGTTGCTCTGGTGATTGTAGACGGAATAATTTACCTGGTTGTTCGTAGTAATTATCGTCATCTTCACGGAAGTCATGTTCGTATAATTCGCCTTCAACTGGTAAACCTGGTTTTTTGAATTCTGGTTGAGATTCATGTGCTTCATAACTGTTTGGATAATAGTTAACGCCAGCGCCTAAGTTACCATCAACTCTCATTTGACCGTCTCTAGAGAATGGACAAACGTTAGCTGCACCTTTAGCTGAGTTTACTGGGATTTGAAAATGGTTTACACCTAAGCGATAACGTTGCGCATCGCCATAAGAGAATAAACGTCCTTGTAACATTTTATCTGGTGAGAAGTCTATACCAGGGATGATGTTTGTAGGTGCGAATGCAGCTTGTTCAACATCTTGGAAATAGTTCTCTGGATTACGGTTTAATTCAAACTCACCAACTGGAATTAATGGATACTCATCTTTGAACCAAACTTTAGTTAAGTCAAATGGGTTATCTTTATGGTTTCTTGCTTGTTCTTCAGTCATAACTTGAATGTACATTTTCCATTTAGGGAAATTGCCTTCTTCAATTGAGTTGAATAAGTCTCTTTGACTTGATTCACGGTCTTTAGCTATAACTTGTTCAGCTTCTTCGGCTGTATAGTTTTCAATGCCTTGTTCTGTTCTGAAGTGGAATTTAACCCATACACGTTCTCCAGCGTCATTGTACATTGAATAAGTATGTGAACCGAAGCCATGCATGTTACGGAAACCTTTTGGAATACCTCTATCTGTCATTAAGATTGTTACTTGATGTAACGCTTCAGGTAAAAGTGTCCAGAAGTCCCAGTTAGATTGTGCATTATGCATGTTCGTTTTAGGGTCACGTTTAACGACGTGATTTAAGCTTGCAAATAATTTAGGGTCACGGAAGAAGAATACTGGTGTGTTGTTACCAACTAAGTCCCAGTTACCTTCCTCTGTGTAGAATTTAAGTGCGAAACCACGGATATCACGTTCAGCTTCAGCAGCACCACGTTCACCAGCTACTGTAGAGAAACGAGCAAACATTTCAGTTTGTTTACCGATTTCAGAGAAAATTTTAGCATTTGTATATTGTGTAATGTCATGTGTTACTGTAAATGTACCAAATGCACCAGAACCTTTAGCATGCATACGGCGCTCAGGGATTACTTCTCTATCGAAATGTGCCATTTGTTCTAAGAAGTAAACGTCTTGCATTGATATAGGACCACGTTTTCCAGCAGTCATTGTATTTTCACGATCTGAAACAGGTGCTCCAAATAGTCCCGTTAGTTTTGATTTATTACTCATATAATTATCCTCCTCAAGAATTCTTAATTATAATAATTCTAATTTCATACTAATTATAATTTAAAGTGCCCAAAGAGACAAGTAAAAGAATAAATAATCTCGAAACATTCTTTTTGATACTTCAGTTTATATTTATACTTAATATCCTAAAAGTGTAAATTATAAACATTATATAGCTACTTTCACATGATTTCAGCTATGTTATCTCTTGGATTTTATGTAATAAATATTAATGTTTTAAAAGGAAAATGAGAATTTAACTTGTTAATTGATTATAAGAACTATAATTAATTAAAAAAAGAACGCTAATATTAAGCGTTCTAGATAGAAATGAATCTTATTTAGATTTACCTCTGTTTATAAATAGAGGTTGGACATCTATTTTCTTCAAGATAATTTCTTTAGCTTTTTCAGGTAAAAGATTAATTTCAGGAATATCTGAAAGTTTGACAGAGACATAATCAATTTTTTGATTGTGAGGAATGTTTAAATCATTTAAAGATTCTTCTATCGTTACGTCATAAATAAATAAAATTTCATGATATGACGTACTTTCATATTCAAAAAAGTTTTGAATCGTAGATAAAAAATGAATATTGTCACATTGAATGCCAAGCTCTTCTTTAATTTCACGTTTAATAGCAGAATCAGAACTTTCATAATATTTAACTCTACCGCCAATTAAGGCATAATAATCGCGTTTCTTATCGTAATGAAAGCAATAACCATATTTGTCTTTGATGATAGCACCGACTCGAATGTTCAGCATGCCTTCTCCAGATTTTATTGAAAGATCCATTTATAGTCCTCCTTTATAAAAAGATTAGAATAACTTAAGTATGACAATCCCAACGAAAACTAAAATTGCACCAATTAAACGTCTTGAAGTCACTTTGAATATAGGTGTATTAAACAACCCAAAGTGATCGATTAATAATCCCATTAACATTTGACCAAAAATAACTACCATAAGTGTTAGTGCAGCACCAAGCTCAGGCATTAATAGAATGTTTGTCGTAACGAATACTACGCCTAATGCGCCACCTATAAAGTAAATAGGTTTAATTTTACCTTGTTCAGGATGTGTAAGACTAAAGCTAATTCTTCTAACAAGTACGAGTGAAAGAACGAACAATGCGATAGTACCTATAGCAAATGAAATTAATGCAGATAAATAAAATGACTGAACTTCATATCTTAGTGCACTATTTATTGCAGTTTGAATAGGTGGCAGACAACCAGTAAATATACCTAGTATCATCCAATAATTTGTATGTTGAGACTTTGTTGTAATGATTCGAGCAGATTTCTTTTTGTAATTCATTAATAATATACCCATTAACATAATCATTACGCCAAAAATTCTACCTAAGTTTATTGTATGAACATCAGCATTAAATAATCCGAATTGGTCTATTATGATTCCCATAATAATTTGGCCTGATACAGTCATGACGACGGTTAATGCTGCACCAATTCTCGGTAAAAGTAGTAAATTACCTGTTAAGAATATGACACCAAGTAAGCCACCTGTAAACCATACATATGAATATTCTTGATTCATCATAAATGAAGGGGTTAACTTTTGTGGATTCATGATTAAATTTATAACGATAAGCACGATTGTCCCAATCAAAAATGAGTAAAACGATGCGAGTATAGGCGATTTAGTATAGCCACCTAGTTTTGTGTTGATTGATGTTTGTAGTGGAACACATAATCCAGCAAGAACACCTAATATAATTAATAATATCAATCTTTATAACTCCTTTTTTTCTATATCTGTAGCTTGTTGGTAATATATAGATTGCTCTTTTTCAGGAACCATATTACCTCCAGTAGACCAAACGATATGTGTAGCATTTGGCGTATCATAATTTAAATCATGAATATATGTTAAACCTTGAAAACCTGAAGTGGCTGAAGGTTCGATAAATATATTTTCGGTATCTTTTAAAGCTTTTAAATAACGATATAATTGATTATCTTCAACTGTGCAAGAACCAAATAGAAGAGACGTCATGATGTTTCCAACTAGTTTTGAAGGACGACTAACTGCTAAGCCGTCTGCAATTGTCTTGCCAGATAGTCCGATATCTTGGACGGATATGACATCGTGTAACTTTGTAATCATGCCTAAAGTCATACAAGGTGCTTCTGTCGGTTCTATAAAGACAGGGTGAACATGATCACCAAAGATTAGTTTTAAACCGAATGCGACACCACCAGGTCCGCCACCAACACCACATGGTAAATATATAAATAGAGGGTGGTTCTGATCAACCTGAATATTGATCGCTTTAAGTTGTTCTTTTAATCGTAAGGCACTTACAGAATAACCTAAAAACAAATCTTTAGAAGCTTCATCATCAACAAAGTGACAATATGGATCATTTAATGCGACTTTTCTACCTTCTTTCACCGCATAACCATAATCTTGTACATGCTCTACAACTTCTACACCTTTAGATTTGAGAAGGTCTTTTTTCCATTCTTTCGCATCTTGAGACATATGAACGGTAACTTTGAAGCCTAATTGAGCGCTCATAATACCTATACTTAAGCCTAAGTTGCCAGTTGAGCCAACTGCAATACGATATTTTGAAAACAGTTCTTTATATGAATCAGTCGCTAAAAGACGATAGTCGCTATCTTCAGTAAAAGCAGTTTCTTTAATAGCTGTTTCTTCAGCAAATTTTAACACTTCATAAATTCCACCACGCGCTTTAATAGAACCTGAAATAGGTAACGCATGATCACCTTTTAATAAAAGTTGACCTTTTAAATGGGGGAAACAAGTCTCTTTGAATTGTTCTAATTGTAAAACGGGTGATTCGATTTTGCCTTGGTTATTGTGAGTTTCTGGAAAAACTTCTTCAATATATGGCGCAAAACGTGACAACCTTTGTTCAGCATCAACTACATCATCCAATGTAAATGGGAGAGAGTATTTATTTAAATAGTCTGGGTTTTTCCAAAATATTTGTTCTCCACGAGCTATATTAGAAATAATAGGGAATTTATTTTTTAATGACTGAATGTCTATAGACATGATTCATCTCTCCTTATTAAAATATTTTGTTATGTGTGTTTTATTGTATAACCTAATCATACAATAAAACACACCCTATTAATAAATTAAGAGGGTGTGCTTTATAAACGAACATTTTTTGAGTTTATTTTAAAATCTTACGATTTTGAAAGTGCATGCTTGCCTGGGGTATGGCTCGAGCCTGTAGTCTCTCACGCATACTATTCCCCCGGGCGTCAGCACTTTGCAAAATCGTAAAGGACAAATTATAAAGATTGTTTGCTATTTATCATGTGGGCCTTCACTTGATAAATTCAATGACTCTATTTATTATTTCGTTTGTAATTTTCGTTAAAATAACTACCGTTTCTTATTTCTTCTAAAATACCATCATATGGTTTTTCACTAACTACGTCTTCATTATTCTGTCCAGCATTAGCGACATATGAAATTTTTGCAAATTCAGGTACTACCAATTTAGGATAAGTATCGTATTTTTCACGAGACTCTTTCATGAGTTCAATATGATCATTTTGATAAGTAACTGTTATTTCTGGATGTTCTTCGACCCATTTTGGGAAGAAAATTGTACCATGCATAATACCTTCATTAGGTAAAAAGTCCAAAGCAACATCTGTCCCCGTTGGTTCAGTCCATGTGATTTTGAAAACTCCATCAGTTAACCTAACAATATTCACTTCTTGATCTCTTACCCATCTTCCTGCAACCATACCACCATGTATACGATAATCAATTGTATTTTCATTTTTTACATACATCTCGTATTCCCAACCATTATCATAAGTATAAATTAAATGTGTACCTAAAAAATCATTCAATTTATTAAAATTATTAGTCATTAAAAACTCTCCTTTAGAAATCATGTAATTAATTACATGTTATTATTTACATACAAATGTTATACTTATTTTGAAAAATCGTCAAGGAGGGTGTATTATGGCTCAAAAAAATATTTTGCAGTACGTATTACTAGGGCTTTTAAAAAATGAAAGTTTGTCTGGATATGATATTAAAAAGGCATTTGAAAAAGATATTGGAGAATTCTGGCAAGCAAATCACAGCCAAATTTATCCCCAACTTAAAAAACTAAATGAACGTGCTTTAATTGATAAAAAAATAGTGATAGCAGGAGAAAAGTTAGAAAAAAAGGTGTACTTTATCACTCATAAAGGTCTTCAATCGTTAAATGAATGGCTAATTTCTCCAACACCTGAACTGTCAATCAATAAAAATGAATTTCACTTAAAACTATATTTTGTTTCTGATAAAGATGATTCCATATTACCTATCATGCTCCAAGAGCAAATTCATTTGCATAAAACTAAGTTAATGAATTTAAAAGAACGACGTGATATATTATTTGAAAATCAAAAAAATCGTGAAAATAATTATGGTCACTATCTTGTTTTAGACTATGCGATTCAAAGAGAAGAACATCATATAGCTTGGTTGAATCACCATTATCATTAAACAATAGATAGAGAAGTAATAAAATCATTAAGTTATCACCACCATCACTTAATGAATAATTTTTATTTACAAATGATATAGTGAAAATATAATTAAGTACGCTAACTATTCTACCTTTATAACCAATAATAAATATAATAGAAAATAGTATAACCTAAACATACAATAAAACTTCCGACAAAGTTGTTATAAACTCTATCGGAAGTTTTAATTTTTATGATGTGTATAAGTCTCTTGCAGGTGCTGGCATTGAATTTGGTTTTGCGTATTTTAATATAGTGCGTACGTATAATGATGAGACTATTAGAAATACAATTGATCCACCGATTAATGCAGTTTGATAAGGGAGAGCTAGTCCTTCTGGTGCATATAATACATATACACTTATAGAAGCTGTCATAAATAATGCTGGTATGCCTGCTACTAAATGTTTCTTACTATATCTCAATAAGTAACAAACGCTAACCCATAGCATGACTGTTGCTACTATTTGATTTGTAAATCCTACATATCTCCATAGAAATGAATAATCTATCATTGAAAGTATAAATGCTGGTAAACCTACAGCAAAGCTTGCTGCAATCATTAATGCTTTTGGTTTGATGTTTACTTTACCTTTCATGAAGTCTTCTATAATCATTCTTGCACTTCTTAGTGCTGTATCACCAGTTGTAATAGGAAGAATAATAACACCTAATAGGGCAAGAATGCTTCCAAATGGACCTAACAACTCGATTGATATTTGATCTACAACACCAGCTGGTCCTACTGATTGTAATTTAGCAGCTAAACCTTCTGTACCGCCAAAAAATGTCATGCCTGCTGCTGCCCATATTAATGCGATAATACCTTCTGAAATCATAGCGCCATAAAATACTTTTCTACCTTCTGATTCATTTTTAACCGTTCTAGAAATAATAGGACTTTGAGTACAATGGAATCCGGAGATTGCACCACATGATATTGTCACCATTAGTAACGGCCACACTGGAAGACCCTTTGGATGTAGATTATGAACAGTAATTTCTGGAATATGCTTTCCACTGAATATGAGTGCAGCTGCGATACTAACAGCCATAACGATTAGAATAACCCCAAAAACAGGATAAATTCTGCCAATAATTTTATTTATAGGTAAAATTGCTGCAAGTATAAAGTAAGTAAATATGATAATCAATGCTACAAAGAAAGATATCGGTGTTTTACTCGATAATAATTGTGCTGGTCCAGCAACGAATGCAGCAGCAACTAGCACCATTAATACTACCGAAACAACATCTGTAAATACTCTTATAACCTTTCCTAAATAATGTTGCACGAGCATAGGGAACTGTGCGCCTCCATGACGTAAACTTAACATTCCTGAGAAGTAATCATGAACACCACCTGCAACAATACATCCTATTACAATCCATATGAATGCGACCGGCCCGTATAAAGCGCCAGCTACTGCGCCAAAGACCGGCCCAAGTCCAGCTATATTAAGGAGCTGAATCATCCAACCTTTCCAAGCAGGCAATGGAACGAAATCCATATTGTCTTGCTTACAATATGCAGGTGTTTTTTTGTCTGGATATATTTCGAAGACACGTTCTATGTATTTACCGTAAAAAACATATCCCAAAATTAAAATGATAATACTAGAGATAAATGTAATCATTAGTAAAACCTTCTTTCAGATGAGAATAAAAATAGATTAGCAAAAAATAAGCAATCTAGCAATAAGAATTTTGAAATTTCTGATAATTTATAAAAGGTAGGTTTCTCGAGTATTATTTGCAATTGTAAAATCACAAAATTATAATCAAAAGTAAGTCGTATAAATAAGCTTTTTATAAAATATGGCTTTTATAGGCATAATTTAATAAAGGGGGAATCACCATGCAAGCACATCAAGTGTTAACAATTGATGGTAAAGATTTTCTTGTAGAAGAAGGAATGAGACTTTTAGATTTTATAAAAGCGCAAAAATTATCCTTTGTCCCTTCGATTTGTTATAACGAATCTCTCGGACCAATAGAAACATGTGATTCTTGTATTGTTGAAGTCAATGGACAACTTCAACGTGCGTGTAGCACAATGATTGAAAATGGAATGGTTGTAAATACTCAAGTTGAGAAAGTAAAGTCAGCTCAAAAGCAAGCACTGGACAGAGTGCTTGAGCATCATGAATTATATTGTACAGTTTGCGATTATAATAATGGAAATTGCGAGATTCATAATACAATGGGTGAATTTGGTTTAGAACATCAATCAAATCCATTTAAATCAAAAGGCTATGAAAAGGATTATGGTGCTTTTTATAGATATGATCCTGATCAATGTATTTTATGTGGTAGATGTGTTGAAGTATGCCAAGATGTTCAAGTTAATGAAACTTTAACAATTGACTGGAAAAGAAATGAACCAAGGGTAATTTGGGATAATGATAAAGCAATTGATGAATCAAGTTGTGTCAATTGTGGTCAATGTGTAACAGTATGTCCTTGTAATGCATTAATGGAAAATAATATGTTAGGTAAAGCAGGATATATGACCAACCAAGAACCAGGCTTATTAAGATCAATGATTGAGTTAACTAAAAAAGCTGAAACAGGTTATGGACCTTTATTTGCGATATCTGATTCGGAAGCAGCTATGAGAGAAGAAACGATTGAGAAAACGAAAACAGTGTGTACATACTGTGGTGTAGGTTGCTCGTTTGATGTGTGGACGAAAGATAGAGAAATATTAAGAGTCTTACCTCATGAAGATTCTCCTGCCAATCACATTTCAACATGTGTTAAAGGGAAATTTGCATGGGATTATGTGAATTCTGAAGAAAGATTGCAAAAACCTCTTGTGAGAAAAGATGGATATTTCCAAGAAGTTGAATGGGATGAAGCATTAAGCGTAATCAGCAATAGGTTCTCTGAAATTAAAAATCAATATGGCAAAGATGCTTTAGCATTTATATCTTCGTCGAAATGTACAAATGAAGAATCTTATTTAATGCAGAAGTTATCGAGACAAGTTATCGGTACGCATAATGTAGATAATTGTTCTAGATATTGCCAAGCTCCAGCGACACAAGGATTGTTCAGAACTGTAGGTTATGGTGGAGATTCAGGCTCAATAGAAGATCTTGAAAAAGCAGAGATGGTCATTACTATAGGTACAAATACTGCAGAAGCACATCCAGTAATAGCAAGTAAAATTAAGCGAGCGCATAAACTGTTGGGACAAAAATTATATGTATTTGATATTAGAAAACATGAAATGGCAGAACGTGCAGATAAATTTTACAAACCTAATCCAGGAACAGATTTAGTTTGGTTATCTGCAGTGACAAAATATATTATCGACCAAGATTGGCATAATAAAGCATTTATTTCAGAATGGGTTAATGACTTTGAAACATATTATGAAAGTTTAGAGCCATTTACTTTAGAATATGCAGAAAACAAAACGGGTATAAGTCAGGCTGAATTGAAACATATCGCTAAACAAATTACAGAAGTTAATACGCTCTCCATTTGTTGGGCAATGGGTGTGACGCAACATCGTATCGGTAGTGATACGAGTACAGCTATCTCTAACTTGTTACTAGTAACAGGAAACTATATGAGACCAGGAACGGGTGCATACCCATTAAGAGGACATAATAATGTTCAAGGATGTAGCGATATGGGAAGTATGCCAAATACATTCCCTGGATATCAAGATGTATCAGATGATGAAATTAGACATAAGTTTGAAAAGGCATGGAACGTTTCATTAGACTCTGAAAGAGGATTAGATAACCATGAAATGATCGATAGCATTCATGAAGGTAAATTACACTCACTGTATATTAAAGGTGAAGATACAGGTGTGGTAGATGCCAATATAAATTATGTTAGAGCAGCATTTGAGAAGATTGATTTCTTAGTTGTACAAGATCTATTCTTATCAAAAACGGCAGAATTTGCTGATGTCGTGTTACCAGCATCGCCTTCATTAGAAAAAGACGGTACGTTTACAAATACAGAACGCCGTATTCAGAGAATCAACAAAGCATTAGAACCACTTGGTGATTCTAAACCAGATTGGGAAATCATACAATTAATCGCTCAGTCTCTTGGTGTAGATTGGGATTATAAACATCCAAGTGAAATTTGGTTTGAAGCTCAGGAATTAATGCCGTTAGTAAAAGGTGTTACGTATGATCGATTAGAAGGTTTCGACAGCTTACAATGGCCTATGAACGATGACGGTTCAGATACACCGTTATTATATACTGAAAGGTTTAATTTCCCTGATGGCAAAGCTAAACTTTACCCATTAGAATTCAATATTGAATCTAAACAGACAGAGGAAATGTCATTACATGTCAATAATGGACGTGTGTTAGAACATTTTCATGAAGGTAATATGACTTATCAAGTGCCAGGTTTAAAATACAAATTACCAAGAAACTTCTGTGAAATTTCAGAAGAACTTGCTAAAGAACATGGAATAGAAAATGGTGCGAGAGTGAAAATAACATCTAAAGTAGGCACTACGGAAGTGAATGTACAAGTAACAGATAGAGTAACAGGCAATTATATTTATATCCCACTAAATGACCAAAATGAAGGGGCACCAAACTTTATTACCGATAGTGATGTAGATAAAGATACGAACACACCTGCATATAAAGATAATTACGCTAAATTAGAAGTGATCAGCAAAAAAGGTGAGTCTCCAATACCTAAACATAACTCGCGTTTTGGAACTAGACAGCCACAAATTAGCGTGAGGGTTCAAGATAAATGGAATCAATCAAGCTACACATTCCCAGGTAAAGGTGGCGATGCGTAATGGCTGAAAGAGTTAAAGTCATTAAACGTATTAATAAAAGTAAAGCATATAAAGTCGAAGAGAATATTAATGAAATAAAAGAACAATTAGCTGAACGTAAATTGGCGATAGAAAAAGGGATTGATATTCTAGATGCACTCGAAGAAGCCCAAGCATTAGATGCAGTTCATGCAGCAATTGTACAAAGAAAAGTCATAACTGGAAATTTAGTAACAGAACTCAATAAAGAACAATATGAAGGCATTTTGAGCAATCTTGGCCAAGTGTTATTTTTACTAGGAGAATTAGATATAGAAGAAACTTCAACATTTGTGAAAAGAATAAATAACGGCATGAAAGTTGCCAACCGAGCAAATCCGAACAAAAAAACGTCAGTAACAGATTTGTTAGGCGCATTGAAAGACCCAGAAATTAATCAAAGTGTCACGTTACTGCTTAATTTCTTAAAGGGTATGAGTAGAACAGAATAAATATTTTTGAAGCGTTTAGGATATAAATCTCAACTTAAAATAAATCACCCAATCCGTTGGAATCATCTTCGGATTGGGTGATTTTATATTTCTGATTTTGTAAAGTGCGGACGCCCGGGGGAATAGTATGTGTGAGAGACTACAGGCTCGAGCCATACCCCCAGGCAAGCATGCACTTTACAAAATCATTATACTTTCGTGAGCATATTTATAGTCTCATATATTATTTTATTGAAATGTGAGAAAATATAAGATAAGTTTAAACAGTAACATTGCTTATATAAATAGAAAAGGTGTGAGTGTTATTAACTTTTTGAAAGATAGGTTTTCTTTAATATTAGGACTCGTTATTATTATTATTTTTATTGTTTTACTATTTATTTTTGAGTCTCCATTTTTTAAGGAACATCAAACACATACTTATAAAGAAGCGCTTGAAATTCATACGCAGAGTGACTCTCCTGCTGTGACACAAAAGGATAATAAGTTTGTGTACGCTGATAAAAAAGATATAGATAAATACATGGATATTGAAAAAAGTAAAACAGATTTACAATTCATGGACCTTTCTAAGAAAGTTGATATTTCCGAAAAACAAGTTAAAGATATTTTGAAAGATAAAGGTGTCCTCAAAGGAAAAGAAAAAGCTTTTATAAACGCTCAAGAAAAATATGATGTGAACGTAATTTATTTGATGAGTCATGCTTTTATAGAAACTGGTAACGGTAATTCTGAATTAGCAAGTGGCGTGAAAATGTCCAACGGTAAGAAATTTTATAATTTTTATGGTATAGGTGCTTTCGACCAAGATGCAGTTGAGACAGGTAGCAGTTACGCACGTAAAAAAGGTTGGACTTCTCCAGAGAAAGCAATACATGGGGGAGCAGAGTTTGTAAAGAAAGAGTATCTAAATAACGAACAAAATACGTTATACAAAATGAGATGGAATCCGTATAATCCTGGACAACATCTTTATGCAACTGATGTCAATTGGGCAACAAGTATAGGTCAGATAATGGAAAGTTATTACGATAAACATGATTTAAAAAAATCGAAAATATATAAAGATTATTACAAATAACTTTTAACCCTAGTTCTGTAAATAGAACTGGGGTTATTTATATATACTTGTTCGTGTTAAAATGTAGTTATATAATTAACTTTTATTTCAAAGAAAGTAGTGAACAAAAATGAAAATTGCTGTAATTGGTGCGGGCATAGGTGGCTTAACTGCTGCTGGATTACTTTGCCAAACTGGGCATGATGTTTATGTATATGAAAAGCGTAATAATTTAGATCAAGTAGGTGCTGGTGTAGGCATTGGAAGCAATGTGTTAAAAGCACTGAAACAATACAAAATGGCTTATGCTATTGAACAAGAAGGTCAATCGTTACGAAAAATAGAAATTAAATCTGATTTAGATGAATTTCTAAATGCCTTAATGATGAATCAAGACGACAATCTAAATGTAACAATTCATAGAAATGTACTTCATGAGATTTTAAAAACACACGTGCCTAAAGAGCGTATTTTATTAAATCATAAATTAACAGAGTTTAAACAAACGCCAGACTCTGTACGTCTTTATTTTGAAAATGGTGTTGAAGAACAATTCGATTTAGTTATTGCAGCTGACGGTATTCATTCAGTTGTTAGAACGAATATTTATCCTAAATCCACCCCTAAATATGCAGGATACACTTGCTTTAGAGGTGTCGTAAATGAAAAATTAAATCTTGAACAAGATGAAGCTTTAGAATATTGGGGGCATAAAGGTAGATTTGGAATTGTACCTTTAAAAGATAACGAATTATATTGGTTCTGCACGATGAATGCTAAAGAAAATGATCTGCAATTTAAATCATTTGAAAAACCACATTTGCAAGCATACTTTAATCAATTTCCTAATGAAGTGAGAAAAGTATTAGACGCTCAAGAAGAAACAGGTATACTGCAACATGATATGTATGATTTAGTACCTTTAAAATCATTTGTATCAGGTAGAGTTGTCTTGTTAGGCGACGCAGCTCATGCTACGACTCCGAATATGGGGCAAGGTGCAGGACAAGCTATAGAAGATGCTGTAACTTTAACAAACTTAATAAGTGATAGAGATATTGAATCTGCTTTAACACGTTATGATAAAATCAGAACGAAACATACTAAAAAGGTGATTTTGAAATCAAGAAAGATTGGCAAATCTGCACAAACTTCAAGCACGTTGAAGATCAAAATAAGAAATAAAATGTTGAAGAAATTGTCATCAAAATCATTAAGTAGAAAAGTGAGATTTTTACAGAAAGCTAAATTAAAATAAAAAAACTGGTGAGTGATCATTGTAGAAAATGATTGCTCACCAGTTTTTGTTTTAAATAAATACGATATTAATGTGTAGTGTCTGATGTTGATATGCCTGTAGCAGATTTAACTTGTACTTCTCGGAATTTATCTTGAGATTCAGTTTTACCTAAGAATGTACCTAAAAATGCTGCTAAGAAACCTGCTGGTACTGAAATGATGGCAGGATTGGATAATGGGAATAACGGTGACATCGTTATAAAGGCAGTACCGTTTGGATTCATTACATTTGGACTTAAAATAACGAGTACTAAAGAAACAATTAATCCGACTGCTATTCCAATAATTGCACCTTGCGTATTAAATCTTTTCCAGAATATCGTAAATACGATAACAGGTAGATTTGCACTCGCAGCAACACAGAAAGCTAAAGATACTAAAAATGCGACATTTAAGTTTTGAGCAAATAATGCTAATACAATTGAAATTACAGCAACAGCTAAAGAAGCTAATTTAGCTGCTTTCATTTGTTCTCGTTCAGTTATTTCCCCTTTTTTAATAACTTCTCCATAAATATCATGTGCAAAAGCAGATGCACCCGTCAATACAAGACCAGCAACTACAGCTAAGATAGTAGCAAATGCGACCGCAGAAACGAATGACATTAAGAAGTCTCCCCCTAATTTAGCAGCTAATAAAGGTGCGGCCATATTACCTGCTGGGTTAGCAGAAATAATTTCTTCGCGAGTTAATAAGGCTGCTGCACCAAATCCTAAGAAAATTGTTAAAATATAAAAAATACCAATAATCCAAGTTGCCCACATTACAGAAGATCTTGCAGTTTTTGCATCTTTAACTGTAAAGAAGCGCATAAGGATATGTGGTAGTCCTGCTGTACCAAATAATAACGCTATAATCAACGATATATTATCTAATGGAGGTTTGCCTTGTGACCCAGGGTTAATGAACTCACCTTTAAAGTCAGCTGATTTAATGTTTTGCATTTCTCCAAACATAGTAGCAATGTTGAAATTGAAGTGTAACAATACTAAAAACGTTATGATAACTGTACCAATCATAAGCAAGACGGCTTTAACCATTTGTACCCAACTTGTAGCCGTCATACCACCGAATAACACATAAATTGTCATCATAATCCCCACTAAAATAACAGCAAGTGTATAAGGAATACCAAAGAGTAATTGGATAAGAGCACCGGCACCAACTAGTTGTGCCAACATATAAAATATAACGATTGTGATTGATGATACTGCTGCCATGGCTCTCACTTTTTTTAGTTCAAACCTTGCAGCGATCATATCAGCTAACGTGTATTTACCAAGATTTCTTAATGGCTCTGCAACAATATATAGCACGATAAGATAAGCTGTTAAATAACCTATACTATAGAAGAAACCGTCAAAACCCCATAAAGCGATAGCGCCTGCAATTCCTAAAAATGAAGCGGCTGATAAATAATCTCCAGCAATAGCTAAACCGTTTTGCCAACCTGTAAGTCCTCCACCGGCAGTATAAAAGTCATTAGTTGATTGTGTTCTTTTAGATGCGAAATATGTAATTAATAATGTAATGCTGACAAATATTAAAAACATTATAACAACGATTGGATTCATCTTTGCTGCTCCTCTCTATAAGTTTTTAATAATGCTTCAGCATCTTTATCAAAAGATTTGGCTTTACGCATATATATGGTTACGAGTGTCCATACCATAATAAATAGTAACAATGCGTATATCCATGCCCATGATATATTCCAAAACGCAATATTATTTAAAATTGTTGTATATCCAGTTAAGACTGGAAAAAGAAGTGTAGCAAAAATAAAAAATATAGAAATAGGAAAAATAAAGCTATTTCTCTTTTTAACGAGTTCTTTAAACTTTGGATCTGCGGCAATACGTTTAAAATCATGATCTGCCATTAAAGTAACCCCCTTTGATTATTGTAAATATACATCTTAAGTTTCATTTTATTGATATGTCACAAAATTGTCAATAAATATTTGGTAACGCTTTCATATGTTAAGAATGTATTTTTATATTGTTAATAAATTATTTATGTGCAAAAATACAATATTTGAGATTGAATATTTAGAAAAATTTGATATTTAGTGTTGACGATAAACGTAAACACCAATATAATTCTTATCATATTAATAAGAATTCGGAAGGGATAATGAATATGATAGAGTTTAAAAATGTTAATAAGATTTTCCAACAAAAGAATTCTGAAATACAAGCTTTAGAAGATGTAAGTTTCAAAGTAGAAGAACAAGATATATTCGGTGTTATAGGATATAGTGGTGCCGGGAAAAGCACTTTAATAAGACTTGTAAATGTGTTGGAGGAAAAGACATCGGGAGAGGTCATCGTTAATGGCCATGACATAAATCAATATTCTAAAAAAGAATTACAAAGTGTTAAAAAGAACATAGGTATGATCTTTCAACATTTCAATTTATTGAATTCAAAAACTGTATTTAATAATGTTGCAATGCCTTTAATTTTACAAGGAATAAGTAAAAATAAAATTAAAGCAAAAGTTGATGAATTGTTAGCATTCGTAGGGTTAGAAGATAAAGGTAAACAATACCCAAACGAATTATCAGGAGGGCAAAAGCAAAGAGTAGCAATCGCTCGAGCACTTGTAACTGATCCTGAAATTTTATTGTGTGATGAAGCTACAAGTGCACTTGATCCTGCAACAACAGATTCAATATTAAAGTTATTAAAAAGAATTAATGAACAGTTCGGCGTTACAATCTTATTAATTACACACGAAATGAGTGTGATTCAAAAAATCTGTAATAAAGTTGCTGTAATGGAAAATGGTAAAGTGATAGAAATTGGGCCAGTATTAGACGTCTTCAGTCATCCAGAGACTGCTACAGCAAAGAACTTTGTCTCAACTGTCATTACAACAGATATATCGCCAAATTTACGTAAATTAATTCCAGAAGAGCAAAATGCGACAGATATTAAACTTTATATTGATGGTGAGCAAGTTACACAATCTATTATCAATGATTTAATTACTAAATACCAAGTTCAAATTAATGTCTTATTTGCCTCAATGTCTGATATCCAAGGTACACCAGTAGGATATTTAACATTACGTTTAAAAGGTGAGCAACAAGCAATTCAAAATAGTTACCAATATTTAAATGAATTAAATATTGAGTTTGAGGAGGTTGATGCATAATGTTTGGATCATCATTAGATTCATCTCAATTATTTGATTCGATATATCAAACATTATATATGGTAACAGTATCTTTAGTGCTCGGTGCATTAATAGGTATTCCATTAGGTATATTTCTTGTTATCACAAGAAAGAATGGTATTTGGGAGAATAGAATTATATATTACATACTGAATCCAATTATTAATATTTTTAGATCTTTACCTTTCATTATTTTATTAATTGCAATCGTACCATTCACTAAATTAATTGTCGGTACATCAATCGGTACATCAGCAGCAATTGTGCCATTAACAGTGTATGTTGCACCTTATATAGCAAGATTAGTAGAAAATTCATTATTAGAAGTCAATTCAGGTGTCATTGAAGCAGCACATTCAATGGGGGCATCACCGTTTCAAATTATTCGCCATTTCTTATTACCTGAAGCATTAGGCTCATTAATTTTAGCTTTAACGACTTCAATAATAGGATTGATTGGTGCTACTGCAATGGCTGGAGCTGTTGGTGGTGGCGGTATAGGTGATTTAGCACTTGCATACGGTTATCAAAGGTTTGATACGATCGTTATCATTATTACGGTTGTTATATTAGTTATTATGGTACAGCTCATCCAATCGCTAGGTAATGTATTATCTAGAATTGTTAGAAGAAGCTAAAGAGAATATGATACTCAAATATAAAGGAGTGCTTTGAATGAAAAAGGTTTTAGCATTATTAGCTGCATTAGTCTTATTATTGGCAGCATGTGGAGATAAAAAAGATGATAAAAAAGTAACAATTGGTATTGCTTCAAATGATACTGCGGTCTGGGATAAAGTAAAAGAACTTGCTAAAGAAGATGGGATAGATATTGAAGTCAAACAATTCTCTGATTATAACGTTCCAAATAAAGCGTTATCTGATGGAGACATTGATTTAAACTCATTCCAGCACTTTGCTTTCTTAGATCAATTTGAAAAAGCAAATAAAGATACAGATATTACACCAATTAGAACAACAGTATTTGCACCATTAGGCATTTATTCTAAAGAAGTTAAAGATATCAAAAAGTTGAAAAACGGTGCTAAAGTCGTGATTCCTAATGATGTTTCTAACCAAGCTAGAGCACTTAAATTACTTGAAAAAGCAGGATACATTAAACTTGATAAGAATTTCGGTTTAGATGGTGGTCCTAAAGATATCGTTGAAAATAAAAAGAACTTAAATATTAAAGCTGTAGATGCGCAACAAACTGCTAGAGCAATAGACGAGGTAGACATTTCTATTATTAACAATGGCGTTGCTTCTAAAGCTGGTTTAGATCCTAAGAAAGATCCAATCTATTTAGAAGATCCTAATGCTAACGCAGCTAAACCATATATTAATTTCATTGCTGCAAATACAAAAGATAAAGACAATAAGACTTATAAAAAAGTAGCAGACTTGTATCATTCAGAAGAAGCTAAAAAAGCTTTGAAAGAAGATACTAAAGACGGAGAAATGGTTGTTGACTTAAAAGAAGATGAAATCAAAAAAATTCAAGATTCCTTAAAATAATACAAAAAAAGATTCGGCTCCCCTTAGCCGAATCTTTTTTGTTATGCTTTTTTATATGTTTTAAGGTATGCTTGACCTTTTTCGTGATCGTATTTATTTTCCCACTTAGATATAACAACTGTTGAAAGTGCGTTACCTACAACATTCACACATGTTCTCATCATATCTAGCAGTCTATCTATACCTATAATTAATGCTAATCCTTCTGGGTTAAGTCCCATAGAACCTAAAGTTGTAATTAGAACAACGATTGAAGTACCAGGTACAGCAGCCATCCCCTTAGATGTAATCATCAATGTAAACATTAATATCAATTGTTCTACAAGCGTTAAGTGAACACCATACATTTGTGCTACAAACAACGCTGCAATTGATTGGTATAAAGCAGAGCCATCAAGGTTAAATGTATAACCAGTTGGTACAACAAAAGATACGACATCTTTAGGAGCACCGAACTTTTCCATTTTTTCCATTACAGATGGCAATACTGTTTCTGAACTTGAAGTAGAGAATGCCAATAGCAATTCATCCTTTAAGATACGAATGATAGAGAATATATTAATGCCACAAATTTTAGCAACTATTCCTAACACTACAATAATAAAGAAGGCCATAGCACCAACTACGACAGCCATTAATTTCATTAATGGTATTAAAGCAGATAATCCGAATGTCATGATTGTTACACAGATAAAAGCAAATACACCATAAGGCGCTAATCTTAAAATTCTATGTATCATCCAGAATACAGCTTCTAAAGTACCATTTAGAACATCTTTAACAGGTTGACCTTTTTCTCCTATTGCAGCTATCGCTAAACCGAAGAATACAGCAAAGAAAATAATCGGAAGTAATGCTCCGGAAGTCAACGCTTCAAAGATATTAGTTGGAATAATACCAACGATCGTATCTATCATATGATTTCCATATGTAGATTTTTCTGCTGCATCAGCAGTTTGTTCATATTTGGAAATATCACCTTTAGGAAGCTTAGTCGCATCTATACCTAGACCAGGTTTAAATAAGTTTCCGAATATGATTCCTAAACCAATTGCGATTGTTGTAATAATTTCAAAGTACAAAAGTGTCTTCCAACCATATCTTCCGACAGTGTGCATATCACCAACATTAGATATTGATAATGCCAATGAACAGAAAACGATTGGTATAACAATCATTTTGATAAGATTTAAAAATATGTCGCCAACAGGTTTTATAAATTTAATCAGATGATCCTGACCATTTAAAAAATAGCCTACAACAACACCTAATATTAAAGCAATTAATATTTGTGTAGGTAAGCTTATATATCTCTTTCTCGGTTTTTTTAATTTTTGATTCATAAAAATTCCTCCTTTAAAGCACTGTAGTATAAAATACAAAAAAAATTATGCCTTTCCATTTATGGAAGTGCACAAGTAACGTTTAAAAAGGGGATTCATAAAAGAAGCAACTCTTACAAGTATAAGAGTATACGTAATTTTAGCATCTTTTGAAATTGAAGTAATTATCCAGTTTTTCACTAAAATGGAAAAAGAACACTTTTATAGAAAAAGTGTTCAATAAAATATTACTTTATGAATTGAATGGATAGTGGTGGTAAATATGTTTCACCTTTATATGCTTTGATAGCACCTATAATCGTAAATACAAATAGTAAAACAGACAAAATAGGTATTAAAATCAAGCCAATTAAAATGATACATAAGAGACCTGAAACGAAGATCCAAATAGTATACGAAATAAAGAAATTCAAATAATCTTTGCCAATCTTATCTATAAAAGGCGAGTTATCTCGTTTAATTAGCCAAATGATAAGTGGTGCGAAAAAACTACCAAAGAAACTCGTAAGGTATATAAGCATACCAAATAATCGATCATCATCACTCGTATTTGTATTTTCATTCAATTGAGCATTATCATCATCTAAAGTAGAATGTTGAAATGGATTTTGTTCAGTATTAGTCATAATATTATCCCTCCTTAACTATTTAAGTATACAATCTTCTTACTAAATAGCAATGATAAATCATTACAAAAAAAGCAGCTATTACGTTAATAATAGCTGCTTTGAAATATCATTTTCTTAGTGAATGTAGTTGTATGATCCAGCTTCTGAAGCTGAGATTGTACGAGATGATACTACGCCTTCACCTTGGTAGTTCATTTCTGAAACTTCAATGCTTCCGTCAGAGTTTACATTTTCAACGTAAGCTACGTGACCCATTGCACCTGAATTTGATTGTAAGATTGAACCTTGTTTAGGTGTGTTGTTTACAGTGTGACCGTCAGCTGCTGCATTTGCTGCCCATTGGTTAGCATTACCCCAAGTTGAGCTTATTGGGTCTCCGTCAGCTTGTTTTTTGTCAAATACATAATAAGTACATTGACCAGCTGTATATAAGTTAGCTGATGAACTCGTGCTTTGAGTTGCTGTTTGTGTTACTGATGAACTAAATGATTGGCTCATGTTTGAAGTATTGTAGTTTTGGTTATAGTTATTAGTATAGTTATTATTATAGTTTTGTGTTTGAGTTTGTTGAGGGGCTTGTGTGTTATTGAAAGTATCTGCAGAAGCCTCTTCTCCATTCCCTATAATTGTTGTTGCTAATCCCGTAGTTAATACTGCTAATGTTGTTAATTTTTTCATTTTAAATATTCCTCCGTAAATTTCGTATATGTTTTAATTTATAATTTAAGTTTTTAAGTGTGTCGTTTTCCGACGACAAACATTACTTTAACAGATGATTTTATGTTTGTGTTCAATTTCATACAGTTGTTACGTAATCATAATGCTATACAATCATTTAGTAATATTTACGGGATATTATGACATCTAGTAATATAAGGTTAATCGTACCATTATGGGATTTTACGGTTAATTGTGAGAAAATGATTGTCATTTTCTTGTAATATTTCATTTACGTTATTAATAATAAGAAAATGAGTAGTTAGCAAAATTTGCAACTACTTTTTTATTAATGGATTTTATATGTAGAGGGGGATTTTTATGAAAAGATTACCAACTTTATTGGAAGCTATTTCTACTATATTCGTAATGGGGCTAGTTGTATTGATTGGTTTTGGTATATTGCATTATCCAATTCAGCCATTATTAATCATTGCTGCCGTATATGCCAGTTTCATAGCGATTAGAGTGGGTTTATCGTGGGAAGATTTACAAGACGGTATTACTAAAAGACTTGCAACTGCTATGCCAGCTATATACATAATTTTTTCAGTAGGTATTTTAATCGGGACGTGGATGTTTTCAGGAACTGTTCCTGCATTAATTTACTATGGATTAGAAATGATTAATCCGACATATTTTTTAGTAACAGCATTTATCATTACAGCAGTTACATCTGTAGCAACTGGTACTGCATGGGGATCAGTTGGAACTGCAGGGATTGCTTTACTGGCTATTGCCACTGAAATGAATATTCCATTAGGTATGGTTGCAGGTGTTGTAATTGCAGGTGGCGTGTTTGGTGATAAAATGTCACCATTATCTGATACGACAAATTTAGCTGCATTAGTAACGAAAGTTAATATTTTTAAGCATATTCAGCATATGATGTGGACGACTATACCAGCATCAATAATCGGATTGATTGTATGGTTTATTGCTGGATTACAATTTAATTCTGATAATGTTGAAAGTAAACGCATTAATACATTATTAAATAATATCGATACAGCTTTTAATTTAAATTTTTGGGTATGGCTACCTGTAATTGTTATTGTTGCAGGCATTAGTATAGGAAAACCAACAGTACCAATGATGTTGTTATCAAGTTTAGTAGCCATGTTGGTCGGTGTTATCAATAATGGCTTCGATATTGTAGATGCATTTAATGTAACGATGAATGGCTTTGACATAAGCATGACTAATTTAGCAAGTAGTGATGCATCAAATTCAATGGTAGATCTTGTTAAACGTGGTGGCATTATGAGTATGACTGAAATAGTTGTTACTATTTTTTGTGGATATGCTTTTGCAGGAATAGTTGAAGCATCGGGGAGTTTGAAAGTGATATTAACGACCATATCTAGTAAAGTTTCAAAAGACTCACATCTTATATTAGTGACAATAGCAGGAAGTTTAATACTTGTATTTGCAGCTGGCGTTGCTTCAGTTGTCATTATCATGATTGGTGTCTTGCTAATGGATATGTATAATGAAAGAAAGTTAGATCGCGTAAATTTATCTAGAACACTAGAAGATTGTGGGACAATGGTATTACCATTTATTCCATGGGGAACTTCAGGTATTTATTACCGAGATTTATTACATGTTTCATTAGGAGATTTTTTCTGGTGGGCAGTACCATGCTACTTATGTGTATTTTTCGCAGCATTTTATGGTATGACAGGTATAGGTATAAAAAAGGTAAAAGCATAAGAAAGCAAAAAAAAAGAGCAATCATATGATTGCTCTTTTTGCATTTATATTGTTCTTAGTGAATGTAGTTGTAAGAACCAGCTGCTGAAGCTGAGATAGTACGAGTTGATACAACACCTACACCTTGGTAGTTCATTTCAGAAACTTGGATAGAACCGTCAGAGTTTACTTTGTCAACGTATGCTACGTGACCATATCCACCAGCTGTAGATTGTAAAACAGCTCCTGATGATGGATTGTTATTTACAGTGTAACCAGATTGAGCTGCTGCGCTAGCCCAGTTATTTGCGTTACCCCAAGTGCTACCTAAATCAGGACGTTTGCTGAATGCATAATAAGTACATTGTCCAGAAGTGTATAAGTTAGCGCCTCCGCCAGTTGATGGGCGAGAAGTTGATGTAGTTGTAGTGCTAACGTTTGAACTTGAGTTTGATGTAGTTGCTTGGTTACTTGATGTAGGTGCTTGTGTAGTTGTTACACGAACGTTATTTTGGTTTGAAGAAGCATTACTTGATTCTCCTGAACCACCACCATTTGGTGCAGCATTGAATGCTGGTTGTGAATAATTTGTATTTGAAGCTGCTTCGTTATTTGAAGAAGCTGTATTATTTGATGGTGTAGTGTTAGCTACTTGTTGTTGAGCTTGGTTACCATATTGAGATGAAGGATTCCAGTTACCTTCCCAAGTGTAATTGTAATTACCTTCTTGATCGATTGTGTAATTGTAAGAATAAGAATATGGATCGTTTGGATTATATCCTTGATTGTTTTCTGCTGCGTCTGCGTCATGTGCCATAAATGTTGCAATTCCTGCCGTAGCGATTGCTGCTGTTGCTAATTTTTTCATAATTTGTAAATCCTCCTAGATAATTTAAAAATATTTTTTCGTATATGTTTTATGTTTTTTTTCTCATAAGTTTTTTTCTTCGCTGTTAATCAACAAAATCTACTTTATCAGAAATAGATTGCTTTGTGTTGAATGTTAAAGCTTTGTAATTTAATTTAAATATCTAATGAATTCATGTAATAATTCCGAACATTTCACACGGAATGAAAAACGTTGTAACAACGGTGTTTTTAAAGCTATTCAGTTATTAAATAAATTTCTTTGTTACACGTTTGTAATATTTAAGACATAATAAAATATTTGACTTTGCTAATTAATATTTATCATCATTATCGATTCACAAAAAAGTTATAGCTTTTAAGGAATTAAAATAAGTACAAAATTTCATTATAAAAAGTCAAGAATAAAGTATTTTTAATAATATTTATTGAATTATAATTATCCTTACTTATAAATAAAGATGTTTCAAGTTGATTAGAGGTGTTCAATATGATGTATGATTGTAATTTAAAAATATACCAAACTTTAAATGTTCAATCAGAATTTAATATAGGTTTGCTTTTACTATATATAATAGAAGGAAGTAGTAATATTTCTATTAATGGTAAAACTAACATGTACAAATCGAATGATATGATCGTTATTAATGACTTAGATCATTATCGAATATTATCAAGTAAGAAAAGTGTTATTGCATGTCTATTTTTATCAAGAGTAGAACTTGATAAATTTTTTCGATTTAATAAGAAGTATTACATTAATAAAGATAAGTTAGATTTGAGTGTGCTTAAATTTTACATGAATAAATTGATCGTTAATTACGTGAATGATCAAAGTGAAAATGAAAAGCAAAATAAAATCTTGGAATATATTAACCAGCTCGTGATGACACTCCATTTATACAGAAAGTTAGATGGAACAATAATTTCCAATAATATTGATGTCTATAGCGGCATTAATTATATGTACGAGCATTACAAAGAAAAATTATATATCGGGAAAGTAGCGACACAGTGCCTGTTATCCGTTAGAAGGTTTTCTAATAAGCTCGAAGAAGTGACGGGTATGAGATTTAATGAATTGTTAAGGAACATTCGATTATCGTATAGTGCATTTGATTTAATGTATACTAAAAAATTAATATCACAAATTGCGAACGATAATGGCTTTACTAATGAATCAGGATTTATAACGCATTTCAGAGATAAATATCATATAACACCAGCAAAGTTTAGAAAACAACTTGAAAATGACCATTATTATCCTTTTCATAATAAAAATACAACGTTACTCAGAAGCTTTGAACATATTAATGATCAAATCAAATACTTAACAGATCGTGATGTAGATTATGTAAGTATTGATATAAATATGAAAAATAAAATACGTTCAAAGATTTCGACACCAAACTTATTAATATATATTAGGGATATAGAAACACTGACGAATAATTTTCAACAGTCTAAGTTGTTATCGATGAGAAGGGAAATTGGTTTATTTGGATTATTATTTTCACACCAATTATTTTATGAGCTATACCAGTCGAATTTTGAAAATAATAAGCTTGTGCATCAAATGTTCTCTTTTTCATTGGAACATCAGTTTGATATTTCTTTCGAAGTGAAGTTAGGAAAAAATCAAAATATAGAAGAGTTCACTCTAATTTTTAAGAGGTTATTAAATTATTTAACAGATTGCACATATTTTTATGGACAACGTAGTTTTCAATTTTATATTGATGCATCATATTATCAATTTAATCGTATTTCTAAAATCATCCAAGATAACTTAAAAGAATCTAAGGTAATATTAGTACTTAATAAGCAAAACAATTATTTAGCAAAACGCATGTCTCATAAGGTGAATGACAATAAACAAATAGCATGTAAAGTGCATCATGAAATAGACTCCGACAAAGATATAACATCTATCTTGAAAAATAATCCCTCTTTAAACATCTTATATCAGCCTAACATCCCTAACCGAATAGAATCACTCATATCAATTTTTAAATGGAGTATAGCGTTTAACCAAAATATTTCTATGATTATTGATGACACATGGTTAGATAGTATGATTCCTTCACAAAGCACCCATCTCATGATTAAAGAACTACAATTAAATAAGGAAAGTCATTATCAATTATTCGAATTGATATTAACTTTAAAACGTTTAAGAGGAGATATTGTGTATTTTAATGGCTTGATACTTATGACACATTATCTCAATGAGTATCAGATTATAATTTTTCCAAATATGAAGATTTTTAATAGGTTGCATCAAAGAATTAACATCAATGGCTTTAAACTAGGAGAAATAGAATATAGACACCATGATATTCTCATCAAAAATAATCAACTCATCATTAATAGTGATGGGGATACTCATCAGAACATGGCTGAAGTAAGTTTTAAAAGAGAAATCGGAAAGTTGATTGTTCAATTTTATACTTCTCCATATGCTATAAAGCATATTTATATAAAACAAAAAATAAACTAAGGTGGTATGATCAATGGAAAATAAAATTAATCATTTATTAGAATTGCATTATTTGAATATACAAGCAAAGAAAGTTTTGAAAAATGAGTACTCATTAAACATCTATCATTTAAAGGTTTTAAAATACATCAATGACTATAGCGATAAAGAAGTTTTTACGGCATCGGAATTTAAACATGTACTTGAGATTAATCAAACAATGTTAACGCATGTTATTTCATATTTACATAACTTGAATTATTATAAAAAAGAGAGATCTAAGAAAGATGAGAGAAAAATAATTATAATAGTAGAAACTCGTCACAAAACAAAAATTACACAGTTAATTAATCGTATTGAAAGAAGCATGCTTAATAAATTAAATACTTTTAACTTAAATAGTAAAGAACATAGCTTAATTGATTATATTGTGAAAATAAATTCGTATATTTCAAATATACACAATACCATTAATAACAACTATAAATTAAATATAGATCACTTTATGATATTGTTGTTTATTCAGCACGCTAAACAACAACCTTGTACATTAAAGGATATAAAAAACAAATTCGGATGGGATTTAGTTAAAATAAATAAATCGATAAAGACACTTGTTCAATTAAAATATGTAAATAAAAAAAGAGATGAACATGATGAAAGAATAGTGTTAGTATCTATTCATAAAAATGTTGAGTCAGAAGTCAAACATATGATTGAAGACATTATACTTCAGTACAAGGATAATTATGGTGAACAAAATTTAGCTATGGTAAAATGAGCTTATTAAATAAGTAATTTTGTGGAGGCTAATATGGCACTGTTTCATTTTAAGGAGAACTTTTTTGGAGCATCAACTAAACCTATTGAAATATATGATGAACAAAACAATCCAGTTTATATGATGAGTTTATACTATACATCTAGTAAGCAAGAAACATTTGCATTGCTAGGACGAAAAAAGCATAATTTCAAAATCGAATTTGATGGTGGATCATACAAAGTTATACAAGAACGTTCAATAGAAGGTAAACTTAAGACACCATTTAAAACGGTTTGGGAAGTTTATAAAAATGATACTAAAATAGGTACGTTTGAAACGAGATTTGGCCTTAAGCCTAAAATTATTTTTATTGGTGTTAAAAACGATACTTTACAATTTGAGTCTGGGTTTATTTCTAGATCAGTTAAAGTTACGGATCAACAAGATGCAGTTATTATGGAAACCAAATCTGAAAGGTTTAAGATTGCTTCTAATCATGATATTAATGTCATGAGCGACCAATATCATCCTGCAATGTTGATTATGTTATTTCAAGTATTCTTTGAATATCAAGAATATCAAAGAAGTAAATCAAATTAATTTGTGTAATGAGGGTGGAGTTGTTGGCAATGTTTAAATTTTTAAAAAAGAAACAACATTTAGGGACTGTTAATAATAAAGAACCACTTAATATAGATGGCATGACCATTGTAGATGCATATTACATTGAAAATAGTCAGATTGAAGCATATAAAACAGATAGAGAAAGATATAGTGATGCATTAATATATGTTTTAAAACAGTATTTTACAGATGTAGATAGAATGTTTGAAGGAACAGATGATGGTGAAGCAATAGTAGCTTTTCATAATGATGAACCCGTTAAATGTATTTATTTAAATCCGGAAATGATTGATCAGTTGAGAATATATGAACAAGAAATGCCTTTGAAACAGGCAATTTTAAAAATTTGTGAATTGGAAAATGAAGATTAATAAATAGTAGTGTTTATTAAATTGAGGGAATCGTATCCCGAGGCAAGCATGCACGAACAAAATCGAAGATTTAAAAAAATAACAACTCATTTCTAGCTGAATAAATCAGTGAAATGAGTTGTTTTTTATTTTGAGCTGGATCGGAGTGTGAATGTTGCTTGTTTGGTGAGTCTTGCAACATACAGCATATACTTAATAGAACAAACAAAAAAATATAAGAAAAATAAATATTCTCCACGATTTTGTGAAGTGCTGACGCCCGGGGGAATAGTATGAGAGAGAGACTACAGGCTCGAACCATACCCCCAGGCAAGCATGCACTTTCAAAATCGTAAGATTTTGATATATAAATATTGACAATTTTCATTTTAGTATTATAATTATATCTAGTATAATAATTATATCGAGGTGAGAACATGAAATTCGAACTAGGATTATCCTCATTTGCTGAAATCTCTCCTATTAATGGTGTAGAAGAACCATTTTCTGCTCATGAAAGAATCAATCAAATCGTAGAAGAAATTAAATTAGCAGATCAAGTCGGTTTAGATATATATGGATTAGGAGAGCATCATAGAGAAGATTATGCAGTATCTGATCCAGTTACAGTATTAGCTGCTGCAGCTAGTCAAACTGAAAATATTAGATTGTCTTCTGCTGTAACTGTTCTATCTTCAGACGATCCTGTAAGAGTTTATCAAAGATTTGCCACATTAGATGCAATCAGTAATGGTAGAGCAGAAATCATGGCGGGCAGAGGTTCGTTCATAGAATCATTTCCATTGTTTGGTTATGACTTGAAAGACTATGATTTACTTTATAAAGAAAAATTGGATTTATTATTACAAATCAATGAAAATGAAACAGTGAATTGGCAAGGGGAAACGAGAGCTTCGATTGATAATTTAAAGGTATTTCCAAGAGCTGTTCAGAATAAATTACCAATTTGGTTAGCTACAGGTGGTAACCCTGAATCTTCTATGAGAGCAGGAAAATTGGGATTGCCAATTACTTATGCTATTATAGGTGGTGCGCCGAGTCGTTTTAAGCGTAATATCGCGATGTATAAAGCTGTAGCAGAATCTAACGGTTTTGATACGTCACAATTACCTATTGCGACTCACTCATGGGGCTATGTTGCCGATACTGATGAATTAGCTAAAAAAGAATATTATCCATCTAGCGCTTATGTCATTAATCAATTAGGTCAAGAACGTGGATGGCCACAGTATTCAATTGAAAAATTTGAACAAGAAATTGTTCATGGTGCATTGTTTGTTGGTAGTCCAGAAACAGTTGCATCAAAAATTATTAAAATTCATGAAGATCTAGGTATTAATAGATTTATGTTACATTTACCAGTAGGCTCTATGCCACATGAAAAAGTATTAAAGTCTATTCAACTATTAGGTGAAAAAGTAAAACCAATAATAGATGAATATATGAAAAACAAGGAGGAAATGAAGTAATGTTAAGATACTTATTAAATGTATATGTAGGTAAACAAATTTTTGAATCAAGTCAACCAAAAGTGAAAGATGACGACGGTATGGCTCAACAATTTGAAGAAGGATTCGGTCTTTCAAGAAATTCAATGAAATTAGCAGGCGGATTAGAATTAATAGGATCGATTTTCTTATTCTTAAGTGCTTGTAATAAATCTTTATCAAGATTAGGTTCAGTTCTTGTAGGTTCAGTTATGACAGTCGCAGCATATAAACATTATGAAGCTGGTCATGGTTTTAAAGGTGCTAAAAATGCATTAACATTGTTAGGTTTATCAGCATTAAGCTTTATTGATACATTAGGTAAGAAAAAATAATATATTTTTTAAAACTGCCAACAAAGTCCATGACTTTGTTGGCTCTTTTTTATATTTTAAAAGTAATTAACTTTTAAAATATAAAAAATACAAATATTGAACATAGGTGATAATTTTAAGGATTGAACGTGGTAAGCGTTGGTATTAAAGCTTTTACATAAAAAATGTGAATATTGAAAAGTCGATTTTTGAAAATTTATTGAATGTTTTTAAAACTCATTATAAAATAATAAATATTATTAATTCATTGTGTTGAAAAGGAAAAATATGCTATAGATACTAAAGATTGCACAATAAACCAATTCAACAACTAGCTATTTTAACTTGAGGAGTTGTTTGCAATGGAAACAGTATCAGTACCAATTAGAAATATCGTTGAGTTAGTATCTGTTAGTAAAAAGGCGAAAGATCATCTCTCTAAAATAAAAAGTGAGTTTGTGTTGTCTTTTGAAGAGTTGTATATACTGGTGTATATATATAAAGGAGAGAAGGATTGTTATAATGTTAAAGACATTATTAAACAATCTAAATTTAAACCATATTATATTTCAAAAGCAGTACAACACTTGAAAGAGAAAGGTTTAATTTCTAAAAAAAGAAATGATAAAGATGAACGTACAGTAGCCATTCAAGTCTCAAAACTACAACATAAAAAGATAAAGCATTTATTGATGGAAATTGAAGCAGAAATATTATAATAGTATTGAGTAAAGTGCATCATTGTGGTGCACTTTAATTATGTTAACTTACTTTCATATATCATGTCGTAAAAAATTAAGGAGAACTTTTATGCGCGTATTATTAAATGTTAAACCAAAAAGCCAGTTGTTTCCTATTCCAATGGTAATGGGATGTGAAGGTACTTCATGTTCAATGTTACTAAATTACTATAATAAAAAAGTTGATGCGACAACAATTATGCGTAACTGGCCAACTCATTCAGATAATCCTCAAAAAGGTTATGTTGGAAATCACTTTTTAATTAAGTTTGGTTATCATCAAACAATATTCCCAAATGTATTAGCATTATTTTTGAATAAATATGATAATGATATAGTTGATGGTACGGGTACAGAACTAAAGGATTTAGAAAAGATCATCGAAAGTGGTCATCCTGTAGTTATTTATCATACTACGTTAGGTCAGTCCCCGGTTAAGAAAATGTTCAAAATAGGGAATAAAAAGAAAGAGTTTGTAACAAATATACATGTCACTTTATTAATTGGTTTTGACGAACATTACTATTATTATATAGATCCTTTATGGAAACAGTTTAAGGGTAAAATGATATTTCCAGCACTTTGGCCATCTAATTCCCAAGTTATTAAAATTCAAAAAAATAAAATGCAAGAAAGTTATAATAAACCGGGGAAAATGTGCATTTTCAAAAAAATATAATTATTTCTTAAATATTATGTCATAATCTT
This sequence comes from Mammaliicoccus vitulinus, assembly GCF_029024305.1. NCBI lineage: Bacteria > Bacillati > Bacillota > Bacilli > Caryophanales > Staphylococcaceae > Mammaliicoccus > Mammaliicoccus vitulinus. The sequence goes on from NZ_CP118974.1 coordinate 573,547, forward strand.
GTAACATTTGTTATGATATTAATATAAATTTGAAAAAGAGGTGCTTGAATGTCTAATAAGGTAAAATTACTTATTGTAGGAATCGTAGTATTATTATTAGCAGTAGTAGGAATTGGTGGAGCAGCAACATATTACTTTTTAACAAACACTCCTAAAAATACATATTTATTAAGTGAACAAGAATCAGCAAAATCATGGAAAGAGTATTTCAATGATAGATTTAAAAACGAAGCAGAATTTCAAGAGAAAATGAAAGATGAATCATATGAGTCTTCATTGAAATTTGGAGCAGAAGTACCAGATACTTTACTTTCTCAAATGGGTATCCCAAAATCAGTAGTAGATTCTACAAATCTAGTGCTTAATGTAGGGCACGATCCTAAGAAGAAAAATTCGAAATTAGGTATTGAACCAACAATTGCGGATAATAAAATTGGTAATTTCCAATGGAGTGCAGATAAAAATAATCAATACATAGAAACACCATTATTTAAAGATATTTATAAAGTGAAAAATAATGAAATTAAAAAAGGTGTTGAAAAAGCTTCAGGTGAGTCTTTAGATACAGCTGATGGACAAGACATCACAAATGATTCATTAAACTTAAATACAATTTTATCAAGTTCACAAATTTCACAAGATGATATTGATAAAATATCTAAAAAATATAGTGATTTGTTTGTAGATCAATTAGATGATGACAACTTTAAAAAAGATAAAGAAAAAGTTAAAATCTTTGATGATGAAAAAGAATTGAAAAAAGTAACAATGAACTTAAGTTCAAAAGATACTAAGAAAATCGTTGTAGCGATGCTTGAAGAAGCTAAAAAAGACGAAGACTTAAAGAACATTGTTGAAAAACAAGGTAATGTAAAAGAGTATGATAAAGAAATTAAAGATTTACTGAAAGATGCAAAAGATGAAAATGCATCAGAATATCCTAAAGTAAAATCTATTATTTATGTAGATGGTAAAGAAATATTAAAACGTGATTTAACAATCACAGATAAAGATGATGAAAAAGTTAAAATCGAAGGTACAAATGTTATCGATGACGGTGTTCAAGTAGATTACAAAGTTTCAGCACCTGGTGAAGAAGGTGGATTCACATTAAAAGGTAAATCTACTAACGGTGATGAAATTAGTGATAAATATGAATTAGCATTTGAAGAAAATTCTTATACTAAAACAACACTTAAATTAGATAATAAATCTAAAGTTGATGGCGATAAACGTACTGATAAAGGTAAAGTTACTTTTGGACAGTCTTATGGTCAAAACTTTGACTTAAATTATGATCATAATTTAACGACTGATACTAAAAATAATCAACAAAAACAAAAATTAAATGTTGATTTCGATGTATCTGGAGAAAAGATTAAATTAATAATGGATGGAAAATCTGAACTTAAGAAAGACATTAAGTTCAAAAAAGATGGCGCTATTGATTTTAATAGTTTATCAGAATCAGAAATTGATGATTTAACTAAAGAAATTGAAGATAGTGGAGAAAAAATTGGTGAAGACCTTGTTGAAAATCTTCAATAGATAAGAGAGGAGTGGTAATATGTCGACAATCAAATTGTTCAACATATACCACTCTTTTTTAATTAAAAAGTGGTATTTGATTGCATATATTTTATTATTATTTATAGCGGTATTAGGCATTATTATTGGTGTTAACCAAATGAATCAGGATGAAGATAACTTTACAATTGGAATAGTTGATAAAGATCATTCTACAGAAACGAAATTGATTTTAAATGCTATTGGAGATGGTCAATCGTTAGGTAATGATTTGTTGATTAATCATTATAATGAAAAAAGGGCGAGTGAATTATTAAAAAGTAAGAAAATCGATGGTTATTTTCTGTTTAAAGATGGTATGACGAAAGCATTTTATAAAAATGGAGAATTACCAATCGTTGTTAATACATATGACGCACAATCAGTGGAAAGTATTATTATTTTACAGCTAACTGATTCGGTATATAGTCGTTTAATGTTATCTATGGGAGGGGCAATGTCTTATGCATCTCTTTATCCTAATGCTACAGAAAACGAACTATTAACTATGATGACCGATATGTTATTCACGGGATTAAATAGAGGCGCTTCATTTGATGAACACGCAATAAAAGTATTTGACACAACAAGCTATTATACGATTTCTATTTATTTTGTTTCTATCTTTTTCTTCTTCTTTTCTATTTTTAGTATTTTAAAAATGAACCAAAAAGATGCTTTAAAAGAAAGATTAAGCATGTTTCATTTCTCATATGAAAAACTGACGATTGTACGAGGTCTATTTAGTTTACTGTATACAATGTTATGGAGTGCATTAGGGTTATGGATGATATTAAAGTATCTCAAGCCTGAGTTTGAGATGTATAATTTACCTGCGCTATTAGTGTGCTTATCATACTATTTATTCTTTTTAACAAGCATATTTGTCTTAATAGATATTACTTTTAGGACAGCGATTAATTATATATTGAAAATATTATTAACATTAGTTATATTGCTCTTCTCAGGTGCAGTTATTCCTATAATTTATTTAAAAGGTTTGAGTGGGGGATTGATTGAAGGATTACCATTTTCAATCGTTTATAATCAGTTAATTGAGCTACTTCTCAATAATTACATTATAGATACACATCCAATGTTCTATTGGAATATTGTTATAATCGTTGTTTTACTCATTACTTCTGTATATTGGAGGTATCGCCAATGAAATCGATATTCAATTTAGTTGTTTTGAAGCAATGGAAACAATATATGGCTTTACTTTTAATATTAGTTATCACAATCCTAGTTATCTTGATGACTCAAGCAACGACAAACAAAATATTTAAAATGCCAGTTGCCGTAAAGGATATGGATCAGTCACAATCTTCGAAAGAATTGATTCATAATTTAGAACAAACGAAGTATTTAGAAGTGATTCATATTCCTAAAGAAGAACCATATATTGAAGGTGTTATTCAAAAAAAACAAGCAATCGTAAGTTTGCAAATTCCAGAACATTTTAGTAAGAAATTAAAAGAGAATCATTTAAGAGATGCAATACCAGTCTATTATAAAGATGACTTTATTGGTGAAATTGCTTTAGAAGTTACAAGTAAAGCATTGTATCAACAGCAAATACCAATTATCATTCATAGTCACTTGGAAAAATCCAACCAAGAAGTGAGTTTGGATGAAATTAAAGAAGAATACAATAAAGATACACCACACTCAAAAATGGTGCACCATGCACTCAAAAAAAATGCGGATGTTTCCATAAGTGTTGGGCTTATTATTGCACTCTTATTATTAGTGAGTTGTAGTCAAATCGTATTTCATCAACGTCTTAAGCAAAATGCTGCATTAGAAAGAATGTTGATGTTTAATGGAACAAAATTAAAGTTATACACCTTGTACATCTTTATTCATGTTCTGTTATTGTTTTTACTCATCTTATCTTTAAACTTAATATTAGCATGGTCGCTCAGCATGATATTTTATATCACAACAGTAATCGTTCTAATCATATATGAACTTGGTTTAAGTATATTATTATTTAAAATCAATACACTCAGTCATAAATTGTTTATGGCTATCATATGGTCAATTGCGATGAGTTGTTTGTATTTATACACTCAAATTTAGGAGGTGTCTTGATGATTACAATAGAAAATTTAAATAAAAAGTATAAAGATAAGCAAATATTCCAGAATTTTAATACGACATTTAAGGACAAGACACTTACTATTTTGCTAGGCGAAAATGGTGCGGGTAAATCAACATTGCTAAGAATTATAACGGCACTTGAAACAGCTGATAGTGGTACGATTCGGTACTTTGGAGAGGTATTAAGCAACAGAGATATTAAAGGTAAAATTGGATATATTCCACAAGATATTGCTTTATTCGAACATATGACAGTAAATGAAAACATTGATTTTTTCAAAGCGCTTAATAAACATCCCATTTCGTCAGAGTTAATAGAAGACTACTGTGAAAAGCTTAATCTATTCGAAAGAAAAGCAAAAGTCTCTGCCTTATCTGGTGGAACTAAAAGAAAAGTAAACTTATTAATTGGTTTGTTAGGTAACCCGAGTATTTTAATTTTAGATGAACCGACTGTTGGAATTGATTTGAAATCTAGATATGATATTCATCAGTTATTAAATAGCTTAAAGCAGTCGAGACTCATTATATTAACGACACATCATTTAGATGAAGTTGAAAGTTTAGCAGATGAAATCAAGCTAATTGGTAAAGATCCTTTTTATCGTAATATATTATCGGAAAAAGGATGGGCATTTGAGGATAGTTTAACAAACTAAAAACTAGTTAAAACAAACACTTGTTAACGATAATTTAACAGGTGTTTGTTTTTTATATTTCTTGATTTATCTAAAAATTTAGAAATATAAAAACGTATTGCAAATGATATTTTTAAAGTGTATTCTTATTTAATGTATCGGAATTAAATGTTTTGGGAGGATTGTTAATGGAAACACTATGGATTGTCATTAATATTATTGTTTTCTTATTATTTATAGGTTTATTAGGATATTTAACAAAAAAACATGTGAAGTTCTCTAAACGAGTTCTTATTGGTCTAGGTATCGGGATTGTATTTGGTTTAGTGTTACACCTTATTTATGGTGTTGATTCTAAAATAACCGAAACGACAGCATCATGGTTTGATGTCGTTGGTACAGGATATGTCAAACTTTTACAAATGATTGTAATGCCACTTATATTCATATCAATTGTATCAGCTTTTACAAAAATTACGATTGGACAAAATTTTGCTAAAGTTGGTGCATGGATATTCACTTTCTTAATAGGCACTGTAGCAGTTGCTGCTTTAGTAGGTATTATATATGCTATGTTATTCAATTTGGATGCTTCACAAATTGATTTAGGAAGTGTTGAAAATAATCGTGGTCAAGAAATTGAACAAACATCTAAAGATATGGAAGCAAACAATTTACCAACACAAATTATAGAATTGTTACCTGCAAATCCATTCTTAGATTTCACTGGAGCTAGAGGTACGTCTACAATAGCTGTCGTTATTTTCGCCGGTTTTGTAGGATTTAGCTTCTTACGTGTTATGAGAAAAGAGCCTGAAAAAGGCAACTTGCTTAAAAGAGGTGTTGATGCAATATATGCATTAGTTATGGGGATCGTAACATTTGTACTAAGATTAACACCTTATGGTATTTTAGCGATTATGACTAAAACGGTTATGACAAGTAACTTTGCGGCTGTCTGGACATTAGGTAAATTCGTTTTAGCTTCTTATGCAGCGTTAATTACGATGTACATCATCCATTTAATTTTAGTTTCAGTAGTGGGCTTAAACCCTGTGACTTACGTTAAAAAGACAGGTGAAGCAATGTTATTTGCGTTCACATCTCGATCAAGTGCGGGAACATTACCGTTAAATGTTCAAACGCAAACAGGCCGTTTAGGTGTTCCAGAAGGTATTGCTAACTTTGCTGGTTCATTCGGATTATCTATTGGACAAAATGGTTGTGCGGGTATTTATCCTGCTATGCTAGCTATGATGATTGCACCAAGTGTAGGTATCGATATTGACTTGCCATTTATCTTATCTGTAATAGGTGTCGTTGTCATTAGTTCATTTGGTGTAGCCGGTGTAGGTGGCGGTGCAACATTTGCTGCTATACTTGTTCTTTCTACATTGAATTTACCAATTGCTTTAGCTGGTGTATTAATATCAGTTGAACCACTTATTGATATGGGTAGAACAGCATTAAATGTTAATGATTCAATGTTAGCTGGAACAGCTACTGCTAAAATCACTGGACAATTAGATGAAGAAAAATATAATGAAGAAGACTTCAATGAATTAGGAGAGTCTTATTAATATTTAAATACTGTATATAAAAGGCAAACTGCGATAATCATAAGCATTATCAAGTTTGCCTTTATTTATTAAAAAACTTATTAATACAGTCGGAATAATATTGAAAGCAAATAAGTACAATGATAAAGTGTTATTAAGGAGTGTGGACACGATGAGTAGAGATTTATTTATTAAAAATGAATTCCAGAAAAAATGGGTCGACAAAATAGAGAATCATAAAGAAGCATTACAGAAACATGCAGAGGAAAATGATTTGAATTCAGAATTTCCATATGAAAATATTAATTGGCTAATAGAAGAAGGATACACAAAAATTGTACTTCCAAAAGCATATGGTGGAGAAGGCGCAACACCAGAAGATGTCATTTTATTTCAAGAAACATTAGGTAAAATGGATGGTGCTACAGCTTTAGCAATAGGTTGGCACATGGGTGTAGTCGGACAAATTTATCAAGAAAAATTATGGACTAAAGCATTATTAGATGAATTTGCTCAAGAAGTTATGAATGGAGCAATTGTTAATAGAGCTGTAAGTGAAGCGGACACTGGTAGTCCGACGAGAGGTGCAAGACCAAGTACACACGCTGATCGAGAAGGAGAACACTATATAATCAATGGTGTGAAAACATTTACGACAATGAGTCAAAGATTAACGCACTTTTTAGTAGGAGCATATGTTCCTGAAAAAGAAGCGTTAGGATTCTTTTTAATTCCTAGAGATGCAGAAGGCTTATCAATTGCTGAAAATTGGAATATGGTTGGCATGCGCGCTACTGAAAGTCATGATTTAGTATTAAATGATGTTAAAGTTCATGAAAAATATTTAGTAGAAGTTGCTAATGGACCAAGAGGAAACAATATAAATCCTTGGAATCTTCACATACCTGCAGTTTATTTAGGGATAGGTCAAGCAGCACGTGACTATGCAATAGATTTTGCGAATGAATATAGCCCAGGAAGTGTTGAAGGTGTTATAGCTGATATTCCAGCAGTACAACAAAATATAGGTAATATGGAATTAGAGTTAACGACAGCAAGACATTATATTTATAGCGTGATTGATAAGTATTTAAATCCTTCAATAACGGATGCACAAATAGATGTTGAACTTGGAGCAGCTAAACATGTTGTCGTGAATCATTCGATTAAAATAATCGATATTGCAATGAGAATCGTAGGCGCGAAAAGTTTGCAAATGGAAAGACCTTTACAAAGGTATTATAGAGATATTCGTGCTGGCTTACATAACCCACCTATGGATGATGTAACTATTACGAAATTAGCTAAGAAAGCTAGAGAAGAAAGAAGCAATGCTCAATAATCAAAAAAGACGAAAAATTAACATTAAATAATTTTTCGTCTTTTTTATTATTATAATCCGGTGTTTTGCGTAGCCTTTAATCGTTTTTTACGTCTAGGTTTCATACCAATCGACATGTAAAGTACGACAATGAGTATCACGATCATGCCGATGAGTTGCCAAATACCAAAAGGAACTTTCAACCATAGAACAGAAGAAATAACAGCCGTGACAGGTTCAAGCACACCAAATAATGCAGTTGTTTGAGGGCTTATATATTTCACACTTTCTAAATACATCCAAAATGCGAACATCGTTCCAAAGGTAATGACAAAACTAAAGTAAATAGCCCCTTTTAAATCAAGCAAATACCATGGGAATGAGAAATCTAAATTGATTATAGACAATGCGATGCCACCTATAAACATGGACCATCCTATTACAACGAGCGACGGCCAATTCAAAAATAATTTCACTGCGTAAACTGTGTAAAAAGCAGCTGCACAAGCTGTTAATAATCCCCAAAAAATCGCGTTTGGAGGAACTGATAAAGTTGAATAGTCACCATTTGTTAAAAGTAAGCTTGTACCAAATAATGAACATAAAATAATCATAATATCTGTCCATCTAAATTTACTTTTTCTAGCCAAAAGTAAATAAATCAATATCACGACAGGTGCCAAAAATTGTAGGAGCGTGGCAATCGCAACATTTCCTTTATCAATCGTAGCCATAAAAGTATATTGCACACCTAACATACCAAATAAGGCATAAATGATAAGTTGTAATAAGGCATGTTTAACTTTGAAAATATGTAATAAAGATTGTTTCTGGATGAACTTAGCAATTAATAATAAGAAAAATCCACTTAAAATTAATCGTACAGCTACAAATAAAGAAACAGGCAAACTATATTCGGTAAAGAGCTTCTCTGTAACAGTGCCACCTAATCCCCAAAATGTAGCACCAAGCATAACGAGCAAGGTACCTTTCAACTGATTATTTTGCAATGATAGTCCCCCCAATTCTAAATGATGTTAATTAATTTTAGCATTGGAAATATTAAGAAACAATAAGTTGAAATTCTTTTGCTTGCAATTTCATATTACGCGTTCTTATAATGAACATAATGAGTTTGAAGAGAGGTTACTACATGAAATTCATGTTAATATCGGTAGGTATACTTGCAACTGTTCTAGGTTTTATAGGCGCAGTGTTGCCTTTACTACCAACAACGCCATTCATATTATTGGCAGTATTTTGTTTCGCAAAAAGTTCTGATAGATTTCATAGTTGGCTTGTAAGTACTAAAGTGTATAAAGAATATGTAGAAGATTTTCAAAAATATAGAGGTTATACGTTAAAGAAGAAATTCGAATTGTTAATAAGTGTATATATCGTAGTAGGTTTTTCAATTTGGATGATCGATCATTTTTATATTAGAATTGGATTATGCATTATGCTATTTTTCCAAACAGTCGTCTTATTTACTTTTGTTAAAACATTGCCTGCCAAAAATAAATAGTTTTCATATTCTGTCGATGAAGTTTATAACTTTGTGGACAGTTTTTTTTTATGGATTATTTTGCGAGAAGCAGATTGTAAAATAAATGAATCGTTAAAATAAAATGTAAATTAAAAAATGTTATTGCTATAAGTGATTAAGGGTTATATAATAAACAGAGATGAAAATGAGAGTCATTATCAATTGGGAGGACAATTATGAGAAAAATTTTAATGCTAGTTATGGCTTTAGCTTTGATGGTTGCTGCATGCGGGAACAAATCAGAAGATAAAGATAGCAATAGCAAGACTAAATCAAGCAAAGAAACAGTGAGCTATAAATTAGATGACGGGAAAAAAATAGATATACCGAAGAAACCTAAACGTATTGTTGTTTTAGCACCATCATATGTTGGTGGATTATTACATTTAGGCGTTAAACCAATAGGGGTTCCAGCTTCAACAGAGCAAACACCGATTCTTAAAGATAAAATTAAAGACATTAAGAAAGTCAGTGAAGATAATGTTGAGCAAGTTGCAGAATTAAAACCAGATTTAATCATTACATATAATGCAGATAAAAACTTAAAAAAATATGAAAAAATAGCACCAACCATTCCATATGATTACGTAAAACATAACTACTTAGATATGCAAGTAGAACTTGGTAAATTAGTAGGTAAAGAAGATCAAGCCAAAAAATGGGTAGAAAAATGGAAAAAAGAAACAGCTAAAGACGGTAAAGAAATTAGAGAAAAAATCGGTGAAGATACAACAGTTTCAGTTATTGAAGCATTCGAAAAAGATATTTACAGCTATGGTGAAAACTGGGGTAGAGGAACAGAAATTTTATACCAAGCATTTGATTTGAAAATGCCTGAAAGTGTAGAAAAAGACGTTAAGAAAGATGGTTGGAAAAAAATATCTCAAGAAGAAATTGAAAAATACTCAGGAGACTATTTATTCTTACCATTAACTAAAGGAAAAGCTAAACCAGAATTCACTAAGACAGAATCTTGGAAATCTATACCTGCAGTTAAGAATGACAAAGTAATAGAATTAGATGCACAAACATTCTGGTACAATGATCCGTACTCATTAGAAATGCAACGTAAATACTTAAAAGAACAATTACTTAAAAACGCTGATAAATAAAGTGTTATGAGGTTGAACAATCCAGTCTCAAATATAAATATACAAAAACAGAGAAAATCCTGGGAGAACAAGGATTTTCTCTGTTTTTTCTTTCGGTATAATCAAAGCTATTTAGTTTCTTTTACGTATTGATCATTAATTGTATAAATAGTTAAACCTACGATATTTTTATTGTGTTTTGAGAATGGTAAGCTTGCTAAATATCCTACGATAAAAGCTATGAAGAAACCGATCACGGATACTGTAAATGGTGTGATTTCAGTTTTTCCAATAAAGTAAGATACGATTGCTGCTACGATTAATCCGATTATAACACCATACGTATTTGCTCTCTTAGTAAAGATACCTACTGCAAATACTCCGGCAATTGGTACTCCGAATAATCCGGTTACAAGTAAGAATAAATCCCATGTCTCGTTTGTTTCTTGATTGATTAAGTATAATGATGCTAACGTACCAAAAATGCCTGCGATAATGATGATGATTCTAGCTAATAGCACATCATTTTTAGAGTTGTTATTTTTAGAAAATCTTTGTTTCAAGTCTACTACAACACAAGCTGAAATTGAGTTCAAGCTTGATGAAATTGTAGATTGTGCTGCCGCGAATATTGCTGCTATTAATAATCCTCCAACAAATGGTGGTATTTGTGTCAAAATGAAATACGGTACGATTGCTGAAGTGTTAAATCCTTCTGGTAATGAAGAAACATTATTATAAAAAGAATACAGTACTGTTCCCATTCCATAGAAAATTGGAATTGTAATAAGAGCTAGAAATCCGTTAGTCCATAATGATTTATTTGTTGATGATATAGAACCAGTTGTTTGATAACGTTGAACGATATCTTGACTGGCTGTATATTGATGTAAGTTATTAAAGATAGAGCCTATGAATATAATTGGAATGGCAGCTGCAGCTGTTCCAAATTTCCAATTCTCTACTGATATCAATTTCTTATCTTGCATAGCTTCTTGTGCGATCGTTGCAAAATTTCCGTCGATTTGAAATGCGCCTAAGAAAATCACGGCAACGGCACCACCGATTAAAATAATCCCTTGAATAACATCACTCCAGATAACCCCTTCGATACCACCCATAAATGTATAAATCATACAAAGTAATCCTACTAATGCAGCGATTAAATATGGATTAATATCTGAAACTGATGTAATGGCGAGTGTTGGTAAATAAATAACGATTGCAACACGACCAATGTGGAATAAAGTAAATGCGAGTGAACCGATGACACGCATAACGATGCCAAATCTTTCTTCTAAATATTCGTAAGCAGTTGTAACATCCAACTTTCTAAAGAACGGAATATAGAAGTATATAAGTAAAGGTATAATAGCTATGATTGCTATATTACCTGCCGCATATGACCAATCCGTATTAAATGCTCTTTCAGGTGTTCCCATATATGTAATAGCACTTAAAGTTGTCGCATATATAGAGAAACCTACTGCCCAAGCTGGGACTCTCCCTTTTGCCTTGAAAAATGCTTCTGTATCTTGCCCGGCTCTTTTCGAGAAATATACACCGATGAATAACGTTATTAATAAATAGATGCATAACGCTATCCAGTTTCCTGTACCAAAACCTACTTCATTCATAGTATGACATCCCCTTCGTTCATCAATAAATTATAAGTTGTATTTAGAAACGAGTTCTTTAACTTTTTCTAATGAATCATCGTCTAATGGTGCTAATGGGCGTTTTACAGAGCCAGCTTCAATACCTTTAGTTGATAGAACAGCTTTTAATGTTGGATAGATACCTAAAGCTAGGACTTGCTCGATGATATCGTTTGTTTCGTGTTGGCGTTCATATGCTTCTTGAATGTTTCCTTCTTTTGCTAAGTTGAAAATTTGTCTAGCACGACGACCGTTAATGTTATAAGTAGATCCAATTGCACCATCTACACCTGAAACAGCTGCTTGTATGAGCATTTCATCAAATCCAGAAAGTATAAGTTTATCTGGGAATGCTTTTCTAATTCTTTCTAATAAGAAGAAGTCAGCTGCAGTGTATTTAATTCCAATAACTTTTTCATTTTTAAACAATTCATCAAACTGTTGAATAGATAAGTTAACACCTGTTAAAGCAGGTATAGAATAGATAATCATATCGTTACCAGTTGCTTCAATTATTGCATCGTAATAATATTTGATTTCTTCAAAGTTGAATGGATAGTAGAAAGGTGTAACAGCTGATAAAGCATCATAACCTAATTCAGTCGCATATTGACCTAATTCAATGGCTTCTTTTAAATCCAAGGCACCAACTTGTGCAATAAGTTTTATTTCATTGCCAGCTTCATCTTTAACAATTTCAAATACTTTTTTCTTTTGAATAGTGTTCATTAAGAAATTTTCTCCAGAACTACCGTTTACATATAAGCCATCAATTTTTTGTTCTTCGATATTTTGACGAATGATTTGTCTTAATCCTGATTCTAAAATATTTCCCTCTTCATCAAATGGTACTAATAACGCTGAATATAAACCTTTCATTTAAAAAACTCCTTTTTATTTATATATTGATAATATTGTCAGACCAATTTATAATCATATTGTAAGCGAATACATTTGTCTATGTCAATCGTTTTTATTATTTGTCATGGCAATTATGATAAAATAAATTATTAAAGGGAGGTAGAAAATCATGATGAAACGAACATCGTTAGTTGATGTAGCAGTAGAAAATTTAAAAGAATATATAGCTGAACATCAATTTGAAAATGGGGATAAACTGCCTTCAGAGAAAATGCTTATAGACCAATTAGGTGTTAGTAGAACTGTAGTAAGAGAAGCTATTAGTCGTTTGCAACAAAGTGGACTTATTCAAGTTAAGTCAGGAAGCGGTATGTTTATTACAGAGAAAAATAAACATTTATCTATGTTATTTGAGTCACATATGAAAGTACACGGCTTCAAAATAAAAGAGTTGTTAGAAGTTCGTAAAATATTAGAGCTAGGTGCGATACGTCTACTCATCGAAAATGCAATTCCGATAGATGCCAATAAGTTAAAAGAAATAAATGAAGTTTATTATAAATCTATAGAGCATTCTCAAAAATTAGCTCAATATGATTCAGCTTTTCATGAAACGATTATATTATTCACGGAAAATCAAACGTTAATTACAATGAGTAAAGTTATCAAAGAGTACTTTGTAAAAAATCAATTCAATCAAGTGGTTGATAAGGAAGATATCAAAAAATCTTATAAAGAACATAGGGATATTATACAAGCAATAGAATCGAGAGATTTGTCTTTAGCACATACAATTATTAATAAACATCTGTCTCGAGTTATTGAATGGATAGAAGAATTGGAGCAAAAATGATGGGAAAATTAAATAAAATTGAAGTTCAAAGTTTAAAGACTCAAGTTTTACAAGAAATCAAACAATATATTTTAGATCAAGGTTTAACTGAAGGGGATAGATTACCGACAGAAAGGGCATTTACGGAAATGTATGGCGTCAGTCGATCGGTTGTAAGGGAAGCGTTGAGTTATCTTGAACATACTGGTGTTATCGAGACGGTACAAGGTAGAGGCACGTTAATTAAAGCACCTGATGTTTCCAGTTTAGTAGAAGGTTTCTTATTTAGTTTCCGAGTTGCGAATGGATCGAAAAAAGATTTGCTCTCGCTAAGAATTATTTTTGAATGTGCTGCTATCGAAGAAATCGTAAAATTAAATAAAGACATCAGTCAGATGAAAGCTATCGTTAACGAAGATGTTACAAATCATTATGAGAACGATAAAGCATTCCACCAATCTATTTTGCATTCGACTGGCAATGTATTGTTTGAACAATTGAGTTCAGTTATTCATTCATATTTTTATCATATTGAAGAAGAAGGGCAGGATATAGATTATATTCAAACAAACGAAACACATAAACAAATTGTAGATGCCATATCGAATAAAGATGTTAAATTAGCGAAAGAACTCATGACACAGCACTTGTCTAAATAGGAGGATATTATGAAAATTGCAATTGATATTGGAGGCACTTTTATAAAGTCTGGTGTTATAGATAAATCTCAAAGCTTACATGGTTATCAGAAAGTAAAGACACCTCACAATAAAAATGGTGGTATTCTTCAAGAGGTTATACGCATCATTCAAGATTATAAAGAAACCTTTCACTTAAATAACCCAGATGTTGGTATTTCTACAGCAGGTGTGGTTGATTCTGAAAAAGGTGAAATTACATATGCAGGACCTACAATTCCATATTATAATGGCACAAATTTCAAAGAATCTTTAGCAGATATAGCAGGAAATGTTGTGATAAATAATGATGTTTCTAGTGCATTGCTAGGTGAATTGTTAGAATATCGTACAGATGTAAAATCTATATTTTTAATGACAATAGGTACTGGTATCGGGGGCGCTTATTACGAAGATAAATTACTAGAAGGCAAACAATATAGAGCATGTGAAATTGGATACTTATTATATGATGAACAAACTGATAAGACATATGAAGATAGAGGGTCAACTACCGCTTTGAAAGCATTAATTCAAGAACATTATAAAGAAGTTGTCACGGTTGAAAATTTATTTGATAGAGCATATGAACAAGATGACAAAGCGCTGAAAATATTAAACGAATGGGCTAAATATGTTGCTGAAGGTATTGCTCAAGTTCAAATAATGTTTGATCCAGAAGTCATATTAATTGGTGGCGGTATTTCTAAACAGGAAGGGAAATTAATAAGTTTAATTGAACCATTTATCGATAATTTCCTTCCAGAAGCATATGGGCATGCAAAAATAGAAACAACTTCTAAAGGTAATGATTCGGCACTCTATGGAGCAGTCTCAACATTTTTCGATTAATTGTTAACTTATGTTACGAATAGGTTAACAATGTGGTATAATTTACGATATCTTAATATTAGGAGTGAAGAAAGTGAAGACTAAAGATATCGTTATGATAGCAATGTTTACAGCTTTTATTGCAGTAATGGCATTCATACCACCGATACCATTACCATTTATGCCAGTGCCAATTGTATTACAAAATATTGGAATTATATTGGCTGGCTGTTTACTAGGCTATAAGAGAGGTACATTGAGCGTTGTTATATTTTTACTACTTGTAGCTACTGGTCTACCGTTATTATCTGGAGGAAGAGGCGGCTTAGGTGTATTCTTCGGACCTTCTGCAGGTTATCTATTTGGGTATCCAGTTGTGGCATTTTTAATAGGTTTATTGATAGATAAAAAATGGAATAAGCTAACATTTACATATGCATTAACCGTTAATATCATTATTGGTGTGTTATTACTCAACTTAGTTGGTGGTTATTTCATGGGAGAATTCATGAATATATCAATTTCTAAAAGATATATACTAGCAGCTACTTTCCTTCCTGGGGATATTGTTAAAGCAATATTGGCAACTATGTTATTATTTAGTTTGAAGAATATACCTGAAATTAAAAGGTTAAGAAAAACTTAATGAGGTGACTTAACATGGTTTCATTTATAGACATAGTAACAGATGGAGACATATTGAATGAGACAGATCGATATATCCAATATCATACTTTGAATAAACGTATTCAGTATGACTCTAATAAAATAGTGTACAAAGTTATACCTGATTTAAATACTTTTAAAAAAGACGAACAGATGTTGAAAACGTTACATGAGCAACATAAACAACCTTTTCTAAAATTTGTGTTTCCTGAAAATCATTCAATAGATTCTGAATTAGAAGGATACTTAAAAGAAAATGGTTATGAATATAGTTGGATTGAATTATACATTAATGTAGATAAAGATTTTGTGAGTAAAGATAATGACGATATAGATGTTGTAACAACTAATGAAGATAATCTTGTAGATTTTTTAAATGTATCTTATGAATATGATAAGAAGTACGGTACAGATTATGCAGAACTTAAAATTGAAGTGAGTAAAAAACAATTATATGAAGATAATCCTGTACAAGTATTATCATATTATCAAGGCAAGCCAGTTGGTACATTACTCATTTGGAACCATGAGAAATATGTAGAATTAGATAGTTTTACAGTAAGAGAACCTTATAGAAAGCTCGGTATCGGTACTAAGATGCAAGCTTTCGTTGCGGACTTTGCTCAAGACAAGCCGATTATATTAGTAGCAGATGGAGAAGATACCGCAAAAGATATGTACAAGAAACAAGGTTATGTATATAGTGGCTATCAATACGAAGCTTTAAAAGAAAATGAATAATAAATAAGCGCCTACTTTACCTTTATAGGGTTTAGTAGGCGCTTAGTTGTTTGATTCATTTAAAGACTTCTAATGATTCTTTCTGAATGACTATAAACGTTGAAGCTACCGTCTCTAATAAAACCGACAGATGTGATATTTAAATCGTCTGCTAAGTCAATTGCTAAGTTAGTAGGTGCGGATTTAGACAGAATAATGCCTACGCCAATTTTCGCAGCTTTAATCAATATTTCCGAGGAAATACGACCACTAAAAATGAGCACTTTATTTCGAATCGGAATATTGTATTCTATACAGTGTCCATACAATTTATCGAGAGCGTTGTGTCTGCCGATATCTGAGCGATGTTCATAAAAGTTATCACCATCACTGATTGCCGCATTGTGTAATCCACCGGTTTCTTTGAATGTTTTGCTTTCTGTATGCAGTTTATCCATCATTGAGATAATTTGTTGTGGATTTATTTTTAACTTTGAATGAGATATTTTGGCTGTAGCAGCATCGTTATTAAAATAGAATTCTCTACTTTTTCCGCAACATGATGAAATCATTCTTTGTGTGTACTTTTTATAATTAGGATCTATTATTTTAGTTAATTCTATATGTGCAAATCCTTTTGAATCGTCTATTGTGATTCTTTTGATTTCATCTTTTTTCATGATGACGCCTTCTGATGCTATAAAACCTATAACGAGTTCTCTTAAATTATTTGGAGAACATATGATTGTCGCAAACTCTTCACCGTTTATCATGATTGTGAGAGGAAATTCTGTAACGTAGCAATCGGTTGTTTCTATAAACTTATTGTTTTGATATTTTAAAATAGGTTGATTGTAAGCCATATTATGCTTCATAAGAATTCCTCACTTAGTCATTAATTAATATATATTAATTTTACTGTTAAAAGAAGCATATATAAAGTGAAAGCACTTTCGAACGATGCAATAAATGTGTAGGGGATATCCCTTGTTTTATAAATAAGCTATATCAATTAAGGAGTATTTGTGAAAAAATAAACACAAGGCTTTCATTAATATATTGAAAGGTGTAAATTAAGTTTATACATATTTTACATGAGAGAGGAACGAGAAAATGAAAAAGTTATTAATATTTGCCGTAGCATTACTTCTTGTATTAGCTGGTTGTAGTACGGAATCTAATCAGGATAAAGCTAAAAAAGAAACTGAAAGTAAGACTTTAACAGTTTCGGCAGCAGCAAGTTTAACAGATGTATCGAAAGCGCTAGAAAAGGAATTCAATAAAAAGCATCCTAATACGCATATTAAATTTAATTATGGTGGTTCAGGAAGTTTACGTAAACAAGTAGAGGCTGGAGCAGATGTAGACGTGATAATGTCAGCAAATACATCAGATGTCGATAAACTACAAGATAATGATAAAGTATCTGAAGTTTATGATTATGCTAAAAACAAATTAATTATTATAAAATATAAAAATTCTGATATAAAAGAATTGAGAGATATTACTTCACCTAAAAAAGTGGCTCTTGGAGAAGAAAAAAGTGTGCCAGCAGGCCATTATGCTCTTGAGTATATGAAAAAAGAAGATTTATATGAAGGTATGACAAGTACATTTGTATTTGCTAAAGACGTGAAACAAGTATTGAATTATGTTCAAAAAGAAAATGCCGAAGCTGGCTTTGTATATGAAACTGATTTATATAAAGGAAAAGATAAAAAAGCAGATAATGTTGTTAAATTATCAGATGCACCTTTAAATGAACCAATTATATATAGAGCAGGACTCGTTACAGATAATAAAGAAGCGAAAGAATGGTTTGATTTCTTAAAATCTAAAGAAGCGAAAGAAATTTTAAAAGAATATCACTTTGAAGGTTAGGAGATAAAGCTATGCCAGACTTAACACCATTATGGATATCCGTTAAAGTAACATTAATTAGTACGATCATCGTATGTATCCTAGGTATCACTCTGGCTAAACTGATGTTTAACTATAAAGGTAAATTAAAGCCCATTATCGAAAGTGTCATCATGTTACCAATTGTATTACCACCAACTGTTATGGGTTTTATATTGCTTATTATATTTTCAAAAAATCAATTTTTCGGACAACTGTTAGATAATGTATTTCATATTAATGTCATTTTTTCGTGGATTGGTGCTGTCATTGCAGCCATTATTGTGAGCTTACCTTTAATGTATCAACATGTTATCAATGGTTTTCAAGCGATAAATCCAAAAATGCTCAACTCAGCTAGAACTATGGGAGCGAGTGAAGGAAAGATATTTAGAACGATTGTATTACCTTTGGCGAAGCGGTCTATATTCTCAGGTGTTGTCATGAGTTTTGCTAGAGGACTCGGAGAATTTGGCGCTACACTTATGATTGCTGGATACATTCCAGGATTAACGAACACGCTTCCTTTAGAAATATATTTCTTAGTGCAGTCAGGCGAAGAACATAAGGCATGGCTATGGGTAATAGTATTGATAACTTTTGCTATATGTGTAATAAGTACGATTAATTTATTAAATCAAAAGCATCATAAGTGGGAGTAGATATTTATGATTAATATTTCTATAAAAAAATCCATTAAAGATAGAACAATCAAATTAAATATCGAGTCTTCACAACCTAAAATTTATGCAGTTGTAGGTAAATCTGGTATTGGCAAATCTACTTTGTTAAATATCATTGCAGGTCTGACAGAAGCAGATGAATGTAAAATTATTATACAGAACAAAACATTAAGTGACGGTAACCATCTTATAAAAGTTCAAGAAAGAAAAATTGGATATTTATTTCAAGACTATCAACTATTTCCACATATGACCGTTCAAGAAAATATTCATTATATGAAGTCAGCAAGCAAAGAAACGGAACAGTTGATCAATCAGTTACGAATCAGTAATTGTTTAAATCAATACCCTTCAACGTTATCGGGTGGAGAATCCCAAAGAGTAGCATTATGTAGGGTATTAAGCGTAAAGCCGAACTTGCTGTTATTAGATGAGCCATTTTCGAGTTTGGATGATGAGACTAAAGAAGAAGGAATGGCACTTATAAAATCTATATTTAGGACGTGGCAAATTCCAATTATTCTTGTATCTCATTCTAAAAAAGAAGTTCAAACATTAGCAGATGAAATAATAGAAATAAAATAAAAAATCTCAGACTGTCGATAAAGTCACTTAAAGTGAACTTGTCGGCAGTCTTTTTTTGCTCACGTATTCCTCAGACAGCATTATACAAAATCATGAGAATAGGGATTTCATAAGGAACTATAGGTAATCCCCTAATATAAAAAGTTTGTGAAAAAAAATACAATTAATTTAGATAATAAAGGGCAATTATTAGGAGGTTCTATCGATGTCTAAATTAGGTTTGAAATTCTTTAAGCCAACTGAAAAATTTAATGGTAACTGGTCGATTTTAGAAGAGAAAAGTAGAGAATGGGAAAAGATGTATAGAGAGCGATGGAGTCATGACAAAGTGGTTAGGACTACACATGGTGTTAACTGTACTGGATCATGTTCGTGGAAAGTTTTCGTGAAAAATGGTGTTATAACATGGGAGAATCAACAGATTGATTATCCTTCATGTGGACCTGACATGCCTGAATTTGAACCGAGAGGATGTCCTCGTGGTGCTTCTTTTTCATGGTATGAATATAGCCCGTTACGTGTGAAATTCCCTTATGTTAGAGGGAAACTTTGGAAATTATGGAAAGCTGCTTTAAGTGAATTTGGTGATCCTGTTGTTGCTTGGGCATCTATTGTAGAAGATGAAAGCAAAGCGGAAATATACAAAAGCGCTAGAGGTAAAGGTGGGCACGTAAGAGTTAATTGGAGAGACGTTACACAACTCATCGCCGCACAAATTATTTATACGGTTAAAAAGTTTGGTCCTGATAGAATAGCTGGATTTACGCCTATACCTGCGATGTCTATGATCAGTTATGCTTCTGGAGCTCGCTTTATCTCTTTATTAGGTGGAGAAATGTTGAGCTTTTATGACTGGTATGCCGATTTGCCACCTGCATCTCCACAAATATGGGGTGAACAAACAGACGTACCTGAATCTAGTGATTGGTATAACGCTGGTTATATTATTATGTGGGGCTCAAACGTGCCACTTACAAGAACACCTGATGCGCATTTTATGACTGAAGTTCGTTATAAAGGTACAAAAGTTGTATCAGTAGCACCGGATTATGCTGAAAATGTGAAATTCGCTGATAATTGGTTAGCTCCAAATCCAGGTACTGATGCAGCATTGGCTCAAGCGATGACACACGTCATACTTCAAGAATATTATGAAGATAAGCAAGAAGAAATGTTTATAAATTATTCGAAACAATATACAGATATGCCTTTCGTTATTCAATTAGAAAAGCATGGAGAAGGATATAAAGCAGGCAGATTTTTAAGATCCAGTGATTTAGGTATGGAAACTGAACATGCTGAATGGAAACCTGTTGTATATGATCAAAATACTGAAAAGCTTGTGATACCTAATGGAACAATGGGACAACGATATGAAGAAGGCGTTAAGTGGAATCTTAACTTAGAAAACGAAGATGGTTCAAAGATTGATCCAGCATTAACGTTGAAAGAACACAATTCAAAATTGATGACGATTCAATTTCCTTATTTTGATAATACAGGAAATGGCATTTTTGAAAGACCGATTTTAGCTAAAGAAATTGAAAATCAACACGGTGAAAAAATTTATATAGCAACGATATATGATTTAATGACAAGCCAATACGGTGTAAAAAGATTTAATCATCCTCTTGAAGCTTCAAGTTATGAAGATGAAAATTCATTCTATTCACCTAAATGGCAAGAAAAAATAACAGGTGTTAAATCTTCTGTTGTCACTCAAGTTGCAAGAGAGTTTGCTCAAAATGCAATTGATACACAAGGGCGTTCAATGATTATTATGGGAGCTGGCATCAATCATTGGTTTAACTCAGATACAATATATCGTTCGATTTTAAACCTCGTTATGCTGTGTGGTTGCCAAGGTGTAAATGGTGGTGGATGGGCGCACTATGTAGGACAAGAAAAGTGTAGACCTATAGAAGGTTGGTCAACAATTGCCTTTGCAAAAGATTGGCAAGGTCCACCAAGATTACAGAATGCGACAAGTTGGTTTTATTTTGCTACTGACCAATGGAAATACGAAGAATCGGGTGTCGATAAATTACAATCACCGTTATCAAATGAATTAAAGCATCAGCATCCTGCAGATTACAATGTGTTGGCAGCGAGATTAGGCTGGTTACCATCATATCCACAATTTGATTGTAATAGCTTATTATTTGGCGAAGAAGCGAAAGAAGCAGGTGACGATTCAAACGACACAATCATTAAAAATGCTGTAGAATCTGTGAAAAAGAAAAAGACAAAATTTGCTATAGAAGATCCAGATGCGAAACAAAATCATCCTAAAACATTATTTGTTTGGCGTTCAAATTTAATTTCAAGTTCTGCCAAAGGACAAGAATATTTCATGAAGCATTTATTAGGTGCTAAATCTGGTTTGTTAGCAAATCCTAATGAAACTGAAAAGCCAGAAGAAATTATTTGGAGAGAAGAAACAAATGGCAAATTAGACTTGTTAGTTGCTTTAGATTTCAGAATGACAGCGACACCTTTATATGCAGATATCGTTCTACCAGCAGCAACTTGGTATGAAAAGCATGATATTTCTTCAACGGATATGCATCCATTTATTCATCCATTTAACCCAGCAGTCGATCCGTTATGGGAATCTAAATCAGATTGGGATATTTTCAAAACTTTATCTAAATCTGTATCAGAATTATCTAAGACGCATATGAAAGGGACATTTAAAGACGTTGTAACAACACCGTTAGCGCATGATTCTAAACAAGAGATTTCAACACCATACGGTATCGTAAAAGACTGGTCAAAAGGTGAAATAGACGCAATACCAGGTAAAACGATGCCTGGATTTGCAGTAGTTGAGAGAGACTATACGGCTATATACGATAAATACATTTCTGTTGGACCGTTATTAGAAAAAGGGAAAATTGGCGCTCACGGCATAAGCTTTTCTGTTAAAGAACAGTATGATGAATTAAAAATTATGTTAGATACTTGGGAAGATGACACAGTTAAAAACGGCTTGCCAAAAATGGATACAGCAAGAAAAGTAGCAGACGTTATATTAAACGTTTCATCAGCTTCAAATGGGAAAGTGTCTCAAAAATCATACGACGACTTGGAAGAACAAACAGGCATGACACTTAAAGATATTTCAGCTGAACGTGCTTCTGAAAAAATTACATTCCAAAATATTACGGCTCAACCTAGAGAAGTGATACCTACAGCAGTCTTCCCAGGGTCAAATAAATTAGGTAGAAGATATTCGCCATTTACTACGAATATTGAACGTTATGTACCATTTAGAACATTGACTGGAAGACAAAGTTATTATATTGATCACGAAGTATTCTTACAGTTTGGAGAGAACTTACCTGTTTATAAACCGACATTGCCTCCAATGGTGTTTGGAACGAAAGACAAACAAATAAAAGGCGGTGTTGACACGCTTGTATTGAGATATTTAACGCCTCACGGAAAGTGGAATATACATTCAACATATCAAGATAACCTTCATATGTTAACGCTGTTTAGAGGTGGACCGACAGTATGGATTTCAAAAGAAGATGCGATGGCAAATGATATTAATGATAATGATTGGCTCGAAGTATATAACAGAAACGGTGTTGTAACGGCAAGAGCAGTTGTATCACATAGAATGCCAAGAGGAACAATGTTTATGTACCATGCTCAAGATAAACATATTGAAACACCAGGTTCTGAAATTACAGATACGCGTGGAGGCTCTCATAATGCACCAACCCGTATACATTTGAAACCAACACAATTAGTCGGTGGTTATGCGCAAATTAGTTACGGTTTTAATTACTATGGTCCTATCGGTAACCAAAGAGATGTATATGTTGCGATTAGAAAAATGAAGGAGGTAGATTGGCTTGAAGATTAAAGCACAAGTAGCTATGGTAATGAATTTAGATAAATGTATCGGGTGCCATACGTGTAGTGTAACGTGTAAAAGCACATGGACGAACCGACCTGGTGCTGAATATATTTGGTTCAATAACGTAGAAACGAAACCAGGGATAGGCTATCCGAAACGTTGGGAAGATCAAGAAACATATAAAGGTGGCTGGGTGCTTAATAAAAAAGGGAAATTAGAATTAAAATCAGGTAGTAAATTGTCTAAAATTGCGCTTGGTAAAATATTCTACAATCCAGATATGCCTGAAATGAAAGACTATTATGAACCATGGACATATAACTATAAGCATTTAACGACAGCTAAAGAAAGCGAGCATTCTCCAGTAGCAAAAGCAGAATCTGTTATTTCTGGTAAGAAGTTAGATATTAAATGGGGACCAAACTGGGAAGATGATTTAGCTGGTGCGCATGTAACTGGACCAACTGATCCTAACATTCAAAAAATAGAAGAAGAAATCAAATTTAATTTTGACCAAACATTTATGATGTATTTACCAAGACTATGTGAACATTGCTTAAATCCAAGCTGTGTAGCTTCATGTCCTTCAGGCGCAATGTATAAAAGAGATGAAGATGGCATAGTACTTGTAGACCAAGATGCATGTCGTGGTTGGAGATATTGTATGACAGGTTGTCCTTATAAAAAAGTGTATTTTAACTGGAAAACAAATAAAGCGGAAAAATGTACATTCTGTTTTCCAAGAGTGGAAGCGGGCTTACCGACAGTTTGTTCTGAAACTTGTACAGGTCGTATGCGTTATTTAGGTGTATTGCTTTATGATGCTGATAAAGTTCAAGAAGCGGCTTCCGCTGAAAATGAACAAGACTTATATCAAAAACAACTAGATTTATTTTTAGATCCATTTGATGAAGATATTATCCAACAAGCAGAAAAAGATGGCATAACTCAAGACTGGATTGAAGCAGCTCAAAATTCACCAGTATACAAATTAGCCATTGAATATAAATTAGCATTTCCATTACATCCAGAATATAGAACATTACCAATGGTTTGGTATTGCCCGCCATTAAGTCCGATTATGAATTATTTTGAAGGTAAAGATTCAATTAGAAATCCTGATATGATATTCCCAGCAATTGAAGAAATGAGATTACCAGTTCAGTATTTAGCTAATATGTTAACTGCTGGTGATACGAAAACAGTTAAAGAAGCGTTGCAAAGAATGGCGATGATGCGTAGTTATATGAGAGCAAAATCTAGCGGTAAAGAATTTGATATATCTAGATTAAAACGTGTAGGCCTTTCAGAAAGACAAACGAAAGATATGTACAGACTACTTGCCATTGCAAAGCATGAAGATCGTTTCGTTGTTCCGACTTCACATAAAGAAGGATACATGGATACGTATAGAGCACAAGGTAGCCAAGGCTACGGAGGAGAAATGTTTGGTTCCAATTGTGACGGCTGTGGTGTTCAAGGATTACCAGAAAATAAATCTGGACAGGAAATTTATAACGAAAACTTCTATGGAGGGATTTTCCGTGATTAATTTAGATGCTTTATATCAATTAAAAGAAAGCTTTGGCTTCTTCAGTAATCAGCTAACTTATCCAGAAAAATTAGATTTTCATCCTAAAGCCTTTGAAAGCGCATTTGATGAACAGCATCCTGGTTATGCGGAAATTCAACAATATTGGAAGAATATGCACGACATATCATTAGATGATATTCAAGAAGTATATACGCGAACATTTGATTTTGAAAAAAAGACGACTTTATATATGACATATAATAAACTAACTGAACAAAAAGAAAGAGGACAAATGTTAGCGAGATTAAAAGTATTATATGAAATGTTTGGTTTAGAGATGCCTAAGAGTGAACTATCTGACTTTTTGCCTCTGATGCTGGAGTTTTTGTATGCTGCAGAATGGAGAGGTGACAGCAGAGCACAAGAAAGCTTAACACTGGTCGTGATGGTGATAGAAGATGGTACTTATGAATTATTAAAAGCACTAGGAGAACAAAACAGTCCATACTTCCACCTTATAAAAGCACTGCGAGAAACTTTGAAATCATGTGTTGTAGAACAAGAGAAGGTGACAAATTGTGATTAATCAATTTATATGGGTTATTTTCCCTTATTTATGTGTTGCAATATTTATAGTTGGCCATATCTTTAGATTTAAATACGATCAATTTTCTTGGACGGCAAAATCTAGTGAATTTATAGAGAAAAAGCAATTAATGTGGGGGAGTATTTTATTTCACTTAGGTATTATTCCTGTCATTTTTGGGCACATCGTCGGTTTAGGTGTGCCTGCAGAATGGCTAAGTGCTATCGGTGTGAATGATCATATGTACCATATTGGAGCTGTATATATCGGAAGTATCTTCGGTATTGTGACGTTAATCGGGATGTTTTTGTTAACTGCTAGAAGAATTACGAAAGAAAATGTTAGAAGATTGAGCTCAGCTTCAGACATTCTTGTAAATTTATTATTACTAGCAATTGTATTTATGGGGTGTGTCGCAACATTATGGACGAATGCGACAACGCCAGAATTCGATTATAGACAAACGATATCAGTATGGTTTAGAGGTTTGCTAATTTTTAAACCTGATGCTGCATTAATGACTCATGTACCATGGACATTTAAAGCGCATATTATATTAGGGTTGTTCATAACGAGCATTTGGCCATTTACTAGATTGGTACATGTTTGGAGCGTTCCTTTAAACTATTTTAGCAGAAGTTATATTATTTACAGAAAGCATAAAACGAATTAAACTATAATTAAAATATGAAGGGGTGTTTAAAATGTCTAATGATTTTAATTTTCAGGAACAACTTAATCAAATTCGTGCAACTTATGAATATGATTTTGTAGGATTAGCTATGTCTTCTGAGCAGTCTGCGCCTTTTCACATAAAATGGCGATATGTATCTGGAAATTTGAATCATAGATATAAAAACATTGTATTAAGAAGCGGTCGAGGAATTGCAGGTATTGTCATAAAAAGTGGTAAACAAATAACGATTCAAGATATGACAAATAGTCCATATCAGGATCAGTTATTTAACTATCCAATTATTCAGAGCGAACAATTAACGGCACTTGTAGCTATGCCTTTATGGAGACAAAATAGAGTGTGTGGCGTGCTTTTGTTTGGACAACGTGATAATAAACCATTACCTGAAAATGATGTTACCCATTTTAAACGTTTTGGACCATTTTATGGAAAGGATATGATTAATTCATGAGCTCAGAAGATTCATCTATTTTGACGAATATACTTAAACAATACTATGAAAAAACAAGCGAGATGATAGTGTTTTTAAATAGTAAAGGTCAAATTATTAATATGAATGAAGCTGCTAGAAAAGTGATCTCAGAAGATAATCAATCATCATTAACACACCCGATTTGTAGCCGTTGCGAAGGGTATTCTAATGAGTATGCACTTCAATCATGTAGAGATTGCTTTTTAGAATCTTCTAAAATTGGAAATACGAGTTTTCAAGTGTTTATGCAAACGAATAGTGGTACTGTTGAGCCTTTTACAGCAACTTATCAAACGATCAGTCAAGAAGATGATATTAAAGTTTATACATTACAAAATGTATCTCCACAAATTGAAAGACAACAAAAGCTTCATCAACAGACGATGATGCAAAAAACGATTTCCGCACAAGAAAATGAACGTAAAAGAATTTCAAGAGAATTACATGATGGCGTTGTTCAAGAATTAATAAATGTAAGTGTTGAATTAAGATTACTTAAGTATCAAGACAACATTGATCAATTAAAAACGCAGTCACACCAAATTGAAAATTTAATGTCTAGTTTGATTGACGATATACGAAATTTATCATTGGAACTAAGACCATCTTCTTTAGATGATTTAGGTTTAAATGCAGCATTTAAATCATATTTTAAACAACTAGAGAAAAACTTTGGATTCATTGTTCATTATCATTATGATTCATCAGTAGAACGTTTTAATTCAGAAATAGAAACTGTCGTGTATAGAATTGTACAAGAAGCCGTATTTAATTCTTTAAAATACGCTAATGTAGACAGTGTGGATGTTCATATGACGTGTGATGGTCATGTTATTGAAGTTGAAATTGCTGACCAAGGGACTGGATTCGTACTAGGCAGTGAGCCTAAAGGTTCGGGACTCGGTATTTACGGTATGCAAGAACGTGCTGAAATTGTCGGTGGTAAAGTGAATATTGAGAGCAAGCTCGGAAAAGGTACGAACATAAAATTAAATGTACCAATAGTATAATGCTGGGGGAAGAAACATGAAACTCGTAATTGCGGATGATCATGCTGTAGTGAGAACTGGTTTTTCAATGATATTAAATTATCAAGAGGATATGGAAGTAGTAGCTACAGCAGCGGATGGGCTAGAAGCATACCAAATGGTCGCTAAACATGAACCAGATGTGTTAATTATGGATTTGAGTATGCCACCGGGAGAATCTGGTTTAATAGCTACAGGTAAGATATCAGAAGACTTTAAAAACACAAAAATATTAATACTCACGATGTTTGATGATGAAGAGTATTTATTTCACGTTTTGAGAAATGGTGCTAAAGGTTATATATTAAAAAATGCGCCAGATGAAGAGCTCATACATGCTGTAAGAACGATCCATAGAGGAGACATGTATATTGATTCAAAAGTAACAAGTTCTTTAGTAAATGAGTTGGTGAATCCAAAACAAAATGGCGAACATAGCTCTAAAGATCCATTTAAAATATTATCTCAAAGAGAACTAGAAATTCTTCCTTTGATTGCAAAAGGATATGGTAATAAAGAGATAGCTGAAAAATTATTCGTTTCAGTTAAAACGATAGAAGCACATAAAGCACGAATTATGGACAAACTAGAGTTGAAATCTCGCCCTGAACTCGTTGAATATGCAATGAAGAAAAAATTATTAGATTTTTAAAATGTATTAAAAAGGCCTGACAATGAACGATGTTAATCTCGTTATAGTTGTCAGGCCTTTTTATGTCTTAATTTAATGCGATAGCATTTTTAATATAGGGAGTTTACATATTTTTCTAAGGGTATATCCTTATGTGCATTTTTTCACAAATAACCTACAATAAGCATGAAATGAAAGTTAACAATGTTCAAAAAGGGTGAAAAAATGAGAAATAACATAGGGAAAGTTCAATTACCGCTTCAAACCTTTAGTTTAATGGCAGGATTTATGGTTTGGAGTATACTAGCACCTTTAATGCCTTATATTACGCAAGACATTAGTGTGCAAGAAGGACAGAAAGCCATAATTTTAGCTATACCTGTCATATTAGGATCCGTTTTAAGAATACCAATTGGATACTATACAAATTTATTAGGTTCTCGGTTAGTCTTTTTAAGCAGTTTTATTATTTTATTATTCCCGGTATTTTATTTGAGTCAAGCACAATCAACAGGTGGGTTAATGATAGCTGGATTCTTTATTGGGCTAGGTGGCGCAGTGTTTTCAGTGGGTGTAACGTCTATACCTAAATATTATCCTAAAGAAAAACATGGTTTTGCTAATGGTGTATATGGAATGGGTAATTTAGGTACAGCGGTATCATCATTTTTAGCACCTCCCATTGCAGGAACTATAGGATGGCAACATACTGTGCAATTATATTTAATTGTTATGGCAACATTTGCAGTACTTATGTTTATCTTTGGTGATAAGGAAGAGGCTAAAGTTAAAATTCCAATGATGTCACAAACTAAACAAGTTATGAATAACTATAAGCTACATTATTTTAGTTTTTGGTATTTTATTACGTTTGGTGCTTTTGTAGCCTTTGGGTTATTTTTACCAAACTTTTTAGTTGGACACTTTGAAATTGATAAAGTCGATGCAGGGATTAGAACAGGTGTGTTTATTGCGATAGCCACTTTATTGAGGCCTATCGGTGGTATGTTAGGAGATAAATATAACGCTTTAAATGTATTGAAAGTTTTCTTTGTTGGAATGATTGTAGGTGCTTTATTACTTTCGATTTCAAATAACATCTTATTATTTACAGTAGGGTGTTTAACAATCAGTATATGTGCAGGTATAGGTAATGGTTTGATTTTCAAACTTGTTCCGACTTATTTCAATAAAGAAGCAGGTGTTGTGAATGGCATTGTTTCTATGATGGGTGGACTAGGAGGATTTTTCCCACCTCTAATCATTACATTCGTGACGAGTTTAACAGGTTCAAATCATTTAGCATTTTTCTTGTTAGCTTTATTTGGAATTATTGCACTTATTACGATGATGCATATGACAAAACTAGAAAAAAAGATATTATAATAGTATAACCTGCTCTTTTAAGGAAGAGTAGGTTCTCTATTAATTGAGGATAAAGTGCTTTCAATCTATAATAGAGTTAAAGAGATTCGTGAAAGGTTGATAAAAATGAACGAACGTTATTCTCGTCAAATTTTATTCGATAAAATTGGAGAACAAGGACAAGAAAGAATTGAAAAGAGCAACGTCACTATAGTGGGAATGGGTGCATTAGGTACTCACGTTGCAGAACAGCTTGCAAGATCAGGTGTAAGTAGACTTAACATTATTGATAGAGATTATGTAGAATCTTCTAATCTACAGAGACAGACACTATTTGTAGAAAAAGATATTAAAGAAATGTTGCCAAAAGTCGTGGCAGCAGAAAGACATTTAAAAAAGATACGCGAAGATATCCAAATAAAAACATATATAGCGCAGTGTGATGCAAAGTTATTACAAGAAGTAGCGAGTTATTCTGACATTATTATAGATGCAACGGATAATTTTAATACAAGGCTTGTGATCAACGACTTTGCTTTTAAAATGAACATACCTTGGATTTATGGTGCTTGCTTAGAATCTAATTATGTTCAAGCTACATTTATACCAGGCGAAACACCTTGTTTTGATTGTGTACTACCTCAGTTACCCGTTATCAATCGAACGTGTGATACGGTTGGCGTCATCAATCCAGCTGTAACGATGGCAACAAGTTTACAAGTTGTAGATGCATTAAAAATATTATCTGGTTATAAATTTACGCCTAAAATCACTTATGGTGATGTTTGGGATGGTGAACATCAAACATTTGGTTTTGAACAAATGAGACGAAATGATTGTGAAACGTGTGGAGAGCATCCAACATATTCAAAACTTGCTGCGTCAGATCAACAAATTACAGAGTTATGTGGTCGTCATACTGTCCAATATATAAATGAAAAATTAAATCGACCAGCAATTGAAAAGTTTGTTGCGCAAAATGGATTATTACATAGATCCAATGCTTATATGATTCAATATTTATATGATGATCATAGAGTTGTCGCTTTTAGTAATGGAAGATTATTAATTCATGATATTGAATCTGTTGAAGAAGGAAGACAATTTGTTGAGAATATGTTTGGATAGGAGCTGTTGGGATGAGTATCGTTGATAGAATCGAGCGAGATATTAAAGTCGCAATATTGACTGTAAGTGATACGAGAACGAAAGAAACGGATAAAGGTGGTCAACTTGTTCAAGACTATTTAAAGCCTTTAAACGTTAACCTCTCTGATGAAAATTATCAAATTGTTAAAGATGATATCGCATCAATTCAATCTCAAGTTACGAAGTGGTTAAATGCAGAACTTGATGTCATCATCACGACAGGTGGAACTGGCATAAGTCAGAGAGATGTAACGATTGAAGCAATTAAACCTTTATTAGAGAAAGAAATTGAAGGTTTTGGTGAATTATTCAGGTATTTAAGTTACACAGAAGATGTAGGTTCTAGAGCTTTGCTTTCTAGAGCAATTGCTGGAACTAAAGGTAAACAAGTCATCATTTCTATTCCAGGATCAACCGGTGCTGTTAAATTGGCAATGGAAAAGCTCATCACTAAAGAAATCAATCATTTAGTACATGAGCTTAATAAATAATTATTGTCGATTGAAATCACCGTTTATCCCACCGGATTTATGTGATAAATACGTTTCACCGATGATCATGCCTTTATCTACAGCCTTACACATATCATAAATCGTTAAAGCTGTTACACTTGCTGCAGTTAATGCTTCCATTTCTACACCTGTCTGACCTTTTGTCTTAACAGTAGCAGAGATGTTTAATGTGTATGAATGTTCATTATCCCAGTCAAATTCGATATCAATACCTGTTAATTGGAGAGGATGGCACATTGGTATGAGTTGGCTCGTATTTTTAGCAGCCATAATACCTGCAATTTGAGCTGTACCAAGTACATCTCCCTTTTTATTAGTTGCATTTTTTATTTGGTTATAAATGGTTTGATTAACTTTAATACTAGAGTTTGCGATTGCAATGCGTGTACTTGTTTCTTTATCAGAAACATCGACCATTTTTGCATGGCCTTGCTCATTAAAATGTGTGAAATCAGACATTATGATCATCCTTTCTAAAAAATATTATAACATGTAAGCAAAGATAAAATGACAAGGAGCGTTAATAAATGTCAGTTGAAATGCGAACACCAATACCTGTTAAAGAAGCAATAGAAAGCGTCATTCAAGTCGTAAAACATAAAGAACCCTTTACGCTATCTGTAGAAGAAAGCTTGAATTATATATTAGCTGAAGATGTACAAGCTACGTATGATATTCCAAGGTTTAATAAATCACCATATGATGGATTCGCTATAAATAGTCAAGACTCACAAGGGGCCACTGGAGATAACAGAATTGCGTTTAAAGTTGTTGACCATATTGGAGCTGGCACACCATCAAATGTAAAACTGAAAAATGGGGAAGCTGTTCGAATTATGACTGGTGCGCCTATACCAGATGGCGCTGATGCAGTTGTCATGTTTGAACAAACGGTGGAAAATGAGCATGGTTTTACCATTCGTAAGTCTTTTGAACAAGGTGAAAACATTTCATTTAAAGGTGAAGAATGTAGAGAACAGGATATTGTCTTGGATAAAGGACAACAAATCAATAGTGGCGTTATTGCTGTATTAGCAACTTTTGGATACCAACATGTTAAAGTTTTTCAAAAGCCTACAGTAGCTATCATTGCAACAGGAAGCGAGTTAGTAGGTCCAAAAGACCCACTAGAACCAGGAAAGATTAGAAATTCTAATGGTCCAATGATAGAAGCCTTATGTCGTGATATAAATATTGAAACAACTACATATGAAATTCAAGAAGATAATCTTCAAGGGTGTATAGATATCGTGAAAAAGGCAATGATGCAGCATGACATTGTAATAACAACTGGCGGTGTATCTGTAGGTGACTTTGATTATTTGCCGAAAGTTTATGAAGCAATCGATGCAGAAGTGTTATTTAATAAAGTACAAATGAGACCAGGTAGTGTAACGACGGTAGCGTATAAAGATAATCATATATTATTTGGTTTATCTGGTAATCCATCTGCATGCTATTCAGGGTTTCATTTATTTACGAAGCCGGCTATACAAAAAATGATGGCAGCTCAAGAAATTTATCCAGTCATAATAGAAGCGATACTTAATGAGGATTTTAAGAAAGCTAACCCTTTCACGAGATTTATAAGAGCAAAAATCTCATTCTCTAACGATGGTGTATATGCGGCACCATCTGGTTTTAACAAATCAAATGCAGTCGTTGCAATTGTAAAAAGTAACGGCATGATTATATTACCGAGTGGGACTAGAGGATACGCTGAAGGTGATAAAGTAAAAGTATTATTAACCGATCATCAATCATATGAAAGAGCATTGAATCTATGAAATGTTTACAAATAGTAGGGTATAAGAATAGTGGTAAAACAACTTTAATTAATAAATTAATTAAAGTATGCCATGATAACCAACTAACGGTATCGAC
This sequence comes from Mammaliicoccus vitulinus, assembly GCF_029024305.1. NCBI lineage: Bacteria > Bacillati > Bacillota > Bacilli > Caryophanales > Staphylococcaceae > Mammaliicoccus > Mammaliicoccus vitulinus. The sequence continues at coordinate 606,515 of NZ_CP118974.1, forward strand.
CATCAAACATCATGGACATGGCGTTGAAGATATTTCAATGGACCATAAAGAAGTAGATAGTTTATCTTTTATGAAAAATGGTGCACAGGAAAGTATAGTTCTCGGTAAACAATTAATGGAGAGAGTCACTAAAGTAGATAAATCATTAGAACAAATAATAGCTGAAGATTTATCTGTGATACCAGATATACTTCTAATCGAAGGATTTAAACATGAGCAGTATCCAAAAGTATTATTAACAAAAGAAGCGGATACTTTAGAAAAAGAATTGGAAAATGTTATATATTCATTAAATGCGTTTGATATTGAGGAAAACAAAATATTTATAAAATGGTTTCAAAATTGGTTAGAAAAAGAGTAGGTGACGATATGAAACAGTTTGAAGTTGTTCACGCTCCTATAAATCCAGAAGAATATAGAGAATGGACATTAAATGAAAAACAAGGTGCAATTGTTGTATTCACAGGTCATGTTCGAGAATGGACGCAAGGTATTAAAACTGAATATTTAGCTTATGAAGCATATGTACCAATGGCAGAGAAAAAATTGTCACAAATAGGTGATGAAATATGCGAGAGATGGCCAGGAACTATTGTGGCAATTGCGCATCGAATTGGTGAATTACAAATTTCTGATATTGCCGTTGTTATTAGTGTTTCATCACCTCATAGACATGATGCGTATGAAGCTAATGAATATGCAATTGAAAGAATTAAAGAAATAGTCCCTATATGGAAAAAAGAAATATGGGAAGATGGAGAAGAATGGCAAGGCAGTCAAAAAAGATACCATTCTTCGATTAAAATGGAGGGTGAATGATGAAAGTATTGTATTTTGCTCATTTAAAAGAAATAATGAACATAAATGAAGAGCAAATCTCTCTTAACGAGGCATACTCTGTGTTAAAATTTAAGCAATATTTAATTGAAAAGCATCCTGAATTAAAGGATGAAACTTTTCAAATTGCTGTAAATGAGGAATTTGTGCAAGATACAAATGTTGTATCAGATCAAGATGTCGTTGCACTTATTCCACCAGTTAGTGGAGGGTAAAGAGAAAATGATAGCAATAATTCTAGCTGGAGGAAAATCCAGTAGATTTGGTTCGCCAAAAGCATTAGCAACAATAAGCGGGGAAGTATTTTATGAAAAAATCATTCGAACTTTAAATCAAACGAATTTATTCGAAAAAATCGTTATTAGTTCTAGTGAAGAGTTGAAAGATTCGTTTGACTATCAAGACATTGTTGTAGATCTTCCTGAATATGAGAACAATGGACCTTTAGGCGGTATATACAGCGTGATGCAACAATATGATACAGAATGCTACTTTGTTATCGCTTGTGATACACCGAAGATAACAGAAAAAGCAATTAGTCATCTGTATCAATTTTTCATATCACGCGTAATGGAAGAACAGCTAGATATTGCTGGATATGAAGCTGATGGTAAGAAGATGCCGATATTAGCTTTTTACAGTCATCGTGTAGTAGAGGATATTAAAGATGCTCTAGATCAAGAAGAGTATAGAATGAAAGAGATATATCAAAAGAAACCTTCACAGTGGTTAAATGTAGACTTTATTAATGATCCAACGAATTGGTATCAAAATATTAATTACATTGAAGACCTAGAAACAACGGAGCTTTAGCTATTGTTTAGGTAAGGAGGCGTTACGATGAATCAACCTATCAAAGATAAATTAGGAAGACCGATTAGAGATTTAAGAATATCTGTTACTGATCGTTGTAATTTTCGCTGTGATTATTGTATGCCAAAAGAAATATTTGGAGACGATTTTGTATTTTTACCTAAACAAGAATTGCTGAGCTTTGAAGAGATTGTAAGGCTTTCTAAAATGTATAGCACTTTAGGTGTTGAAAAAATAAGAATTACGGGTGGAGAGCCACTATTAAGACGTAACTTATATAAATTGATTCAAGAGTTAAACAACATCGAAGGTATTGAAGATATAGGTTTAACAACAAACGGCCTTTTATTAAAAAAGCATGGTTTGAAATTATATCAAGCTGGGTTAAGAAGAGTCAATGTTAGTATAGACGCGCTTGATAATGAGTTGTTTAAATCTATTAATAATCGAAATATATCGGCATCTCAAATACTTGAACAAATTGATTATGCGGTCTCTATTGGTTTGAAAGTTAAAGTTAATGTTGTCATTCAAAAAGGGATTAATGATCAAGAAATATTGCCACTCGTTCAATATTTTAAAGATAAAAATATTATTGTGAGATTCATTGAATTTATGGATGTAGGAAATGATAATGGATGGAACTTTGATAAAGTAGTAACTAAGAAAGAAATGCTGGATGAAATAGCGTCAACATTTGAAATAGAGCCAGTAGATGCTAATTATTTTGGCGAAGTTGCAACGTATTATCGTCATAAAGATAACGGTGCACAGTTTGGACTCATTACGAGTGTGTCTGCTTCATTTTGTTCATCATGTACGCGAGCAAGAATTTCATCAGACGGTAAATTTTACGGATGCTTATTTGCTGAGAAAAATGGATATGACATTAAGTCCGAATTAAGAAGCGGTAAAACAGACGATGAAATATTATCTATATTGAAACATTTATGGAACATTAGAGATGATAAATATTCAGATGAACGTACAGAAGCTACCGTAGCGAGACGAAAAAACAATAAAATTAATATGAATTATATAGGCGGATAAGAAATGTATTTCAAGTAATATTATTTTCTAAACGACTGACAGAATAAACAACAAACCTAAGATGTAGCCCATCTTAGGTTTGTTGTATGTTGTATTATTTTTTGAAATACATTCCAATTATCATATCTAAAGTATCATCTGTAAGGTTCAATGTGCTTTGTCCTGCTTTTTCCATCATTGCTGCTGTATTGTCATCATTAAACTCAATGGACTTTGAGAAGTATGGTGCGAATACATCGATGAAACTATTAAGAACTCTTTCATCATCTGTAATTGTATTAATCTCTGTAAGAGGCGCAACTTCTAATTGATGAAAGTCTAAATGATGCTTAATTGTTTGGAATATAAAATCATTCGATGGCGGATTGTTATTGGTTGCATGATATATTTTATGATTTTCAGCATAATCACACGCTACAGTCAGTACGTCAACAACGTAATCAACTGGAACGAAATTGGATGAATGGCTCGCATCTCCAAATAATCTATATGAATTATTGTCTTGTTGTCTTTGAACTTTACGTTTAAATACTTTTAATGCTTTCATAAAACCATATAAAGTAAAGTTAGAATCCGCTTCTCCAGTTTTAGAATCTCCTATAATAATTGCTGGCCTAATGATTGAAGTTGCCATAGTTGTGCACTGTGCCACGATGTGTTCTGCTTTTATTTTTGTTGCTTCATAAGGGTTATGTGTTGGCGACTCAAGTGAATGTAATGTTTCTTCAGCTTTGTCTTTTTTGCCAACTGTATAAGCGGTTGAGACATAAAGGAAATGTTTCGTTTGTAATCGTTCAGCTAAATCCAAAGCATGTTTTGTTCCAATATAATTAATGTGGTATAGCTCATCTGCTAATTCAAAGTTGAATTTCACTAATGCAGCTAAATGATAAAATTTATCTATTTGAGGTATATTGTTAATGTCATGATCATTAACATCACAACATTCATTTGTTATATCCCCATATACAAAATGAATTCTTGAATGAAATGATGGGTCTAATTTTTCTAGTAATAACATTTTTTTATGATTAGACCTATATAATACGTAAAAATGTTTGTGTAAATCTTTTGCAAGTGATTGTATTAACTCAGCACCTACAAATCCCGTTGCACCAGTTAAAAAGATATTCATGTTTCCACTCCGATTCTAAGTTTCTCACTATATTTTGAATGATGATATAGTGAAAGTAAAGCAATTTAACAATTGATTATATATAACATTGCCTTTTGAATTTTAAGAGGCATATAATGTTAAATAATAGAGCTAAAAGGAGCGTATTTCATGAATGAGCAAAAGATGGCAAAGCCGTCACTGTTTTTAATTATTATTCTAGGTTTGTTAACAGCTTTCGGACCATTTTCAATTGATATGTACTTACCAGCTTTACCTGAAATTAGTCGTGATTTTGATACGACGACTTCAAATACTCAACTAACGTTAACGCTATTCATGGTAGGATTAGCGATTGGACAAGTATTTGTTGGTCCACTCTCAGACTTTATTGGTCGTAAAAAGCCATTAATGGTTGCTTTAATTGTTTATACAATCGCATCTATTTTATGTGTGTTTGCACCAAATATATACATTATGATGGCATTAAGATTTATTCAAGGTTTTACAGGTGGTGCAGGAGCAGTTATTTCCCGGGCAATATCAAGCGACTTATATCAAGGTAAAGCGTTGACGAAATTTCTAGCTATTTTAATGTTAGTCAATGGTGTAGCGCCTATATTAGCGCCAGTATTGGGAGGTATTATTTTATCGTTTTCAACTTGGAAAATGGTGTTTATTTTGTTAACAGCTTTTGGGTTAATGATGTTTAGTTTGTCATCATTAAAATTATCAGAATCTTTACCGGAAGAAAAACGTTCATCAGGTAGAATAAGCGAGGTTTTAAGTGATTTTAAAAACCTACTAAAAAGTCCAAAGTTCTTAATGCCTTTATTTATACAAGGCTGTACATATGTATTACTCTTTAGTTACATATCTGCTTCACCGTTTATCACACAGTCTGTATACAACATTTCACCTTTGTCATTCAGTTGGATGTTTGCCTTTAATGGACTTGGATTAATATTATCAGGTCAAATCATCAATAAATTAGTTGATCATTATGACGAACATCTATTAATGCGTTTATTCGGTATGATTCAAATATTTGGAGTCATTATCGTCTCAATAACACTGATAAATGGTTGGCCAATATGGTTGTTGATGATAGGGTTCTTCATACTTGTTAGCCCAGTTTCAGCAATAGGTGCGACTGGATTTTCGATAGCTATGTCCAACAATAAAGGTGGCGCTGGAAGTGCTGCTAGTTTATTAGGATTATCTCAATTCTTGTTTGGTGGTCTAGTATCACCATTAGTAGGTATTAATGGCGAGCATGATGTCTTCCCATATGTCTTTACGATTGTTATTGTTTCTATTTTACTGATCATATTATATTTCATAAATAGTAAAGTTTTTAGAGCATCATAATATATGAATGTGAGAGGGGTTTTATAAATGCCTTTATATTTCGATCATATTATTCACTACGTAAATGGTATAGCATCAATCGATTTTCCTAATCATCATATTAAAAGCATTCAAGGTGGTAAGCATACGGAGTTAGGTACTTATAATCAGCTGAGTTATATCGATTTACATTATATAGAATGGATTGATGTATTTGATCAACCTTTAGCACAATCTTACGCTCAAACAGAAGAAGGTAGACTAAGTTTTGCCAATACTTTTAAAGTGCGTAACGTATGTGAAGGATTTAAAAGAATATGCTTGAGGACAAATGATATCCATAAAGTAAAAGAACACCTTATGCAATTTGAACTTGATGTAGTAGGACCAATAGAAATGTCGCGCACAAAACCTGATGGCACTGTTATCAATTGGCAATTACTCTATTTGGATGATGATAGTGATCTTGATTTACCTTTTATTATTCAGTGGGGTGAAAGCGATGAAGAAAGAAAGTCTGCACTCAAAGCGTATTTTCATCATGATTTATCAATAGAGGGTGTAACTGTTCAAGTGAAGAACATCAAAAAAACGAGTGAAAATTGGCAATCATGGTATGGTCTAGTAGTATTTGAAGAAGATGAACAATATGTTAACTTAGGATTTACTGACGACAATGTCGTGATTACGTTAGAGAAAAATAATGATGAACAATATACGACGTTATCATTAAATTCTGCACACATAAAAAAAGAAACGCGCACTTTTTACAAAGGCGCGTACTACTTATTTAAGCCTAATTTGCATAAACATTAAAGTAAACACTTTGAATAATAAGTGCTAAATGAATTAATGCTATAATGGCACTGAGAATCGCTATAAGTAAAACGGATTTTCGGGCATTTTCCAGTATGAAAACGATACTTAACAAGAAGGTAAAGGCCACGATGATAATGCGATAACTTAAATAATTAATAGTGATATCAAAATTAAGGCTGATGATAATCATGATAATATTTAGGAGAATAAAAAGCGTTAGAAATAATTGTCTCATATATTTCAATCCTAACTATAATGGTTTATTTAACAAGTATAACAAATATTGGTCTTTTGCGTGAAATTATAGTATGTTTCATTGTATAATTAATAGACGAATTGACAAAAAGGAGATTTATAAATGACGATAAAGAAAATGAATATCACTCATGAGCAACATGATGAATTTGTAAAGCAACATCCAAATGGTGATATGTTGCAACTTACAAAGTGGGCAGAATCCAAAAAGCTTACAGGTTGGTATTCTCGTCGTATAGCTGTTGGTGACGGCGAAACGTTAACAGGAGTCGCACAACTGTTATTTAAAAAAGTGCCAAAATTACCATATACTTTATGTTACATATCTAGAGGTTTTGTTGTGGACTATAAAGATGAAACTTCTGTTAAAGTACTATTTGAATTATCTAAAGAAATGGCGAGAAATGAGAAAAGTTACGCAATCAAAATTGATCCAGACATAGAAGTGGACCAATCAGAAGGTGTGCTTGAATATTTAACATCTTTAGGATTTGAACATAAAGGGTTTGAAGATGGCCTAAGCAAATCTTATATTCAACCACGTATGACTATGATTACGAAAATTGATCAACCTGAAGAAGATTTAATGCAAAGTTTTGATAAACGAAATCGTTCACGTGTAAGAAACTCTTTAAAACGAGGAACAGAGTTAATTATTGGGAATCGTGATGATTTAAAAATCTTTGCACAAATTATGGAAGAAACAGGGGAAAGAGACAATTTCTTAACGAGAGATGTGTCATATTTTGAAAATATTTATGATCATTTACATCCTGACGGTGATTGTGAGTTATTCTTAGTTAAAGTTGTTCCTGATAATGTGTTGAAAGATTTGTTTAAAGAAAGAGATGCATTATTAGAAGAAAAAGAGAAACTTACAAATAGAAGACAAACTAAAAAAGTTGTTAACCAATTGAATGATGCGGAAGAAAAATTAGGCAATTTTGAGAAACGTATTCAAGAAATGGAAGAATTAAAAGAACAAAAGCCAGATGGTGTTTATTTATCTGGAGGCATACTTATATTCTCCGGTAAGAAATCATATTATTTATATGGTGCTTCATCAAATGAATACCGCGAGTTCTTACCAAACCATCGTATGATTATTGAAATGATGCGCTTTGCGAAAGAAAAAGGTGCTGATAAGTTTGACTTTGGTGGTACAGATAATGACCCTGATCAAGATCATGAACATTATGGCTTATGGGCATTTAAGAGAGTATGGGGAACATACTTAAGTGAAAAAATTGGTGAGTTTGATTATGTATTAAACAAACCACTATATACAGCGATTGAAAAGGTTAAACCTGCTGTCTCAACTTATAAGCGTAAGATTGAAAAGAAAATCAAAAGAAAATAAACATAGAATAAAAAGCACTAAAACTTTAAATTATTTAAATTTTAGTGCTTTCTTTATGTAGAGGTTTGATTTACAAATAATATATATTACAATTATTTACAAATGATAAATTAGGGGGAAATTAAGTGGTTCAAAAAATGATTAAGTTTTCGCTGAATAATAAGTTTGCGATTTTATTAATGACATTAATTATTTTACTAGGCGGTATTTATTCAGCATTTAAAATGAAACTAGAGTTATTACCTGATGTAACAACACCTGTTATTACTGTTACAACACCATATCCAGGTGCTACTCCAGAAAGTGTGTTAGAAAATGTCACCGAACCAGTGGAGAAAGAAGTACAAAATCTGGAAGGTGTACAAAATGTAACTAGTCAATCGTTAGAAAATGCTTCAGCAATCACATTGGAATATACATATCAAACAGACATGGATGAAGCTGAAACAGAATTGAAAAAGAAATTAGAAGCACTTAAATTACCAGAAGGTGTAGAAGATCCTGACATGAGTCGTATGTCTATGTACTCATTTCCGGTTGTAAGTTACTCTATTTCCGACAAAAATAACGACTTAAAAAAAGCTACGAAGCAAATGCAATCTGACTTAATTCCTAAATTAGAAAAAGTAGATGGTGTTCAAAATGTTTCGTTATCCGGACAAACATTAGAAGAAGTCAATTTAGAGTTTGATCAAAATGAATTATCAAAACGAGGTATGACCGAAGATGAAGTACTTCAATATATTGATGGTGCTACGAAAGAATCACCTCTAGGGTTATACACATTTGGCGATGATTTGAAATCTATTGTCGTAGATGGAAGATTTACGTCAATCAAAGCATTAAACGATTTAGAAATCCCGATGACTGGTGGTGCTTCCAGTGGTGGACAGCAAGCTTCCCAAGGTGATGCAAGCCAGGCACAACAAGGTGGACAAAGTAGTCAATCATCAGGTGACGAAGAATCTAGTGCAACACAAAGCATTCCATCTGTGAAATTATCTGACATAGCAGATGTTAAAAAAGAGAAGAAACGGGACTCTATCTCTAAAACAAATGGTAAAGATGCATTAGCTTTACAAGTTACTAAAGCTACTGATGCTAACTTAGTAGATGTTGTAGATAATGTAGATAAAGAAGTAGAAGCATATAAAAAAGATCATAAAAATATAGAATCTGTTCAGTTGATGGAAACAGCATCTACGATTAAAGATTCAGTATCTACGATGGTTGAAAAAGCATTGATTGGTTCAATCGTTGCTGTAATCATTATTATGTTCTTCTTAAGAGATATTAAATCAACCATTATAGCAATGGTCTCTATTCCAATGTCGTTGTTAATGGCATTAATAGGATTAAAAGCAATGGATGTCTCCTTAAATATCTTAACGTTAGGAGCATTAACAGTCGCAATTGGACGTGTTATTGATGATTCTATTGTTGTTATTGAAAATATTTATCGAAGAATGACAGATAAAGGTGAGACACTTAAAGGCAGTAAGCTCATCACAAGTGCAACAAAAGAGATGTTTATTCCAATCATGTCTTCAACGATTGTTACAATTGTCGTGTTCTTACCATTAGCATTTGTAACAGGACAAATTGGAGAAATGTTTAGACCGTTCGCTTTAGCAGTTGCATTTAGTTTATTAGCTTCATTGCTTATCGCGTTAACAATCGTTCCAGTGTTATCCCACATGTTCTTTAAAAACGGCATTAAAAAGGCTAAGAAGGAAAAAGGACATTGGTTAGCTCATAAATATAAAGGCATTTTGAAATGGAATTTAAACCATAAATGGGTAGTTATTTTATTAAGTTTAGTACTTGTAGTTGCAAGTATTGCACTTGTATTTACGCCTTATATTGGTAAATCATTTATTGATACAGGGGAAGACAAGATGTTAGCCCTCACATATAAACCATCTCCAGGTGAAAAAGAAGAACAAGTAGTTAAAAATGGAGAACAAGCTGAGAAATATTTATCAAAAGATAAAAACGTAGAATTTGTACAATATAGTGTAGGTGGAGAAAATCCATTCAATCCATCAGCTAAAAATGATATGGCTTTAATGGTGAAATATGATAAAGACACACCTGATTGGGATAATGTTGGTAAAGATGTAATGGATCATATAGGCGCATTTAACCATAAAGGTGAGTGGAAACAACAAGACTTCTCAACAGGTGGAACAGCTAATGAAGTTTCTGTGAAAGTATCTGGACCAACAACAGATGCCATAGAAGGTACTGTTAAAGACGTTGAAAAAGAAATGAAGAAAGTTAAAGGTGTTGAAAACGTTAGTTCAAACCTTTCTGAGTCATATGAGCAGTTCGATGTAAAAGTAGATCAAAACAAAGCGAGTAAACTAGGTCTATCAGCCGGACAAATCGCTATGACGCTTAACCAAACAACTCAAAATAAAGTAGTCACTAAATTAAATGATGATGGTAAATCAATCGATGTAAAACTGACTAAGAAAGAAGAGACAGACTGGTCAGAAGATAAATTGGAAAATACAAAAATCACTTCACCTCTAGGTAAAGATGTTAAATTAAGTGATATTGCTACATTAGAGAAAACAACTTCTCCAGATACGATTACGAGAGAGAATGATAAAATCTCAGTATCTGTAGATGCCAAAATTACTGCTGACGATGTTGCAAAAGTGACAACTGATGTAAATCAAAAAGTATCTAAAGTGGATACTCCCGCTGGCGTAGATTTAAATGTTGGGGGTACAAATGATGATATAAATGAAGCAATCGAACAGTTAGTATTAGCAATGGCAGCAGCAATACTTATAGTATATTTAGTTATCGTATTAACATTTAAAGGTGGATTAGCACCATTTTCAATATTATTCTCATTACCAGTATCTATCATTGGTGTTATCGCTGGATTGTTAGTTACACAAGAAACGATTTCAGTACCAAGTATGATCGGTATGTTGATGCTTATCGGTATAGTTGTGACAAATGCTATTGTATTAATTGATAGAGTAATTAATATGGAACAAGCAGGCATGTCGACAAGAGAAGCATTAATAGAAGCAGCGGGTACACGTTTAAGACCTATTCTTATGACAGCGTTAGCGACAATTGGAGCATTAGTGCCACTGTTATTTGGTGGAGGCAGTTCAGTATTAATCTCTAAAGCATTAGCCATTACAGTAATAGGCGGATTAGTATCATCTACAATACTAACTTTACTAGTCGTACCAATTACTTATGAAATTATAATGAAATTCAAAAAGAAAATATTTAAAAGTCCTAAAGAACAAATAGACTAAGTTGTAATGAAGTATAGGATAGACAATCCTTTCTCAAATAAACCTTCCAATCCGGTGGCATGAACCTACGGATTGGAAGGTTTTTATATTTTTATTAGAGCATATTTCATTTAGAATAAGGTAGTAAACGTATATGTAACTTCTAATATCAACACTAAATAATGTAATAAGAATCAATTTTGCACTTTTATTTCTTAGTGATGTAATAAGAAAATACTTGTGTGTACTTCATACTTTGATAGAATATATGCATATATAATTTTAGCTAGATGAAATTTTATTTTGAGGAGTCGTTATTGTGCCGATATCAAAACTATTATCAGAAATACCAGACAGTTACTTTGGAAAGACGATGGGGCGTAAGGTTGAACATGGCTCACTACCCCTTATTAATATGGCAGTGGGTATACCAGATGGTGAAACACCTAAAGTTATCGTCGATGAATTTAAGCATGCAGTTCAAAAGCCTGAAAATCAAAAGTATGGTGCTTTTCATGGTAAAGAATCTTTTAAAAAGGCTATAGTAGATTTTTATAAAAGGCAATATGACGTGGAATTAGATCAAGAAGAAGAAGTTTGTATATTATTTGGTACGAAAAATGGTTTAGTTGCTTTACCTATTTGCGTCGTTGATCCTGATGATTATGTATTATTACCAAACCCTGGATACACAGATTATTTAGCGGGGGTATTACTTGCTCGAGCTCATCCATATTCTTTAGAACTCACTTCAGAAAATCATTATTTACCTAACTGGGATGACATAGATCATGAAATTTTAGATAAGACGAAACTTATTTATTTAACGTATCCGAATAACCCGACTGGTTCTGTTGCAAGTGAGCAATTTTTTGATGATACTATAAACAAGTTCAAGAATAGTAAAACAAATATCGTACATGACTTTGCATATAGTGCTTTCGGCTTTGATAAGAAGAACCCAAGCATACTTCAGTCTGAAGGTGCGAAAGATACAGCTATAGAAATATTCTCACTTTCTAAAGGGTATAACATGTCAGGCTATAGAGTTGGTTTTGCTGTAGGGAATAAAGATATGATAGCTGCTTTGAAAAAGTATCAAACACATACGCATGCTGGTATGTTTGGGGCTTTGCAAGATGCGAGTACTGTCGCTTTAAATGAATGTGATGATTTTCTTGTTGAACAAAATGAAATATTCAAAAATAGAAGAAATCACTTTGAAGCTGCTTTAAGAGAAGTGGATATTCCTTTTGAACCGATGAAAGGTGGTATTTTCTTATGGTTACAGACGCCTGCTCAATATGATGGAGAAGCGTTTGTCGAATATTTATTGCAAGAGCAGTCCATTTTAGTAGCACCTGGTATCCCATTTGGTGATAATGGCAAAAATTATGTAAGAATTTCATTAGCACTGAGCGATTCAGAGTTAGCAGAAGGTGCTAAAAGATTACAAAATCTTGCTCATTTATACAAATAAAAAAATCGCATGACTGAGTCATACGATTTTGTCTTATTAAAAAGTGATAAATAGTAATATGACATAAATAACGAGTATAAATATTGTCATATAATTTAAGAGTTTGACGGCTTTCTTATCTTTAATTCGGTATTTAAATGCTGTGATTTCTATATTGATGACTAAGCAAACAAGAACCGCTAAAATCCACCAAATTTGAGTAGCGAATCCAATGACGATACTTCCAAGAAAGACGATTAGCATCAAACCCATTATGAATCTTAAAGCTTGAGTAAGCATTGTATGTAGTTGAAATATACTTAAATAACTTATAATAAGATAAATAAGGGTAAATAATAAAAGTATGAGAATTAACATAGTGTTTTCCTTTCGTTAATCTTGATTGAGTTGAGAGCGGACTTTGCTGATTTCTTCTTCAATTTGAACAAGTTGTTTTTCTAATAAATCAGTTGCATGACCAGTAGACTCTCTTTTTTCTAGATCATTTTGTATACGTACATAATCATATTTCAGTTCTGAAAGTTGTTGGTTTAAATCCATTTTAAACACTCCTTTTAAATTAACTTTATCTTGAAGTAGGTGATAAATTGAAAAAAGTAAAAACCAATGCAATGCGCATCCTCGATCAATATAATATATTTTATCATACTCATGAATATAGCATAGGAAAAGATCATATGGATGGACATCAAGTAGCTCAATTTATTCAAAAACCAGAAAACCAAGTATATAAAACACTCGTATTGATGAATGGTAAAAATGAATACTTTGTTTTTGTTATACCTGTCGTTGAACATTTAGATATGAAAAAGGCCAGTAAAGCTGTTGGCCAGAAAAAACTCGAACTATTACCTCTTGACCAGCTTACAAAAGTAACGGGTTATGTGAGAGGTGGATGTTCACCAGTAGGTATGAAAAAAACATTTCGAACGATTATTGATACAACTGCTCAATCATTATCATCATTTATTGTGAGTGCAGGTAAACGAGGTTACCAAATAGAAGTGAATCCACAAGAATTAATCAAAGTCATTGATGTAGACTTCGAAGATGTTATTAAGTATAACTAAACTCATTTTAGTATATTTCCTTAATATTTCAAACAAAAAGTGTGCATAGAATATAAACAGTTGTTAATATATATAAATGTGAGTCTAACGAGAGAAGTGATAAAGTGACAGAAAAATTTATAATGATTATACTATTAATTGCTTTAGGTTACGTACTAAAGAAGCTGAAATTCTTTAAAGCTTCTGATGGTAATGTACTTGCAACACTTGTGTTAAATGTTACTTTGCCTTCATTAGTAATAGTAAACTTAAATGGATCAGATTTAGATTTATCTTTAGGTTGGTTACCTATTTTGATGCTTATATATGGAATTACCGCGAAACTTTTAATTATTTGGTTATTTAAGAAAAATTATAATAATCAAATACGAGGTACTGTCGGTATGATGGCAGCATCTGTAAACATTGGATTATTTGCATATCCACTGGTAGCGCAAATTTGGCCAGAAAATGGATTGTTGTATTTCGGTATGTTAGATATAGGTACTGCAATTATTATGTTCGGTGTAACATACTTTGTAGGAAGTTATTTCAATGATGGTGGAGATCAATTTGACTTCAAACGAATGGGCTTAAATTTATTAAAAACAGTTCCACTTATGACATATATGTTGATGTTTGTATTAAATATAATGAGTATTAAAATACCAGGAAAAGCTATAGATTTCTTTGAAGTAATCGCTAATGCAAATATGCCTCTTTCTATGATATTACTCGGACTATTTTTGAATTTTAAAATAGAAAAAGCATACTTACCAATTGTTGTTAAATATTTATTATTTCATTATGGTTTTGGGTTATTAATGGGTATACTCGTTCATTTCTTTTTACCAGTAGATGATCCAATGATTAAAACAACATTATTAATTGGTTGGTTATTGCCTATAGGTGTTTCTGTATTATCCTATGCCATTACATTTAAATATAAGACCCTGCCAATAGTGGGAATGGCAACGAATCTTAGTATTGTCATTTCTATCGTCATATTATATGTGTATCAATTTTTCTTTGTTTAAATTAGGAAGAGCTTGGGATATAAATACCCATTCTCAAAATAAATGATCTCTTCATTAGGTAATAGCCTAGTGAAGAGATTTTTTGCTATTTATCAAGTGGAGCCTGACATGATAAATTCAAGGCCAAATCGCACGAAGACTCAAAAGATAAATTAAAAAGAGCGCAAATTCTTCGGAAATAAGAATTTGCGCTCTTTTATTTTTGCTAATTTATAATATTAACCTTTACCGCCCATAAATGCAGGGTAGTTTGTCATTCCGCCGTCAACATAAAGTGTTGTACCGTGAATGTAACTTGCTTGTTCTGAAGCTAGGAATACATTGATATTAGCTACTTGATCCGCTTCACCAATTTCATTTAATGGAATCATTTCTAACGTTTCTTCTCTAGTTGCTGGGTCTGAGAATTTTTCGCGTGTATGTTCTGTAACAATTGCACCTGGAGAAATGTTATTGATTCTAATACCATTTTTACCATATTCCATAGACATTGTTTCCATCATCAATTTTAATCCGCCTTTACTTGCAGCATAATTGACGTAGTTTGGCCATGGTATAACGTCATGGACACTTGCAGTATTGATGATTTGACCTTTAATGTCATGTTCTAAGTAATAATTAATAACTTCTCTACTTCCGATGAATGCACCAGTTAAGTTGATATCAATTACTTTAGACCATTCTGCTAAGCTCATTTCATGAGTTGGGATTGGTTTCTCGAAACCTGCGTTATTGATTAGAACATCAATACGTCCGAATTTTTCATGTGTTTGTTGGATTAAGTTCTTGATGTCTTCTTCTATTGATACGTCTGCTTTAATTGCGATTGCATCTGAACCAGCATCTTTAATAGTTTGAACAACTTTTTCAGCTTCTTCAACGTGATCAAGATAACCAATCACAACTTTAGAACCTTCTTTACCAAAACGTTCAGAAGTTGCTTTACCAATACCACTGTTACCACCAGTGATTATAACAACTTTATCTTTTAAATCTTCATACATATTAAACACTCCTATATTTTTAATTAAATCTAACCTTTAGCTGCACCAATAATGAATGCTGCTAATATAATTAACACGATACCTATCCAGATAAATGTCATCTGACGTTTTGATTTTTGTTCTCCTAATAAGTAAATTCCACCTAATGTAGATACGATTACTAACATTTGAGAGAATGAGAAACTTGTTCCGACACCAACTTTTGGCTGTGAAATGAATAAGAACATATTACCTAATGCCCATACGATACCTGGTAATAAGTTAAATGTCGTATATTTCACTGTAGGTTTATGTTTGAATGATAAAACAATACCACCAATTACCATACCTATTGATTGAGGGAATAGGGCATCCCATCCTTCAACTCCGAAGACTTGACCGATTACGACATATACAACATAACCAACTGTTGATAGAAGTAAAAGTGGAATGGCTTTAGCAAGTTTCTTAGTATTACCACTATTTCCAGCACCTTTTTTCTGTACAGAAGTAAAGATAACACCGATTATTAATAATGCTAAACCAGATAATCCAAGTGCTACTTGAGTACCAGTAGACCATTCTCCTAAGAATGCAGCACTAAATAATGTTGTTCCAAGTAATTGTAGACCTGTTGAAATAGGCATTGTAATTGAAACGCCGACTAATTCAACACTTCTAAGTTGAAATCCTTGTCCTAATGCCCAGAAAGCACCAGAAACCATACCGATGATGATTGTAGTTGATGTGAAGTGAACATCACCGAAGACAAATAGGCATAATCCAATGATGAATGCGCCGATAGTTGTACCTAATATTTGGTTATAAGGACCTCCACCAACTTTTACATTGATTAATACTACGCTCCCCCAGAACAATGCTGGTAGCAGAGCTATAAGATATTCCATACACACGACTCGCTTTCTTTATTTATTTGTATTTTAAACAGTACCCGTGTATTATACGTGTGAAACAAATTAGTTGTAAACCATATAGCTCAAAGTATATGTAAATAAACGTAATTTTACAACAAAAAAACAGTACATGTGTACTGTTTAAAAAGTTCTTACATATTTGAAGTGGTGCGTCTCATTAACAATTTTGAAGCCGACTTTTTCATAAAGCAACTGTATTTGTTCATGTTTTTTACTATCGACATAAATTCTTACTGTTTCCACATCATCATGATTAAATGCTTTCGTTGTTGCAAAGTGTATCATCTGAAAAGCGATGCCTTGTTTTCTATAATCATGGTGAGAGGCTAAGTTAGGTATAGTTGCTAATTTTTTAGGTGTATCTATAGATAGGTAGATATATCCTTTAACAAGCCCTTCAGCTATATATAAATATAAAGCATGATTTTCTCCAAGAGATTGAATGATATCATCTGAACTAATGTCACTATGTTTAAAACTATTTGAATGTAACTTATCAAATGAATAGTAATAAGGTTTACTAAAAGGCGTCATTTGATGTTGTTGATCTATTGGAAGTGGTGGTTGTTGAATTTCTAATGTGTACTGTGTTTCGACATATCCAGCATGCAGTCTTTTTAGTTTACTATTATTCAAAATATGATCTTTATGTAGTGATATATGGCAATATTTAATGTCAGGATGGTTATTTAATAATGTGTCCCATGTTTCTTTTAAAGCAGTTAAATATTCTTCACTTGTATTATTTACGATTGGTCCCCATACATTGACAGACTCAGCATCAATTTTTTCGAATCCTAAAATACCAATAATATGATTATCGTCTTCAATGTAATAGAAAGATTGGTCATTAAATTTATTCATTAATGCTGACTTTATATCTTCTAATGTTGTAGGTATATACTCGACATAGTTACTGTTTTGAAGATTTTTTTCGTATAAATAAGAGGCTATAGGCTCGATTTGCTTAAGTGGCAGTATTTGCATGACAGTCACTCCTTTAATATTCATCGATTATTATATTCTATTATACAATTTAATGAAACTTTATAAAAGTTTTTGATAACTTTAGAACAGTATTTATTCGTGTTATAATGATACGAATGTAAAAAAGAATGGGTGAAATAATATGAAAGCATTAGTTCTTGCGGAAAAACCTTCAGTCGGTCGTGACATAGCCAAAGCATTAGGTGTTCATGATCAGAAGAAAGGTTATTTTGAGAATAAACAATATATCGTAACATGGGCATTAGGACATCTTGTAACAAATGCCACACCAGAAGAATATGATAAAAAGTTCAAAGAATGGGATTTAAATGTATTGCCGATCATACCGGAATATATGAAACATGTCGTTATTAAGAAGACGAGAAGTCAATTTAATACAGTTCAACATTTAATGAAGCGAGATGATGTGAACTCGATTATCATTGCGACAGATGCCGGTAGAGAAGGAGAGCTTGTAGCAAGATTAATTATCGAGCGAGCTAAAGTTAAAAAGCCTTTAAAACGTTTATGGATCAGTTCGGTTACTGAGAAAGCAATTAAAACAGGTTTTCAAAATTTAAAGCCTGGAGAAGCATATAACAATTTGTATCAAGCTGCACTATGTAGAAGTGAAGCAGACTGGATTGTTGGTATCAATGCGACGAGAGCTTTAACGACGAAATATGACGCGCAATTGTCATGTGGTAGAGTTCAAACACCAACATTGAATCTAGTACAAATGAGACAAAATGAAATACAATCGTTTAAACCGAAAGAATACTATCAAATGAATATCGATATAGATGGTTACAAATTTAATTGGATTCATCAAAATGGAGATAAAACATTTGATTCAGAATTAATAGAACAAATTAAAGAAAAAGTTCAGAATAATATTGGAACGATTCATAAAGTTTACAAGAAAAAGAAAACGAAATACCCACAGAAGTTATATGACTTAACAAGTCTACAGCAAACTGCATATCAACGTTATAAAATGAGTGCGAAAGAAACGTTAAATACAATGCAGTCATTATATGAACAACATAAAGTATTAACGTATCCGAGAACAGATTCAAATTATCTTACGGATGATATGGTTTCTTCATTAAAAGAAAGAGTTTCTTCACTAAGTGCAACATCACTAAAATCATATGCAGTTCCATTACTAAAACAACAAATTAAAGCAGGTAAGCATTTCATAGATAATAATAAGGTGTCAGATCACCATGCAATTGTTCCAACTGAAGTAAGACCTAACATGGATCAATTATCACCAAGAGAAGAAAAAATTTATATGATCGTAGCTGAAAGATTTTTAGAAGTGTTATTACCACCATATCAATATGAAGAAACAACTGTAGAATTAACATGTGAAGGTGAGAAGTTTAAGCTTGTTCAAGAAGTAGCAACTGAATTAGGGTTTAAAGCTATTCATCAAGAAAAAGCGATTGTTAAAGAATTACCTTTCAAAGAACAACAACAACTAAAAATACAAAAAGTAAACATTTCTACTAAAGATACAGAACCACCTGCATACTTTAATGAAGGAACGTTGCTTAAAGCGATGGAATCACCACAATTGTTCTTTAAACTTAAAGATAAAAAAATGGCACAAACATTAAATGAAACAGGTGGAATTGGTACTGTAGCAACGAGAGCGGATATCATTGAAAAGTTATATAGTTCTAATGTGATAGAAGCGATTCAAGGTAAAATTAAAATTACACCTAAAGGTAAGCAGTTATTGAATTTAGCACCTGAGCAACTAACTTCTCCTGAACTTACAGCAAATTGGGAAATGAAATTAAACCAAATTGAAAAAGGACAGTATTCTAAAGGAACGTTCATGAAAGAGATGAGAGACTTTACGAGAGAAATCATTGCAGACATTAAAAATAGCGAAGACAAATTCAAACATGATAATATAACGACAACTGAGTGCCCAACTTGTGGTAAATTCATGCTTAAAGTCAAAACTAAAAATGGTCAAATGCTTGTATGTCAGGATCCTACTTGTAAGACTAAAAAGAACCAACAAAGACAAACAAACGCTAGATGTCCAAATTGTAAGAAAAAATTAACGCTATATGGTACAGGTAAAAAAGCAACTTACCGTTGTGTATGTGGTCATACGGAAACACAAGAACATATGGATGAAAGACTTAAAAACAGAAAAACTGGTAAGATAGGCAAAAAAGAAATGAAACAATATATGAAGAATGATGAAGTAGAAAACAATCCATTTAAAGATGCGTTAAAAGATTTGAAATTATAACATCATAAAAGCGCTAGTACTTAAGTTGAAAGTACTGGTGCTTTTTGTTACATAGTGATCATAGTTCGCTTGAAATCACATCACTGCAATAAAGGTATGTGTCAATAACACGAACGAAAATAAAATAGCTTTATTAAATGTTCGTGATAGTATTGATTTTTAATGTGCTGAGTAATACAATGTACAGTGTTGAAATTAAAAAAGGAGTCATACTATGAAACGTTACTTTAAGTTTGATGAATTGGGAACTAATTATAAAAGAGAGATATTGGGTGGTTTAACAACTTTCCTGTCAATGGCCTATATATTAGCCGTTAACCCATCTATGTTAAGTTTAGCAAGTGTAGAAAATGTACCTGATTCAATGAGAATGGATCAAGGGGCAGTATTTGTTGCTACTGCTTTAGCGGCGTTAGTCGGTTGTTTATTCATGGGTATTATTGCCAAATATCCGATAGCTTTGGCACCAGGTATGGGATTAAATGCATTTTTTGCCTTTACAGTAGTATTAACAATGGGTATTCCTTGGCAAACTGGTTTAACAGGTGTGTTATTCTCAGGATTGATATTTGCATTATTAACGATGAGTGGTTTACGGGAAGTTATTATAAATGCAATACCATTTGAATTGAAAATGGCTGTATCAGCGGGTATTGGATTATTTATTACTTTTGTAGGCTTGCAAGGAGCGGGAATCGTTAAAAAAGAAGAATCTACGTTAGTTACACTAGGGTCTATACATAACCCAGAAGTATTACTCGCAGTATTTGGTATTATTATTACAATTATATTGATGGCTAAAAAATTACCAGGTGCAATATTTATAGGTATGGTATTAACAGCTGTAGCAGGTTTAATTACAGGATTAATCGCAATGCCTGATAGTGTTGTAGGAAAAATGCCAAGTGTTGCGCCAACATTTGGAGCAGCTTTCGAAGCGTTTGGTGATTTATCAACAATATTTAATGTACAATTCTTAATTGTCGTTTTAACATTCTTATTTATAGACTTCTTTGATACAGCAGGTACATTAGTTGCAGTTGCAAACCAAGCTGGATTAATGAAAGATAATAAATTACCTAGAGCTGGGAAAGCATTATTCGCAGATTCATTAGCTACAATAGTAGGTGCTATATTTGGTACTTCTACTACAACGAGTTATATTGAATCAAGTGCAGGTGTAGCAGTAGGCGCAAGAACTGGTTTTGCGAGTGTTGTAACTGGTATGTGTTTCTTAGCAGCTTTATTGTTCTCACCTTTAATGGGAGTCGTTACAAGTGCAGTAACGGCACCAGCGTTAGTTATTGTTGGTGTTCTTATGGTAAGTAACTTAGGCAGAATTGATTGGCAAAAATTTGAGATAGCAGTTCCAGCTTTCTTAACAATGATCATGATGCCATTAACATATTCAATAGCTACAGGTATTGCATGTGGATTTATTTTCTATCCTATTACAATGATAGTAGCAAAGAGACATAAAGAAATTCATCCTATAATGTATGGTTTATTCTTTGTGTTCATCGCATATTTTGTATTTGTACATGCTTAAATAACAAAACGCCACGTGAAATCACGTGGCGTTTTGTTTTATATATAGAGATTAACTTTTATATGTCGTCTTGTAATATTTAGATGGTACATATACTGGCGCTATTATAATAGTAAATAAGAATATAATCATTAGAACGACCATTACAATATGTAGTAACCAACCAATAATTGGAATGATTGCAACAAAACTAGCTATTAACCCTATAAGTGGAATGACAAAAATGACTTTTACAGAGTTCTGGTTATCTATTAATAGAATGAGAGTAGCAATAAAATATAATGTACCATTAAGTACTAAAGCATTATAGCCTGTTGAAAGTACAATGCCACCACCTAGAAATGGTGTTGCTAATAAAAATTCAGATATCACTAATATAATAGAAAGAACAAGTAACACAGACTTAATTCCTCTTTTCATGATTTCACCACCTGTTAAAAATTGCTTGTTATATTATAACATTTAGATTACAAATTATCTAATTAAATATTATCTATTGAAATGAGAAGTAATATTCGTTATAATACTTTGGTATGTGTTAGATGGATTTAGAAAAAATATTTGATTATCTATTGCTAAATAGTCAATAATCATGTATCATATCTAATGTTGGACTTTAAAAAGCGATGAAGCGAGAGGTTACTGACACACCAGGCCGCTTTGCCATGGCGATGTGTAAGAGAGTTTTCGTGGAGAAGTCTATCACTATAAAGTAGACGAACAAGGAGGGAAAATTATGGCAAAACAAAAAATTCGTATCCGTTTAAAAGCGTATGATCACCGCATGATTGATCAATCAGCAGAGAAAATTGTTGAAACAGCTAAACGTTCAGGAGCACAAGTGTCTGGCCCGATTCCATTACCAACTGAGAAATCAATTTATACTGTAATCCGTGCCGTTCATAAATATAAAGACTCACGTGAACAATTCGAACAACGTACGCATAAACGTTTAATCGACATTCTTAACCCTACACCTAAAACAGTTGATGCTCTTATGGGCTTAAACTTACCATCTGGTGTAGACATCGAAATCAAATTATAATTCATTAAAATAACAGGAGGTGCGACTTTCGATGACCAAAGGAATCTTAGGAAGAAAAATTGGAATGACTCAAGTATTCGCAGAAAACGGTGAATTAATACCGGTAACTGTAGTAGAAGCTAGTCAAAACGTAGTATTACAAACTAAAACTGAAGAAGTAGACGGCTACAACGCTGTTCAAATCGGTTTTGAAGACAAAAAAGCATATAAAAAAGATCGTAAATCTAATAAATATGCAACTAAAGCTGCTGAAGGACATGCTAAAAAAGCAGGCTCAGCACCTAAGCGCTTCACTCGTGAATTCAGAAACGTTGACGTTTCAGCATACGAGGCAGGTCAAGAAGTCACTGTAGATACTTTCCAAGCAGGAGACATTATTGATGCAACAGGCGTTTCTAAAGGTAAAGGTTTCCAAGGCTCAATTAAACGTCACGGTTTCTCACGTGGACCAATGAGTCACGGTTCTCGTTACCATAGAGGTTCTGGTTCAATGGGTATGGCTTCAGATGCTTCTAAAGTATTTAAAGGTAAAGAATTACCAGGCCGCATGGGTGGAAATACAGTTACAATGCAAAACTTAGAAGTAGTTAAAGTTGATGCAGAACATAACGTAATTTTAGTTAAAGGTAACGTACCAGGCCCTAAAAAAGGTTTAGTAAAACTTACAACTTCAATAAAACAAGGTAATAAATAATTATTAATGTGAAAGGAGGAAACAACATTATGGCTAATATTGATGTATTAAAAGTAGATGGTTCAAAATCAGGAACTATCGAATTAAATGAAAGTGTATTTGGTATCGAACCAAACCAACACGTTTTATTTGAAGCAGTCAACTTACAACGTGCTTCATTACGCCAAGGTACTCATGCAGTTAAAAATCGTTCAGCAGTTCGTGGTGGTGGACGTAAACCTTGGAAACAAAAAGGTACAGGTCGTGCTCGTCAAGGTACAATCCGTGCGCCACAATGGCGTGGTGGTGGTATTGTATTCGGTCCTACACCAAGAAGTTATTCTTACAAAATGCCTAAGAAAATGCGTCGTTTAGCATTACGTTCAGCATTATCAGCTAAAGTAAGTGATAACGAATTAGCAGTTTTAGAAGCTTTCAATTTCGAAACTCCTAAAACAAAAGAATTTAAAAATGTAATGAGCAATTTAGAACTTTCTAAAAAAGTATTATTCATCGTTGATAAAGTTGAAAGCAATGTTGAATTATCAGCTCGTAACATTCCAGGTGTTAAAGTTATTGACGCACACAGTTTAAATGTATTAGATATCTTAGATTCTAGTAAAGTCGTAATAACTAAAGCAGCAGTGGATAAAGTAGAGGAGGTGCTCGCATAATGGAAGCAAGAGATGTTATTAAGCGCCCCGTAATCACAGAAAAATCTTCATCAGGTATGGCTTTAAATAAACACACATTTGATGTAGATACACGTGCTAATAAAACACAAGTGAAAATCGCAATCGAAGAAATTTTCGACGTAAAAGTAGACACTGTAAATATCATGAACGTTAAAGCGAAAGCTAAACGTGTTGGTCGTCACAGTGGTTTCACTAACAAACGTCGTAAAGCAATCGTAACTCTAAAAGAAGGTTCTTCAATAGACCTATTTAACTAAAACAATTACCACTAAGGAGGTAAAACGACAATGGCTCTTAAAAAGTATAAGCCAATTACAAATGGTCGTCGTAATATGACATCTTCAGATTTCGCTGAGATTACATCAACGACTCCTGAAAAGTCACTATTACAACCGCTTCCGAGAAAAGCGGGACGTAACAACCAAGGTAAATTGACAGTTCGTCACAGAGGTGGCGGTCATAAACGTCAATACCGTGTAATTGATTTCAAACGTAACAAAGATGGAATTCCAGCTAAAGTAGCAACTATAGAATATGATCCAAACCGCTCAGCTAATATTGCATTAGTTGTATATGCAGATGGTGAAAAAAAATATATCATTGCTCCTAAAGGCTTAAAAGTAGGACAACAAATTTTCAATGGTTCAGATGCAGATATCAAAGTTGGTAATGCATTAGCTCTAACTGATATTCCAGTTGGTACTACAATTCACAATATCGAATTAAAACCAGGTAAAGGTGGACAATTAGTCCGTTCTGCTGGTACAAGTGCTCAAGTACTTGGTAAAGAAGGTAAATACGTATTAGTTCGTCTTAAATCAGGTGAAGTTCGTATGATCTTAGCTACTTGCCGTGCTACAATCGGTCAAGTTGGTAATGAACAACACGAATTAATCACAATTGGTAAAGCTGGTCGTTCTAGATGGATGGGTAAACGTCCTACAGTTCGTGGTTCTGTAATGAACCCTAACGATCACCCACACGGTGGTGGTGAAGGTCGTACACCAATCGGTCTTAAATCACCAATGTCTCCATGGGGCAAACCAACACTTGGTAAGAAAACTCGTAAACAAAGCCAACGTTCATCTAAATTTATCGTTCGTGGTCGTAAGAAAAAATAATAATACCTTATTTACGTGTGCGGCTTAGATGCCGCGCGCTATAAATAAGAAGGGAGGCGCCATAATGGCTAGAAGTCTTAAAAAAGGACCTTTCGTTGATGATCATTTAATGAAAAAAGTTGAATCTCAAAACGAAGGTGAAAAAAAATCAGTTATTAAAACATGGTCTCGTCGTTCAACAGTATTTCCTAACTTTATCGGACATACAATAGCAGTATATGATGGCCGTAAACATGTTCCAGTTTTCATTACTGAAGATATGGTTGGACATAAATTAGGAGAGTTTGCACCGACACGTACTTATAAAGGTCATGCTGCAGACGACAAGAAGACTAAACGCTAATTTCTAAAAAGAGGAGGAAGTCACAATGGAAGCAAAAGCGGTTGCTAGAACAATAAGAATCGCACCTCGTAAAGTGAGATTAGTTTTAGATCTTATTAGAGGTAAAGAAGTGGCAGATGCGATTGCCATCTTAAAATTAACTAACAAAGCAACATCACCTGTAGTTGAAAAATTATTAATGTCAGCATTAGCAAATGCAGAACATAATTATGATTTAAATCCTGACACATTAGTTATAAAAGAAGCTTACGCTAATGAAGGACCTACATTAAAACGTTTCCGTCCACGTGCACAAGGTCGTGCAAGTGCGATTAACAAACGTACTAGCCACATTACACTAGTAGTTGGCGAAAAAGAATCTAAAGAAGAAGTTAAAGAAGCATAATTAACTAAATCATTAAGGAGGGAATATAGTGGGTCAAAAAATTAATCCAATCGGACTTCGTGTCGGTGTAATTCGTGACTGGGAAGCAAAGTGGTACGCAGGTAAAGACTTCGCAACACTTTTACATGAAGACTTAAAAGTTCGTAAATATATAGCAGAAGCATTAAAAGAAGCTTCAGTTTCAAGTGTTGAAATTGAACGTGCAGCAAACCGCATCAACATTGCAATCCACACTGGTAAGCCAGGTATGGTTATTGGTAAAGGCGGTTCTGAAATAGAAAAATTACGTAACAAATTAAACGCATTGACTAACAAAAAAGTACACATTAACGTTATCGAAATCAAAAAAGTTGATTTAGATGCAACATTGGTAGCAAGTAACATTGCTCGTCAATTAGAAAACCGTGTTTCTTTCCGTCGTGCTCAAAAACAAGCTATCCAACGCGCAATGAAATTGGGAGCTAAAGGTATCAAAACACAAGTATCTGGTCGTTTAGGTGGCGCAGATATCGCTCGTGCAGAACAATATTCAGAAGGAACTGTTCCACTTCATACACTACGTGCAGATATTGATTTCGCACATGAAGAAGCCGATACTACTTACGGTAAATTAGGTGTAAAAGTATGGATCTACCGTGGAGAAGTTCTTCCTACAAAGAAGTCTAGTGAAGGAGGAAAATAATAATGTTATTACCAAAGCGTGTTAAATTCCGTCGTCAACATCGTCCTAAAACAACTGGTCGTTCAAAAGGCGGAAATGAAGTAACATTTGGTGAGTATGGTTTACAAGCACAAACAGCAGCTTGGATTACATCTCGTCAAATAGAATCAGCTCGTATCGCAATGACACGTTATATGAAACGTGGCGGAAAAGTATGGATCAAAATATTCCCACATACACCATATACTAAAAAACCTTTAGAAGTACGTATGGGTTCAGGTAAAGGTGCAGTTGAAGGTTGGGTAGCAGTAGTAAAACCAGGACGTATCTTGTTCGAGATCGCAGGTGTTCAAGAAGAAGTAGCCCGCGAAGCATTACGTCTTGCTGCACACAAACTTCCAGTTAAATCTAAGTTTGTAAAACGTGAAGAATTGGGTGGTGACACAAATGAAAGCTAAGGATATCAGAAATTTAACCACTACTGAACTTGAAAAAGAAATCAAAGAAGCTAAAGAACAATTATTCAACTTACGCTTTCAGTTAGCAACTGGTCAACTTGAAGAGACTGCTAACATTCGAAAAGTTAGAAAAACGATTGCTCGTCTTAAAACAATCGTTCGCGAAAGAGAAATCGAAGAAGAGAAAGCAGCAGATAATAAATAATCAAGTAGAGGAGGTTCATTACTGTGAGTGAAAGAAATGACCGCAAAGTTTACGTTGGTAAAGTAGTTTCAGATAAAATGGATAAAACTATTACAGTAGTTGTAGAAACTTACAAAACTCATAAATTATATGGTAAACGTGTAAAATATTCAAAAAAATATAAAACTCATGATGAAAATAATTCAGCAAAAATGGGCGATATCGTTAAGATTGCAGAAACACGTCCTTTATCATCAACTAAGCGTTTCCGTCTAGTTGAAATTGTTGAAGAATCAGTAATTATTTAATAGAAGTATAAAGATAAGGGAGGTCAAACAAAGATGATCCAACAAGAAACACGCTTAAAAGTAGCAGATAACTCTGGTGCTCGTGAAGTATTAACAATCAAAGTTTTAGGCGGATCTGGTCGTAAGACAGCTAACATTGGTGATGTTATCGTCGTTACTGTTAAAAATGCTACACCAGGTGGCGTTGTTAAAAAAGGTGAAGTTGTTAAAGCTGTTGTTGTACGTACTAAATCAGGTGTACGTCGTGAAGATGGCTCTTACATCAAATTTGACGAAAATGCATGTGTAATCATCCGTGATGACAAAGGTCCACGTGGTACACGTATATTCGGTCCTGTAGCGCGCGAATTACGTGAAGGTAACTTCATGAAGATCGTTTCTCTAGCGCCAGAGGTACTTTAATCTATAATGATAAAAAACAAAATTCCTAAGGAGGTGCCTACACATGCACGTACGTAAAGGTGACAACGTAATCGTTATCTCAGGTAAAGATAAAGGTAAAACTGGTAAAGTTTTAGAAGCATTACCTAAGAAAGAACGCGTAGTTGTAGAAGGTGTCAATATTATTAAAAAACACCAAAAACCAACTCAGTTCAATCCAGAAGGTGGTATCTTAGAAACAGAAGGTACTATCCACGTATCAAACGTTCAATTACTTGATCCTAAGACAAATGAACCAACTCGTGTTGGATTTAAAGTAGTAGATGGTAAAAAAGTTCGTATCGCTAAAAAATCTGGCGAAGAAATTAAATCATCACAAGAATAATTATTAAGTGAAAGGAGGATCCACTTTGACACGTTTAAAAGAAAAGTTTAATAATGAAATTTCTACTGAGTTAGTTAAGAAATTTAACTATGATTCAGTTATGCAAGTACCAAAAATCGAAAAAATAGTTGTAAACATGGGTATCGGTGATGCAGTTCAAAACTCTAAAGTTTTAGATTCTGCTGTTGAAGAACTTCAAACAATCACTGGTCAAAAACCATTAGTAACTAAAGCTAAAAAATCAATTGCGACTTTCCGTCTTCGTGAAGGAATGCCTATCGGTGCAAAAGTTACATTACGTGGAGAAAGAATGTATGAATTCTTTGATAAATTAATCTCAGTTTCATTACCACGTGTACGTGACTTCCGAGGTATCTCTAAAAAAGCATTCGACGGTCGTGGGAATTACACTTTAGGTGTTAAGGAACAATTAATTTTCCCTGAAATCGATTATGACAAAGTAAGTAAAGTACGAGGAATGGATATCGTTATCGTTACAACTGCTAACACTGACGAGGAAGCTCGTGAATTGTTATCACAATTCGGTATGCCATTTCAAAAGTAATCTCTAATTATAAAGGAGGCTAATTAAGTGGCTAAAAAATCAATGATCGCTAAACAACAACGTCAACAAAAATTCGGAGTTCGTGAATACACTCGTTGTGAACGTTGTGGACGTCCACACTCAGTATACCGTAAATTCAAACTTTGCCGTATTTGTTTCCGTGAACTAGCATACAAAGGCCAAATCCCTGGCGTACGTAAAGCTAGCTGGTAAACTCAAAAGAATGAAAGGAGGAAACACAAATGACAATGTCAGATCCAATTGCAGATATGTTAACTCGCGTGCGTAACGCTAACATGGTTCGCCACGAAAAATTAGAGT
Source organism: Mammaliicoccus vitulinus (assembly GCF_029024305.1). Taxonomy (NCBI): domain Bacteria; kingdom Bacillati; phylum Bacillota; class Bacilli; order Caryophanales; family Staphylococcaceae; genus Mammaliicoccus; species Mammaliicoccus vitulinus. The sequence goes on from NZ_CP118974.1 coordinate 635,205, forward strand.
TACCTGCATCAAACATTAAAAAAGAAATCGCTGAAATCCTTAAAAAAGAAGGATTCGTAAAAAGCGTAGAATTTATCGAAGATGATAAGCAAGGTGTAATCCGTATGTTCCTTAAATATGGTCAAAACAACGAGCGAGTTATCACAGGTTTAAAACGTATTTCTAAACCAGGTTTACGTGTTTATGCTAAAGCTGACGAACTTCCAAAAGTTCTTAACGGTTTAGGTGTTGCACTTGTTTCTACATCTGAAGGTGTTTTAACTGATAAAGATGCTAGACAACGTGGAATCGGTGGAGAAGTATTAGCTTATATCTGGTAATTATAAAATTATAAGGAGGTGCCCACATAATGAGCCGTGTTGGTAAGAAAATAATTGAGATTCCTGCAGACGTTACTGTTACTATCGAAGGTAACGTAATCACTGTTAAAGGATCAAAAGGTGAATTAACTAGTACATTTAACGAAGAAATGACATATAAACAAGAGGACAACAGCTTAGAAGTTGTACGTCCATCTGACTCTAAAGAGCACAAAACTGTACATGGTACAACTCGTGCATTGATCGCTAACATGATCGAAGGTGTATCTAAAGGATTCGAGAAAAACTTAGAACTTATTGGTGTTGGTTACCGTGCCCAAATGCAAGGTAAAAATATCATCTTAAACGTTGGTTATTCTCATCCTGTAGAAATCCATGCTGAAGATGAAATTACATTATCAGTAGAGAAAAACACTAAAGTTAAAGTAGAAGGTATTTCTAAAGAACGTGTTGGTGCTATCGCATCTTACATCCGTTCAATCCGTCCACCAGAACCTTATAAAGGTAAAGGTATTCGTTACGAAGGCGAACATGTTCGTCGTAAAGAAGGTAAAACTGGTAAGTAATCATTAACATAAGAAAGGAGCACTAACATGATCGCTAAAATCGACAAAAATAAAGTTCGTTTGAAAAGACATGCTCGCGTACGTGCTAAATTAGCTGGAACAAGCGAAAAACCACGTTTAAATGTATATCGTTCAAACAAACATATTTATGCTCAAATTATTGATGACTTAAACGGTGTAACAATCGCTCAAGCATCAAGTTTAGATAAAGAATTAAACCTAGAGCAATCAGGTAATGTAGAAGCAGCAGCTAAAGTTGGCGAATTCGTTGCAAAACGCGCGTCTGAAAAAGGCGTTGAAGCTGTAGTATTTGACCGTGGGGGATATTTATACCACGGACGTATCAAAGCATTAGCTGATTCAGCTCGTGAAAACGGACTTCAATTTTAATTTAAAGGAGGGACACTCATGCGTCGTAAAGAACAAGAAGTTAAAGAATTTGAAGAGCGCGTAGTTACGATTAACCGTGTAGCTAAAGTAGTTAAAGGTGGTCGTCGTTTCCGTTTTACAGCTTTAGTAGTTGTTGGAGATAAAAATGGTCGCGTAGGTTTCGGTACTGGTAAAGCACAAGAGGTACCAGAAGCAATTAAAAAAGCAGTGGAAGATGCTAAGAAAGATTTAGTAACTGTTCCACGTGTTCAAGGAACTACTCCTCACCAAGTTATTGGACGTTTTGGTGCAGGTCGTGTTTTAATTAAACCAGCAGCACCTGGTACAGGTGTTATTGCAGGTGGACCAGTTCGTGCGGTATTAGAACTTGCTGGTATCACTGATATCTTAAGTAAATCATTAGGTTCTAACACACCAATCAATATGGTTCGTGCTACAATTGAAGGACTTAAAGAACTTAAAAATGCCGAACAAGTAGCTAGTCTACGCGGTAAATCAGTAGAAGAATTATTAAATTAAGGAGGGAACAAACACTATGGCTAAATTAGAAATCACCCTCACTCGTAGCGTTATTGGTCGTCCTGAAACACAACGCAAGACAGTTCAAGCGCTAGGACTTAAAAAAACAAATTCAACTGCAATAGTTGAAGATAATCCTGCTACTCGTGGGCAAATCGATAAAGTAAGTCACTTAGTAAAAGTTACTGAAAAATAAATTCATCATAAGTATTAAGGAGGTGCCAAAATGAAATTACATGAGTTGAAACCAGTTAAAGGTGCTCGTAAAGAACGTAACCGTGTTGGTCGTGGTATGGCTACAGGTAATGGTAAAACAAGTGGTCGTGGTACTAAAGGACAAAAAGCACGTTCAGGTGGCGGTGTTCGTTTAGGTTTCGAAGGTGGTCAATTACCATTATTCCGTCGTTTACCAAAACGTGGATTCTCTAACATCAACCGTAAAGAATATGCAATTGTTAATCTTGATCAATTAAATCGTTTCGAAGATGGAACAGAAATTACTCCTGCGTTATTAGTAGAATCAGGTGTTGTTAAATCTGAAAAATCAGGCGTTAAAGTTTTAGGAAACGGTTCATTAGAAAAAAAATTAACAATAAAAGCTCATAAATTCTCAGCTTCAGCAATTGAAGCAATCGAAGGTAAGGGCGGAACGCATGAGGTGATCTAATGTTTGAAACGATCGTTAGTTTTTTAAAGACTAAAGATATTCGTAACAAGATATTATTCACACTAGCAATGCTCGTTATATTTAAAGTTGGAACTTACATTCCAGCTCCTGGTGTTAATCCAGATGCATTTAATCAAAATAAAGGTTCTCAAGGTATTACCGATTTGTTCAATACATTCGGTGGTGGTGCCTTGCAGAACTTCTCAATTTTAGCAATGGGTATTATGCCTTATATTACTGCTTCAATCGTAATGCAATTATTACAAATGGATGTTGTACCTAAATTTACTGAATGGGCTAAACAAGGTGAAGTTGGACGTAAAAAGATTAATCAATTTACGCGTTACTTCACAATTGTTCTAGCGTTTGTTCAAGGCTTAGGTATGTCTTATTCATTTAATAATATGCTGGGCGGTAATTTGATTGAAAATACTTCAACGTTAAATTACTTGTTAATCGCACTTGTTTTAACTGCAGGAACAGCTTTCTTAATGTGGTTAGGTGAGCAGATAACTCAATTCGGTGTTGGTAATGGTATTTCTATTATTATCTTCGCTGGTATATTATCTTCAATACCAAACTCATTAATTCAGTTTTACCAACAAAGTTTTGTTGGTGCAGATGATACAACTATGGCTTGGTTAAAAGCGATTGGCTTATTTGTTGGAATGATTTTACTAACAGTTGGTGCAGTTTATGTACTTCAAGCTATTCGTAAAATTCCTATTCAATATGCTAAGCGTCAACAACAAGGTACTGGTAGTTCCTTATCTGCAAACGCAACATATTTACCTTTAAAAGTTAATGCAGCTGGTGTAATTCCTGTAATATTTGCGATGGCATTTTTCATGCTTCCGAAGACACTAACGTTGTTCTTCCCTGATCAAGATTGGGCGCAAACTGTTACAACTTACGCTGATCCATCTCATAATATAGGTATGATTGTTTATGTTATATTAATTATAGCGTTCGCATACTTTTATGCATTTGTTCAGGTTAATCCTGAAAAAATGGCAGAAAACTTACAAAAACAAGGTAGTTATGTTCCAGGTATTAGACCTGGAGAACAAACTAAAAAATACATCACTAGAGTGCTCTATCGTTTAACGTTTGTTGGTTCAATCTTCTTAGCTTTAATATCTATTGTTCCAATATTAGCTATTAAGTTAATGAGTTTACCTCAAGCTATACAAGTTGGTGGTACAAGCTTACTAATCGTTATCGGTGTTGCAATAGAAACAATGAAAACTTTAGAAGCTCAACTCAATCAACGAGAATATAGAGGCTTTAGAAGACGATAAGCAAGTAGGAGGGTTTTTATGAACATCATTTTAATGGGTTTACCTGGAGCAGGTAAAGGAACTCAAGCGAGTGAAATTGTTAAGAAATACCCTATTCCTCATATCTCAACTGGTGATATGTTCCGTAAAGCGATCAAAGAAGAGACTGACCTTGGTAAAGAGGCTAAATCTTACATGGATCGTGGGGAACTTGTACCAGATGAAGTGACTATAGGTATCGTTAGAGAAAGACTAGCTGAAGAAGATGCAAGAAAAGGATTCTTGCTAGATGGTTTTCCTCGTACAGTTGAACAAGCTGATGCATTAAATGAAATTTTAAGTGAATTAGAACGCAAAGTAGATGCTGTTATCAACATCGAAGTTGCAGAAGAAGAACTTATGAATCGTTTAACAGGCAGACGTATTTGTGAAGAATGTGGTACAGCTTATCATTTAGTATTCAATCCACCAAAAGTTGATGGTGTTTGTGATCTTGACGGTGGTAAATTATATCAACGTGAAGATGACAATCCTGAAACAGTAGCAAATCGTTTAAGTGTTAATGTTAAACAAACAAAACCACTTTTAGATTTCTATGAAAATCAAGGTGTCCTTAAAAACATCGATGGTTCTCGACAAATTGATAATGTTACTGAAGATGTTATTCAAATTCTTGAATCATTATAGTAATGACGCTTTCACCCCGAATTCGCCTAACTTTAGGTGATTCTTGAACGCGTGAATGCGTTCAATTTTGAAGAATCAAGATAGTATTTAGGTTTTTGAAATACAATCGGAGTGATTACGAGAAGCGATAAGTATTTGAAGTGTTGTCGAATGCAAATCTTAAGTATTAAATCATCCCAATTTTATAAACCTGTGCTTATTCTATGTGATTTGATCACCTAAAGTATGTCTCTAATTTTGGACCAGGTTTTAAAACATGAAATACATTTGTATTTCACGAGAATGAAAAGAAAAAGGGGGAAATGATCATGGCTAAACAAGATGTAATCGAATTAGAAGGTACTGTATTAGATACTTTACCTAACGCTATGTTTAAAGTAGAATTAGAAAATGGACATGAAATTTTAGCACACGTTAGTGGTAAAATCCGTATGAACTATATTAGAATTCTACCTGGCGACAAAGTAACAGTTGAAATGTCTCCGTATGACCTAACACGCGGAAGAATCACTTATCGTTATAAATAATCGTCACTCCAAATACAAGGAGGTATACAAAGATGAAAGTAAGACCATCAGTAAAACCAATTTGCGAAAAATGTAAAGTTGTTCGTCGTAAAGGTAAAGTAATGGTGATTTGTGAAAATCCAAAACACAAACAAAAACAAGGCTAATAAAGAGAGGTGTAATTAAATGGCTCGTATTGCAGGTATAGATGTACCACGTGAGAAACGCGTAGTAATTTCGTTAACTTACGTATATGGTATCGGAAAAACAACAGCACAAAAAATTATTAAAGAAGCAAACGTATCAGAAAGCACACGTGTTCGTGATTTAACTGATGACGAATTAGGTCGTATCCGTGAAGTTGTAGATGGTTACAAAGTTGAAGGTGACCTTCGTCGTGAAAGAAACTTAAACATTAAACGTTTAATGGAAATCTCTTCATACCGTGGAATTCGCCACCGTCGTGGTTTACCAGTTCGTGGTCAAAACACTAAGAACAATGCGCGTACGCGTAAAGGACCAGTTAAAACAGTAGCGAACAAGAAAAAATAATAAGTAAAGGAGGCACATATAAATGGCACGTAAACAAGTATCTCGTAAACGTAAAGTGAAAAAGAATATTGAGAGTGGTATAGCTCACATTCGCTCAACATTCAACAATACAATCGTAACGATCACTGATGATTTCGGTAATGCATTATCATGGTCTTCAGCAGGTGCGTTAGGATTTAAAGGTTCAAAAAAATCAACTCCATTCGCAGCTCAAATGGCTTCAGAAACAGCTTCAAAAACTGCTATGGAACATGGTTTGAAAGCTGTAGAAGTTACAGTAAAAGGTCCTGGTCCAGGTCGTGAATCAGCGATCCGTGCGTTACAATCTGCTGGTTTAGAAATCACAGCTATTAGAGATGTAACACCAGTTCCTCATAATGGATGTCGTCCACCAAAACGTCGTCGCGTATAATTTTTGTTAGTTCTTATGTTCAAGAATCACTGGATAGAAATTAATAAAGTTTAATCGACGTTTATAAGGAGGATATATTTAAATGATTGAAATCGAAAAACCTAGAATTGAAACAATTGAAGTTAGTGATGATTCTACATTCGGTAAGTTCGTTGTTGAACCGCTAGAACGTGGTTATGGTACAACACTAGGCAACTCCTTACGTCGTATCCTATTATCTTCATTACCAGGTGCGGCAGTTAAAAATATCGAAATTGAAGGTGTTCTTCACGAATTTTCAGCAGTTGAAAATGTAGTTGAGGATGTTACAACTATCATTATGAACATCAAGAAATTGGCTCTTAAAATATATTCAGAAGAAGACAAAACACTTGAAATCGATATTAATGATGAGGGTGAAGTTACTGCGAAAGATATCATGCATGACAGTGATGTTGAAATATTAAATCCAGATTTAAAAATTGCAACAGTTTCTAAAGGTGGACACCTTAAGATGCGCTTAATTGCTAATAAAGGTCGCGGTTATGCTTTAGCTGAAGTAAACAACACAAGTGATTTGCCAATTGGTGTTATTCCAATCGATTCACTTTATTCTCCAGTAAATCGTGTTAACTATACAGTTGAAAATACTCGTGTAGGGCAAAGTAGTGATTATGATAAATTAACACTTGATGTTTGGACAGATGGTTCTTTATCTCCTCAAGAAGCAGTTTCTTTAGGTGCTAAGATCATGACTGAACACTTAAACATTTTTGTTAATTTAACTGATGAAGCACAACATGCTGAAATCATGATTGAAAAAGAAGAAGATCAAAAAGAAAAAGTACTTGAGATGTCTATTGAAGAATTAGATTTATCAGTACGTTCTTATAACTGTCTAAAACGTGCAGGAATTAATTCTGTACAAGAATTAGCAGACAAATCTGAGGCAGATATGATGAAAGTTAGAAACTTAGGTCGTAAGTCTCTTGAAGAAGTTAAATATAAATTAGAAGATCTTGGTCTTGGTTTAAGAAAAGAAGACTAATAAAGGAGGTTAATTCATGGGTTACAGAAAATTAGGTCGTACTTCTGATCAACGTAAAGCAATGTTACGTGACTTAGCTACTCAACTTATCGTTTCTGAACGCATTGAGACTACAGAATCTCGTGCTAAAGAACTACGTAAAGTTGTCGACAACTTGATTACTTTAGGTAAAAAAGGTGACTTAGCTTCACGTCGTAGAGCTGGTGAAACGTTGCGCGATGTTAAAATCTTAGAAGATGACAAAACAATTACTGCATTACAAAAATTATTCAATGATGTTGCGCCACGCTATGAAGAGCGTCAAGGTGGATATACTCGTATCATGAAAGTTGGTCCACGTCGCGGTGACGGTGCTGAATCAGTAATTATTGAATTAGTATAATTTACTCTTTATTGGAGTGACGTAAGTCACTTCAATCATTCTTTATAAATACAATTTATTTAACACACACAAAGCAAATGAGTGCAATGATAATGTTTACCCACACATAGATATTGTCTAGCTCAGAGTACTCCACCACATTTGAATGACTTATAGCGTGAACTCGTCTATGGTGGAGTGCGCGCTTTTTTATTTTGAAATCCGTTTATACGGATTTTTTTTATGTGCAAATTTATCTATAATAACGCATCGGACTTTTAAAGCAATTAATGATTACAATTTCTTATCTATACTGTAAAATGAAGTAGTAATTAACTTGTTGAAGGATGAATTTAAATGGTGCAGGAAAAAATAATTAGGTTCTCTAACGTTACATTTAAATATGATGAAAATGAACCAGCTGCATTACACGATGTTTCATTTAGCATCCAAAAAGGTAAGTGGACGTCAATTGTAGGGCATAATGGTTCAGGAAAGTCTACAATTGCCAAATTATTAATGGGAATTAATCAAAAATATGATGGTAATATTCAAGTAGGTGACTTAACGCTTTCTGAGAAAACAATTGAAGAAGCACGAAAGCATATAGGTATTGTTTTTCAAAATCCAGATAATCAGTTTATTGGTTCTACTGTAGAATATGACGTTGCTTTCGGCATGGAAAATCAAAGTGTTGCGTATAGTGTTATGCATGATATAGTGGATCAAGTATTGAATGAAGTTGGTATGTCTGATATGAAATCATTTGAGCCGAGCCATTTGTCTGGTGGTCAAAAACAACGTGTAGCAATTGCTGGTATTTTAGCAATGTCTCCGGATGTTATGGTTTTGGATGAAGCAACAGCCATGTTGGATCCTGAAGGTAAAGAAAGCATCATGAATTTAATTAAATCTATTCAGGAAGAACATCATTTAACCGTGATTTCTATTACGCATGATTTAGAAGAAGCAATCAACGCTGATGACATGATCGTCATGAATAAAGGTGAAGTTTATAAACAAGATGTACCTAAAGAAATATTTAAAGAAGGTGCATATTTGAATGAAATAGGATTAGACTTACCTTTCTCAATGAGAATGAATTATTTGTTATATAACAACTACGAATTTACTACTTTCGAACAGTTGGTGAATCGCCTATGAAAATAATCTTTGATCACGTAACTTATGATTATAGTATAAAAACGCCTTATCAATATAGGGCTTTAAATGAAATTTCGACTACGTTCAACGAATCTAAATTTTATGCAATAGTTGGGCAAACAGGTTCAGGTAAATCTACATTGATCCAACATTTAAATGCGATTTTAAAACCTACTGAAGGACAAATCACAATTGATGATACAGTCATTACTAAAAAGACAAAGTCCAAAAAACTTGCTCCAGTTCGTAAAAAGGTTGGTATCGTATTTCAATTTGCTGAGCATCAATTATTTGAAGATACAGTAGAAAAAGATATTATATTCGGTCCGCTTAATTACGGAATGGAAAAAGCAGCAGCCATTCATAAAGCTGAAGAATTAATAGATTTACTTGGTATGGAGCGAAGTATATTAAAGAGATCACCTTTTGAGCTCTCAGGAGGCCAAAAGCGAAGAATAGCAATCGCTGGTGTGTTAGCTATGGAACCAGAGATACTTGTCCTTGATGAGCCTACAGTTGGCTTAGACCCTAGAGGACAACATGACATGATGGAATTGTTTAATGAAATACATCAAACATTAGGCATTACGATTATTTTAATCTCACATCAAATGGATATTGTACTTAAGTATGCTGATGAAGTGAAAGTGATTAAAGCTGGTGAAATCGTAGCAGAAGATCAACCTGTTAATATATTTACTAATCAAGAACTTCTTAATCAAACACACTTGCAAGCACCTAAGATTATTCAACTACAACGAGCTGTAGAAACTAAATACAATATGAAATTTGATCAAGTTGCAACTTGTGAAGAGATGTTTAAAGATATGTATGAAAAGCAGGTGAAACGTCATGACTGATAAAATGATAATTGGACGTTATATACCTGGTAATACAATTATTCATGGCTTAGACTCTAGGATGAAAATGATATATGTATTTTTATTTATGATTTTAATCTTCTTTTGTAACACATGGTCTTCATATGCATTTATGCTGTTAACTGTATTAGTCATTATGTATTTAGCGAAAATAAGATTTTGGTTTCTTATTAAAGGTCTTACGCCTGTTATGCTTTTATTCATCTTTACGTTCGTCATGCATTTAATTGTGACTAAAGGTGGACCAGTTGTATTAGACTTAAAGTTATTTACGATTGAACAGAACGGAATACAACAAGGTGCGTTTATTGTATTAAGACTTGTGTTGTTAGTGATGATATCGACTATTATGACTTTAACAACAAGTCCTATAAGTTTAACGGATGCTATAGAATCTATGTTAAGACCGCTTAAGAAAATCAAGTTTCCAGTGCATGAATTAGCAATGATGATGTCAATTTCATTAAGGTTTATACCTACATTAATGGATGAACTAGATAGAATTATTAAAGCTCAAACTTCAAGAGGATCAGATGTAACAGCAGGGAGTATATTTAATAGGTTAAAAGCCATTATCCCTTTATTAATACCTATGTTTATTTCTGCCTTTAAGAGAGCGGATGATTTGGCAGTAGCCATGGAATCTAGAGGTTATAATGCATCGAATCAACGAACGACTTATCGTAAGTTAAAATGGAAATTTAAAGATAGCCTCGCATTAGCGACTATCCTTATAATAGCAATAATATTATATTTATTAAGGAATTGAGGTACAGACTTTGAGGATGTTAGTTAAAATTTCATATCACGGTGGAAAGTTCATGGGATTTCAAGTTCAACATCATGAACGTACTGTGCAATATGAATTTGAAAGAATTCTAAAAAGAATGCATCAGAAATTTGTTAGAATAAACCCTTCAAGTAGGACAGATAAAGGTGTCCATGCAATAGAACAGTGCTTTCATTTTGATACACATTTAAATATCCCACCAGATAAATGGAAGTACATTTTTAATTCTGCATTACCTAAAGATATATATGTACAAAGTGTCGAACAAATCAGTGACGATTTCCATTGTAGATATGATTGTGTAGGTAAGAAATACCGTTATAAAGTCTATATAGACGAAGAAAGACATATTTTTGAAATTGATACAAAAGTTCAACAGAAGAAACCAGTAGATATCAAAAAGATGAATGAAACCGCACAACACTTTTTAGGCACACATGATTTTACAAGTTTTTGTTCACAAAAAACAGAAATACAAAATAAAATTCGTACAATCTATCAAAGTGAAGTAAATGAAACAGAAGATGGATTTGAATTTGTCGTAACAGGATCAGGATTTCTTTATAATATGGTTCGAGTTATGGTCGCTTATTTAATACTTGTCGGAGAAGGTAAGAGAAGCGGTGAAGAAATTCATACGCTGCTTGAAGAGAGAGATAGAAAGAAAATACCATTTACTGCACCAGCACATGGATTATATTTAGAAAAGATATATTTAGACAAACAAGAGCTGGTCAATGAATTCGGAACAAATATCGAAATATATAATAAAAATTCAACAGAAAATGTTTGAAATCAATTGACAAAATGATAAATAAATTATATTATAGTTAACGGTATTGTTTTATATCCACCACCACGATAAGCCCCGGAATCTTATTGTGTTTTAAGATATATAAGCAGGAATCAGATAACGGAATTTAAGATGTATTTATTTCCTTGGTACAGGTTAATACATACATCTTAACCAAGAACTTTTTTAAATTTTAGGAGGACTCTATAATGCGTCAAACATTTATGGCTAATGAAGCAAACATCGATCGCAAATGGTATGTTGTTGATGCTGAAGGACAAACGTTAGGTCGTTTATCATCAGAAATCGCAACAATCTTACGCGGTAAACATAAAGTAACTTATACACCACACGTTGATACAGGAGATAACGTTATTATTATTAACGCTGAAAAAATCTACTTATCAGGTAACAAAGAACAAGATAAAATTTACTACCGTCACTCAAATCACCCAGGTGGAATCAAATCAGTTTCTGCTGGTGAATTAAAAGAGAAAAACCCAGTTCGTTTATTAGAAACATCTATCAAAGGTATGTTACCTAAAAATAAACTTGGTGAAAAACAAGGTAAAAAATTATTCGTATATGCTGGTGCAGAGCATCCACATGCTGCACAACAACCTGAAAACTACGAGTTACGTGGTTAATTAAGAGGAGGATACTACATTGGCACAAGTTGAATATCAAGGCACAGGTCGTCGTAAAAATTCAGTAGCACGTGTACGTTTAGTACCTGGTGAAGGTAACGTAACAATCAATGATCGTGACGTACGTGACTACTTACCATTTGAATCATTAATTTTAGATTTAAATCAACCATTTGATGTAACTGAAACAAAAGGAAACTATGATGTTTTAGTAAACGTTCATGGTGGAGGTTTCACAGGACAAGCACAAGCTATCCGTCACGGAATTGCACGTGCATTGTTAGAAGCAGATCCAGAATACCGTGGATCATTAAAACGCGCTGGATTACTTACTCGTGACCCACGTATGAAAGAACGTAAAAAACCTGGTCTTAAAGGTGCTCGTCGTTCACCACAATTCTCAAAACGTTAATTGCAAGTTATATCAACGTTTACAGCACTTCTCGAATATACTCGAGAAGTGCTTTTTTGTGTTTTAATAAAGGAATTTAAGTATCTTTATAGTAACCCTAGGGTATTGTCTTGATTAAATTCAAGAGGCATTTCAATTAGATGCAACTGTATGGAACTATGTGCAATAACGTGGTGTTTCTCTAGGATTCATACAATGTATTCACTTATAAATTATTGTATAATATCAATAACTAAGTGAAGGGAAGCGTTTCAAATGTTAGAAAAGAAATTTGAAGATATTTTATATCATTCATCTGAAAACGAAACTATAGAATTTAAAGCTGCCCAGAATAATTTTAATAAACATGAATTAGGGAAATATTTTTCAGCTTTAAGTAACGAGGCTAGTTTAAATGGAAAAGAAGTAGCATGGTTAGTCTTTGGAGTTAATGATCCACATAAATATAGAGAAACGAAAAAATTTATAGTAGGTACTCAATTTAAAAAAGAAGAGGAGGCTATGAATAAAACTAAACAAGAAATAAAAGAACAAATTAATAACAATTTATCTTTTACGGAAGTAGTAGAAAAGATTATAGATGGTAAAAGAGTTATCTTTTTTGGAATTCCTGCTGCGTTAAAGGGAATTCCAACTACTTATCAAGATAAAGCCTATGGTAGGACAGGTGAATCGATTGATATATTGTCTAACTATGAAATGAAAAAAATTTATAGTCAAACTTCGGATGACTGGTCTAAAAAAATTGTTGAAAACGCGACTATTAATGACTTAAATAAAGATGCAATTAATTTAGCACGTGAAAAATTTAAAGTAAAAAATGCTAATTTAGCTGATGATATTAATAATTGGGATGATGAAACATTTCTTAATAAAGCTAAAATAACATTAAAATCAAAAATTACAAATACTGCAATTATTCTTTTAGGCAATCCAGATTCTACTTCGTTATTAGACAATGCGAGAATGACTGTATCCTGGATATTAAAAGATCAAAATAATATTGAAATTGATTATGAGCATTTTTCAGCGCCCATGCTAATTAATATTGATAGAATATACAGTAAAATAAGGAACTTAAATTATAGATATATTGCAGATGATTCCTTATTTCCAACAGAAACCAAGAAATATGATTCTTATGTACTTCGTGAGGCAATAAACAATGCTATTGCGCATCAAGATTATAATTTAAACGGAAAGATTAATCTTGTGGAGTATCCTAATAAAGTAGTGTTATCAAACGTAGGTGAATTTTTACCAGAATCCATTGAATATGTGATTGATTCAGATACTCCAAGTGAGATATATAGAAATCAATTTTTAGCTGATGCAATGGTATCATTAAACATGATCGACACTATCGGTAGTGGAATTAAAAAGATGATGAATATTCAGATGAAAAGAACATTCCCATTACCGACCTATGATATTTCTGAAAAAGGAGCATTGCATCCGAAGGTTCAGGTAACCATTTTTGGAGAAATAATAGATGAAAACTATACAAAGTTACTTGTACAAAATAGCGATTTATCTTTGAGAGAAGTAATGTTACTGGATAAAGTCCAGAAGAATGAAAGAATTGCAAAAAGCGATGCTGATAAACTAAGAAAAAAGAAATTAATAGAAGGCCGTTATCCTAATATTATTATAGCTTCGCATATAGCTGATTTAACTGGTAAAAAAAATAAATACCTTAAAGATGCAGGATTAAATAATGACTATTACAAAGCATTAATTGTGACTATGTTAGAAAAATATCCTAATAGCTCTAAGCAAGAGGTTCTTTCTTTACTAGAAGATAAGTTACCTAATATCCTTGATAAACAGCAAAAAATGAAAAAAGTAGATAATCTATTACAGTCTCTTTCTAGAGAAGGTAAGATTAAATCTACAGGCAGAGGATTAGGTGCTAAATGGATAAAACAATAACCTAAAGTAGATTATTAGGTAATTATATAATAGAAAATAGGTTACTCTTACCTATAAATACTGATATATAGCGATTTTTGAAAAAATATTTAGGTTTTATTAGGTTATTTAATTTATGATTTTAGGTTACTATTGTTATTATATTAATACGTGTTAATTAATATAATAACAAGGATAGAAACTTTTTTAATTATGTAGAAAATGCAGTTAAGTCAGATAAAATTTCATATACAGACGCTTTTGAAATTTTAGGAGTTGGTTATAAAGATTATAAAATATTAGAAGGAGAGAATACTCTAAAGGTCTTAAATGAATTTAGAAGCGTTGTATGAGCCGTTAACTGCACAAGGACTAACTGGGCATGATATTATTGATATGCTTGAAGGTAGTGTTTCCAACTTTCATGACATAGAGGGCAATTAGTTTGCTATAACGGATTAACAGGAGGAAATTGAAATGATAGAAAAACAGTTCCAAGTTTCTTACAATATGTTATCGAACATTATTAAAGATGTCGATGAGAAACAAGCGGATTTTCAATTAGAGTTAGCTAAAAATAATATTAAGTGGCAGCTTGGTCATGTGATTATGGCGAATGAGGCTTTTGTATTTGGTAGTGAGGAAGAAGGGAATGTGCTTGGTGAAAAATTAGGTGAATCGTTCTCTCCAGGTATGTCACCTCAAGATTTTACAGGTGTAGAACCTACATTCCAAGAATTAAAAGATATTTTGATGCAACAGCTTGAAAGAATCTTAAATGCGTTAGATGATAAAATGGGTCAAACAAGAAAACAACCTGTAGCAGGTATGGCGACATTTGATGAAACGATATCATTTGCGATTACACATACAAATTATCATATTGGACAAATTAATTTAATGAAAAACATGTTAATGAACTTAGATCAAGGCGTATAGAAAAACGAGGGAAAAGTAACGATTATGTTTCTTTTCCCTCGTCTTTTTTATTTGAACATTTAAAACATAATAGTGTTTTGTCTTGTTGGACGACGCCTTCAATAAAGCCACTACTACAATAAATATTTGAATCACATGCTTCACATTTACCTACAAATTCTTTTTCCATATAATCACACCTTTAAATTCTATTTACGTGCTTAAAAATGATATGATAATTATATATATATTAACATATTTTTATTGGAGTGATTGAAATGGCTTTAGAAATGAAAACGAATTGTGAAAAATGCGACTATGAATTTCATAGTAAAAGTAATGCTTTTATTTGTGTGAAGGAGCATACGTTTTGTAGAGAATGTGCTGAAAATTTATTTTATGTATGTCCAAATTGTAATGGTGAGCTTGTCGTTCGACCGAAAGTGAAAGCGGATGAAAACACAGTAATAAGAGATAGATAATGGCGTAAATGAGGTGATGTATTGAATATTTCAAGATTACAAGTTAATGAAGTGAATAAAATCATCCCCATTTTTAACGAATATCGAGTTTATTTTGGAGAACAATCTGATATAGATGCAGCCGAAAGATTTTTATATGAGAATTTATCTAGTGACAATGCTGTTATTTTTATTGCTGAAGACAATGATGATGTAATAGGATTTATACAACTATATACGATGTTGTCTTCAATGAAAATGTCGGAATTGCTTATTATAAATGATTTATATTTAACGGCTAAGGCTAGAGGTCAACGTATAGGCGAAAAACTCATGCATCAAGTATTTAAGTATGGGAAAGAAAATGGTTATGAGACAATATATTTAGAAACTGAAAAATCTAATATAGGCGGTAATCGTTTATATACTAAACTAGGCATGCAAATTGATGATGAACATAATTATTATAGTAAGCCATTATAAAATTGAGGTAGAGGTGACTTTAAATGAAAGCAATAGGATTTAAAAAAAGTTTTGATTTGAAAGAGACAAATGAATTTGAAGAGCTTGATTTACCTATTCCTGAACCTAGTAGAAGAGAAATATTAGTAAATGTGAAAGCAGCTAGTATTAATCCAGTCGATACAAAATTGAGAACTACTAATGAAGGTGAATTTAAAGTATTAGGATATGATGCAGTTGGTGTGGTTGAAGCTGTAGGAGATGAAGTTGAATTATTTCATGTAGGGGATGAAGTATATTATTCAGGTTCAAATATGCGTCAAGGATCTAATGCAGAATATCAATTAGTGGATGAAAGACTTGTCGGCATTAAACCAGAACATTTATCATATGCTGAAACAGCAGCTTTACCGTTAACTGCGCTCACTGCTTTCGAGGCGCTTATTGAAGGGTTAAGCATATCCACTAATCCAGAAGATAATAAAGATAAAAAGTTACTCATTATCAATGGTGCTGGTGGGGTTGGTTCTATTGCTACTCAAATCGCTAAAAATTTAGGGCTAACAGTCATTACAACAGCATCTAGAAAAGAAACGAGAAGATGGTCTGAAGAAATGGGCGCTGATATCGTATTAAATCACAAACATCATTTACTAGATGAATTAAAAGCACATAAAATAAATGAAGTAGATTATATTTTTAATACACATAGTAGTGATGCATACTTTAACGTAATGGCAGAAATGATTAAACCAAGAGGTAGAATTGTTGCGCTCGTTAATTTTATGGATAAAGTGAATTTGAATTTATTAAAAGATAAGAGTGTGACATTCTCATTTGAATTTATGTTTACGAGACCAAAATATGAAACTGACGATATGCAAGCACATCATGAATATTTAAGAAAATTAACATATTTACTTGATAGAGGTACAATCAAAACAACCTTGCATACAAAACTAAAAGGACTAAGTGTTGAAAGTGTGACAGAAGCACATAGACTTATAGAAGAAGGTAAAACTATAGGTAAGATCGTAATAGAATATTAGAAGTATTGTGCGATTCTCATGAGCTACTTAATCATAGGAAGACTTGGAGATGTACAACTAATCGTAAAATTAAAAGCACAACCTCTGCTGAGGTTGTGCTTTTTTAATTTCATATTAATAGTCATTTTCGTTTGCTTGACGTCTTAAGTGTGGATATTTAGAACGTACGACATATACGAGCAACGTAAGTGCTGCGAACACTATTGCAATAAGGCCAATTATGAGCATTGATTGTCCGTAAGTTACATCACTTGTAAAGTTAAATATGTTTTCTCTTAGAGCTTTAATGACATAACTCATTGGTGAGAATGGATGTAAGTTTTGGAATATCTTACCTGATAATTGTATTGGGAATGTTCCTTCACTTGATCCTAATTGAAGGATGAGTAAAATGATTGCCAAGAACTTACCGATATTACCTAATACGACTGTTAAGAACGTTACAATCATATATGCTGCAATACTCCATAATAATAATGTTAACGTGAAGTATACTGGATCAGCTATTTCAATTTCAAAACCATATAAACATAGGGCTGCTAAAACTAAAGCTGATCCTAAAGCTTGCATCATAAATATAGCAAATTTACTTAACCACCATCTAAATCCTGTTGAATCTCCAATTCGTTTATCAATAGGGTAGACTGCTGAGAATGCGACAGCTCCAACATATAAACTTAATGAGAGAATATATGGTGCGAAACTTTGTCCGTAGTTGTCTACTTCAGTTAAGTCATCTTCATTTGATACTACTGGGCTGTTAATAGCTTTAACATTTTCCTCGTTAAAGTATTTACCCTCTGATTGCTTGATTGCTTTATCGATATTTTGTTTTAATTTATCGTTGTTTTGTTGTAAATCGTTTAAACCTTGTGATACTTGCATGCTACCTTGTAATAGTTGTTGACCTTCAGCGCCTGCCATTGGTGCTAATTGTTCTAAGCCTGACTCAACTTGTTTGTTGCCATCAATTAGTTGTGATTCAGCATCTGACATTTGTCCGAGCGCTTTAGAAGTATCTTTATAACCATCTGTAAGTTTGTTCATACCTTTAAATGATTCAGATATATATTTTTCTCTAACAGAAGCGCTTAAATCATCTTCAACAGCTGTAACTGCTTTAGATGCTATTTGTGAACCCGTGTAAGAATAACCTGGGTTTGTCTTAACATTTAAATCGATTTTTTCAGGGTTCTTATCCAACATAGAGCCAGCATGTTTCGACGTGTTAGAAGGAATTGAAATAACAGCGAATGATTCACCTTTTTCTAAATGTTTGTCTGCTGTTTCTTGTTTAACAAATTCCCATTTAAACTTATCGTTATCTTTTAATTTGTTTTCTACATCGTTACCGATATTCGCTTTTTCTCCGTTAACTTCTCCGCCACTATCATTGTTAACGACAGATATTTTCAAATCGCCAGTCTTACCATACGGATCCCATAAAGAACCTACAAAAACTGAACTATAAATTAAGGGGATTAACATAATTGCGATTAAGGAAACGAGTAAAAATTTGTGTGTCCACAGATTTTTTATATCATCAAACATGTTTAACATTGTCCTTTCCTGTTATAAGATTATTAGCTTTTTCTAATTGTTTAACAAATGTGATGATTTCTTGATCAGAGAAGTGAGCAGACAGTTTACGATTGAATGTTTCGTAAATGACATCTTCAGTACGGTTAACAAGTTTCAATCCTTTTTCAGTTAACAGAACAGATTTTTCTCTTTTATCTTCACCTTGTTGAATTGAAATAAGATCGAGGTTTTTCAATTTGTTTATTCTATTTGATATTGCTGTTTTAAAAACACCTTGTTTAGATGCAATAAAACTATACGTACACTTAGGGAAATCTTTAATAATTTTTAAAGTTTGATATTGTTCTTTAGAAATAACTTCATCTAATCCAGAATTATTTAAAATTTTTGCTACTTCACTATGGATATTAATGATAGATTCATGAAATAAATTAAATGCTCTTTTTAAATCTTCTTCCAATTAGTACACCTCCTGTACTTAACACAAAGATTATAGTACACCCTATGTACTATAATTGCAAGAGATTATGATCAAAATTTAAAATTAACAAAGATTTAGTATGAAATTGTATCTCTGATTTTTAGAGGAACTTATATAAATTATGTGAAAGGTACAAGATAAAGGACAAAGATATTCTAGGGATTCAATCATGCTTTTATTCATATTGTTAACGCTTACTATGTTAAACGCTTTATAATAGAAATGTAGGATTAACAATTCAACGGGAGGCTATTTTATGAAGAAATTAATGAAAGAAAAAACACATTTTGTTGCCGATATGCTAAAAGGCATTGAAGTAATGGATAACTCAGTTGAAATTATAAGTGATAATGTTATTGTTCGAAAAAAACTTAAAAAAAGTGGTGTGGCTTTAGTTTCTGGTGGTGGATCAGGCCACGAACCGGCACATGCAGGTTTTGTTGCGGAAGGTATGTTAGATGCTGCTGTATGTGGCGAAGTATTTACGTCACCAACACCTGATAAAATTCTAGAGGCTATTAAACATGTTGCGACAGATGAAGGCGTATTACTTATTATTAAAAATTATGCTGGTGATGTCATGAATTTTGAAATGGCTCAAGAAATGGCGGAAATGGAAGGTATTTCTTGTCAGTCGGTAATTGTTCGTGATGATATTTCTATAGAGAATGAACAAGATAGAAGAGGTGTAGCTGGAACGGTATTAGTCCACAAATACGCTGGCTATTTATCAGATAATGGATATAATTTAACTGAAATTAAGGAAAAAGTTGATGCGTTTATTGAAAGTATAAGAACAATTGGCATGGCAATATATCCTTGTTTAGTACCTACAACTGGTCAATATGGATTTGACTTAGATGACAGTAAAATGGAAATAGGTATAGGTATTCACGGCGAAAGAGGTATATATCAAGAGAATATGGAATCTATTGATGAAATCATAAATAGATTAATGCATGAGCTTGAAAAGGAAATTTCTGATAAGTCATTAATTGTTATGATTAATGGTATGGGCGCAACGCCGGACTCAGAACTTGCGATTATAGCTCATTATTTCAATGAATATGCATTAAACAAAGACTTAGACATTAAAAAATACTTTGTTGGAAATTATATGACAGCACTTGATATGCAAGGATTCTCTATAACACTTGTGCCATATCAACAAGCGTTAGAAGAGGCTTTTAATGCACCGACAGAAAGTAAATATTTTAAATAGGAGGCATTTTTGATGAATGCAGAAACGCTTTTAAATAGACTTAAAGATTTAAAAAATACATTTGAAACTGAAGAACAAAATTTAACCAATCTAGATAGAGCGATTGGCGATGGTGACCATGGTGTAAATATGTTAAGAGGCTTTAAAGCAGTTGATGAGAAAGCGTCGGGTGAAACAATTAGTGATGTATTAAAATCTACGGGAATGACACTCATGAGTTCAATTGGAGGTGCATCAGGTCCACTTTACGGATTTAGCTTTGTTAAAATGGCAGGTCTTGACCATGATGAAATCACCCAAGAAAATTTAAAAGAATATGTTAATACATTCAAAGATGCTGTTGCTACAAGAGGTAAAGTATCAGGTGGAGAAAAGACAATGTATGATGTGTTGTTAAAAGCAACTGAACATTTAGAAAATGGACATCAATTAACTGAAGAAGATTTGCAACAATTTGCTGAAGATACTAAAGCATTAGAAGCAACTAAAGGAAGAGCTTCTTATTTTAAAAAAGATTCAATTGGTCATATGGATCCAGGTGCTCAAAGTATGGTGTATGTATTAAAAGTTCTAAGTGAGGATGTGTAAATTATGGCGACTATCGGAATTATTAGTCATAGTAAAGAAATAGCCCAAGGTGTTAAAGATTTATTAGAACAAATGTCACCTAATGTAACAGTTATTGCAAAAGGTGGTACAAATGAAGGTGAAATCGGTACGAGTATTGATACCGTTAATGAAGTTATAAATGAATTAACAGAAGATGCATTATTATTTTATGATATAGGTTCATCTGAAATGAACCTTGAAATGGCGCTGGATTTATATGAAGGAGAATATAAATTATATAAAGTAGACGGTCCAATCGTAGAAGGTGCATTTTTAGCAAGTGTATCTTTATCTACAGGTGCAACATTAGAAGAAGCAATTGAAAGTATTAAAAGAGAATTTTCGTAAAAGTATATAAATTTTTTTACGATTTAATAAATATTAAATGATATAATTGCTCTACTAATGATTTTAACAAGGTGGAGAAATATAAATGAAGATATCGAACAAGAAATTATACGAAAAAGTTGCAGATGTCATCATATTGGATATTAATGAAGGACGTTTAAATACTGGAGATCGTTTACCATCTATTAAAGCTTTGTCTGAAAGCTTTGGGGTAGGACAAGCAACTATAAGAGAAGCGTTAAATGCTTTAAGAGCTATGGGATATATAGATATTAAACATGGCCAAGGAACATTTATAACGGAAAGAGAAGAACCACGATTTAACTTTGAAGCAATAAACGGAGATGTTAAAGACATCGAAAATTTATTAGAAGTTCGGAGTATTGTAGAAGTAGGCGTTGCAAGATTAGCAGCGAAGAATAGAAACGATGAAGACTTATTAGCGATAGAGTCTGCATTGAAAGATATGAAATTAGCAATAAAGGAAAATGATTTAGGAGAAGCATCAGACTTAAAATTTCATTTAGCGATAGCAGATGCAGCTAAAAATGATATTTTAAAACAATTGCTATTAAACGTATCTGACATCATGAGACATACAATGAAAGAAACAAGAAGAATTTACTTATATACTAAAAGTAAATCAATCGAAAAATTGTATAACGAACATAAAGAAATTTTTGAAGCAATCAAAATTCAAAACGCTCAACTAGCTCAAAGTAAAATGGCTTTTCATTTAGAAGAAGTAGAAAAAGTCGTGTTAAGTAATATTAAAAAAACTGAAAGTTAAATAATAAAAAGCTTGGGACATTCACATCTAGGCAAGCATGCACAAAATCGTAACACTGTATAAAGAAAGCATATCACACTACTTACTGAGAAATATCAGTAGCGTGATATGCTTTTTTATTTTGAATTGAGCAGATCAAGTCTTCGTGTGATTTACCCGTGAATTTATCAAGTCACGCCCCACATGATATAATAAATACATATAAGGTCATACGATGACTATATGAGTTATGGTATAATATTTCTATTACATTATAGTTGATCATGTTAGACCAATATAATGCAGGTACTAATTATATATGGGCAGTATTAGTATCACTTTAAGTTAATGATATGGGCATTGAATTAACTAATTTAAAAACTGATAAGGGTGGTTATATTATGAAAGTGAGTTTATTTTCTACTTGTTTAGTAGAGGCATTAAACACACGAGTAGGTATCGCAACTGTTGAATTGCTTGAGAGACTAGGATGTGAAGTGGACTATCCGGCTAGTCAAGTTTGCTGTGGGCAACCTGCATTCAATTCTGGCTATGTTGAAGAAGCTAAGAAAGCAGCTAAGATTATGATTAATGCTTTTGAAGATTCTGAGTATGTAGTTGGACCTTCTGGTAGTTGCGTTACAATGTTTAAACATTATCCAAGTGTGTTTGAAGATGATAAAGAATGGTATGAAAGAGCTCAAGCACTGAGCGACAAATCTTATGAACTTACACAATTTATAGTAGATGTGTTGAATATTACAGATGTTGGTGCACATTTAGATGGTAAGGCTACCGTTCATCCTTCTTGTCACATGACGAGATTACTAGGTGTAGTGAATCAACCAACAGCATTATTAGAACAAGTTGAGGGACTTGAGCTAGTAGAATTGCCTCATTATTATAATTGTTGTGGATTCGGTGGAACGTTCGCTGTGAAAATGGGTGATGTTTCGACTGAAATGGTTGATGAAAAAGTGGATTCAATTTTAGCAACGGGTGCTGATTATTTAATTGGTGCAGATGCGAGTTGTTTAATGAATATTGAAGGACGCTTAAAAAGACGTGGAGCAAATGTTAAAGTATTGCATATTGCTGAAGTATTAAATAATCAACTAGCTAAGGCGGTGCAATAACATGGCAATGCGTATAGGTGATAAGACGTTCAAAGAAGCTTTTAAAGTAGAGAGTAAAGATACGTTTATGAGAGGTGCTGTAAGCTCGGCACAAGATAGGCTAAGAGATAGAAAATTACAAGCTCAAGAAGATCTTGGTAATTGGGAAGAATGGAGAAATCATGCTGAAGAAATTAGACAGCATACACTTTCAAATTTAGATTATTATTTAGATTTATTAGCTCACAATGTAGCAGAATTAGGTGGACATGTTTATTTTGCTAGCACACCTGAAGAAGCTAATGACTATGTGACAAACGTTTTGAAAAAGAAAAAAGCTAAAAAAGTCGCAAAATCAAAATCTATGGTAACAGAAGAAATTAATTTGAATGAAGCAATGGAAAAGGCTGGTTGTGAAGTTGTAGAAACAGACTTAGGTGAGTACATTCTACAAATTGATGATCACAATCCACCTTCTCATATAGTTGCACCTGCTTTACATAAAAATAGAAACCAAATTAAAGATACTTTACATGAAAAGTTAGGCTATGAAGGAACGGAAAATCCTGATGAAATGACCTCATTCGTAAGAAATAAATTGCGCCAAGACTTTTTATCAGCAGATGTTGGTGTGACAGGATGTAACTTTGCTGTAGCAGAGAGTGGGAGTTTTACTTTAGTTACAAATGAAGGTAATGCAAGAATGGTATCTACTTTACCTAAGACACAAATTACGGTGATGGGAATGGAAAGAATTGTTCCGACACATGAAGAACTCGAAGTCCTTGTTGGTATGTTAACGAGAAGTGCAGTAGGTCAAAAATTAACAAGTTATGTGACGACTTTAACTGGTCCAAGAGGCATTGGTGAAATAGACGGACCAGAAGAATTTCATCTCGTTATTATTGATAATGGACGTTCTAAAATATTAGGTACACAATTTCAGTCCATTTTACAATGTATACGTTGCGCCGCTTGCGTTAACGTTTGTCCCGTTTATAGACATTCAGGCGGACATAGTTATGGTTCTATATATCCAGGTCCTGTTGGTGCAGTACTTTCACCTTTATTAGGAGGATATGAAGATTACGGACAATTACCATATGCATCTTCATTATGTGCAGCTTGTACAGAAGCGTGTCCCGTTAAAATTCCTTTGCATGATTTATTGTTAAAACATAGACAAGTAGAAGCGGAACAACAAAAATCAACGCCTAAAACAGAGCGCATGTTAATGAAAGGATTTGGTTTTGGTGCTTCTAAACCTACGTTATTTAAGTATAGTATGAAGTTAGCTAGACCAATGATGAAACCTTTCAGTGATAATGATTCAATTCATAAAGGACCTGCACCACTTCACTCATGGACACAATCAAGAGATTTTCCTTTACCTGAAGAAACGAGGTTTAAAGATTGGATGCAACAACACCTTAAAGAAAGGGAGGATCAATAATGGCTGGTACAATACAAAATAGAACAAAGTTCTTAAACAATATTTCAGAGCAATTAGGTCGTCCGAAACCAATAAAAGTGAACAAACCTGAGTGGGAATATCAACCACAAGAAAAAACATTAACGGGGCTTAGTCCATCACAACTCGTAGACTTGTTAGAAGAACAATGTAAAAAAATTCATACAGGGTTTGTTAAGACGACTAAAGCTTCATTAGATAGTACTTTGCGTGATGTAATTAAAGCATATAATCAAGGTGAAATCATTGCATGGAATGATAAGCGCTTTGAAGAAAATGGTATAAATTTGGAACAATATCAAACTTATATTTGGAATGAAGAAAATGGTGAAGAGAATAGAGTAGTAGCTGAAAAAGCCAATATTGGTATTACATTCAGTGACACAACATTAGCTGAAAGTGGCACTGTCGTATTATATGCAGGAAAAGGCAAAGGCAGAAGCGTCAGTTTATTACCAACACACTATATAGCAATCGTTCCTCAATCAACAATTGTGCCGAGATATACACAAGCAGCACAAGAAATGAATAAAATGATGAAAGATAAAGAACGATTTCCATCATGTATCAATTTGATTTCAGGTCCATCTAATTCAGCAGATATTGAAATGGAGTTAGTAGTAGGGGTACATGGACCTGTTAAAGCAACATATATAGTTGTAGAAGATATATAAAGTTGAGTATGATATCTTTTGAGTCTTCTTGTGATTTGATGAGTCTTGCAACATAGAGACGTTCTATGTTGCTTGTTTGGTCAGTCTTGCAACATACAGAGCTTCTATGTAGCTTGTTTAGTAAGTCTTGCAACATAGAGCATGTACCTAAAAGAACAAGCAAAAAAATATATGGAAAATATATTATTCTCCACGATTTTGTAAAGTGCTGACGCCCGGGGGAATAGTATGTGCGAGAGACTACAGGCTCGAACCATACCCCCAGGCAAGCATGCATTTTCAAAATCGTAAGATTTTAAAATGATAAAAAGATCTCTTCACTAAGCTATAGCCTAATGAAGAGATCTTTTATTTTGTGAATGGGTATTTATGTCCCAGACTCTTTAAATTTTTTTATGTAAAAATTAAAGCGATAAGCTTCAGGAGGCTTATCGCTTTAGGGTATGTAACCCCATCCGTTCCATTTCATAATCATATATAAAGACTTCTTACAGTTAATAATAAATTGTATGATGCCTATTCAATAATGAAGTACATTTATTACAACTTATCATCTGTATATTTAGTATAAGCTCAACAT